>NZ_JACHCR010000017.1 GCF_014205845.1 Mucilaginibacter cryoferens
CTGTACAAATAAAAAAGCGATCAAGTAAAACTATGCCTTACTTGATCGCTTTTAATTGTTGACTATATTAATGAGGGAGCTTTTTCAGTGCCCTCCATCAAAGATGGTATTTTGGTTAACTACCAGGCCATCCGCGACCAGGCGCATATTATTGGCTTAACCGAATCGCAGGGCTGCTGTTATTCACAAAGCTGGCAGGATGTGCAATTTCAACGTATGCCAAATATTTCGTTACAGCCGGGTAAAACCCCTTTAAGCGTTGACGATATGATCAAAAATGTAGAGAAAGGCGTGTACATTATCGGCGATGGTTCGTTCTCTATCGATCAGCAGCGTTATAACTTCCAGTTTGGTGGGCAGCTGTTTTACGAAATTAAGGAGGGCAAAATTGCCGGGATGCTTAATGATGTAGCTTACCAGGCCAATACACAGGAGTTTTGGAACTCGTGCACGCAGGTATGTGATGAGCGCGACTATCGTTTAGGTGGTGCCTTTAACGATGGTAAAGGGCAGCCGGGCCAATCGAGCGCAGTATCGCATGGTGCATCCACCGCATTGTTTAAGGGAGTTAATGTAATCAACACTAAAAGAAAGATTGGATAATTGAATTATGCCATTATTAAATAAAGAAGAAGCCCAGGCTTTGCTAAAAAAGGTACTTGCCTATTCAAAAGCCGACGAGTGTGAAGTAAGTGTAAGCGGCAGCGAAGGCGGCAACATCCGCACAGCGTTAAACGCGGTATCAACAGCCGGCGATATAAGCACAATAGGTTTGGCTGTAACATCGGTATTTGGTAAAAAAGCCGGTACCGCTACTATAGATGAGTTTGACGATGCCTCCCTGGAAAGGGTAGTACGCCGTTCTGAGGAGTTAGCACAGCTGGCACCTGCCAATCCAGAATATATGCCTATGCTAGGTCCGCAAACTTTTGCACCGTCTATTACCTTTAATGCCAACACTGCTGCTATAACGCCGGATATCCGGGCCGATATGGTAGCCAAAAGTTTGTCTGTTACTAAAGAGGCTAAACTTACGGCTGCAGGTTTCCTGGAAAACTCAACCAGCTTTAATGCTATAATGAACTCTAAAGGGCTTTTTGCTTATAACAAGGGCAGCGACGTTACTTTTTCTGTAACTACCCGTAACGAAGGAGGCACGGCATCGGGGTATGCAGCACGGGGTTTTACTGATGTAAATAAGCTGGATACTTATGCCGCTACAAAATATGCAGCTGGTAAATGTTTAAGTTCATCTGGTGCAAAAGCTATTGAGCCTGGTAAATATACCGTGATATTAGAACCTGTAGCCGCAACCTACCTGTTAGAAAATATGTTTCGTTTTGATGCCCGGAGTGCAGAGGAGGGGCGAAGCTTTTTGAGTAAAAAAGGTGGAGGCACCCGTTTAGGAGAGCAGCTGATGGACCCTAAAGTAAATATCTACTCAGATCCTTTTAACACAGATCTTCCGTCCTCAACCTGGAGCGGCGATGGTTTGCCACGTGAAAGAACCAGCTGGATTGAAAATGGCGTGGTTAAAAACTTAAGTTACAGCCGCTACTGGGCCGATAAAAAAGGTGTTAAACCCCTGCCCGGACCCGGCAATATCATTATGGATGGTGGGGATGCCAGTTTAGAGGACCTTATCAAAAGCACCGAAAGAGGTATTTTGGTTTCGCGCCTGTGGTATATCCGCATGGTCGATCCACAATCGTTGCTGTTAACAGGGCTTACCCGTGATGGTACATTTTATATCGAAAATGGTAAGATAAAATTTCCGGTTAAAAACTTTAGGTTTAATGAAAGCCCGGTGATTATGCTTAATAACCTCGAGACTTTGGGCAAACAGGAGCGAAGCATAAGCGTAGAAAGCTATCGTAGTTATCTGATACCTGCCATGAAGGTAAGGGATTTTACGTTCAGTTCGTTATCGGATGCAGTTTAGGGTTTAGAGACCAGCTATATACAAAAGGATAGCCTAAACGGCTATCCTTTTGTGTTGACAAGTATTTCATTTTTGACAACGGAACTTTGCAGCCAAACTTGAAACATCCGAAATGAAATTAATACAAACAGTTTGTTTATAGTAGCTTGCGTTACTTAATTAAATATATGAATTATAGAAGGTACAGTTATAGCTTGCTAATCATTTTTTGCGGTGTAATCGCACTGTCGCCGGTATGCATGGCCCAAAAGAAATCGGCAAAGCCACATGCAACAGCTGGAAAGGTTGTTTTTTTCGATGATTTCTCTGGCAAACAACTCGATCGCAGCAAGTGGAATGTGGAAACTACCGGTATGCATGTAAATAACGAACGGCAGGCGTATGTAGATACCAACGCTACAATTTATACCGTGGCCGGAGTGGCAGCCGAAGGCGCAAAAAACGGCGCTTTGGTGTTACGCCCGCAATTGATGCCGGGTTTTAAAACCAAAGATGGGCAAAACTTTGATTTTATATCGGGCAGGATAAACACCGAAGGCAAATTTGATTTTTCTTATGGCACAGCCGAGGCCAGAATAAAATTAACCGATGGCACAGGTTTATGGCCCGCATGGTGGCTGCTGGGCACTGGTAGCTGGCCACAATGTGGCGAAATTGACATTATGGAATGGGTTGGCGAAAAGGATTGGGCCAGCGCTGCAGTGCATGGCCCCGGTTATAGTGGCGAAACCCCGTTTGTGAACAGGCAATATTTTGCAAAAGGTAATGATGTTACCCAATGGCATATTTACGCGGTTGAATGGACTCCAGACGAGCTCAATTTTAAGTACGACGGCAAACTAATGTTCCGGGTAAACAAAAAAATGACCGGAAATTATGGTAAATGGGCATTTGACTCAAAAAAACACCTGATACTCAATTATGCCCTGGGTGGCGCTTACCCCGCAAAAATAAACGGTATAACTGCGCCGTATAATGGTATGCCCGCATCGTCGGTTGAGCTTATTAAAAAAGGCAACGCAAAAATGCTGGTTGATTGGGTTAGGGTAACAAAAAACAAATAAGCCGGGCTCGCGCGATGGTATAAAAAAGCCTGATCATAACTGATCGGGCTTTTTTGTGCTATTTACTATTGATGGTTTAATTATAGCGAAAAAAATTGAAAAGCTAATCACTCGTTGTAGTAACCATTTTTATCGTATTAACGTACAAAGTTCATATTTGATTTCTTTACAATAGTGATTGGAGCCTTATATCGTTGGTTACAATTGCTTAATCCGTAGCGGAAATCAACTAACCTTTACCTGACTATCAAAAAGAGCTGAACAACTAAAAGATACTAAGGTTAATGAAGATCCGTCTGCTTATATTTATTTGTCTACTTGTATCCTTACAGGGCTACAGCCAAACGTGCACGCTAAGTGCCGTTATATCTTCATCAGAGCCTGGAATTTGCGCTGGTAGTACTATAGATCTGACGGCCACTCCAAGCGGAGGCTCTGGCCCGTATAGTTATGCCTGGAGTACCGGTGAAACAACCAATGTTATTTACGTTAATAAAGCAGGTACCTATACGGTTACGGTTACCGATAAAACAACGGGATGCACAACGCAGGCCAGCATTCCGGTAAATGTAACACCTACCCCCGGAGCACCCACAATTACCGGCGGAGGGGTTGTTTGCCAGGGAACCAGCGCCCATCTGACGATAACCTCGGCCGCAGATTCGTATCAATGGTATACGCAACCTTCAGGCGGTTCTGCATTTTATACTGGTTCATCGTATGATACCCCGCCAATAAATGGCTATACCGTATATTTTGTAGAAGCAACTGTTAACGCTTGTACCGGTCTTAGGGCAACTGTTAGTTTAAATACGGTAAGCAGACCGGTGCCGCATAATGTTCAGGGATGTTTTGGCAGCCCTGTTATGCTTTCTGTAAGCGGTGGGGTTAGTTATAATTGGTATGCCTCAGCTACTTCAACAAATATTATAAATACAGGTGATAGCTGGTCAATTAGTTCGTTAACAAAAACAGTTACGTACTATGTAGAATCGGTAGTAAATGGCTGTACCAGTCCGCGAAGCGCTGTTACCGCTACATTAACTGCTGCCCCACAAAACCCTACAGTTACCAATAACCCAACCGTTTGCTCGGGTTCTGTAATTAGTTTACATGCCGATGTACCTTTTGGCGTAATTGATTGGTTTGATACCCCCAGTGGTGGTACACCGCTGATAACAAGTCCCGATTATACTACGCCGGCGCTTACAGCCAACACAACCTACTATGTACAAACTACCTTAAACAACTGTCAGAGCTCTCGGGTGCCTGTTACCGTAACGGTGAACCCCATACCAACAGCTCCGGCGGTGCAAACCGTAAGTGGCTGTTATAATAGCAGCGTAACACTTATTGCAAGTACAACACCAGGCACCTACCAATGGTATGCAGATGCCGATGGCAAACATTTTTTAAAACAGTCAACAACCTTTGCTACTCCTGCTTTAACAAGTAATATTACCTATTACGTAAAGGAAGTTAACGGTGGATGCACCAGCGCACTTAGTTCGGTAAATGTTGTAGTTGTGGCGCCCGTTGCAGCACCATCAGTACTTACTCCGCCAACCACCTGCAACGGAACCACTGCCGTACTTACCGCCACCGCACCAGGTGGAAACTACCAATGGTTTCAAACCGCAACTGATAATAATCTGTTATCAAACAGCAATGAATTTACTACACCACCTTTAACAGGTACAACAACCTACTATGTTCAAACAACAATAGGATCATGTACCAGCAGCCGCACCGCGGTTAAAGTTACCGTATTACCAAAAATGACATCGCCCGTGGCGCATGACACAAGTATATGCGCCGGCAATCCTGTAACCCTAACAGCAACAGGCCCCGATGGTGATTATACATGGTACGATGCAGGCAAAAAACTGCAACAGATAGGGCGTTCTTATTCTACTCCAACACTAACGGCCGCAACCACCTACTATGTGCAGGTAACTAATAGCGGCTGTTCCAGTGATCTGGTACCCGTAAATATCGGCATCAATCCACCTCCGCAGGTACCATCAGTGGGGCCTGCTCCTACAATATGCCCCGGCGAAAAGGCTACGCTATCGGCAAGTACCATCGCGGGCCAAAATATAGAGTGGTATGAGGTACCGGCAGGTGGCAGCCTGCTACACACAGGTAGTACCTATACAACAGACTTTCTTTTTGCCAACAAAACATATTACGTACAAAGCACATCGGGCGGCTGCGTTAGTTCACGTACACCAATTGATGTTATTGTAAAAGCCAATGGTACTTCTTTCCAATACCTCACTAGTACAATAAGCACTAATGCAGGCAATCAAACGCCCACTATTACAAATCCATCGGGGAGCGATGTGTTTAGCGCACCTGCCGGCATCGTTTTTATAAGCACCACAACCGGCGAAATAAATATAGGTGCAAGTAAACCGGGTACTTATAGAATTATACTTACCGGTCCTGGTACATGTTCTGGTAGCTATATTGCTACAATTACCATAACCGATAAACCAGTTCCGGATTTTATGTACGATAGTCCCATTTGCCAGGACGCAGGCAACCAAAAGCCTATATTTGCTCCAGGCGCTTCTGCTGGTGTTTTTACTGTGGCTCCCGCTGGGTTAGTTTTTATAAGCAAAGGCACGGGCGAGATTGCTATGGCAAATACCCGGCCGGGCACTTACACAATCACCAATACAATACCCGCAAGCGGCACGTTCCCCGGGGCATTTTCATTTTTTAAAATAACCATCGCCCAGAGCGTTGTTGTAAGCGCGGGTTCAAACAGAAGTTTGCCTGTGAACACGCCTGTTGCATTAAATGGTAGTGTTACCGGCGCACCGGGAGGTGTATGGTCTGGAGGCGCGGGGCATTTTTCGAACGTTAACGACCTGCATGCCACGTATACGCCAGCGGTTGACGAAGGTATTGCTAAACTCACCCTGTTATCTGTAGATCCGACAGGGGCATGTGGACCAAAATCTGCCACAATAATTATTACGTATAACACAATTCCACCAGCGCCAACAGCAAAAGGAGCTGATATTTGTATAGGAACTACAGCAACCCTTAACGCGATAGCCCAGGGGGGCAGCTACCATTGGTATGCCGATGCTGTAGGCGGCACATCTCTTAAAGATAATGCCTCCTTTCAAACACCGGCACTTACCGCCACAACCACCTACTATGTAGCGACAACGGTAAACGGATTAACCAGTAACCGCACACCAGTAAAAGTTTCGGTATTTAATGCTCCACCAACGCCGGTTGTTGCTGCCGATACTATCACCATCTGTAACGGTAACATTGTAACCCTTAAAGCAAGTGGATCTGTGGGTACATATCAATGGTTCAATGAATCCGGGCAGCAGGTGGCCACGGGCGATTCGCTGGTTACATCGTTATTAACAAACAGTACGTTCTTTACCGTTCAGGCTGCTATTGGCAGTTGTGTAAGCACACCTAAAAAAATAACAGTTGTTGTAACAACCGTACCTTATGTTACCAGTGGCTCGGCTGATTTTATATGCGGCGGCAATCCGTTAAATTATACCATAACCGCCAATATCCCCACAGCAACTTTTTTGTGGAGCAGGGCTGCTGTAGCCGGAATCAGCAACCCGGCAGTATCAAACCAAACATCAACTTCAATTACCGATGTATTAATTAATACCACGGCTAATCCTATTAACGCAACTTACGCAATAACTCCTTTTAATGGCAGCTGTACCGGAATGACGATAAATTATGTGGTTACGGTTTATCCTACGCCGGTAGTTACAAGTGCTGCAATAGATACCATCTGCTATGGCAGCAGTACCAATTACGCTATTCATTTTAACACAGCGACAACAATTTTTAGCTGGGGCAGGGATGCTATTCCAGGTATTAGTAATGCCACAGTAACAGGGCAGGCGGCAGGTGTGATCAGAGAAGTTTTATATAATACAACTAACGCTCCTGTTGATGTTACTTATACCATCAACTATAAAACAAGCGATTGTGATGGCGTGCCATTTAAGCTTATTGTTACTATTAACCCACAGCTTAATATTACCAGCGACACCGTATCTTTAGCTTGTAATAAAACACCGCAGGGATATACCATAACATCAAATGTGGCTGTGGCTACGTTTTCATGGAAACGGGGAGTAGTAGCTGGTATAAGCAATCCGGTTGCAACCGGAACCGGAAATTTAATTGACGAAACGCTGATAAATACAACCACATCTGCAATTACTACCAATTACATTATTACTCCCATGGCTTATGGCTGTGAAGGCGCTCCCTTTAACCATTTTGTAGTTGTTAACCCTAAGCCCGATGTTCCGGTAGCTAATAGTAATTCGCCTGTTTGTGTAGGTAGTACAATTCAACTGCGTACCCCATCTGTTTTTAATGCAAAATATATGTGGACCGGGCCAAACGGTTATTCATCAACATTGCAAAATCCCAATATTCCTGCTACTGCCGATATTTCGGGCACCTATAACCTATTTGTAACGGTTGGTAATTGCACAAGCGATGCCAGTCCAGTTACCGTACAAGTAAATCAGCCGCCCGTGGCAAAGGCAAACGGCCCCTCGCTGGTCTGTCCGGCAATAAATTCTATTTTGCTCACAGGTTCGGTAACGGGCGGTACTTCAACAGGGGTATGGTCGTCAAGCAATCTCAAAGGAAAGTTTTTACCATCCAGCACCCAGGTCGATAATGTAACCTACATTCCAACAGCAGAAGAAAAAACAGCGGGCTCGGTTACAATAACCTTATCATCTACCAGTAAGGACGATTGTACAATTTCTACTTCAAGTGTGCTGATCACCTATGGCAAGGATGCTGGTATAGATGCAGGCCCATCATCAATGAATGTTTGTTCACAAGATGCTAGCGTACATTTGAACGGAAAGATACTCGCGCCTGTTGGTACCGGTTTTTGGTCAACCACCTCAAAAGATGGTGTATTTGAATCCGGAAACCAATCTAATGCAACTTACCTGCCAGGAGCCAGCGATAAAAAGAATGGCTCGGTAGTTTTAACTTATAACCTGATCAACTCAGGCGACTGTTATACGCAATCTGATTCCATCAAAATAATATTTTTTGGTCCCGCTGCCCTTACTACCGAAAAAACAAGATATGTTTTAAAAGATAAAACCATTACTCTGCACCCAACAGTGAGCGATGAGAAAGTTACTTATTTATGGTCACCTAATATTGGTATCGGCGATATTCATGCTAAAGAGCCTGTTATAACCGGCACTGTAGATACAACTTATACGTTAGTAATAACAGACAGCCTGGGCTGCACTACCGCAGGTACCACACACATCGTAGTTTCGCCCCAATTAACGGTCTCCAATGCATTTTCGCCCAATGGGGATGGAACTAACGATAACTGGGAAATTGTTGGTCTGGTTGCCTTCGAAAACTCAACAGTCGACGTTTTTAATCGTTATGGTTCTCTTATCTTTCATTCAAAAGGGTATGGTACGCCATGGGATGGCCGGTCGAACGGGCAACCTGTACCGGTAGGTGTTTATTATTATATTGTGGATACAAAAGTAAACGGTCAGCGATTTACGGGATATGTAACTGTTTTGAGGTAATTAATGCCGAGTCAACAGTTTTTAGTAGGAAGTCATAAGTCAGATTTTTCTTTTTCTATACGTAGAACTTAAGACTAAGCGCCAATTAATACATGACTCGACACTTGCAGCTATTGGTGAGTAGTTAAAAAGCTATATTAATCATTCTTATTTATCCCAAAATACTCAATAGGTCTGTTTTTGACAACGATTGCAGGAAAGACGAATCGGTGTTGACCAGGTTATCTGCCAGGCTGCGTTTAAACTCCTGCATCTGCATAATTTTTTCTTCAACGGTATCGGGGCAAATCATCCTTACGGCAACCACATGTTTGCTTTGCCCTATGCGATGCGCGCGGTCGATAGCCTGGTTTTCAACCGCGGGGTTCCACCATGGATCTATAATATATACGTAATCGGCCTTGGTTAAATTAAGGCCGGTGCCGCCGGCTTTCATGCTGATAAGAAATACGCTGATATTGGGGTTGTTCTGAAATTCGTTTACCGCAGCTTCCCGGTTGCGTGTGCTGCCGGTAAGCCAGCTAAACTCTATTTTACGGCTTACCAGTTCTTTTTTGATTAGTTCCAGCATAGATACAAACTGCGAAAATACCAGTATTTTATGCTGATGCTGTTTGCTCTCGATCTGCTCTATTAGCATCTCTATTTTGGCCGATTCGGCACCCGGTGGCTTTTCGCCCCCGATTAATAATGGCGAATCGCAGATCTGTCTTAACTTGGTTAACCCTTTAAGCACATTCATTGGTGTTTTACGCAATTCATCACTGGTTGTAGCCGAGATATATTCGCGAAACTCTTTCTCGTAGGCATCGTAAGTTTTGCGTTGTTGCTCTTTCATTTCGCAATACAAAACCATTTCTGTTTTTTCGGGTAGTTCGGCAGCCACCTGTTGCTTGGTACGCCTTAAAATAAATGGTTTTATTTTATGCTGAAGTTCGGCCGCGCGCTTATGGCTTTTGAATTTATCTATCGGTACGGCGTAAATATCCTTAAAATATTGTTTGGTACCCAACAACCCCGGGCAGGCAAATGAAAGCTGCCCGTAAATATCAAATGTGTTATTTTCGATAGGGGTACCCGTAATGGTAATGCGGTTGCGCGATTTCAGTAAACGCGCTGCCTTATACCTTTGCGAATCCGGATTCTTTATCTGTTGCGATTCATCCAGAAAAACGTAATTGAATTGGTAATGTTTTAAAAAACCAATATCGGCCAATAGGGTACCATACGATGTCAGAATAATTTCGTATCCATCAAAATCGGCTGTGCTTTTTATCCTGTCGGCACCGTAGATGGTATGCATCCTGATGGACGGTGCAAACTTCTTAACTTCGGCCTGCCAGTTAAAAATGATGGAGGTAGGTACCACCAGCAAATTGGTATTACGATCTCTTTTCTTGCGTTGCGATAATATGAAGGCTATGATCTGCATAGTTTTGCCCAGGCCCATATCATCGGCAAGGCAACCGCCAAAATTAAAATCGTCCAAAAAGTTGAGCCAGTTTAAACCTTGTTGCTGATAGGGGCGAAGGCTGGCTTTAAGGTCTGCCGAAACCTCGGTGTGCGTTATCTTATCAAAATTGGATAGCTTTTCGCGATAAGTAAATAATTCTGCTTTAACCTCTTCGTCCATCACCTGTTGGTCAAACAGTTCGGCAATGGAGGTATAATTTATTTTGTGAATACTTAAAATATCTTCGTCCGTAATCTCGCCGGCATTAAAGTATTTGGTAAATTTTTCAATCCACTCCAAAGGCAAAATACCCATGGTGCCATCATCAAGCTGTACGTACTTGCTTTTGTTACGCACCGCTTTTTGTACACGCTTTAAGCTTGTTTTGGTTTTGCCAAAGCGGATACCTATTTCGGTATTAAACCAGTTAATGCCGCTCAATACTCTGATAGTGATGTTTACCTTATTAGGGTTTAATTTATTGCCTTCCAGTTCGTTAAAACCTAAAACGGTAATGCCGTGCTGGCGCCAGTCTTCAAATACATTTAAAAACCACTTCTCCTGCAAAAAATGCCTCTTGTGCAGGTAAAAATAATTCAGCTCGTTATCCAGCTGTTCGTCAAAGTACGGGTGTTGCCTTACCAATAAAGCGGTTAAGGCTATCTCGGCTTCGTCATCGCGTTTTACAATAAATTCATTGCCTTTATGATCAACCCCATGAATAGTACGTTTGGTACGCACCGGAATCTCGGCCTCTCCGTAGCGTATCACCGGGATGATCATCACATGACTGCCAAAATCCGACAGGTAAATGATCTGCTCTGTCTCCGCGGTAAATCCCTGCTGCTTTAACTGCGCCTGTGTTGCCGGTTTTATATGCTGGTAGGCAATAGTTATTCTGTCTTCAAGCTTAGTGAGCAATTGTGTTTTAAACTCCTTGTATTTGGAGTGATGAATCAATAGGTTTTCTGGCCGTTTACGCATCAGGTCGATAATGCCCAGTAGCTGGATGTTTTCGGCCAGGTAAAGCTTGTCTTTTACCGAAATAAAATAACTGAACCTGATGCCCAGGTCCTTAAGCTGATGCACCTCGCCGTCAATTTTAAGCTGCCCCGAAAATTCGTAAAACGGCCCCCGGGGTTTAATATCCAGGGTAATGTTTTGCGGTAATAGTCCTACTTTAACAGAAATTATTGATGATGCCGTAATATTATCAGATACCTCGCTATTGTGGTAATAAAAATCATACTTCAGCGGGTTTTTAATGATAGCCTTCAGGGCCAGAATATCGGCTGCCGAGCGTTTGTTGTTAATATGGTTCTGAAATTTATTGATGCCCGTAAAAAACTTTAATTGCTCATGATCATCAGTACTCCAGATCTGGTCTAAAGGGTTCAGTAAAGTTAACGGGTTTTTTATTTTGCCATCTTTGGTAGTTTGCGCGCTGTACAATTCAACAAACAGGTATTTGTAATATTTGTGCTGTTTTAATACAATACACATCGCCAGTTGGGTATGGCTATCAACATCATCTATAATGGCGGCATCAGGGGGCAGCAGCAATTCGCTGTATTGATCCAAACTCTCTTTGGTAACCGGGATAAGCGAAGGCAGGCGTGGAAAGATCGTTGCCTGTTTATCTGTATATACTACCTTAAAAAAAACATCCAGATCGGTTTCGTTTTCTAAGCCGTAATCAATAGCTACTTTTCTTAACTTCGCGTCCCTTAAACCGCCGTCGAAATATATCCGCAGATCGTTCTTCTTAATAAGTGCTGTAAGCACAGCAGTTTGATGCCCGCACAGCCTGCCGTGGCTTGCTTTGCAGCTGCATGTTAATAGAACTTGCTGATTGTTTTGAACTACAGTAACCTGCGGAAAATTATCTGCATCAAACTCGTGATAAAATACGCCACTATCAATATCAACGATTTCGGGGATTATTTGCTTGTAGTAGGATGGATGATTATCAAAACCACCACCTGCATGTTGCAATATGGTAGTTTCGGTAATGAGGGCAAACGGCAAATCTAAAATATAAGTGTGGCCGGCATGTTCATCATCCTCATAAATAGCTACAGTATCCACTTATATTCCCCTTGTTGTGTTTTGGGTAAATATCTTAACAATTGCGGAAAGTAGCAGTATATGGCCGATGATTTTTTAATAACTATGCCGTCTGAAGCTTTTCTGATTTCTCCGAAAAGCTTCGGGTTTCGTTGTATGTTTTTAAGATCGGTTCAATTTATTAAAGATTTGGCGCACCTGGCAAATTTCAATATTATGCTTGCAACTCCATTGTAATTTAATATCGGCATTTAATGGTACATAAAAATTGTAAAATCCTCCTCACTATAGTCTAAGCACATTTGTACCTTATCTGAGAGGCTTTTGCAGTAGACGAGTATTGTCTGAGGATCATACGCAGCCAGAAGGCCGTTTGGAATAATGTATCTTAACAGATTAAAGCACAGTCCTATCCGGCAGTTTTTAAATAATCCGGCTATTGCCTTAAAAACGAAATCATGATCTTGTTGAACGTAATTTAATGAACCGCTTGCCAGTACATAGTCGGTTATCGGTAGCTCTTCACTAATAAAATCGCCTGCCAGAAAAGTACAATCGCGAAAGTTACCATAGCGTTTTTTAGCTTCATCCAGCAACTCCGGAATTTGTTCGACACCAACGTAAGTAAATTTGGTATATAACGATTGGAGGTAGCTAAACAAATCACCATGACCGCAACCCGCATCTAAAACCGAGCAGTCTTCCAGATTGGCTATTTGTGCCAATACCTGGAAACGTACAAGTTGGCTTTCCTTGTCACGCCAACCCAGGGCTGCCGGGCCATGATTACCGTGAAACGCAATCATACTCCTGTGGTAATCAAATATGGCCGAATTATCAGTCGTTGTCATTACTCAAAACTAATTAATAAGATCATCTAAAACTAAAGTTCTATAAGTTAACTCAAACAAAATTTACGGTGTTTTCACGGGTTGCATAAAACAAAAACAAGCCTTTTATTTGTTTGTCCTAAACTAATCTACATGATAACACGCTACCTGGTTAACCGTATCCGAAAAAAAAAGATCAATCAAGATGTGCAAGAACGAATTATGCACGTTTGGGGTACTTGCGGTAATGATAACTGGAGCCTTACAGCTGAAAACATTATCAAGCTAATAAAAAAAGGCAGCTACGAATTTTATATGGAAGAAGAGGGACAGATACTTAAAATGGTAATTGCAACGCTCGACGACGACGAATACTTAAAAACTGAAACAGGGCTTGCAAATCCGGAGATCTATTGGACGAGTTTGAATGGTTTAATTAGTTAGCCCTTAATTATGCTCGCTGCATCTTTTAACCTGCATTTTTTGCCTCAATAAGAACAGCCCTAATTGGCCGACAACGCTTTTTTTGTTACAATAGGCGCTTTATCATAGTGGAAAATTTGTTGTTTGATTTTGAAGAAACTCCAAACAACAAGTGATAAGCCCAATATCCAAAACAATGCGTAAAACCTACTCAACATACCATCCAACTTTGCTTTGTTCCATTTGCTCATCAAGTCAAATATCGGTTATTTTATGTAAATAACGGAATTAGCTTTTCGGACAATTACTTGTTAAGCCAGCCTGCTTAATTTAAATGCTGTAACCGTTTTAATTACTGATATATGGATTTTAAACATACAACATTGTTGTTTTTGCTATAACAATAAAGTTACGTTGATTGTTGCTGCCGTTAACATCAATTATTTAGTTTAGCGGCGTAAATATTATTCTTTTATAATCCTACCCGTATGAATATAAAATTCAATAAATCTGGTATCTATATGTTTGCCGGCGCCTCTTTGCTATTGGGGTCAAGTCTTGTGTTATCGGGCTATATCAATAAACGAAAAGAAGTTAGTTTTAAAACTGGTTTAAACAAGGTTGGCCATGTGGTGGTTATCTATATGGAAAACCATAGCTTCGATAATTTATACGGACAGTTTGAAGGTGCAGATGGCATTTCATCGGCTTCACCGGCAAATGTTGTACAACTTGATAAAGAAGGCAAACCCTATGGCTACCTGCCGGCAATTCCGGGTACAAGTGCTTTTCCTACCAACCTGGCCAATAACTATTTCAATATAGATCAATACATTCCTTCAGACCACGAAACCCCTGATGTTACGCACGCCTTTTACCAGGAACAAATGCAGATAGATGGTGGTAAGATGGATAAGTTTGCTTTATACAACAATAGTAAGGGCTTAACCATGGGGTATTATAAAACAAAATTGATTCCGCTGGCTGCCATAGCTAAAAAATATACCTTGTGTGATCACTTTTTTCATAGTGTTTTTGGAGGCTCTTTTTTAAACCATCAATGGCTGATAGCCGCGGCTACGCCTGTTTTTGAGAATGCACCAGCGCGAATGCTGGCTACAACGGATGCTTCGGGTAAAATGTTAACAGATGGCGTAGTAACGCCAGATAAATATGTAGTAAATACAGCATATTCTGTTAACGCGCCCCACCCTGCGAAAATGCCCGATAATGTACTGGTACCAAGCCAAACCGGGCCAACCATTGGCGATAGGCTTTCTGAAAAAGGCGTTTCATGGGCGTGGTATTCTGGTGGGTGGGATAAAGCCCTTGCCGGTAAACCCGATCCAACCTTTCAGTTTCACCACCAGCCATTTACTTATTACGCCAGTTTTGCTGATGGTACAGCGGCTAAAAAAGAACACCTGAAAGATGAAACCCTATTTTTAGAGGCCGCCAAAAAAGGCACATTGCCTGCCGTTTCATTTGTTAAACCATTGGGCTTAGATAATGAGCACCCTGGCTATTCTAATGTGCAAACAGGAGAAAGTCATGCGGTTGATTTAATAAACGCAGTACTCAACGGGCCAAATGGTAAAGATGTGGTAATTATTGTAACTTATGATGAAAACGGTGGCTTCTGGGATCATGTGGCCCCTCCGGTGATAGACAAAAAATGGGGCCCTGGTACCAGGATACCGGCCATTGTGATCTCACCTTTTGCTAAAAAAGGTTATGTAGATCATACGCAGTACGAGACTGTTAGCATTCTATCGTTTATTGAACATCGCTGGGGGCTAAAGCCGCTAAATAAACGTGATGGCAATGCCAATCCTCTTCAAAATACCTTAAGCTTTTAATGCGTTTTTGGTGAAGAAGTACTGGCTGATCTTTGGAGTTATTTTGGCCATATCGGCAAACTCAATTATCAGTTGCAGCCGGCAAACTGTGTTGCCCGAAAAAGCAATTGCTGTACAATTGGTTGCAAACATCGATAGCTTTACCGACTTTATTGATAAACAGCTGTTGCCTGCTATTAAGAAGGATGGTAATGAGCAACAACTACAGCGCCTGTTTTTACAAACCCGCCTTTTATATAAAAAATACGAATGGGCGGCCGAATATTTTAACCCGGCTTTAACCCGTTTAGTAAACGGTGCGCCGGTTGTGGAAGTTGAGCCGGGCAGCCGGCAAGTAATGGAGCCCGAGGGTTTGCAGGTTATTGAAGCACTGCTATACCCGGGGTATAAAAAGGCCAATAAGCAAGAACTTATTACCAGGCTTGAGCGTCTTTCATCAACCGCGGGCAGATACAAAGATTATTTTAATAACATTGATATGCTGCGCGGGCAGGTATTTGATGCTGCAAAGCTACAGGTGTTTCGGGTGATTACGGTAGGCATAACAGCTTTTGATGATCCGTTATCGCTAAATAGTTTACAAGAAGCATCTGTAAGTTTAAATAGTCTAAAAGAAGTATTAGGCTATTACCCGCATACAGACAGCTTGCAAATCAGTATTGATGATGCTATTAATTACCTGAATGCTAACACCAACTTTAACACCTTTAACCGGGCTGTATTTATAACCGCTTACGCAAATACAATAACCAGGAGTATTACCCGGCTGGAGAAAAAACAGAATATCCCGGTAATTAAATACAACCGTTTATTGCGACAGGATGCCGAAACGCTGTTTGATAAAGACGCTTTTAATGCTGATGCTTATACGCCTTGCGAAGGTTGTACAACAACTCCACAAAAGACCGCATTGGGTAAAAAATTGTTTTTTGACCCCATACTATCGGGCTCATTAACCAGGAGTTGTGCCAGTTGCCACCAACCCGATAAAGCTTTTACGGATGGATTGGTTAAAAATACCATGCTTAATAGTAAGCGATTGCTTAGCCGTAACACACCTGGCTTAATAAACGCGGCCCTGCAACCTGGACTCTTTTATGATCTGCGATCTGCTTCTTTAGAGGCTCAGGCAAAGGATGTGATGCAAAACGCGCAGGAAATGCACGGCTCCATGGAAATATCAGCTGCAAAATTATGGAAGGATAAGGAATACCAGGAGTTATTTGCCGCTGCTTATCCTGCAAATGGGCGCACAGCTATTGATACCCTGGAGATCATGAACGCCCTTGGCTCGTATATACGCAGCCTGGTAAAGCTTGATAGCAGGTTTGATAAATATATGCGAGGGGAGCGGGCTGCATTAACATCGGCAGAGATTAATGGGTTTAACTTGTTTATGGGTAAGGCCAAATGTGGTACTTGTCATTACATGCCCTTATTTAATGGTGTTTTGCCACCAAGATTTGTACGGATGGAAACCGAAGTGATCGGCGTACCACAAGCCGCAACAGGCAAAACCATCGACCCCGATTTGGGCCGCTATAATATAATCCCCGAACCCTCACTTAAATACGCTTTTAAAACTACAACAGTAAGAAACACCGCGTTAACTGCTCCGTATATGCACAATGGCGTATTTAGTAATTTAGACCAGGTTGTAGATTTTTATAACGATGGGGGTGGGGAAGGGCAGGGGTTATTGGTTGATAACCAAACACTATCATCGGGCAAGCTAAATTTAACTGTAAAAGAGAAGAGTGCATTGATCAGTTTTATAAAAAGCCTAAATGACGAATAAGAGTTGATGGACATAAAAAACAAAGCCCGGTTGTTGTCAACCGGGCCTTAACAAAAACGCTTTTAATTATTGAGCGTTCTTTTTCTCAGTTACTTCTTTACGGATATCTGTAGCCAGTACTTTTAATTGTTGTAAAGCGTTTCTCAGGCGGGTTCCTGCTGCTTTGTTACCTTTTTCGTAAAAATTGGCCGCATCGGCTTCCGCTGCTGTTATTACTTCTTTTAATTTTTGAAAATTTTCCATAGTTGTTTTTTTAAGGGAGCAAATATAGGATTTTGCTTAAAAAAATGCTGAATGAAGTAAATAAAGCGCCTATGCAGTGAAATTTCATGATACCAAGCAATGTTAAATATACATACCAGAGGCACCTGCGGATACAGGAAGATCATTGAGGTTAGTGAGTGTTCAGTTTTTCATTTTAAAGTGCAACGCTATTGTCCTTAACCGCAACAAATGATAGGATTAGAATAGCATCTATGCCGGTGAACTGCCGTTAACACAAGCTTGTGGTGAACTTGTTTGATAGAGATTCGACTGTAATTGAAACTTCAAATACTGCAATGGCGTTTTGCCGGTATAGGCTTTAAAATCTTTTAGAAAGTGGTTCGAATCATAGTACCCGTTTGATATCGCGATTCGCATCAAGTCAACATCCTCACTTCCAGTTAATTCAAGGTACGCATGAATAAAGCGTTGGAGTTGAATGTACTCTTTGGGCAAAAGTCCAATATTCTTCACAAAAGTCCTTTCCAGTCGCTTATAGTTTACGCCAGCGTCATTGATTACATTTAGTACAGTGCTATTCCCTTTAATTTTATGGATATAATTTAATGTTTTATTTAAGATTTCAGGGGTGGTGATCTCCGTAAAAGAATTTTGAACATATGTTCCAACAAATGCTATCTTTTCTTTGATAGAATTGTGTTCGAAAAATTCTTCTATACTGAAGTTATTGTTCTTAGCAATATATTTAAATGGGGTAACCGGATTATATCTAAAATATTGAGCGTTTAAGCCAAACAACTGATAGAAAGCACCTGGATAGAAACGAACTATAAAAACCTGGTCTGTGTTATTATTGTATTTTACATAAACATTTTTAATTGAGCCGGCACTTGCCCATGCAGCTTTAATTTCGAAGACACCGTTTGCCCCTGTTACCGCTACTGTATCTTCGCAACTTTGCAAAAATACAAGCACGGGAAACCCATCATTGAAAATAAGATGTGTATTATTCTTTGGGTCTCTGGAGAACACATAAAACCCCTCGATAACAGCTTCAAGCTCTTTTGAAGGGCTAATTTTGTAGCCGTCTTCATTAAATTCACCTAATTGTATCTTCTTCAGATAATTTATTGGCATGCCGCAAATTTACGGGAAATGTTAATGGCCAGAGAATAATACGATGTCTAATATTTACTATGAGCACGGTTAAAATACTTCGAACTTTGCGCAAAACTGAATGACATTAATTTATGGTTATAAAAACGGAAGAAGAGCTGCAGGGTATAAAGAAAGTGAGTGAGGCTGTGGCCCTTACCCTAGGAAAAATGAAAGCGTATACCGCGATAGGTATGTCAACAAAAGAGATAGACGAATATGGAAGGCAATTATTAGAGGCCCTTGGCGCAAGGTCTGCTCCGTTCGAAACCTATGGTTTTCCGGGTTATAGCTGTATTAGCGTCAACAAAGAGTTTGCTCACGGCGTTCCTTCAGACAACGTGAACCTGAAAAATGGAGACATCATTAACATCGATGTATCCGCAGAATTAGGTGGCTTTTGGTCTGATAATGGATGCTCATTTGTTATTGGAGAAGATATTCAGGGTGTACAACATTTAATAGATACTTCAAAAGAAATATTACTTGATGCGATTTCTCAAATTAGCGGGGGAGTAAGGATTTCTGATATAGGGAAATTGATAGAAACCAAAGCCAAAAAAGCGGGATACACAGTTATCCGGGATTTGGGTGGCCATGGGGTTGGACGAAGTTTACATGAAGAGCCTAATGGGATAATGAATTATTACGACCGTTATGATAAATTCAGGCGATTTAGAAAGGATTCTATTGTTGCTATTGAAACATTTATCTCCACCGGGTCTACATTTATTGAAACGGCATCAGATGGTTGGGCTTTTGTAGGTAATAAAGGTGGATTTGTAGCCCAACATGAACACACGATATTGATAACATCCAACAAGCCAATAATTTTAACAGCAGCGAATGGAATATAAGTGAGGCTGAAATAAAAATGGAGAACATTCAAAAAATGACCAAAAACAATAAAACTGTCTGCGTAACGTAAAGAGGGGGTGTTCCCTCGATCGGGAACACTTTCTGGATATAAGGGTCGTAAATTGGGTTCGGAATTTAAATAGTTAACTAGCAGGTTAAATTTTTCCTGGTGCTAAGCTTGAGAAGTGATAACGGTTTAAGCTATCTGAACTTGTTGCTTTTATTAAAAGAGTACCTCTTTTAAGCTCGATGATGGCGTATTTTAATGGCGTGGCCGTTTCATAGTTTATCAGAATCTCCTCCCTGAGTTTCGATAACAACAAATCAAACTGTTCTAAATCAGACCATGTCTTATAATAGTAATAAATCAATTGCCATTGGCAAAGTCTGACCGTATTATCCGCCATTGGCATCCTGTTTTAACCAGATAATGGATAACATTCAAAACAGATCGTAAATTATGTTTTCGCTTCTGTTTGTCTAATTGTGAGGTCTTTTTTATAAATTGCAACTGGGGGTAGCTTAAATCGGTCGGGTAATTTCTTATACTAACTGCGTTTGTCGTTATTCACAATTAGTAGCTATTTGGTCGATAAACGATGCCCCTTTTATCCATTTTTAAACAGGCTATTAATACTATAAAATATTCACTATTACCTTATTGGTTTATAAATGATGAACCTGATTGATGGAGCCTTTTGATAATATTTAAGGAAAACTATATATACATGATTAAACTACATCTAATTGCCGTCCTGTTGTTTATTTCTCAAATTACCTTTGCCCAAATAACCATCAGCGGCAAAATTACAGACCATATTCAAAAGCCGCTGCCTTATGCGGCCATTGGTTTACTACAAAACAACAGCAGGATGAATATTGCTGTTTCAGACAGCAATGGCAATTACCAGTTCAAGAATATAAAAGCAGGCATATATACTTTAAATTACAAATTCGTCGCCTATCGCGATACTTTTTTTAAAGTCTCGATTCATGCTGATACTTCAATTAATGTGCAGCTAAAATCTTCACAAATACTTTCTGAGGTGGTGATAAGGGGTAAAAAAACCATATTTCAACGAGAATTAGATCGTTTTCGCTTTAACGTTGCAGAAACAGATTTAGCTATTGGTAATAATATATGGGATGTACTGGAAAAGACACCTTTGGTTACCACGTCAGAAGATGGTTCGGTACAGATCAGTGGTGTAACCGGGGCCGTTGTATACATAAACAACAAAAAGAAGGTTCTTACCGGAACTGCATTGAAATCTTATCTAAGTGGCCTGCCTTCTGATAACCTCGAAGCCATAGAAGTAATAACCACGCCATCCAGTCAATATGAAGCCGAGGGAGGGGCAGGGATTATAAATATTGTGACTAAAAAAAACAAGGAAGAAGGATTGATTGGTGATGTTTCACTTAGCACGCGGCAAACTGCTGTCAATTCGGAAGCTGGAAGCGTTTATCTTAATGAACGATCCGGAAAGTGGAATGTTTATTCAACAGTTTACATGGGTAATCGTAGTAGAAAACCGGTAACTAACCGGGATGTTTTTTTTCCAATAGAATCTTCAACCTCAATTATTCAGCGCAATATACATTCTGATAACCAGTATCAGGAACTTTATCCGGGAGCCAGTGTAGGGGCCGATTATCAGGTTAATAAGAAAAATATTGTCGGTTTACTGTTTGATTACTCCGGTAACTGGCATAAAGAAACGCGAAACGCGACCAGCCGTGATTTTTATACCGGTTTAGATTCCCTGTCAAAAACCAATAATAAGAATGATATCAGTTCTCAAACCTACGCCCTGAATATTAACTACCAGGGAAAACTTGATTCTTTAGGAAAAACGCTAAGTGTGGATTATGATGCCTTAGCTTACCGCTCAAAGTATAATTCTAACAGCTACACTACTGAGTTGGATGCCCTAACAGGCGAAACACTAAATAACGTTAGTACTTTCAGAACCGCATCACCTCAAAATATTAATAACCAATCGATAAAAGCAGATTTTGAGTGGCCGGTGAGCAAGAGGGGGGACCTGAGCTTCGGTGCAAAATCATCGTTTTCAAAGATCAGGAATACCTTCCTTTTTGAAAACCAGGCTCCGGATAACCTTTGGATAGCCGATCCGGATAAAAGTAATAATTTCCGATATCAGGAAAATATAAATTCTTTGTACGGGAATTTTAGCTATAAGATGAATAGCGTTTGGTCTTACCAGCTAGGTGTTCGCTTAGAGAACACTGTAGCCAAAGGATGGCTGGAAGAACAAAGAGTGGTAAACCGAAATTATACCAATGTTTTTCCAACAGCTTTTGTGAAGCTGACCACCAAAAAAAGCGGCGCATATGTCTTGGCTGTAACCAGCAGAATTACGCGGCCTGGTTATTGGGATTTAAACCCTTTCCGTACTTATACTACTGATCAGGCATATTTTACAGGTAACCCGTATCTGACCCCTGTTAAATATTATCGGCAGGAACTAAGTCATAGCTTAAATGGCAAGCTGGGATCACTCACCCTACAAATAGCAGCAAGTCAAACTATAGGTGAAATTTATGCTCTTCCTTATAATTCAGGAGATACCATTATAAATAAAAAAACCAACTATGGTAACAGATACAGCTACTCTACAACGGCAAGCTACAATAATCAGTTTAACACATGGTGGCGTTTCTCAGGAACGGTTGTAGCCGGATATGTGGTTACCCGGGGCGAATACGCAAATAATATTTTGATTAATAATACTTTTCAACTTATTTTATCCACTAACCAAACATTCATTATCTCGAAAAAAGCAGGTTTAAGCAGTACGTTAATTGTTAATAATTCATTTCCGGGAACAATTGTCAATACCCGTATTGGTAACCGACTGGATACTGAAATAAGACTGCGAAAAAAATCAGGTCCGTTCAATATTACTTTATCCACTCAGGATCTTCTAAAGAGTAACAAAGACCGTTACAATTATGCGCTTGGCGAATTACATATCACGGACAACTATTACAACGATACACGAAGTGTTGCTTTAGCGCTTACCTATAGCTTTGGTAAACAAACTGTGAAAGATAAAAGAGACCGGGATACAGGCTCTCAGGATGTTAAGGGCCGATTAATATAACTGGTCCTACTTCTGTGATTTAAAACTAATTGGAAAGTTTTTTAGATAAATGGGCAGCTGCCATGTTTTTACTGATGGCTCAATTTCTATTTAATCAATCTTGTTTTTCTGTGTTATGCGGTTTTGGTTAATAAATATATTGTTTGATTTAAGGCGTCATTAGCACATAAATCTTTCCTGTATTATTAAAAAGTTACTTCATAGGTGCTTAAAGTGGCCATGGCCAGTAGGTGCAATCTTAATTGCCCGTAATGTTACGTGTATAATTTAGGTGATAAAATCTATTTAAAACAGCCTAAATTCATGTTGCTTTTTACTGTAAAAGCCTTAATCCAGCGTCTGCATTCCTATTGCAATTGCAGCGCGATAAACTTTGTGCACATTATATTTCATGGTGGAGAGCCTCTTTTACCAAGCAAAGAATACTAAGGTAAAGCTCGCCCTGGATGTGTTTATGCGCTTAATGGAGTGTATGGAAATATTCTTGAAATAAATTTAAACAGGCTCTTAATTAATAATTATGATACATTTGTGCTGAATGAAATATTTAACCGTCTTATTAAGTGTCTATATGACTCTCCTTGCCCTGATGCCCTGTCAGGACAAAGATGATAAGGTAACTTATTCATTTGATACCACTATTTCTAAAAGTAAGGGTTGTAATGATCAACAAGGCCAGGAAAACTGCCCACCGTTTTGTACTTGTTACTGCTGTTCCAGTGTAAGGTACATCGAGTCGGAACCTGTTAATATTTCCTTTGTTCAAGAAATCGTGCGTGATTACCCCGCTCATAAAATACCTGTTGTTTTGCAACAAGCCCTCGATATCTGGCAGCCTCCGCAAATAGCATAATTTCCTCTTTATTGAATTGTACATACCACCTGTAAACAGGAAGGGTATGTTTTGTTTATTCCCATTTATGAGATTTTATGTTAGATGCCATTATACGGTTCAGTATCCGTAATAAACTGGTGATCGGCTTTTTTACCCTTGCGCTCATCGCCTGGGGTATCTGGAGCACATCACAGATCCCGGTTGATGCCTTACCCGATATTACCAATAACCAGGTGCAGGTAATTACCAAAGCACCTACATTAGCCGCGCAGGAGGTTGAGCAGTTTATTACCTATCCGGTAGAACGTTCGCTTTCCAACCTGCCCGATATTACCGAAATGCGCTCCATGTCCCGGTTCGGACTCAGCGTAATTACCATTGTATTTAAAGAATCTGTGGATGTGTATTTTGCCCGGCAACTTATTGCAGAGAAGCTGAACGAAGTGCAGGAACAAATCCCTAAAGGTAACGGCAGGCCCCAAATGGCCCCGGTAACCACAGGATTGGGCGAGATCTACCAGTATATCCTTCACCCCAAAAAAGGAAGTGAGCATAAATACTCGGCAATGGACCTTCGCACCATGCAAGACTGGATTGTGACCCGGCAGCTTTACGGAATCGCTGGCGTAGCAGAAGTTACGGCTTTTGGCGGTGTGTCTAAGCAATATGAAGTGGCACTCGACCCTGATAAGCTGAAAGCGATGGATGTGACCATCCCGGAAGTTTTTACAGCTTTGGAAAAAAATAACCAGAATACGGGAGGTGCCTATATTGATAAAAAGCCAAACGCTTATTTCATCCGTGGCGTAGGTTTGATGTCGGGCATGTCCGATATTGAAAATACCATCATTAAGCGCCAGGCAAACGGCGTACCCATACTGGTTAAAAATATTGGCAAAATCCAGCTGGGTTCGCCGCCAAGATATGGGGCTATGACCTATAATGGTGAAAAGGAAGTGGTTGGCGGTATCGTATTAATGACTAAAGGGGCCAACAGCGCCGAAGTGGTAGGCCTGGTGAAGGAGCGGATGAACCTTGTACAAAAATCACTTCCGGCCGATGTGATTATCGAGCCATTCCTCGATCGAACCAATCTCATCAACCGGGCAATCAGCACTGTCGAACGTAACCTTACCGAAGGCGCGTTGATCGTGATTTTTGTGTTGGTGCTTTTTCTGGGAAACTGGCGTGCCGGGCTTATTGTAGCCTCAGCTATTCCTTTATCCCTGCTGTTCGCGCTTTCGCTCATGAACCTGTTTGGTGTTTCCGCCAACCTGATGTCGTTAGGTGCGATTGATTTCGGTCTGATAGTGGATGGAGCCGTTATTATAGTAGAAGCAACCATGCACCACCTGGCATTGCGTAAAACCATTGGCCGGTTTACCCAACAAGAAATGGACGAGGAAGTGTTTCAGTCTGCTTCCCGCATCCGTAACAGCGCTGCGTTTGGCGAAATCATTATCCTGGTTGTTTATATTCCCATACTAACGCTTACAGGTATTGAAGGTAAGATGTTTAGGCCAATGGCTCAAACCGTGGGTTTTGCCATATTGGGTGCGCTGTTGTTATCCCTAACCTATATCCCGATGATGTCGGCCCTGTTCCTTTCCAAAAATGCTGAACATAAAAAAACGTTTTCCGACCGGATGATCGGCTTCTTCCAGCGCAAATACCAACCTGTTTTAAAAGCAGCTATCCGGTTTAAATACCAGGTTGTTACGGTGTCGGTTGCTTTATTAGTGGTTAGTGTTTTTATATTTTTAAAAATGGGCGGCGAGTTTATCCCCCAATTAGAAGAAGGTGACTATGCTATTGAATTTGTATTGCCACAGGGAACCTCGTTATCGCAAACCACCGAAACTATTATGCAGGCCGAACGGATGCTGCGTAAATATCCTGAAGTAAAGATGGTGGTTGGCAAAACCGGCAGTGCTGATGTGGCCACCGATCCTATGCCACCGGAAGCATCTGACCTGATTGTTGTATTAAAAGATAAATCGGAATGGCCGGATGGCAAAGGCTTTTATGAATTGGCCGACGATATGCGGAATACTTTGGCTGATCTCCCCGGCGTAATTGCAGAACCCAGCCAGCCTATCCAAATACGCTTTAATGAGCTGATGACGGGCGTTAAACAGGATGTGGCCGTAAAGATATTTGGTGAGAATTTAGATACCCTGAACATGCTGGCTGTTAAAGTTGCCCAGGCAGTTAAACCAATAGCCGGCGTTACCCAGCCGCAGGTAGAGCGGGTAAGCGGATTGCCGCAGATCACCGTAAAGTACGACCGGGCACGAATGGCTAATTACGGTTTGAATATTGAAGATGTGAACCAGGTGATCAGCACCGCTTTCGCGGGTAATACCACTGGGTCTATTTATGAGAACGAGCGTAGGTTTGACCTGGTGGTTAGGCTTGATTCGGCCCATCGCAACGCTATTGAAAATGTAAGCGAACTGTTTATTCCCACTCCCGAAGGTAACCAGGTGCCTTTATCACAGGTGGCAACGGTGTCGTACGAGACAGGGCCGGCGCAAATCAGCCGGGAAAATGCCCGCAGGCGCATTGTAACCAGCTTTAATGTAAGCGGCAGAGATGTAGAAAGCGTGGTGAAAGAAGTGCAGGCCAAACTCAATGCCAAAGTTCCCTTGCCTACAGGCTATTATTACACTTATGGCGGTACGTTTGAAAACCTGCGGCAGGCAAGCGCAAGATTAATGATTGCGGTGCCGGCAGCTTTGCTGCTCATTTTTATCTTATTGTATTTTACTTTCGATTCCATTAAACAGGCTACGCTGATATTTACGGCTATACCCATGTCTGCCATTGGCGGCGTGTTCGCCCTGCTATTACGGGGAATGCCGTTCAGTATTTCGGCGGGAGTTGGTTTTATCGCCTTGTTCGGTGTGGCCGTGCTGAATGGTATTGTACTGATAGGTACTTTTAACCAGTTAGCTAAAGATGGCGTAGAGGATATTCTGGAACGGATTTACAGGGGTACAAAAGAACGGCTTCGTCCCGTACTCATGACAGGCACAGTTGCCTCCTTAGGCTTCCTGCCAATGGCCATTTCTACCAGCGCGGGTGCCGAGGTTCAAAAACCTTTAGCAACCGTTGTAATCGGTGGGTTGCTTACCGCAACCCTGCTAACCTTAGTTGTACTGCCTTTACTTTACTTCATCTTCACTGAGAATAAGGTCAGTATTTCAGGGAAATCAAAGAAAATAGTATTGACATTTTTGGTTTTTGTAGTTACACTGCCAGTCTTTGCCCAAACTAACACTCCCGCAAAAAGAATCACCTTGAATGAAGCTTATGAAATGGCTGTTCAAAATAACTTACAGTTACGTTCATCGAATTTAAAGATAGATCAGCGCAGAGAATTGGGTAAAACAGCCTTTACGCTTCCTAAAACAGGGATATTCGCAGAGAACGAAGACATCAATCCGCAAGATAGGAGAGGTATCCTGAAGATTGGGCTTTCCCAAAGCATCGATTGGCCTGGCCTTTATAAGGCACGTAAAAACCTCTTACAGGAACAAACCCGTTCTGCCGAGTATTCTCACCAGGCACAAGTAATGGAAGTTAAAAGAAATATTGCAGGTACCTATTATAATTTATGGTATTACCAAAGCAAGCAACACTTATGGCAAAGGTTGGACAGTATTTACGGAGCACTGGCTAGAGCCGCAGTATTAAGGGTGAAGACCGGGGAGAACGCCGGGCTGGACAGTATTGCCGCGCAGGCCAAAGCCAGGGAAACCACCGTTCAGCTGCGACTAATTCAAAGGGATATTAAAAACCAGCAGGAAGCCATGAAACGATTGTTAAACACACAGTTTGCGCTGCTTGCAGATAGTATCCCTTTACGAAAAGTAGGGCTGGAAAGAACCGCGGTGGATACCAATGCGCATCCTTTGCTTAAAGTACAGCAACAGAACGTGAATATTGCAGGTGCTGAAGTAAAAGTAGCGGGGCAGGGGCAAATGCCATCCTTTGAAGGCCGTTTCTTTTCGCAACGCTTATACCGCGTTACGCCGGCTTATTCCGGATTCTCGGTAACAGTGGGTATTCCGCTGTTTGGACAGGGCCAGTATAAACATGCTGTTAAAGCGGCACAATTGGAAAAAAACTACCAGCAAACAGTACTGGCCGACCAGCAACTCGCTTTCAGCACTTCCTATAACCAGGAATTAGAAACCCTGCAAAAGAATAACGACCTACTCGATTATTATACTACAACCGGGCTCATGCAGGCTGATGCTATTATTAAGGCGGCCAATCTTTCTTACCGTTCCGGTGAGATCGGCTTCCCCGAACTATCGCAATACCTAACACAGGCCATAGACATCCAGCGCAATTATTTAGAGATACTGAATGAATACAATCAGAGCGCCATTCAACTGAATTATTATACCAACAGTAAATAAAATATATCCATGAAAACCATTTTTAAACCATATATATTCCTGCTCTTGCTCGCTTTTACCGGTTCGATCACTTCCTGCAAGCAGCAGGAAAAACCTAAAGAAGAATCCAGTGAAAAAGGCGTGGCTCCTGAAACAACAAACATAGTGCGCCTTACCACCAATCAACTAAAGACTGCAGGAATTGAATTGGGCACCATAGAAATGAAAAACCTGGCTACCGCTATTAAAGCTAACGGTTTATTATCGGTTCCTAATCAGAACAAGGCGCTGGTTACTTCCGTTATTAATGGTACAATTCGTACGTTAACGGTTCAACCCGGTAACTATGTTAGAAAAGGGCAGGTGATTGCTACGATATTGAATCCGGATTTTGCCCTGCTTCAGCAGCAGGCGCAAACTACCCAGGCCCAGCTAACCCTGGCCGAACAGGAATACCAGCGGCAAACGGAGCTGGTAGCAGGAAACGCGGCACCATTAAAGAACCTGCAAAAGGCAGAAGCGGAGCTGACCGCACTTAAATCGGCCAAAAGATCTCAACAAATGCAGTTGTCTGCTTTGGGCATTTCTTCTTCATCGGCTAATGCCGGCAGAATTGTAACAAGTATCCCGGTATTGGCACCAATCAGCGGAACAGTAAGTGAAGTATCCGCACAGATAGGCTCTAATGTGGATGCGTCGACGCCCATTGCTCAGATCGTTAATAATTCACAATTACATCTTGATCTTTTTGTATTTGAAAAGGATTTGCCCAAGGTAAAGGCCGGGCAACGTATTCATTTTACCCTTACCAACAGTGCTGGTAAAGAATATGATGCGCAGATCTACTCCATCGGTACCGCTTTCGCAAGCCAGTCCAAGACCATCCCGGTACATGCCGTAGTAATGGGAGATAAAACAGGCCTGATTGAGGGCATGAACGTAACTGCCATTATTAGTATTGGCAATGCCGTTTTACCGGCGGTACCTACGGAGGCTATTGTAAGCAACGCCGGCCAGGATTATATTTTCGTGGTAAAAAAGGAGGATGAAAAGGAAACTGAATTTGAACGTATCCCGGTAGCCAAAGGAGTTTCAGATATCGGGTTTACCGAGATCACACCAGTGAAAAATTTAACACCGGGCTCCATGATCGTTACCGAAAAAACCTTCTTCGTGCTTGCCAAAATGGTCAATACCGGCGAAGAAGAGTAAACTGTTTAAATTGTTAACCCTATGCATACATAAAAAAACAACTTTACTTATTGATATATTTGATAACCTATATTCAAGAATTGCAATAAACATGAAACATAGATGTAGCTTGGCAATAGGTTATTTAATTTACCAATTAGAACCTTTTTTAACCTTAAACAACACCTAATGAGATTGTATTTTTCTGCCATAGCTTTTTTTATAGCCTGTATACAACCAAACCCACAAAAAAACAAAGCGGTTATTTTGAAAGAGCCACTTACAATTAAAACTTTGCCTGCCATGCGGCCGGGGTTAGGACAACTCAAATGGAGGTTTAAAACCGAAGCTAAATTATTTGCATCGCCCGCCGTATTTAATGATTGTATATATGTTGGGGGTGAAGATAAAAAGGTGTATTCCATAAATCGTAAAACTGGCGTACAGATATGGAGTTTCACAACGGGAGGTGCCGTAAATTCGTCTCCGGCAGTATACGGCAACATGGTTTATGCAACAAGTTCCGACGGCTCATTTTATGCGCTTGATGCCAATACAGGCAAATTGAAGTGGAAGTTTAAAACAAAAGGAGAGAAAAAAGTCGCCCGAAAGGGCTTATGGGGAATGCTACCTGCTAATTTATACATGGAAGATCCTTATGATCTCTATATTTCATCGCCTGTTGTACTAAAAAAAGGCAAATTGGAAATTGTATATTTTGGAAGCGGCGACGGTTATATTTATGCGTTGAATGTAAATGGCCATCGCCTTAAATGGAAGTTTAAAACAGGTGGTATTATTCATGCCACCCCGGCCATGGATCAAAACAAATTATATGTTGGAAGCTGGGATAGTTACTTTTATGCTTTGGATCTGGAAAGCGGGAAACTGGTCTGGAAATATAAAACCGGAGAAGACAAAAAGACACACCTTATGGAGGGTTTCCAGGCAACGGCAGTTATAAAAAACGGGCAAGTATTTGTTGGCAGCCGCGACGGTTTTTTTTATGTGCTGGATTCAGAAAAAGGCAAATTAAAATGGAAATACGATGCTCATGGATCATGGATAGTTTCTACAGCAGCGCTGAAAGATGAAAATGTTTATACAACCACATCTGATTCTTATCTATTTATTGCTTTGAACGCTAATACCGGAGCAGAAAAATTCAGAGTAAAAACGAACGGATATAATTTTTCTTCGCCTGCAATTATTGGCAACCACGCTTACTTTGGCGATTTTAGTGGATTGCTTTATAACATAGATCTGGCAAGCGGGCAAGTGATTAACACTTTTGAAACCCCTGCCCGAAAAATATATAAGGGAGAAATACTTGATACAGATGGGAGGCTTAATTTCAAACACACAGCAGGGAAAAAAGATATGACGCTTTACCAAACCACACTGGATGTGATGAATCAGTTTTATAGACTTGGTTCTATCGTTTCGGCACCGGTTACAGCTGCGGATGGCATAATTTACTTTAGCAGTACAGACGGGTATTTATATGCCCTGGAACCGGGGAAATAAATTGCACACTGCTCTTCAATAATTTGCTAAATGCAAAAAAAAGATCAACAGTTAGGTGATTACATTTTGTAAATCAATTAAAGTATAATTGATTTTATTTATCGCTCCCTTATATAGCAAACCAATTAACTAATCCTGACAATGAAAGTTGCTTTCTTTTTGCTCCTGTTTTTTACCACAATATTCCTGGTTTATGCTGAAAGCGATAATTCGCCCGTAGTTACCGAACTGAATAACGCCATCAGGAGCAAAAATGATTATACTAAACGGAAGGAAGAAAAAATAGACGCAATTAAAAGAGTCCGAAACTCTGGTATGCCCCTGATTCAGGAATATCAATTGAACGAAAGTGTATACGAAGAGTACAGAAAATTCGAAATTGATTCTGCTATTTATTATGCGACTAGAAACGTGGAGATCGCGGATAAGCTTAACGATCAGGATTTAAAAAATGCGGCCAAAATTCAACTGGCAAGTTTATATTCATCTTCAGGAAAGTATCGTGAGTCGGAAATTCTGTTACGGTCTTTAAACAGCCGGGATCTTTCAAGAGAAGTGCGCGCTATTTATTACAATGCATACAGCCAGTTTTTTGAACATTATGCAACCACCAGTTATAGCAAAATATATCTGCAACAGGTAGAAACCTATCGCGATTCGTTGTTGTTGGTTCTTAATAGTTCTTCTATAGCGTATAAGCTTAATATGGCCCAAAAGAACATATTTCAGGGAAAGGTATCAATCGCTCAAAATGATCTTCTTAAAATATTCAAAGTACTTAACATACAGCATCCCGATTACGCCATGATTTGTTACTTACTGGGAAGTACCTATGAATTACAACACGATACTGTTCAAATGGAAAAGTATTATATTATCTCAGCTATCGCAGACATTAAAAACGCCATAAAAGACAATGCCGCGATGCAGACGCTGGCTGTAATTTATTACAGAAATGGAGACATTAACAATGCCTATCGCTGCACAAAGTCGGCAATTGAGGATGCTAACTTTTGTAAAGTAAAATTTCGTACACTACAAATGTCGGAGCTGTATACCATTATCAACAGCCGTTATCAGAATAAAGAAGCGAAAGCAAAAGGGCAGCTGCAGCTTTCGCTTCTATTGATTAGCCTACTCTCTTTGTTCCTGGTCTTTGCTGTGCTTTATATTTATAAGCAGATGCAAAAAGTATCGAGGATAAAAGAAGAGCTGCACCTAACAAGCGAAAAGCTGGTAGAATTAAATAAGGATATGGTAAAAGCGAATAGCCGGCTGAATGAAAGAAATGCCAGGCTATCCGAATCAAACCACATAAAGGAAGAATATATCGCCCATTTTTTTGATCTCTGTTCTACTTACATTAACAAACTGGAAAATTACCGTAAAACGCTGAACAAAAAAGCCACGGATAAACAACTCGATGAATTGTTTAAGATGCTACGGTCGACCACTGTTGCAGATAATGAGTTGGAAGAGTTGTATGTTATTTTCGATCGTATTTTTCTGAACTTATACCCAACATTTATCCAGGAGTTTAACGCTTTACTGATCAAAGAAGAACAGGTTATTGTTAAACACGGCGAGTTACTCAACACAGAATTGCGCATTTTCGCTTTAATCCGTCTGGGGATTACCGATAGTGTAAAAATTGCGGCTTTTCTTCGTTATTCATTAAGTACCATCTATAACTACAGAACCAGGGCCCGAAATAAAGCCGCTGTATCCCGTGATGATTTTGAAGTAATGGTATTAAAAATTGGGTTTATAGCTGCACAGGAATAATTCTGGTTCTTAAAATACTACTTTTTTTGCCTTTTTATTTTAAGTAATTATCTATAAATAAGATAATTATAGCAATTCTTGTACTACTTTTTTTTATCGACTGTGATAGGCATACTACAATGATGATAGTTTTGCTGAACCAATTTCTTAGATAAGCCATCTCCGTACCAACACGAGTTTAACCTCAGGGAATAGGTAAATAGACAACGTATTAACCGCTATTTTTTAGCTATACCAATTATAATCGTTATGACAACCAGAAGATCATTTCTCAAAACCAGCGCGGCGCTATCGGCAGGGCTTTTAATGGCGCCAGATTTATTTGCAAGTGTAAAAACGCAGTACATTGGCGTACAACTTTTCACCGTTCGTGAATTAATGGCCAAAGACCCTGTTAACACGCTTGCCAGGGTTGCCGAAATCGGTTTCAATTCTGTTGAGGGTGCTACTTATACCGGCACAGAAAAATTTTATGGAATGGCCCCCACAGTGTTCAAGAAAATATTGAATGATAATGGCCTGAACATGTTTAGCGCACACTATCTGCTTGGCGAATCCACGCCAGACACGAAAGGAACCATATATAATGACTGGCAAAGGGCTGTTGATGATGCCGCCGCGGTTGGCTTAAAATATATGGTTTGTGCTTTTCTTTTTGATAACGAACGAGGGAGCCCTGACCATTATAAACAGACTGCTGATAAATTGAACAAAGCAGGGGAGATATGCAAAAAGGCCGGGATTCAGTTATGCTATCATAATCACGCTTTTGAATTTGATGTGCAAGATAACCAATACCCTTACAGCATATTGTTGAATAATACAGATGCTGATCTGGTGAAAATGGAAATGGATATTTACTGGATTTATAAGGCAAAACAAGATCCTATGGCCTGGTTCAATAAATATCCCGGCCGTTTCCCCTTATGGCATGTAAAGGATATGGATAAAACACCTAAGGCATTTTACACAGAAGTAGGCAATGGTATTATTCCTTTTAAAGAGGTATTTAAACACGCTAAAACTGCAGGCTTAAAATACTTCTTTAATGAACAGGATGAAACCCCGGGAAACCCTCTGGTAAGTATGGCGCAAAGTTACAAATACATCAAAGCAAATTTGGTTTAATTTAAACTGGCTTTACTGTTGGAGTGCTGGAGGATAATAACAAGTAACAGCATAAAACAGTCACTATTTAAACCATAATACTTTATAATTTAAAAATGATACAAAAGCATATTAGCTGCAAAATTCTTACAACACTTTTAGGTGTCGCATTACTAAATGCATGTTCATCAAAAAAAGAACAGCACAACATACTCTCAGATCAGGAAAAAAGCAAAGGCTGGACCTTGCTGTTTGACGGCAACACGTTAAACGGATGGCATCTATATAATAAAGGAGATGCAGCCTCGGCCTGGTCTGTTGACAGCGGTCAATTGATTTGCAACCCACATGCGAAAAATATTAAGCACGGCGACCTGGTTACTGACAACGAATATGAAAACTATGACCTTCAATTTGATTGGAAAATATCGAAAGCAGGTAACAGTGGTGTATTTATAAATGTTCAGGAGCGACCTGAATTTGGTGCCACCTTTGCCACTGGCCCCGAATATCAATTACTTGATGATAAAAATACAGATGCCGACTACCTTAAAGACCTTTCCCATAAGGCTGCGTCCATTTTTGGCGTCATTCCTAACACTAGTAATAGCGTTCCAAATGCTGGTGAATGGAATCATTCGCGCATTATACAAAAAGATGGTAAAGTAATCTTTTGGCTAAACGGAATACAGACCATTACCGTTGATTTCAAAAGCGATGACTGGAAAAAAGTACTTGCTTCAAGCTCAATGAACAGGTATCCTGCATTCGCAGTTACCACTAAGGGACATATTGCTGTTCAGGATTGGACGAGTGGTGTGGCCTTCAGAGATATTAAAATTAAAACTTTGTAACGATTATTTATATTAAATATGAAGAAAAACTGCTTACACCTGCTGTTGATTTTAGTTTTAACGGCTTGCGGCCAAGGGAGTAAAAAACAAGATGATCAACAAGATACAACTATCAAAACCGAAGAAATTGACCCTGGGTCGATTCCTGGAATTGACAAAGTACCCATAACGGATACTATCAGCTTACAGGCTAATGATGATATGCACTTTGATAAGGAATTATTTAAGATCAAAAGCAATCAAAAAATCGTACTTCGATTGAAAAATATAGGTTCACAAAAGGGGATGCCGATGTCACACAATGTGGTTATCCTAAATAAAGGTACCGACATTACAACGTTTGCCGATGAAGCACGAAATGCGAAAAGTGAGAATTATATTCCATCAAAACTCGCCTCCTCAATTATTGCACATACCAAACAGGTTAGTGCCGGAGAATCAGATGAAACAACCTTTACCATATCAAAGGCCGGCGTTTATACTTTTATTTGTAGTTTCCCCGGACATTGGGGTTCGATGCAAGGTCAAATAGTTGTTGAATAATGGGAATAAGCTTTGATTAGGGGAGGGGAAAAGATAATCTGCTATGGGAGTTTCGCTTTTGGATTTATTTAGCGGCCGCGGAGATTCATTTTTAAATTTTCAAATCCAACTTACTTTCCCGCTTTTAATAGTTTCATGCGGATGGTATCTGCATAATAAATCATATCCCACTGCATCATTTTACCAGTGTAACCGCTTATTTTTACTTTTGTAGTATCAGTTTGCGGTCCGTTGTAAAAAATGATGTTTAAGGTTTTATTTGGGGCGTTGTAGGTGTAACTGCCATGCCAGGCCTGTTCGCGTTCAAAAATGAAAGGATTGCTTGAAAAGTTTAACTCACCGTGTTGTTCTATATAAATGGTGTGCCATGCCCTTGGGTTGGTTTGCCAGTCGCGGCGGGTATTATCTTTCCCGTTTTGGGTTAGTTCGTAAATCTTCCATTTACCTTCAAATGCTGATGGTGGCTCTGCTACAACCAAACGATAAAGGCTATAAAACGCGAAAGCAATTGTCATTACTTTGATAATAGGTTTTAGGAAACCTAACTTAACGGGAGGAAGATGATCTACCTTTTGAAATAACAGGATTTTAAGATCGGCCCATCGTAATATGATAATGTAGCTTAAGCCGGCAGTAAATATTAGCGAGTTTACAAAGGCTCCGTTGCTTATCTCGTAAAAGATATTGAGAAGTACTATATTAACCATTACAGGCAGCAAGATGCAGGCACCCAGCAAGGTTGTGCGTCTAAATAATAGCATAATGCTGCCGCCAATTTGCAGCAAACCTAAAATTACAGCAAAGGTATAGGAGTGACCAAAGTAATTCCAGGTCAACTCAAAACCCGTAAGGTCACCAACAGGTATATCGTCGCGACTATAAACCCGGCTAAATTGAGTCTGCAGAATTTTGGCAAAACCATAAACAGCAATTTCGTAAGCAATAAAATACCGCATAACCCCACGGAACCAGGCATGCCTGATACCGGAGTTAAAGCCGGACGATTTCTCTTTTCGATGCCAGTAAATCGAATAGGCGACAGCCAGCAAAAGGAAAAATCCTCCTGCATACAGAAAATATTTTACATGTTTTGAGTTGTCGAAGCTGCTAAAATATTTGTAAAAGAAAGTTGATATCGCCATATACAAACCACTAACCAATGCCACATATAGAAACAGGCATTCAAAAAATTTATTAAACCAGGAGGAGCGGATAGCGGTATTTTCAGGCATCGGTTTTAATTTTTTTCAATATCGGTTATTTTTATGAAAATAGTTTATACAACTCGGGCAATTTGGGATATTTGATATTCGCAAACATTTGCATAAATTTGAAATAATTGTGAAACAGGTAACGTCATGGAAAAAAGCAAACAATCATTTACTGTGGCTGAATTAGAACTTCTTAAGGAAGGGCGATAGCTAATTATAAATAAACTTTGGGTAAAGTAATTTTTCACAAATCCGAAATTGAACACCCCAATCCAAAATCAAAAAATAATCCTATTTTTGCACCTCAAATAAACGATCACTCCCGTAGGTGATCACAAAACGTAATTTTATAAACTTTAAATCATAGTTGTAGATGATTAGTATTACACTTCCCGATGGTTCCGTTCGTCAGTACGACAAGGGAATCTCTTCCGCACAGATCGCATTATCGATCTCTGAAGGATTAGCACGTAACGTATTAGCAGCCGAAGTTGATGGTGAGGTTTGGGATGCCAGCCGCCCTATTGAAAAGGACTCGCGCGTTAAATTATTAACCTGGAACGATGCTTCAGGTAAATCAACTTTCTGGCATTCATCAGCCCACTTATTGGCCGAGGCTTTGGAGGCTTTGTATCCGGGCACCAAATTTGGTATCGGTCCGGCTATCGAAACCGGTTTTTACTACGATGTTGATTTTGGAGATCGTGAATTTTCGTCAGACGAGTTCAAAAAGATCGAAGACAAAGTTATCGAACTGGCTAAAACCAAAGAAGAGTACATTCGCAAGCCGGTTAGTAAAGCCGATGCTATTGAGTACTTTACCGAAAAAGGCGACGAGTATAAGCTTGACCTGATTAAGGACCTGCCAGATGGTGCCATTACATTTTACACACAAGGTAACTTTACCGATCTGTGCCGTGGGCCACATATCCCAAACACCGGTTTTATAAAAGCTGTTAAGCTGATGAGTGTTGCCGGTGCTTACTGGCGTGGCGACGAAACACGCAAGCAGTTAACCCGTATTTACGCCGTTACTTTCCCCAAAGCCAGCGAGCTTACGGAATATCTGCACATGATCGAAGAAGCTAAAAAGCGCGATCACAGAAAATTGGGGAAAGAGTTGGAGTTATTTGCCTTTTCAGAAAAAGTAGGCATGGGCTTGCCATTGTGGTTACCGAAAGGAACTGCCCTGCGCGAACGCCTGCAAAACTTTTTGCAAAAGGCACAGGTTAAAGCTGGTTACGAGCAGGTAATTACTCCGCACATCGGGCATAAAAACCTGTATGTAACATCCGGCCATTACGAAAAATATGGTGCCGATTCATTTCAGCCTATAAAAACTCCGCAGGAGGGGGAAGAGTTCTTTTTAAAACCGATGAACTGCCCGCATCACTGCGAGATCTATAAAACAAAACCGCGCTCGTACAAAGACCTTCCTGTTCGTTTGGCAGAGTTTGGTACCGTATATCGTTACGAGCAAAGTGGCGAGTTGCATGGCTTAACCCGTGTACGCGGCTTTACTCAGGACGATGCCCACTTATTTTGCACCCCCGACCAGGTAAAGGATGAGTTTAAGAAGGTAATAGACTTAGTGTTATATGTATTTAAAGCTTTAGGCTTTGAGAACTATACTGCGCAGATCTCTCTACGCGATCCTGAAAATAAAGCAAAATACATCGGTACTGATGAGAATTGGGCTTTGGCCGAAAATGCGATCATTGAGGCAGCTGCCGAAAAAGGATTAGTTACCGTTGTAGAATTAGGCGAAGCAGCTTTTTATGGCCCTAAGCTCGATTTTATGGTTCGCGATGCCTTGGGTCGTAAATGGCAACTGGGCACTATTCAGGTAGATTATAACCTACCCGAGCGTTTTGAACTGGAGTACACTGGTAGCGACAACTTAAAACATCGTCCGGTAATGATTCACAGAGCCCCATTTGGCTCTATGGAGCGTTTTATTGCTGTACTAATTGAGCATTGCGCAGGTAATTTTCCGCTTTGGTTATCGCCAGAGCAATTTATTATACTGCCGATATCAGAAAAGTACGAGGAATATGCAAAAAAACTTTCTGATGTGTTAAAAGATTCCGATATTTGCGGGCTGATTGATTTCAGAGATGAAAAAATAGGGCGTAAGATACGTGATGCTGAAGTCAAAAAAATCCCTTATATGCTGATTGTGGGTGAAAAAGAAGCGGCCGAGGGGCAGGTTTCTGTCAGAAAACATGGTCAGGGCGATTTGGGAAGTATGAGCATAGAAGATTTTAAAGAACAAATAATTAAAGAAATAAAAGTATAACTTGGCATTAAACAAACCTTTCAATAGAGGACCAAGGCTTCCTTTCAAGAAGAAAGAAGCTGAACACAACATCAACCAATTCATTAGAGCTCAGGAAGTTCGCCTTGTAGGTGATAACGTAGAGCAAGGTATTTTTTCATTAAGAGATGCCCTTGCTATTGCGCAAGAGCAGGAATTAGACCTGGTTGAGATATCTCCGAACGCCGTACCGCCGGTTTGTAAAGTAACGGACTATAACAAGTTCATTTACGAGCAAAAGAAAAAGCTTAAGGAGATCAAGAGCAATGCCAAGCAAACTGTTATTAAGGAAATCCGTTTCGGGCCTAATACTGATGATCATGACTTTGAATTTAAATTAAAGCATGCCATTAAGTTTTTAGAAGCTGGTGAAAAGGTGAGAGCTTATGTACACTTTAAAGGCCGTGCCATTGTTTACAAAGAGCAAGGCGAAATATTACTACTCCGCTTTGCGCAGGCATTGGAGGATGTAGGTAAAGTGGAGCAGTTGCCAAAGCTTGAAGGTAAAAGGATGTTTTTAACCCTTGCGCCTAAAGCAGCGAAGAAATAGATATGAGATGTTAGATATGAGAATTGAGACAATTTTAGTATCTGACATCTTTTAAGATAAACGTGAAATATGGGATCAGGATGCGAAGAGATAGTTAGTCTCACATCTTAAATCTCATATCTAACATCTAAATAAATAAATAGTTATGCCAAAAATGAAAACCAATTCCAGTGCAAAAAAGCGCTTTAAGCTTACTGGAACAGGTAAAATCACACGGAAGAATGCATTCAAAAGCCACATCTTAACTAAGATGTCGACTAAACGTAAGCGTAACCTTGGCCACACCAGCTTAGTTTCTAAAGCTGATAGTGGAAATGTTAAACGCATGCTTTGCATCGGAAAGTAATTCACAATTTTTTTAACCAGGTATTAGAGTTTTAAGTTCTGTTGTAAAAACAGGCACTCACTACCAAAATCAAACAACATGCCACGTTCAGTTAACGCAGTAGCGTCGAGAAGACGCAGGAAAAGGATCATGAACCTCGCCAAAGGTTATTGGGGTTCACGTAGCAAGGTTTATACCGTTGCAAAAAACACAGTAGAAAAAGGTTTACAGTACGCTTATCGTGACCGTAAAACCAAGAAAAGAGAATTTAGAGCTTTATGGATCCAACGTATTAACGCTGGTGCCCGTCAGCACGGAATTTCTTACTCTCAATTAATAGGTAAATTAGCAGCAAAAGAGATCGGTTTAAACCGTAAAGTATTAGCTGATTTAGCAATGAATCATCCTGATGCTTTCAAAGCCGTTATTGATGCAGTAAAATAATATCATTCCGGGCAATTTGTCCTTGAATTTTAAAACCGCCTTGTAAATTTTTACAGGGCGGTTTTTTTATGTTCTTTTTTAAGAGATTATAATGATCTCGGCAGTGTCTAACGATGATTCCAATCCGTTTTCGATGTCCATGTATTGCTTAAAGTTTTGGATATCTTTGTCAACCATCCTTTTAAACAAAGGATTTAAAACTTTTGCTATACCTGCGCCAACACCGCCGGCAGGTGGCTGGTAGCTGATCACGATATCAACCACGGTGCCTGTACCATCAATGGTATCCTGGAAACGTATCTTGCCTGCATTGTTAATGGTGGAATTGGGGAGCGAACTCCATCCAATCATTTCGTTGGGTTCGTCTTTTACAATTTCGGCATGCCAGCTTACAGTGGCAACATCGGCCGGGAGTTTTAAAACCCATCGCGAATATTGGGCGTCAATTACTTCAACGCTTTCCAGATGTTTCATAAACAGGGGCAAATTATCCAGCTTACGCCAAAAGTTATACACCTTGTGCCGGGGTTGGTTTACAGTAAACGATGCACGGATATTTACGTTAATAGGGTTAGTTGATAGCTTGCCGATCCGTTTGTACAATTCGCAGTGCCCCGTAATACCACGATTTAAAAGATACCCTCCGGCGCCAATTTTTAACACACTAGTCAGCGGACTTGAAAAGATATTCTTAAAACCCGACCATCCCAGTTTTACACCGCCAGCAATAGAAGTGTAGCGTTCGGGCCAGTTCAGGTTTATCCTGTCGTCGCCATAAAGTACGGGGTAGTTGTCGGTATATTTAATTATTGTAGTTGCCATGTAGTTTTAATTAGGTGTAAAAGTTAAACACCTTATGGCAAGCTAAGTTTTTGTTAAATTGAATTTTATTTAACCTTGTGGTAATTAAATTTAAATCTGGTTAAATTTGGCTTGTATTTTTTAGCTCGATGTAATTCATATTGATAAACTATCCGCCCCAGTTTTTTTTAAGAAAGGAAGCTATCGCTATATTTATTAAATTTCCTGATGTTTGAATCTGGCACCGCAGTTTTTAAACCAGCCACGATCATTATTAATAAAATAGGATACTTTTTCATCAGCATAAATATACAGATGTTAGTTTGTGGTTATTAATACTTGTTGTACTTTTGCACCGCTTTAGGTTTCTTTATAGTATATCATAAAGAATTAAAAGGGAATACGGTGTAAATCCGGAACTGTCCCGCAGCTGTAAGCTCCAGAACCATAGTTCATTCTTAAAGTCACTGCCGGTAAGAACCCGCGGGAAGACAGAACTAAAGGGGAGTAAGTCAGAAGACCTGCCAGAGCATTATATGTTATTCGTAGCTTTCGTGGATTGAAGCTTGAATGTGAATACTCTTCTGTTTAGTGGTGTGTTTTCATTTTTTCCATATCCATGTTGTGCTATTTAAACCGCATTATTATTTAACGCTATAGCAAATACATGAAAAAAAAGTACTTTAAAATTGTTTTAGGATTAGGTTTGGTACAGGCAGGTTTAGGCGGCACTGTTGCAAATGCACAGGATACTACCCGCGTATTAAACAATGTAGTAGTAACAGCAACCCGGTCGCCTAAAAAATTATCCGATATTGGTCGTGTGGTTACTGTAATATCGGCCGAGCAAATCAATCGTTCACAAGGCCAAACGTTGCCCCAGTTATTAAATACTGTCCCTGGGATAACTTTTTCCGGAGCACAGAACGCACCTGGTATCAGCACCTCGGTATTTTTGCGTGGTGCATCATCGGGTAATACATTAATATTGGTAGATGGATTCCCGGTTAACAACGCCTCATCAATTGATGGCAGTTATGATCTTAACGCCTTCCCGGTAAACGAGATTGAAAAAATAGAGATATTGAAAGGCGCCGGTTCAACTTTATATGGCTCTGATGCTGTAGCCGGTGTAATAAATATTATTACCAAACACCCGCAGGGGCAAGGCTTAAAAGGCAATGTGCAACTTACCGGCGGTAGTTACAATACCTTTCAGGAGTCGGCAGGTTTAAACGGTAAAATTCACAACACCGGGATTGCCATTAACCTTTCAAATACCGATTCAAGAGGTTTTGCAGCGGCCACGGATACTACAAATAAGGCTGGGTTTAAAAAAGATGGATTTCATCAACGTTCGGCGAGTGTTAATATCAATCAATATGTTTCTGATAAATTTAGCTTGAATGGTAATTTTCAGGCCAGTTACAATGCCGGCGATTTGCCTTATGGTGCCTTTGCCGATGATAAAAACTACACCTATCATAATACATTTTTGTACGGAGGCTTAGGGGCCAAAGTGGTATTGCCAAAAGGTACTTTGGTGTTCAATGCCAGCCAGAACACTGTTCTCAATAACTTTAAAAACCTGCCTCCTGACAACGACGGTACCAATCAGCTAACAAAAAATACCGGCCGTATAACCAATTTGGAGACTGTATTGAATTACAACCTGGGTAAATATTTTGATATCACGAGCGGCGCAGACTATAAATATAGCAATACCGACCAATATAGCTTGTTTCAACAAACAGGATATAATCCACCTGCAAGTGTTATAAGCTCTGATACTGCGCATAGTAGCATTACAAGCGTTTACACATCACTGTTTTTTAAGTCAAATATCTTTCATATGGAACTGGGCGGAAGGTATAACCACCATAGCAAATATGGAGATAACTTTACCTATACTATTAACCCTTCGCTGTATTTAGCCGATCAGTTTAAAGTATTCGGGACTGTTGCCTCTGCCTATAAATCCCCATCCTTATATCAATTGTACTCGCAATATGGCAATAGTCAATTAAAGCCCGAAACAACTACATCGTACGAGGCCGGGTTTGATTGGGAGATTGTAAAAAATACATTATCGTTTAATACCGATTTCTACAAACGAAACACTAAAGATGTTGTTTATTTTTACTCAGAATCGAAGTTCCCTTTTAATTCGTTCTATAAAAACGGTCAATTTCAAAAAGATAAAGGTTTTGAAAGTGAGTTGAAATACAATTCAAACAAGCTTACGGCTTCGGCTTATTTTGCTTATGTAACCGGCAAACAAACTGATGAAACCGGCAAACAAACAGCTAATTTATACCGCAGGCCAAAAAATACTTTCGGAGCTAATGTATCATACCAGGCATGTGCTGATTTCCTGATCGCAGTAAATTATAAGTATACCGGCAACAGAGCTGATCAAAATTTTGCTACATACCCAAGCACAATAACTACGCTAAAAAGCTACAATCTTGTTGATTTGCACCTGCAATTAAAAGCCACTAAAAATCTGAATGTTTTTGGTGACCTGAATAATGTGCTTGATCAAAAGTATATCGACTGGTTGGGTTATAATACCCGTGGCATCAATTTTACAATTGGCGCAAAGTACCAGTTTAATTAGTTTTTTAATTAATGCTTATTATGAGTAATTTTACGGTATAAACAAAACCATGAATAAAAGAGATACCATCAGCAGAAACATTATCCTTATTTTAATGATAGTTGTTGCTGCAGCGTTCAGGCTAATAACCTTTAAGTATAAGGAACTGAGTAACTTTACACCAGTAGGTGCTATAGCTTTATTTGGAGGTGTTTACTTTACCGAAAAATGGAAAGGCTATGTAACAGTATTGCTTACGCTTTTTACTACCGATATCATTATTAACTATTTGTACACATCAAAAATTACCTTGTGGTATAGCGGTGCACCTTGGGTTTACTTGTGCTTTGCACTGATGGTTTTAGTGGGTAGTTTTATAAAAAAGGTAAATGTACTTAATGTGCTGCTGGCATCTGTTGCATCGGTACTCATTCATTGGCTCATCATCGATCTACCATTTTTATATGGAGCCCTGTATCCACATACCATAGCCGGGTACGGTCAATCGTTAATTAAGGCTATTCCATTTGAAAAGAACATGGTTTTGGGTGATCTGCTGTTTGACTTTTTGTTGTTTGGCGGTTTCGAGTTTGCAAAAAGTAAGTTTGCTTTTTTACAAACCCCAAAACAATTGGCGCTCTAATCAAGTATAATAAAATTGAAAAGCGATCTGTCATAATGCAGGTCGCTTTTTTTATGTGCTGATAATTTATTTTTAGTATGAAAAAGTTAGTAATATTAACAGGAGCTGGCATAAGCGCCGAAAGTGGCTTAAAGACCTTCAGAGACAGCGATGGCCTTTGGGAGGGTTACAATATAGAAGATGTGGCTACACCTGAAGCATGGCAGCGTAACCCGGCCCTGGTGCAGCAGTTTTATAACGAACGGAGAAAATCGGTATTGGAAGCCATGCCAAACGCTGCGCACTATGCACTGGTAAAATTAGAAGAAGAGTACGACGTAACCATTATTACTCAAAATATAGATGACCTGCATGAGCGGGCGGGCTCAACCAATGTAGTACACCTGCATGGCATAATTACCCGGTCGCAATCAAGTATCAATCCCGAACTTACTTATCCCATAGATGGGTGGGAGATAAAAGCAGGGGAGGTTTGCGAGCTGGGTTCGCCGTTACGTGCACACGTAGTTTGGTTTGGCGAGGCTGTGCCGATGATAGAGACAGCGGCAGGTATTTGTGGCCGCGCAGAGTTGTTTATGCTGATAGGAACCTCGCTGGCCGTTTACCCGGCTGCTGGCCTGATCAACTACATTCGTAAGGAAGTGCCCAAGTATATCATCGACCCCAAAATTCCTGATGTAAACGTACGTGGCCCTGTGATAAAGATTCAGGAAAAAGCGGCAGTTGGGGTGCCTGCCTTGGTAGAGCAATTATTACAGGGGTGAAGATTAAAAAAAAGAGTTTTGAAGAGAGGTATGATGTAAACAAACCACTCACCCGAACATCACTACACTCGTTCACCCTCTCTCTTCAACTTCGCTGGAAAGAGGGAATTGAATATTTTTTAGCTCGTCTTCAATTCTAAATCTGCCAATACCCTCTTTCCAGCGAAGTTGAAGAGAGAGGGTGCCGCGCGTAGCGATGTTCGAGTGAGTCTTAGCCAGCATAAAGAGCCGGTTATAGGTTTATGGGTCGAAACGAGGCAATAATAACTACATTCTAAGACATGTTTAAACAATCAATCACTCATTACAAAATGAAATGCATTTTCAACTGGAGCGGAGGGAAGGATAGCGCCCTGGCTTTATACCATTGCCTGCAAAATCCCGACCTGGAAATAAAATACCTGGTTACCACCGTAAATGACGCTGTTGATAGAATTTCGATGCATGGTGTACGTACCGAGCTATTGGTGAAACAAGCCGAAAGCATTGGCATTCCGTTATATCAAATTCGCCTGCCCGAAATGCCGGGAATGAAGGAGTATGATGAGGTGATGCATCATCATTTATCTCAACTGAAAAAAGAGGGGATAACCCATTCTATTTTTGGCGATATATTTTTGCAGGACCTGAAGGACTACCGGGATATGAGGCTAAGCGAAGTTGGTCTTACCGGTATTTATCCTTTGTGGAAACGCGACACCCATGAACTTATCAATGAGTTTTTGAATATTGGATTTAGCACCGTGATAGCCTGCACCCAGGCGCGCCTGGAGCATATAGTTGGAAAGGAGCTAAGCCATGAGCTGATTGAGGCATTACCCGATGATGTGGATGTTTGCGGCGAGAACGGGGAGTTTCACACCTTCACTTTTAAAGGCCCTATTTTTTCAAAAGAGATAAATTACAAAACCGGTATTAAGGTTTTTAAGGAATACCAAGCGCCTAAAAATGCAGACGATTCCTGCGCTTCAACAACCAGTCAAAAAACATCTGGTTTCTGGTATTGCGACCTTGTTTTGGTCTAACCTCCCATTTATTTGGCGAAATATGCGACCAAATAAAAAACTATGTAACTTTATAAGTTATTTGTTTATCAATAATTTGTGTTGTTTTTAGTGAACTAATACTTTCTATTTAAATAAAAATTAGTCACTAAAAATCAGAATAATGTTCTATTGGCGAAATAAAATTCTGTTTTCAATTTTTTAAATATATAACTAACTATAATACAGGTATTTGTGATTTTTAATCTATTAGTAATTGTACCTATAATATGCATCTTTAAAATCATTACGCATATCGGTAAAACGGATGCCTACCTTCTTTAAAAATTCTTCATCAAGCAATTCAAAAACGCTGTTAACACTATCGGTTAAATCCATTTCGGGTATCTTGAAACTTTGCTCAAGGGTACCTTGCTCTATCTTAACAATAAACTTTTGGTTCATGTTCATAATGGTGATCTTAAAATCAGGGTGGGGGAGTTCGGCAATAATTCTCATATCTTAATTATTTCAATAAGTCATTTAATGGGTCTTTACCATTTAGCGAGCCAAAGCAAGCAATCAGCCTGAACCGGGCGAAGAGTTCTTCGCTGTACCAGTTTTCGCTGCGGGTTAGTTTAATAACTTCGGCATGTTCGCGGCTCTTGTAGGCAAAGTTTTTTACGTCGTCAACACTCTTCCAGATAGAAAAAGTAGCCTGCCGGTAAAACGGCGCTTCACCTACTCCAAAAGAAGTGATGTAGCCCGGTGCACTGGTCATCATACTGGCAACTTCATCAACATGGCTCCAGAAGTTTTTGAGCCTGCTCATCCTGATGGTTGCCCTGGTAAGCACGGCAACCGGGCCTGTATAATTTTGCATATCTGGATTGCCGAAAGGTTTTTTACCATCCCATTTGCCATGGCTTTGCAGGGGCTGGCATAATATGGTATAACCCTCGTACCCCAGGATTTTCCACCAGCTGGAGATAAAAGAATGGTTGTAAAATTTGTCAAAATCCTTCCGGTTTTCCCAGCAAGCCAACAGACCCCATTGTTGCCAGTCGGGCTGTAAATCAAAAGTTCCGTTTTTGCCCGAGCCAAGTAACTTATAAAAGGTGCAGCCCTTTTGCATCAGTAAAGGCAATCTGTGAATAGCCATAGCCAACAGGGCGAAAGGAATAAACAGCTTTCGGTAACGTATTATGGTTAAGCTAACGTACATACGCCTGCTAAATAAAAGATTAAATATGATATTTTTAGTATCAAGTAGCCAGTATCAGGAATCAGGATCGTTTTTGGCGTTCATGAACTTATCATTTGACGTTGGAATGAGGCAATGGCGCTTGGTGCTTCAACTATATCTGTTTTTTGTACAATAGCAATCTAACCGTAAAAAGAAAAAATTCAGATACCTGATACTAACTGCTTGCTACTATATTTGTGCTATGGCAGAGGATTTAAACATAACTACATCAACCGATAAAAGTCAACAATATACGGCACTGATCCCGCAGATAGAAGCGTTGCTTTTTGGCGAGCCCGACCTTGTGGCTAACCTTGCAAATATCAGCGCCGCATTAAAAGAACAATTTAAATGGTTTTGGGTAGGCTTTTATATGGTGAAAAATGGCGAGTTGGTTTTAGGTCCGTTTCAGGGGCCTGTAGCTTGTACGCGGATAAAATTGGGCAAAGGTGTTTGTGGCACGGCATGGGAGCGGGCCAAAACATTGGTAGTGCCCAATGTTGAAGCATTTCCGGGGCATATTGCCTGTAGTTCTCTTTCTCAGTCTGAAATTGTGGTACCGGTATTTCATAACGGTGCGGTAGTTGGTGTGTTGGATGTAGACAGCGAATTACTGGATCAATTTGATGAAACCGACGCACAATTTCTCGAACAGATTGTTAAGCTGATAAAGTTTTAGTGAGCAAGATATACCTCATAGCGGGCCTTGGCGCCGATACCCGCGTTTATAACAATATCAACTTTCGGGATCATGAAGTGATTCCTGTTGATTGGATTGAGCCAAACCCGTTGGATACTTTAGCTGTATATGCGCAAAAACTTGTATGTCAATATAATATACAAGTTGATTCGATAGTGATAGGCAATTCGTTAGGAGGGATGCTGGCAGTAGAGATAGCCAAATTTATTCCGGTTAAAAAGGTGATCATTATTTCGAGCATTAAAACAAGTGACGAAGCGCCGTGGTATTTTAAATTGTTCCGAAACCTTCCCGTTCAAAAGTTGATTCCCGGTAAGTTGGTTACTTCAATGGGTTTTGTAATTAAGCCCATGTTTGGAAAGATGAGCGAAGGTGATGCCTGGCTGTTCCAGGATATGCTAAAGAAAACTTCGCCGGTGTTTGTAAAGTGGGCGATGAGCGCCATATTGATATGGAAGAATGAGGTGATTCCACCCAATCTTTACCATATTACCGGCGACAAGGACCTTATTTTTGATTACAAAAGAATTAAAGATGCCACTGTTATAAAAGGCGGAACCCACATTATGATATTTGACAAGGCCAAAGAAATAAACAAATTTTTAAAACAGATCCTTAGCAAAAAATGAAATTAACTCAGGATTATTATTTAGGCAATGATGTGGCTGGTATTAGTAAAAGCCTGTTAGGTAAGTACTTATTTACTTGTATCGATGGTGTAACTACAGGTGGTTATATTGTTGAAACCGAAGCTTACAATGGAATTATTGACAAAGCCTCGCATTCTTATGGCAACCGGATAACACCCCGTACCAAAACCATGTTTATGCAGGGGGGCATTGCTTACGTGTACCTTTGTTATGGTATTCATGAGATGTTTAATATTGTAACTGCTGTTGAGGGGGTGCCACATGCTATACTCATCAGGGCTGTAAACCCTACAAACGGAATAGAAGCTATGCAGGTGCGCAGGAATATGCCTGTGCTGAAGCACACTATTACCGCCGGCCCGGGCTCTGTAGCTAAAGCGTTGGGGATAAATCGTAATGTAAATGCTATCAGCCTGCAAAGTGACACCCTCTGGATTGAAGACCGCGGGTTAAATTTTACTGATGAGCAGATAGCAATAGGCCCACGCATTGGGGTTAGCTATGCCGGAGAGGATGCGTTTTTACCTTACCGGTTTTATGTTAAGGGGAATAAATACGTAAGTAAACCCAATAAATAGGCCGTTTTAAATTCGCCTTTTTTGTAATATTGGGCAATGATTTACCAAAATAGCTTAAGCTTCGCCATTGCGCAGGATAACGATGATCTGCTAAAAGATTTCAGAAACCAGTTTTTGATCCCGAAGCATAAAGGAAAGGATGTAATTTACCTTTGCGGCAACTCTTTGGGGCTGCAACCCAAATCGGCAGCTCAATATATTGCCGATCAGATGAATACCTGGCAAAACCTCGCGGTTGAGGGTTGGTTTCAGGGCGACGATCCCTGGCTGGAATATCATAAATCACTTTCGGCATCTATATCAAAAATAGTTGGCGCCCGGGAAAATGAAGTTTCGGTTATGAATTCGCTTACAGTAAATCTTCATTTACTGATGGTAAGTTTCTACAAACCAAATAGTAAGCGTTTTAAGATTATTATGGAAGGCGGTGCATTTCCGTCAGATCAGTATGCCATGGAAAGCCAGGTAAAGTTTCATGGCTTTGATCCAAAGGATGCCATTATAGAAGTTTTTCCGCGTGAGGGCGAACTCACTTTGCGTACCGAAGATATAGTTCAAACTATAAATAACCATGCAGCCGAACTGGCTTTAGTGTTATTTAGCGGCATTAATTATTACACTGGTCAGTTTTTTGATTTGGAAGCAATAACCCAGGCTGCCCATAAAGCCGGTGCCTATGCGGGTTTTGATCTGGCCCATGCGGCAGGCAATGTTCCATTGAAATTGCATGAATGGGGTGCTGATTTTGCCTGCTGGTGTTCATACAAGTACATGAACTCAGGTCCGGGTGGCATCAGCGGCATTTTTGTGCATGAAAAACATTTTACCGATAACCAGATGAATCGGTTTGCAGGCTGGTGGGGCTACCGGGCCGATAAGCGTTTTTTAATGGCACCGGGCTTTGATCCGGCTATTGGTGCCGATGGATGGCAGGTAAGTACAAGTCCTATATTGCTTCTCGCCTTATTTAAGGCCTCTATGGCTATTTTTGATGCTGCGGGCGGTATTGATGCGCTTAGAAAGAAAAGCGTAGCGCTAACGGCTTTTTTTGAGTTTTTGATCAATGAGATTAACAAAGGGCAAGCAGAAGATATCTTTAGGATCATCACACCGGCAAATCCCGATATTCGTGGGTGCCAGCTATCAGTGGTTTGCGGGCAAAATGCCAAAGCTATTTTTAAGTATCTTGCGGATAACGGTGTAATTGGTGATTGGCGCGAACCCGATGTTATTCGTTTAAGCGCTGTGCCGCTTTATAACACTTTTCAGGATGTTTACCATGCTGCAAAACATCTGGCCGATGCATTGGTTGCTGTAAAATAATTATTACTATGGTTTATTACAATCCCAAAGAGTGGTTCTCGTTTATTTTCAGGTTAAACAAGGCCGATACGCTACGTGAGCTTTTTCCATTAATTGTAGCGGTTTGCGCTTATGCCGGCATAGTTGTTTTTTTACTGATCGATTTTTGGAAATTGCCCGATACCAATATCCTTCGAAAGGTGAGCTACATTCATCAAACTATAGGCTTTGTATTTTCTTTATTGCTGGCATTCAGGATCAACTCTGCTTATGATCGCTGGTGGGAAGGACGCAAGATCTGGGGTAGCCTTACCAATAACAGTCGTAACCTGGCCATTAAACTAAAACATTTGGTAGGAGAGACCGAGCTACCATTTTTCAATTATGCCATACCGCTTTATGCAAGAGTGCTTAGAGATCATCTGCGGGATATTTACACATCCGAGCAACAGGGATTTATTGATATAAATCCTGGGAAACATGTACCCAACCAGGTGGCGTCTGCCATTATTCAAAACATTTACAGGTTAAATAAAAGTGGCGTAATAAACACGGAGCAGTTGTTTAGTATAACTTCAGAAATTACTTCATTTACAGATATTTGTGGCGCTTGCGAACGGATAAAAAAAACACCGATACCTTTCTCTTACAGTGTGTTTATTAAAAAATTTATTTTTACTTACATCATGACTTTGCCCTTTACCTGGGCTTTTGATCTCAAGTATTTTACTATCCCTATTATCGGTTTTGTGTTATTTGTTTTTGCAAGTATAGAGCTACTGGCCGAAGAAATTGAAGATCCATTTGGTAACGATGCCAATGATTTGCCGTTAGATAATATCTGCGAAAACATTCAGAAGCATGTGGGAGAGATATTAGGTTAAGCAAACATGCTCAAAATAGCTTATGATCCAATATACGCCCATCCCTTGCCCGAAGGGCATCGGTTCCCGATGTTGAAATATGAATTGATTCCGGCACAGTTGCTGCATGAGGGTGTTATTAAAGCAGATAATTTATTTTCGCCAAACTTGGTATCCGAAGATATTATCCTCAAAACACATGAGCCAGGCTATTGGAATCAATTACGCGATTTAACGTTGCCTGTTAAAGAACAAAGACGGATAGGTTTCCCTTTGTCTGCCCGGTTGGTTGAAAGGGAAGTGCGGATAGCCAAGGGCACAATTGATGGCTGTATGTTTGCTTTCGATCACCGGATTGCCTTTAACGTGGCCGGCGGCACCCATCATGCCGGCAGCAATTGGGGCGAAGGATTTTGTATGCTGAATGATCAGGCAATAGCAGCTAATTATTTACTGGATAGTAATTTAGCTAAATCTATCTTAATTATAGATTTAGATGTTCATCAGGGTAATGGTACTGCCCAGATATTTGAAAATGAACCAAGGGTGTTTACGTTTTCGATGCATGGTGCCAATAATTTTCCATCCCGTAAGGAAAAGTCAGATCTGGATATTCCACTACCCGATGGCGTGGAAGACGACGTTTTTTTGGGTGTCTTAAAAAATACTTTACCCCAATTGATTAAACAGCAAAAGCCCGATTTTATATTTTACCTGGCGGGAGTTGATGTTTTGAAAACAGACAAGCTTGGTAAACTTGCGTTAAGTAAAGAGGCTTGCAAGGCACGCGACAAGTTTGTATTTGAACAATGCATCGCTAACAAAATTCCGGTACAGGTAAGTATGGGTGGGGGGTACTCGCCACAAATTAAAGATATAGTTGATGCCCACTGCAACACTTTTAAAACAGCAGCCGATTTGTATTTTTAATTATCTGTAAAAGATGTAGTTGGTTTACTGCGGCCACTTTTACTAATTATGTTAAAGCGGATAAATAACAGGATGGAAGCTGTAACCAGGCCCAAAACCAACCCATACCAAACACCATAAACACCCAGATGAAATTTAATCCCGAGTACATAACCTACTGGTAAACCTATTACCCAATAAGCCAAAAAAGTAATAAACGTAGGTATATTAACGTCGCCCATTCCCCGTAACACACCAAGGCCAACTACCTGGGTACCGTCAAATAACTGAAAAAATGCGGCTATGATAAGTAATTGAGCAGCAATGTTTACTACATTTTCATCCGACGTAAATATCCACGGTAACAGATGCCTGAATGCTGCAAACATGATCGCTGTTAAACTCATAAACACCAACACGATATGATAATTGGAGATGGCGCCAAGCCTCAGGTTTTTATGATCGCCAACGCCAAAATAATTCCCCGATTTAATAGCTGCCGCCGCCCCTATACCACTCGCCATCATATACGTCATAGATGCCATAGTAATGGTAACCTGGTGAGCGGCCTGGTCAATAATGCCAATGGTGCCTACCAGCAACGCGGCACCACCAAATGCACTGATCTCGAAAGTGTATTGCATGGCCACAGGAGCGCCTATTTTTAAAATATTTAGCGTGCGTAGCTTGTCTATGCTTTTGAGTGCAAAGCTTTTTAAATAAGATTTAAAATTGGCCGATCTGAAAATGTAGAAACCCATCACAATGGCCATTAAACAACGATCAATAAGTGTGCTATATCCAACGCCTTTAATCCCCATTGGAGGTACACCAAACAGGCCTTTTACAAATATGATCCCTAAAATGATGTTGATCACGTTACCAACTACCGATATGATCATGGCCTGCATCGTAAAGCCCAGGCCTTCGGTAAATTGTTTAAAGGTGTTAAAGATCAACAGTGGAATAAGCGAAAGGCTCAGCAGTAATAAATAAGGTTTGGCCTCTTTAACAACCAATGGCGATTGGTCGAGGTGATTGATCAAAAGCATAGTGCCAAAATAAATGCCGCAAAACAAAACTATGCCCGTTAGTACATTTAAAAGCAAACTATTGGAAAGTAACCTGCCACATTCCCCGTGATCTTTTCGCCCGTTATTTTGCGCTATCAGCGGTGTTAAGCCGTATGATATGCCCAGGCCAATAACCAGGGGTACCATAAATAAGCTGTTTACGGTGGAAGCCGCCGCTAAAGAAATAGTGCCGGCAAAATGACCTACTATGATGGTATCAGATATTTGTACCGCAGTATGACCGGCATTGGACACCACCACCGGAATAGCAAGCTTTAAACTCTCATTATAAAATGGGCGATATTTTTGGAAAACGGCTTTCATTACTTTTATACAGGGGTACAAAAGTAATGATTAGGGTGCAGATAACGGTTGTTAGCAGGCTGTATAATATTCCTCTTTTTCGGTTGTATTGATGCGTATCAGGCCCGAAAGTATCAGATCTACCAAAATGCGCTGCGTACGCCTCCGGCCCATTTTTAAGAGTTCGCTACATTCTTTTATGGTAATTCTGTTCGATTTCTCCAGATAACTCAGCAACGTTTTTTCATTCTCAGAATATTCTATTAAAACACCCTGGTCGCTTGATGATCGTTTAAGTACTTCTAATACTATTTTACTGGCAAGTACGCTTTTGTCTTTTACACGCACATAAGCCCACCATTTACCATCATCTGCAAGGGCGTAATGCGGTTTTAGGTCGCTGGGTAGCGTATCAACAACCAATACTAATTTGTCGTCAACATAAATCTCTTCAAATACAGGTTCAAGTGCCGGTCGTATAAACATGTGAGCGGCACGGGTAATCATATAGCGCTCCTCATCTTCAGATTTTACACCTTTAATAGTGCCGTCATCAGCAACACCAATCAATAATTTACCACCTTTGTTGTTGGCAAAGGATACCATTGTACGTGCAATTTTTTCGCAGCTGGTGATCGTTTTTTTAAAGTCGAGTTTAACGCCTTCTCCCTCAAAAATCAGTTTCTTTATATTCATTATACACTCCGGTTCGTTAACTAATTACTGAGGCTTTATGTATGGGGCAAATATTTCCATCCATCTTTCAGGTTTGGTTATTTGTGTAAATCCAAACTGTTTGTACAATCCCTGGGCATCTGCGGTAGCTAAAGACCATCGCCGCAATTCTTGTAGTTCGGGATGGCTAACTATAGTTTGTACCAGCCATTTTGATAATCCTTTTTTACGGTACGCTGGTAAAATAAATACATCACATAGGTAGGCAAAGGTAGCATTATCGGTTACTACGCGTGCAAAACCAGCCAGTGAGCTATTACTGTACACGCCAAAGCACATTGAATTTTCGATCCCTTTTTCGAGCGTCTGGCGCGAAATTCCCTGGGCCCAGTACGAGTCGTCATTTAAATAGTTGTATATAACATCAAAATCTAACAATGTTTTATCAGTAGATATCACGAAGCCTTTATCTGTAAAGGAGCCGTCGTTCATAAAAGTAGTCATTAGTTAAAGTTATAAATTCGGATCAATAAAATCGAGATTACGCAAGTAAACCTCATTCATTACCGATACACATACTTCGCCATTTTTATTGTAAATATCAATAGGATGATGCGCGGTATATTTGCCAACAGTATTTAATATATTTTCGGCCTCAGCAATATCGGCATCGCTTAAAGTGATCTTAAAATGGAGATCGGTTAGGCCCGGTTTTAAATATTCTATGGTAGATGATTTTGACCATACTTTTAATTTATATCCTTTTCTTGTAAGTAGTTGATGAAATAATATGGGATAGAAAGGATCGGCAGCAGCAAATAAAGTACCACCAAAAATAGACTTGTTATAGTTTTTGTTTAGAAAACTTTTTTTGATCTTAACCTCAACCCCCTTATAACCCTTATCAAACCTCACTACCCAAATACGTTGAAAGAGGAGGGGAGGATAGAGGCGCATTGCCCATTTTAGTACGCGCTCGGATGTTACCATACTTTTTAAATATCAGAAATTTATGTCGAAATAATCCTGAGTTATCAACTGAAACTAAAATTTTATCTTCAGTTGATAATTTAGCTGCAGAAAAAATGCTTTAAGCCATTATTTAGATTAATAGGTAAACTACTTTAAACAATATACCATATTGGTGGTTAGTAGTATGTTCATTAACAAACGATAAACATCTAAAAAATATAACTATGAAAAAGCAAATTTTAAGTCTTGCACTTGTCGCGGCAATGGTAGGTGCAATTGCAGCAGGTTGTAGCTCGGAGAAAAAAGCCAGTAGCGGATCTGATAGTACCAAAGTAGATTCGGCAGCGACCACAACACCTGCAGCGGCTGATACCTTGAAAAAAGATACTATAAAAAAGGATACGGCTAAAAAGATGTAATCATCTGTATAGTTTAATACAAAAGGTCGGAACTTTAAAAGTTCCGACCTTTTGTATTAAACGTCTGAAATTTTGTGTCACGCATGTTGATGATTGAAGGGGTCTAACTTTTTTAACTCTCCCCAATATAACCTCTTTGCTTATTGGATTTTAGGAAGAATCGATTGGCCTTTAAACAAAAAGGGAATAAATAAATTTCGAATTTCATTGGGTTTAAATCCTTTGAAAAAAACAACCCTCGGGAGCCTGTATCTGGAAAATATTCTTAATTTGTATTGCTTTAGCCACCTCTTAATTAAACGCCCTGGTGATTGGGCGAGCAATACCCACATAACAGGTTTCATGACTTTGGCTGATAGAAAGACTGCATATGTTTTAGGGCAAGCTGACGAAGCTTTATTGAGATGGATTGACGAGGGTGAAAAGCCGGTTTACATTGGATTTGGAAGTATACCGATCCCGGATACTGAATTATTCAGTACAATTCTAACAGAAATAGTTCTGAATAACAATATTAGAATTGTACTGTGTAAAGGTTGGGCAATACTTCCCAACATACCTAGCCATCCCAATTTATTTGTTTTGGATTTTGTGAACCACGCATGGCTCTTACCGAAATGTTCATCAGCAATAATCCACGGTGGTGCCTGGACTTTGGCCGCTGTTTTAAAGGCGAAAATTCCATTAGTCGTAATATCAATTTTTGGTGATCAACCCTGGTGGGGATCAATTATTGAAAAGGAACGATTGGGCATTCACATACCTTTTAAGAAAATTACCACAGGTAACGTTTTAGCTGCTTTGTCAATAATTCAGACAAATGAATATTTGAGTAAAATAAAGGAGATTGGAGAAAAAGTTAATTTAGAAAATGGCTTACAACTTACCATAAAGATGTTGGAGGATTACTTTGTCACACAGTCGTTATCTTAATTTAGTTAGGATGTCGATTGCTATCGTTAGCTCGATTCCCGAAATGGTCATTAACACAGTAACCAACTTTGTGGTATTTACTCAACAGAAGCCCAGAATTATTATTGATAATTGATGAGGCAGGTAGACTAAGTAATAAAACTGCAGTAATTAAATAAAATTTATCATTTTCAATAGTCTTATAATTAACATTATGTTAAATTGATACTAAAAAAAGAAAGGTCTATTTTCAAGACCTCTCCTTTTTAATAATTATTGTTTAGGTAATGCGTCTATTTGCGCTTTTAGTTTTGATGCATTGGCATCATCTTTTTTACCCAGGTAGTAAGTTCTTAAATTTGTTAATGCATCAATTGATTTAGGATTTAAATCAACCGCCTTTTGCAGATAAGGTTTTGCCTGATCAAAAGTTGCATTTGCTTTGGCAATTGCCGCATCATATTCTTTTTGTTTGTTAGCCGGCAATTTATTGGCTGCGTTGTATTGATCAATTGCAGGATTAATTATTACATAACCCAAATTTAAATTGGCTTCAAAGTAATTAGGATCTATCTCCAAAGCCTTTTTGTACATTTCTGCAGCTTTGTCATAGTTCTCAACTTTTGATACCTGTAGCTTGTTTTTTGCAACCGGATCTTTGGTTTTACCTTGTTCTTTAATTATCGCTTCAGCGGTTTGTGAATAGGTTAATCCAGCGTAGTAGTACAAAGTTTTATTTTTAGGATCAGCAGTTAAAGCCGCCTGTATTTTTTCTAAAACTTCTTTTTCTTTTCCAGTTTGTAAACTTATCTCAATCTCTCTCTTGCGTAATTCGGTATTAGCCGGGTATTTTGCAACACCATCACTTACTGCTTTAAGTGCATTGGTAGTATCCTTGTTCAACAAATAAACTGAAGACAAATCAAGGTATATAGTTTGATTTTTTGAGAATTTTAAAGTTAGCAACTTGTTATAGTTTGTTATAGCAGCTGCGTAGTTACCAGAGTTTGATGCAGATAAACCTGTGTAATAAACCGCATTTGTATCTTCAGGTAAAATAGTTCTATAGTAGTCAAATGATTTATAAGCAAGGTCGTATTTACCAGCTCCATATTCAGCAACTCCTTTGGTAAGCTGGTATTGAGCCAGATTTAAATCCGCAGTTTGAATAATTTGCTTGTTTTCTTCTTTAGTATCTAACTCTTTTGCTTTTTTTACGGCCTCTTCGGCTGCTGTAAACAAAGGTAGTGATGTAGTAGCAACCGAATCCTGATTTGCAAAGGTTGAGTAAATAGCAGCCTTTAATGCATAAGTAAGCGGCAATGTTGCTGTTTTTTCGTTGACCGCAGCTTTATCAATTGAAGTGCGGGCTGCGGTTAAACTTGTTTTTGCTAAAGGTGTACCCCTTAATCCTTCGTATTTTTCATACTCCGATTTCGCATTGTTTAACTCGCCTTTTTGTGCAAACGTTGTTGCTGAAACTAAGCCCAACAGGCCAGCCATCAAAAGTTTGATTTTCATGTTTTATTAGTTAGTTAGCTGTTTTAATTTATTGTTTATTTTGTCTAATTGATCTTTATTATTGGTTTTAGCGTAAACCAATTGAAGTGCCTGTAAACCCTTTATGTTATTAGGTGATAGCTCGTTAGCTTTTTCGAGCCATTGAATAGCCATGCCCATATTTTTGGTGCTCTCCCCCTCCTGCTTTGTTATAGCACTTTGCTTTAAATATAATAACCCTAAATTAAAAACCGGATCATAGGCAGAGCCATTCAATTCAATGGTATGTAAATAAAGAGATTCGGCCTGATCGTATTTGTTTAAATGATCGTAACAGTTTGCGGCTACAAATGCAATATCGGCGTTATTTGAATTAATATCAAGTAGTTGTGATATTAATGGCTCCAGCGATTTATAATCTTTTAAATTATTGTAAATATTGGCTTCATCAAGCAATAAAAAGCGATCATTGGGAACAAGTTTTCTGCCTTTCCGTAGTATTTCAAGAGCTTTTGATGTATCGCCCAATGATTTGTAAATACTTGATGCTGTTTCTATATACTCGGTACGTGTACTATCTACAGCTAAAAGGTTACTATAATACTTTGCGGCATCAACTAAATTGCCCATTTTATTATTCGAATAGGCTATGTAGTCGTTGATCTGCTTAAAATTAGGCGCATATTTTTTTGCGTTCTCAAATGATTGGCGACCATTGGCAAAATCGGAGTTGTTTACATATTCAAAGCCTTTGCGGATGTAAACATTGGCCAGGCAACGTTTGGCATAATCAATTTCTGCCTGGTAATTATAGATCTTATTTTTGGCAGACAGCTTATCAACCAGTTCTGATGTTTGTGGCAACAGCGTTGCTGGTTGTCCAAGAGTATTGGCAGAGTCTATATACAAAATACTCGCGTTTATTAACGCTCTGTAAGTATTTTTAGCCAAATCGGCCGAATCCGAGCGGGTTACCACAAGGCTATCGGCCGATTTTTTTGCTGCACGCAGGTATTTCAGATCATTGTGCTGCTTATAAAAAGCAAGGTTGTTAACTACAACCTTTAGCGCTTCGGATTGAGCGAAGGCAAAAGTTGTAGTTAAAAATGGTATTAAAACCGATAAAACAATTTTACGGCACTGCATATAATTTATTCAGTTGGTTCGTCAGTTGTTGGTTCTTCGCCTTCTGCGGTTGCATCATTTTCAGTTGATGGCTCATTGCCTTCAGTTGCTTCCGTTTCATCAGCAATTATCTCAGCATTTTCATCAATTTCCTTTTCTTCATCCTCATCATGCTCAATTTTGGCAACAGAAGCAATTTCATCATTGCCTTTCAGCGTTATTAAACGTACACCTTGTGTTGCCCTGCCCATAGTGCGCAGTTCGCTGATAGCTATACGAATAATAATACCCGATTTGTTGATGATCATCAGGTCTTCTTTATCAGTAACACCTTTTATGGCAACAAGGTTTCCGGTTTTTTCGGTAATGTTTAAAGTTTTTACGCCTTTACCACCACGATTGGTTACCCTATAGTCATCTATATCGGTACGTTTACCGTAACCTTTTTCTGATACAACCAAAACTGTTGTTTCTGCATCATCAATACTGATCATACCCACAACCTCATCAGTTTCATCATCTAAAGTAATACCACGAACACCTGTAGCTGTGCGGCCCATTGGTCTTACGGTAGACTCATTAAAACGAATAGCCCTACCCGATTTAAGCGCCATTACAATTTCGCTGCTGCCTGTTGTTAAAGTTGCCTCTAATAATGAATCGCCCTCATTAATGTTAATGGCATTAATACCATTTGCACGCGGACGGGAATATGCTTCTAAAGAAGTTTTCTTAATGGTACCTTTTTTGGTACACATAATAATGAAGTTGTTCTCCAGGTAGTTTTTATCCTTAAGGCTGATAAGCTTAATGTAAGCTTTAATGTTCTCCTCTTTAGGAATGTTAATGATATTCTGGATAGCGCGACCTTTAGAAGTACGTGTTCCTTCGGGTATTTCAAACACCCGCAACCAGTAACATTGCCCGGATTCAGTAAAGAACAACATATAGTTGTGGTTAGATGCCACCAATAAGTGTTCAATAAAGTCGGCATCGCGGCTATTGCTGCCAATAGCACCCTTGCCGCCCCTGCCCTGACGGCGGTACTCGGTTAATGGCGTACGTTTGATATAACCTTCTCGGGATATGGTAATTACCACATCTTCGTCCTCAATAAAGTCTTCAGTTTGCATTTCAGCAGATGAGTGAACCATTTCGGTCCGGCGCTCATCGCCATATTTTTCTTTGATCTCTAAAAGCTCGTCTTTGATGATCTGCATCCTCAGGCCTTCATCAGCGAGGATAGATTTTAAGTGCTCAATCAATTTCATTAAAGCTGCGTACTCATCTTTAATCTTATCACGTTCAAGTCCGGTTAAACGGCGTAACGTCATATCCAAAATGGCACGGGCCTGGATGTCTGATAATCCAAATTGGGCAATCAATCCTTCCCTCGCTTCATCCGGGGTTTGTGACGCACGTATCAAACGGATAACTTCATCCAAATGATCTAAAGCGATCAGTAAACCTTCTAAAATGTGGGCACGTTTTTCGGCCTCAGCAAGTTCAAATTTGGTACGGCGAACAACAACCTCGTGCCTGTGCTCCACAAAGTGGTGGATCAGGTCTCTCAGGTTTAGCATCATTGGGCGGCCGTTAACCAACGCAATGTTATTTACACTAAAAGAGGTTTGTAACGCAGTGTATTTAAATAAGTTATTGAGTACGATAGCTGCATTGGCTTCGCGTTTTATCTCATAAACTATGCGGATACCTTCCCTGCTCGATTCATCACGGATGGCAGATATACCTTCCAGCTTTTTATCGTTCACCAGTTCGGCAGTACGCTCAATCATCAGCGCTTTGTTCACCTGGTAAGGCACCTCGGTAACAATAATGCGCTCTCTGTCGTTACCATGGGTTTCAATTTCGGCCCTTGAACGGATAACAACTTTGCCCCTGCCTGTTTCCAATGCTTCGCGCGGGCCTTCAAATCCATAAATAATACCACCTGTAGGAAAATCCGGGCCTTTAACATATTTCATCAGCTCAGTAACTTCTATCTGGCGATTATCTATTAGCGCCATTGTAGCGTCGATAACCTCAGATAGGTTGTGAGGGGCCATGTTTGTAGCCATACCCACCGCTATACCAGATGCTCCGTTTACCAAAAGGTTAGGGAATTTTGCCGGCAAAACAGTTGGCTCTTCTAACGAATCATCGAAGTTTAATTGAAAGTCGATGGTGTCTTTATTGATATCGGCCAACATTTCCTCTGCCAGCTTTTGTAAGCGGGCCTCGGTATAACGCATTGCCGCAGGCTCATCACCATCTATCGATCCGTAGTTACCTTGTCCTTCAACCAACAAATAGCGTAAGCTCCATTCCTGGGCCATACGTACCATGGTATCGTAAACAGATTTATCACCGTGTGGGTGATACTTACCCATTACCTCACCCACAATACGGGCAGATTTTTTATAGGGTTTGTTGTTGTTCAAACCCAGATCGAGCATGCCAAATAACACACGCCTGTGTACGGGTTTCAGTCCATCGCGTACATCGGGCAAGGCCCTGGAAACAATCACCGACATTGAATAATCAATGTATGCTGATCGCATTTCCTCATCAATATTTATCGAAATTATCCTGTCTTCCTTGTGTGTATTATCGTTTTCTGTTCCTTCGGCCATTTTTATTTATTTGTGGAATCTTCTCTCTATAATTGCGCGTTAAAATTGATTTTTAAGCGACCTGCGAAGTTAAGAAAATAGTTGACTAATGTGCCATTTACGGCAATAATATGCGCTTCTATTTATACACATCGGCTAAATTATTAACGTTGCAGGCTGGTTTTATTTTATCTTCACCCAGTGGTCTTCAATCATATTACCGTTTGGTAATATGCTGAATAATTTAAGTGTATCATTACTAATAGTATAGGTGTATTTAACTGTTTTATTCAGTAATTTTGATGGCTGCAAACTGTAGGTTTGCGTCTCGAAGCAGGTATCGTTACTGAGCGTGTAGTCCCCTTTTTCATAGATCACATTCTTCTCTCCTTTTTCCTTCAGGATGGCTTTGTAATGTAATTTATCGTAAGTGCGCTGTAAGGTGTAAGCCGATGAAGCACTATCAATTTTGCCATTAAAAACACCTCCCCTATACTCCCAAACTCCTTTTAAAGGGTTGTTGCCAGCACTAAAGGAACATAAAACACTAATAATAAAAATTGGCAGGATAAGTTTTTTCATAGGTAATGATTTTAAACCCAGTTGATGCCTTTTTTTAATAAAGATAGCGTTCTTTCTTCCTCGCTGCCAGGTGTTGCCTGGTGGTTATACACCCATTTGGCTGTAGGCGGCAGGCTCATTAATATAGATTCGATACGTCCATTGGTCTCCAGGCCAAATTTGGTGCCTGCATCATAAACCAGGTTAAACTCGGTATATCTGCTGCGGCGTTGGTATTGCCAAAGTTGTTGTTCGTCTGTAAAAGCTTTATCCCTGTTACGGTTTACCAATTCGATGTAAGTAGGTATAAAAGATCTTCCTAATGCTTTTGAAAAATCAAATATGTTTTCCCAACTCAACTCGTCATTAGCGGTTAAGCGGTCGTAAAAAATGCCGCCTATACCCCGGGTTTCGTTACGGTGTTTAATGTAGAAATAATCGTCGGCCCAAAGCTTAAAGCGATGATAAAAATCATGGTAATAGCTGTCGCAAACGGCTTTTAGATTACCGTGGAAGAACTTTGCATCCTCATCAATAACATAGTGAGGTGTAAGGTCAATGCCTCCACCAAACCATCTTACGGGCTTGTCTAAACCACCCATTGTTGATGGCATTTCAAAATAGCGGATATTCATGTGAATGATAGGCACCATTGGATGATTTGGGTGGATCACGATAGAAACCCCCGTGGCAAAAAAATCATCAGATTCAACCTGTAGCGCCTTTTTCATATTGTCAGGAAGCTGACCATGTACGGCCGAAAAGTTTACACCTCCCTTTTCAAAAATGTTGCCATTTTGGATAATACGTGTGCGACCGCCGCCACCGCCTTCCCGCTCCCACTTTTCCTCTTCGAACTTAGCCTGCCCGTCGGTTAGTTCAAGCGCTGCACATATCTCGTCTTGTATCTGCTGGTAATCGGCTGCTATTTGTTCTTTGTTAATCATTAAGTAATGATTTATTGAATTTGTAAAGATTGAAAAAATTAACAAACTATTATTACACAGTTTTTAATTGAATAACCCGATAATTAAATGGTGAAAGTTAGCTGATCTCTACGTAATCTAAATCTTTGCCAAATGTTTCCTTTAGCTGACTTAACGATAGTAAAGCAATAACGGTAAGTATGCCCATCATGATATATCCGCTGGTTACCATGCCGTAATGACCAACAAATGCGCCAAAGGCTAAATTAATGGGTATTAAAGATCCTCTTACAAAATTAGGTACAGTAGTTGTAACTGTTGAGCGAATGTTGGTGCCAAATTGCTCTGCCGCAATGGTAACAAACGTAGCCCAGTAACCAACAGAGCAGCCCATAAAGAAACATAACCAAACAAAGCGATCGTTGGTTAAGTCTTTAGAATTTAAATAACATATAACGCTTACTACCGATAGGAGTAAAAATACTGCCATGGTTAACTTTCTCGATTTTGTGACCTGTGCAAGTAATCCCGCAAAAATATCACCAACCGCTATGCCTATGTAGGTATACAACACACCATTAGCTGCACTCAGGGGCTCTTTAGCGCCCATGGCTTTGCCAAACTCTGGCGATAGTGTAACCAACACGCCTACTACGTACCAAAGCGGTGCTCCTATTAAAATACAGTAAATATATTTTTTGAACCTGTGCCAGTTAGTGAAAAGCATAAAGAAATCCCCTTTAGATACCTCACTTCGTTCCATATTTTTAAACATGCCAGATTCAAAGGTGCCTATCCTTAGCAATAATAAAACAATGCCCAGACAACCGCCCACCCGATAAGCATTTTGCCAGCCGTGTTTAGCAACTATTACCGCGGCGGCCGCGCCAAACAAGCCAATTACGGCAACTATCATGGTTCCGTAGCCGCGTTTTTCTTTACTCAAAGTTTCGGTTACCAGGGTAATGCCTGCGCCAAGTTCGCCGGCGAGGCCAATGCCCGCGATAAAACGAACCAATGCATAGGTATTTACATCGTGTACATAGGCATTTGCAAAATTTGCTATAGAGTACAATAGAATAGAACCAAAAAGAACTTTAATACGCCCTAATTTATCACCAATTACACCCCATAAAATGCCGCCAAGCAAAAGACCGAACATTTGTACGTTAATAATAAACACCCCTTTAGGCAACACATCGGCAGCAGATACGCCAATATCTAACAAACTGGCTTTGCGTACTATCGAGAACACTAAAAGATCATAGATATCAACAAAATAACCCAGTGAAGCAACAAGTACCAGGAATATCATATTTCTTGTGGCCTTGGCGGCGGTAGCGTCAGTCATAATTGTAATAATTGGATGGCTAAAGTAGCAGAATTACTTGTATAAAAATAAAAAAAAACAGCACAAAAAAACCCCCACACATGTAGAGGTCTCGTCTTAAGAACTTTGGTTAATTATGCTTTTTTAACATTTACTGCCTGCAATCCTTTTCTGCCTTCTTCCACTTCGTAAGTAACGCTATCATTGTCTTTAATGGCATTTACGCCGCCTTGCACATCTTTAAAGTGTACAAAAAGATCCTTACCATCTTCGGTAACAATAAAGCCATAACCTTTTTGTGTGTTAAACCATTTTACTTTTCCAGTTTTCATAATTATAATTGTCGTATTAAAAATTGTGTGAGATTAAAAACTAAAGCCAAACTGAAAATAAAATGGTTTTAATGTTCAGACGGAATAGATAACCCTATCTTTTTCAAATATATAAAATAATTAATAAACCAAATAAAATTATTTATTTGGTTGTGGAGTAGTGCGTAAATAAGGTTTAATGAGTGTAAAACCCTTTGGAAATTTGGCAGGGATGTCTTCTGTCTTAGTTGCAGGCACTACAACAACGTCTTCTCCATCCTTCCAATCGGCAGGGGTAGCAACACCGTAATTGGCGGTTAATTGTAATGAGTCAATCACCCTTAAAATTTCCTGAAAATTACGACCAGTTGATGCCGGATAAGTGATGATCAGCTTTACCGCTTTATCGGGGCCAATGATGAACAACGACCGTACGGTTGCGTTTACTGATGCATTTGGGTGTATCATATCATAAGCCTCAGAAATTTTGCGGTCTTCATCGGCAATTATCGGGAAGTTTACCTCTACGCCCTGGGTCTCGTTAATATCCTTTATCCACCCGGTATGTGATTCAACCGAATCAACACTAAGAGCGAGTACTTTAACATTGCGTTTGGCAAATTCATCTTTTAATGCTGCTGTTTTACCAAGCTCGGTAGTACAAACAGGCGTGTAATCGCCAGGGTGCGAAAATAATACCGCCCAGCTATCGCCAAGGTATTCGTAAAAATCTATTTCTCCTGACGAGGTTTTCGCGTGGAAATTGGGGGCTTTGTCGCCTAATCTTAAACTCATAACTATAAAAATTTTACTAGATTAAAGACTACTAAGTTAATATACATTAATTAACAAATCCAAATTAATCAGAAATTATACTGCTTTTTACGCCAACATTACCTAAGATATGTTGTTGAACAGTTAAACCAAGCAACAAGAACATTAATGGAACGACATACCTATGATACCGGCATAATTGGAAATTGTGCTTTTTTGGCACACATTCATAAAAATACAAACGTAGAATGGCTTTGCTGGCCACGATTTGATAGTACTTTCATTTTTGGTGGCTTGCTGGACAAAAAGAAAGGCGGCGAGTTTTCTATTTTACCCGAGGGTGAATATACTTCGCATCAATATTACCTTGAAAATACCAATGTGCTAATTACCGAAATAAGCCCCGCAAGCGGAGGCATGTACCGGGTAACCGATTTTGCGCCGCGCTTTCATCAGCACCAGCGATATTACAAGCCTTTAATGCTGTTTAGGAAGATAGAAGCTATTGAAGGCTCGCCGAGGGTTAAAGTAAAATGCGAGCCGGTATCTGAATACGGTGCTGTAAAATTAAAAGTTAACCGCGGTAGCAATCACATCCAGTATCTGGGTGGCGAAGAAAATATCAGGCTAACTACCAATATACCAATTAGCTATGTTTTTGATGAGCAGCCGTTTGTGCTTAACGAAATTAAATACTTGGCACTAACTTACGGCGAACCGCTGGAGGCACCATTAATAACTACAGCCGAGCGTTTTTTGGCCGAGACTGTACAATACTGGCGTACCTGGATAAAGCACTCCTCTATCGCTACCTACTTTCAACCTTATGTTATCCGTTCGGGGTTGGCTTTAAAAATACACCAGTTTGAGGATACAGGAGCCATTATTGCAGCCAGTACTACCAGTTTACCAGAATCGCCTGGAAGTGGCCGTAACTGGGATTACAGGTACTGCTGGCTGCGCGATACTTACTATGTGATAACCGCGCTTAATCACATAGGTCATTTTGAGGAAATGGAAAAGTACTTTAGCTATGTTACCGATATCTCCTTTTCAACTAATCAACGTTATCAGCCTTTATATGGTATAACAGGAAAAAAGGACCTGGTGGAGGAAGTGCTATCAGATTTGGAAGGCTATATGGGTAACCAACCGGTACGTATTGGCAACCAGGCATCAGAACATATTCAGAACGATATTTATGGGCAGGTGATGATCTCTATGCTTCCGCTGTATACAGATCATCGTTTTGTGTTTTCGGAGCGAAAGGATTCGGTAAGATGGATAGAGTTTTTACTGAGCAAAATAGAGTTCACTATCGACGAAAAGGATGCCGGTATCTGGGAGTTTCGTAATATGGCCAACATTCATTGTTATAGTAACTTATTCCAGTGGGCGGGTGCATCTGCCGCCGAAAAAATGGCCCGCACTATTGATAATAAAGAACTGGTGGATAAAGCCATAGCTTTAAAAGAACGCGCGGCGGCGCATATTGAGAGCTGTTATGATCCTGTTAGAAAAGTGTATACCAATTCGGCCGGTAACCCTAACCTGGATGCAAGCACGTTGCAGTTGATCATGATGAACTATCTCGACCCCACATCCCAGCGCGCCAAAGATCACTTAATTGCATTAGAAAATGAGCTAAAGGCATCTAATGGTTTATTTTACAGATATTTATATAAAGATGATTTTGGCAAACCCAAAACTACTTTTTTGATCTGCGCCTTTTGGTATGTAGAAGCTTTAGCCAGCGTTGGCCGTATTGATGACGCCCAGCGTGAGTTTGGCAACCTGCTCAAATATTCAAATCACCTGTTGCTATTTAGCGAGGATGTGGATGAAAACGATGGCAGCCAATGGGGCAATTTTCCACAGGCATACAGCCATGTTGGCTTGATGAATGCAGCGTATAGAATTGCAATCAAACTGGATAGGCCGATCTTTTTATAATAAATACCATGTCATTTGTTTTAGATTTTTAATCTAAAACAAATGACATGGTTAAGTTAAATTGCTTCTACAGGTACTTGTTTTGTAAAACTGGTAAGTAACCTCCTCACTTCCTGCGGATTTCTCAGATAAAATTTGGCTGCTGATAAATTACTGCCAACCTTAATGGTTATAGCGGTATCCGGCAGCGCTTTAAAGATATCTTCGTCTGTATAGTCGTCACCAAAGGCTATTATAAAATCGTAGTCTTTTCCCTCAGTAAGCGTTAACGCGGCTTTGCCTTTGTTAACATCCATGTTTTTTACTTCCAGTACCCTATCGCCCGTTAATAGTTGTAACCCCTTATCGCTTGCCTGGTATTTAAGGTTGTTCATTAATTCTCCTGCTCTAAGCTCGCCTAAGCCAGACTGAGCTTTGCGGTAGTGCCAGGCAAGGGAATAAGTTTTTTCTTCAATAAAAGAGCCCGGTGTGCGGTCTACATAGGTTTCCAGTATAGGATATATATCCTGCTTCCATTGGTCTGATAGCCCGGCTATTTTATGCCACGATGTGCCTTGCTGTTTAAACCATGAGCCATGTTCGGCAATAAGGTACATATTGGTATGTTTAAACCACTCGTCGAGGTTTTCATGCTTGCGCCCGCTGATCAACACAACCTGGTTGGCCGGGTCTTCTGTTAATTTTTGGATAATATCATGTAGTTCTTTATCGGGGCTTGCCTGTTCAATGTTTGATTTAAAGCCAACCAACGTACCGTCGTAATCTAAAAATATGATCCTTTTTTTTGTTTTGATGTAGCGGTTAATGATAGATTGCTCGGTAGTGTTGCTTACATGCCTGGTTTGCATAGATCGCTGCATCAGCTTCACCTCTTTCAGTTTATCCATAAATATTTTAACCCAGTGTGTAATATTAAATTTGGCCACCATTTGCCGCATAGGTATCATTCGTTTGATTTGCTCGGCTACAGGCATATTAATGGCCTGCAAAATAGCGCGGCAAACCTCGCCGGTATTGTTTGGGTTTACTATTATGGCATCAATTAACTCTTTAGATGCTCCGGCCATCTCGCTTATAATCAGCACGCCATCGTTATTTATTCGGCTGGCTATGTACTCCTTGCTCACCAGGTTCATACCATCGCGCATGGGGGTTACCAGGCAAACATCGGCAGTTGTGTATAAAGCCGAAAGCGTTTCGATGGGGAACGATCTATAGTAATAGTGTATCGGGCTCCAGTCCATTGTGCGATAAATAGAATTGATATTACCTACCTTTTTATCTATCTCATCGCGCAAATGCGCATACTGCGGTACATTATCGCGAGATGGCACTACAATCATGTAAAGTGCTATATGTTCAATACACTCGGGATTAAGCTGCAGTAACAGTTCAAATGCTGCCAGTCGCTGTAAAATACCCTTGCTATAGTCAAGCCTATCTACAGAAAGGATTAGCTTTCTACCCTTAAAATTATTTTCAATCAGTTCTGCCTGGTGTTTTACATCATCCTGTAAAGGCAACGATGCGTATTTTTTTTCATCAATCCCCATCGGAAACGATTCAACCACGATAGAACGTTCGCCTGTGGCAATAATATTTGAGGATGACGTTACCGGCAAGATTCGGGTTGTTGCCCCTATAAAATGTCGTACATCGTCAAATGTATGCATGCCTATCAGGTCGGCACCCAGCATGCCTTCCAATAATTCCGATCTCCAGGGGATAAGCCTGAACATTTCGTGTGATGGAAACGGGATATGTAGAAAAAAGCCGATAGAAACATCGGGTAATTGCTGCCTAACCAAGGCTGGTAGCAGCAATAGTTGATAATCATGAATCCATATTACATCACCAGGCTCGGCAATACTGAGAATCACATCTCCAAATTTTTTATTTACTGCCTGGTAATAATCCCAGTTTGATTGCTTGTAATTTGCATAGGTTGATGCGTAGTAATGGAAAACGGGCCATAATACTTCGTTAGAGAAACCCTCGTAATATTGGTTTATCTCTTCCTGATCTAAAAATACAGGTATCAGGCTTAGTTCTTTTAGTTGATGGGTAACGTTGTCTTTATCTTGTTGTTCGGTTATTTCAACTCCCGGCCAGCCAATCCACACGTTATCGCCTTGTTTGTAAATTGAACCCAAACCTGTAGCCAGTCCTCCTTCACTTGATGATAAATTATATTCGTTATCTGTTTTGGAGATTTTTACGGGTAAGCGGTTAGATACAATGATAGTCTTGGGCATAATAATTATAAAATATATTAACTAATACTTTATAAAGGTGTAAACAGGCAAGTTGTTTGCTAAAATATTATAATTACAATTATCGTAAAACAAAAAAAAGCCATCCCGATGTATTGGGATGGCTTGTATTAAATGTTATTTTTTTGAGAATTATCTCACTTGTTGAAAAAATTCAAGGTTTGCTTGTTGTGTTATTCTTACAAGTACTTCGTGTTTGTCGTTTTTCAAATCAACAAAGTAAGAAGTTGCATCAATGTTTGCGTTGATATCTGTGTTAGCCTGGTAAACAATTACTTCACCAACTTCGTAACCAGCGTAATCTTTGCTGATCTGTGCTCTTGTTTTAGCAGGGATAGCTTTAGCGTCAACACGTTGAGTTACACCAAGGTATTCGCCGTTAAGGTTGTAGAAAGCTGTTTTTTTAACGCCATCAACAGTAAAGGTAGCTTTTTGGCAATTTTTAGTTACTGTCCAGTTAACATCTTTTGCATCAGCAAAGTCAACAGTGAAACCATGTAAGGCTACGTATGATACGTTAGTACCTCCATCATTCTTTTTACCGCCATCGGCAGCAAATACATTAACACTTAATAAAGCGGCAATTGCGGTTGTTAAAAATATCTTTTTCATGTATGTTTAAATTTTAAATCCACAACAAAAGTATGTTAATATTATCAACTTGGCAAATTAAAATGAATTTTTATAAATATTTCATAATAACAGTCATGTAGACGGATAAAATTTAAAATTTCGCAATGTACTTAGTGTACATTTTACAATATGTTAAACCTAAAAGAGTCTTAAAAATCGGTTTAGCAAACTGGAAATTGATTAATTTACGTGAGGTTAATGTTAAATTAACCATTATCTGCAAATCCCGGGTACAAAGTCATGCCACCATCCATAAAAATGGTAGTACCTGTTATATAGTCGGCCTGGTCTGATGCCAGCCAGGCTGCCAGTTGCCCAATATCATCTGGTTTGCCTATTCTGTTATAAGGTATGAGGGTAAGCAACTTATCTAAAGCCTCAGGCGTATCCCATGCAGATTTGTTAATTGGAGTTTGGATAGCACCCGGCCCAATACCAACCACTCTTATCTTATGCGGAGCAAGTTCCTGGGCTATGCTTTTCATAAACATACTGATACCGCCTTTGCTTGCCGCGTAATTAACGTGCCCTGCCCATGGTATCACTTCGTGTACACTACTCATGCAAATGATTTTGCCGGCAGCCCTGCTCCTGTCTTCAACCACTCCCCTGCGTATAAACTCCTTGGCGGCTTCGCGGGAACACAGGAACTGACCGGTTAGGTTGATGCTAATCACCTTATTCCAGTCGTCTAAGCTCATATCCACAAATTTAGAATCCTTTTGCAGGCCGGCATTGTTTACCAAGATGTCGATAGTACCGTAGCGTTCAAACATTTGAGCAAACATGGCTTTCACCTCATCTTCATGACTTACATCGGCCTGAAAAGCAAATGCTTCACCGCCCAACGCTATTATTTGGTTTACTGCTTCTTCGGCAGCATCGTGATTATGGGCATAGTTAATAACAACTTTTGCCCCGGCAGCTGCCAAAGCAAGCGCTACACCTTTGCCTATCCCGCTATCGGAGCCCGTAATAAGGGCAGCTTGATTTATTAAGGATGGAGATTGATTCATATAGGTAGATTTTTTGTTTTAATATAACCAATGAATTTGAAAGTGTAATTGTTTTAACACGATTTAAGGATTTTGCAGGATTGACAGGATTTTTTTTTGATTTAATATACGTGTGGTAAATCAAAATCCAGGAATTTGATAAATCCGTTTAATCCGAGTTTAGAAAATGACATAAACAAAAAAGACGCATGTGATGCGTCTCTACAAAATCTGTTACAGTTGTTAATCTTCCAGGTGTTTTATAAAGTCCAAAAACATAAACAATGCTTTCTTCTTATTCTCTGTCAAATCGTAATCTATCTTTACCATCAAATAATCTACCACATCAAAATCATCACGCATGGGGAGTTCTTTGAAAAGTTCCTCGCGATGGTCGAGGCCATATTTGAGGGCGGCGTTAAATTCGTCCATAAACTCCTGCGGAATGGGTTTGTTGGCTATCCAGCCGGCAAACATAAAGGGCAGGCCAGTAAAATTTTGCCATTCTTCAGCAAGATCATACACATATTTGTAATTGTCTTTTTTGCCAAAGGTGCGGTCGCCTATTTGTACAAAGGCCGTGTTGGCTGCTGTCGAAAGACCGTAATCGGCTGCATTCTTAATCAACTCCGGTTTAACCTTCCAAAAGTTTTTAAGTAACACCCGGGCCAGATTGTTGGATGACCGCGATTCCGGATCGAGCTGTAATTGTTTGATCTCGTGTATCTCGCAATTACTAAAAATAAATACGGAGTTTACCGCACCTACAGCGCCAATGCAATAATCGGATACGATATTCCAATTGGGGATATTTAATGTAGCAGCTACCGGTATCAAGCCAATATCAACCACATCGTCTATCAGTTTCTGGGCACAATCTGAGGGCATGTCCAGACTGAGTTCTATTTTATCTACAAAACCGGTATGTTGTAAACCGTATATAAAGGGCTTGGTATTAGTGTAGCTTACTGCTGATATTCTGATCTTTTTCACAAGAAACGTTCTCTTTCAGGATTGTTTTAAATGTTCGGCATTGTTAAATTCCACGATCTCGAACTTATTGCCATCGTGGGTAACTTTATATAAAACCAGGTTTTGATGCGGAAAGGTATCCATCTCGCTCAACGGTTTTTCGGTTAAAATACAAAGTAATAAACGCATTGCACGGCCGTGCATGCATACAAGTACTGTTTTTTCTTCGGGGTGGCTCATGATCACCGCTAAGGCCTCACGCTGGCGAATCTCTACTTCGTTGGGGCTTTCGCCTCCTTCAAACTTACTATCCAATTGGCCATTCAGCCAGTCGCGCATAATCTGTAAAAAGGCTGCTTTATTTTCTGTTGTTGGTAACTGGCCTTCATGGATGCCCCAGGCTAACTCATCTAAACCCGAAAGTTTTTCGAAAGGTAACCCTCTGTCAAGAAATGGCTGGATACTTTGTTGGGTACGTTTTAGCTCAGATATGTAAGCTTTATCAAAAGCTACATCTTTATAAGCCGAAAAAAACATCTGGGCCTGTTTACGGCCTTCATCATTCAGATCGGTATTTACGCCGCGGCCCTGTATAATGCCAAGTTTGTTGTATTCTGTTTGACCGTGACGTACTATATATAAAGTTTTTTGTATCATTATTAAGCTAAAAGCAGAAAGCAAAAGGCTTAAAGCTTTTTTTGTGTTGTTTTAATTTAACCGTAGGTTCACTATTTTTTTGCTTTAGGCTTTTCACCTAATTTATCACCGGCAGCTTGTAATATTGAGGTTTGGGTTGAGTTTCGGGAAATTCGAAGCTATTATAATCCGTAACCACATTATAAAGCGTATCTCGCTCTATTGGGTATCTGCCCACATGTTTAATTAACTCAACCAGTTGTTTGGTACTCATGCCCGGGTGCTGTTCTTCGGCGCCGGCCATAGTGTAAATTTTTGTGGTGTCGTCTAAAGTACCGTCAATATCATCAACCCCAAAATTAAGCGATAATTGCGCTGTGGTGCGGCTTATCATGGCCCAATATGCTTTAATGTGATCAAAATTATCAAGGTAAATGCGCGCTACGGCATAGTTACGCAAATCTTCAATTACGGTAGACTCTGGCACATGCGACATTTGGTTATCCTGATTTCGGAATTTTAAGGGGATAAACGTTTGAAAGCCGCCCGTTTTATCCTGCAACTGGCGTAAACGCTCCATATGATCAACCCGGTGATGGAATTTCTCAATATGGCCATACAGCATAGTGGCATTTGAACGGCCGCCAAGCTTATGCCATTCTTCGTGAATGGCCAGCCATTGATCGCCGGTACACTTATCTTTAGAGATAAGGTCACGTACCTCCGGGTGAAATATTTCGGCCCCTCCGCCCGGTATCGAACCTAAACCAGCTTCCATCATCAGGCGCATGCCCGTGGCGTAGTCTATTTTGGCCTTTTTAAATATATAATGATATTCTACCGGGGTTAACGCTTTGATATGCAATTCGGGGCGATGCTCGCGGATACGGTTAAACAACTCCTGGTAAAAAGGCACATCGTATTGCGGCAACACACCACCTACTATGTGTACTTCCGTTACCGGCTCGCCATCGTACTTAGTTACCATGTTAAACATCTCGTCCATGGTGTATTCCCAGCCTTCGGCCTTTTGTTTCAGCAGGCGCGAGTACGAGCAAAATTTACAATCGTAAACACAAAGATTGGTAGGCTCGATATGGAAATTACGATTGAAATAAGTTTTATCGCCATGACGCTTTTCGCGGATGTAGTTGGCTAAAACGCCCAGGTAACCGAGGTCGCCCTGCTCATATAATGTAACACCTTCATCAAAGGTGATCCTTTCGCTGCGTAGTACTTTTTCGGCAATGTGCTTTAAATCAGCAGGCAGATCGGGATTTTGTAATAATAACTGTAAATTATTCTCAGCTTCCATTAAAAAAACTTTGAACAAATGTACTAAAAAAGCGGAAAGCTTAAAGCTGAAGCCATAAAGCGACAAGCATTCTTGACAATCAGATTATGCGAATGGAACTTAAAGTGGAAAGCTAAAAGCCGAAAATTGTCTTTTTTAACCGTATGCCTTCCGCTTTTATTTTTAAGCTATAGCGTGGTTATCGCGGTAATAGTAATCCCTCTAAAACAATCATCGGCACAGTTGTGGGGTATATAACCGCAGCTAGATATCAGGCCATTATTCTTTGCTTCAAATATGATATCGTTACTTTTAGCGTCAACATTTAGCCACTCGGTACGGGCTTTTAAATAAATGTCATCCACGGTAAGTGCTTCGCTGGCATCATTAGGGTGGGTATTTATAGTAGTAGCATCTTCATGCCAGGTGCCAACCGTATCGGCCTTATTAGTGCCATTGTTGCGTGACTGTATCATAATATAACTCCTCGAAACAATTTTGCCATTATTTACTCCGGTAGTAATGGTAACGCCAAACCCCACCCACGAACCATAAGTTGTAGTATATGAATAGGAGTTGTTAACTCTGTTTTTATAACTCAGCCAGGCTTTGTAGCTGGCATCGTAGGGGCCTTGTTTGGCAATATTGTCTTTTTTACAGGCTGTGGCCGATAATAGTAAGGTAAAGGTAAGCAGGAGCAGGTTTTTCATAAGTTTTTTTAACCGATACGTAAAATTTAAGCATGCCGCTACAATAAATCACAAATAATCTTATTTACTTTGAAGACATAACATCAAGCACGATGAAAACTGAAACCATAGCCATACACGCAGGTAACCATGTAGACGGATCATCAAAAGCGGTAATACAACCTATTGTATTATCAACAACGTTTGAGCGTGGCGAGGATGGTAATTTTCCGGGGGGGCATATTTATAGTAGGGCATCAAACCCAAACCGGGCCTTGTTAGAGAATGTTATAGCTAAGTTAGAAGGAGGTGCCGATGCTGCGGCCTTTTCATCGGGTAACGCGGCTGGCATGTCAGTATTTCAGTCGCTTGCACCGGGTACTCATATTATTTGCCCCGATGATATGTATCATGGTTTACGCAATCAACTTAAAAACCTGTTTGCAGGCATTTTAACGTTCGATTTTATTGATGTGAATGATAGTGAGGTTTTACAACAACATATAAGGCCCGAAACCGGCGTAATTTGGGTAGAGACACCATCAAACCCGCTGCTTAAAATTACAGATATAAAAAAGGTAGTAGCTATAGCGAAAGCGAAAGGTATTAAAGTGGTGGTTGATAATACATTTGCTACCCCCATTTGCCAATTGCCGTTAACACTGGGCGCCGATATAGTGATGCACTCTACCACCAAATATTTTGGCGGCCACAGCGATCTGATGGGCGGGGCCTTAATTACAGCCGAAAAAAGCGAGTGGTGGGCAAAAATACGGCAGGTACAGGAAATGGGTGGTGCTATCCCCTCCCCAACCGATTGTTTTTGGCTGGTTCGCAGCATTAAAACGCTGCCATACCGGGTTAAAGGCCACGTAAACAATGCTCAGTTGTTGGCCGAGTTTTTAGAACAGCATCCTAAAGTAGAAAGAGTACTATACCCTGGTCTGCCATCGCACCCGCAGCACCAAATCGCCAAAGAGCAGATGCTGGCATTTGGTGGCATGTTATCATTTATTGTTAAGGGCGATGAAGACGATACGCATAACATTATCAATAAACTCAAAATATTTACCAGGGCAACCAGCCTTGGAGGTGTTGAAAGCTTAATTGAACACCGCGCAACCATGGAAGGTCCGGATACAAAAACACCGTTTAATCTGTTAAGGGTATCTGTTGGGCTTGAGCATATTGATGATTTGATAGCAGATTTATCGTCGGCCCTCGCCTAAGGCCTTTTTAGGTGAAAGGCTAAAGGTAAAGGGTAAAAAGGAGGATAATTAATTAAAAACAATAATCTTAACCCAGCAAATGCTTTGGCCTTTTACCTTTAGCCTTTCACCAAATAAAAATTAAATTTGGTATTTAAATAAATATCGCCTTATCTTTGAAACATTATTTGGTAGCGATACCATAGTCAATCAATTCTCCGCATAGTTCGGGTATTGATTTATAAAGAAGCGGCGAGAGATCAGGCTCACTGACCCGCTGGCAACCCTTCAGTTTTGAAGAAGGTGCCAATTCCTGTCCCGGCAAATAACACCGGGGGATATAAATTTATAGCCATGAAAAGTTTAATTACAATTACTACAAGCAATATTCCCAATACCCAAAACGGTAACATACAACGCATTAGCCCCATTATTGGCCGCATTTGTATGTGTTGCTGCTGTTGATGCTTTAATACGTCCCTTTTCAATCCCTGAAAACATACGTGTTGTAAAACTGATAAGCGTTTTATCAGCTTGCTAAAAATCCATCTAAACATCAAAATTGAATTATAACTTTTTAAAATCTACAAAACTATGTCAGCTCTAAAATTCGAAACACTACAATTGCATGCAGGTCAGGAAGTTGATCCTACAACAGGTTCACGCGCTGTACCGCTTTATCAAACTACCTCTTACGTATTTAAAAGTGCCGAGCACGGTGCAAACTTGTTTGCGTTAAAAGAGTTTGGCAATATTTACACCCGTTTAATGAACCCCACTACCGATGTGTTTGAAAAACGCATCGCAGCTTTAGAGGGTGGTGTTGCGGCTTTGGCTACCGCATCGGGCCAGGCAGCCCAGTTCATCGCGCTAAACAATATTTTACAGGCCGGCGATAACTTTGTTACCTCTCCTTTTTTGTATGGCGGTACCTACAACCAGTTTAAAGTAGCGTTTAAGCGCCTGGGTATTGAAGTTCGTTTTGCGAAAGATGACACTGCCGAAAACCTGGAAGCATTAATAGATAATAAAACCAAAGCAATTTTCCTGGAGACTATTGGCAACCCTGGTTTTACCATTGCCGATTTTGATAAGGTTGGCGCATTGGCCAAAAAGCACGATCTGCCTTTAATAGTAGATAATACTTTTGGAGCCGGTGGTTACTTATTTCGCCCGCTGGAACATGGCGCAAGTGTAGTAGTGCAATCAACTACCAAGTGGATTGGCGGCCATGGTACCAGCATTGGTGGTGTAATAGTTGATGGTGGTAATTATAACTGGGCAAACGGAAAGTTTCCGCAGTTTACAGAACCATCTGAAGGTTATCACGGTTTAGTATTTGCCGATGTATTTGGCATTGGCGGTCCGTTTGGTAATATTCAATTCATCATTCGTGCCCGTGTAGAAGGCCTGCGTGATTTTGGCCCTTCGCAATCACCATTCAATTCGTGGTTAAATATCCAGGGATTGGAAACTCTGTCTTTACGTGTGCAACGCCATGTAGATAACACGCTCGAACTGGCTAAATGGCTCGATAAACATCCACAGGTTGCATCTGTAAATTACCCGGGGCTGGAATCGTCGCCATATCATGAGTTAGCTAAAAAGTACCTCAAAAATGGTTTTGGTGCCGTATTGTCTTTCGAGCTAGATGGCGATAAGGCAGATGCCGGTAAATTGATAGATAGCCTTAAACTGGTTAGCCATTTGGCAAATGTGGGCGATGCCAAAACATTAATCATTCAGCCATCGGCAACAACACACCAGCAACTGTCTGATGTAGAGCAACTTTCGGCGGGAGTTACACCAACATCGTTACGTGTAGCAGTTGGTATTGAGCATATTGATGATATTAAAGCAGATTTTGAACAGGCGTTTGCCAAAATAAAAGCGGCCCAGGCCGAATTAGTTTAAAGTCTTGAGTCGAAAGTCTCAGGTTATTAGTCTGGCCCCAAGACTTAAAGCTTGAAACTTGAGACTTTCGACTTAGTAGGAATATAAAGAATGAATACAGAGACATTTAAGTACACACAAACTTTTGAGCTGGAATCTGGCGAACAATTGCAGCAATTAGAAATTGGTTTTCATACTTATGGCCGGCTCAATAAAGAGAAGGACAACGTAGTATGGGTATGCCACGCGCTAACTGCAAATGCCGACGTTTTTGATTGGTGGAAAGGTTTTGTAGGTACAGGTAACAAATTTAATCCCGAAGAACATTTTATAGTTTGTGCCAATATATTAGGCTCTCCTTATGGCACAACTAATCCGTTGAGTATAGATCCGGAAACCGGGCAGCCTTATTTCCGGGCTTTTCCGCAGTTTACTATCAGGGATATTGTGAAAGCTCACCAGTTATTGGCCGATCATTTGGGTATCGGTAATATTCATATCCTTATAGGAGGCTCTTTGGGTGGCCAACAGGCAATTGAGTGGGGAATTATCGAACCAAACCGCATTAAAAATCTTATTCTAATAGCAACCAACGCGCGTCATTCGCCGTGGGGGGTTGCCTTTAACGAATCGCAACGTTTGGCTATAAGTGCCGACTCTACTTTTTACGATAACACGGTAGATGGCGGGCAAAATGGCTTAAAGGCCGCACGAACAATTGCGCTGCTCTCCTATCGTACTTATAAAACCTACGGCATTACGCAGCAAGAGGAAACGGATACCAAAACAGATGATTTTAAGGCATCAACCTACCAGGAATACCAGGGGCAAAAACTGGTTAACCGCTTTAACGCTTACAGTTACTGGTATTTAACCAAGGTGATGGACTCGCACAATGTAGGCCGCGGCCGCAATGGTGTTGAGAAGGCTTTAAGCCTGATTAAAGCACGCACTTTGGTTATCGGTATTAAATCGGATGTATTATTCCCTATTGAAGAACAGGAATACCTGTTTAGGCATATCCCTAAATCGGCCTTTGCCCAACTTGATTCGTTTTATGGGCACGATGGATTTTTAATTGAAACAGAAGCATTAACAAATATTATTACATCGTTTTTTAAAACAGATGTAAAAGGAAAAATTATAGAACTACAACGTACAGCGTAATGAGTAAAAAGTTAAATATCGGGTTATTTGGATTTGGAGTTGTTGGGCAGGGATTATATGATATCGTAAAGACAAAAAATTTAAACATTGAGATAGTAAAATTTGCCATCAAAGATCCGCATAAAAAGCGGTCGTTGCCGGCACATTTATTTACAACAGATAAAGACGAGCTACTTAATAACCCCGAGATCAACACTATAGTTGAGTTGATTAACGATACCGAAGCTGCTTTTGAAATTGTTTCGAGAGCCTTAAGCAGCGGCAAAAATGTAGTATCGGCCAGTAAAAAGATGATTGCGCTGCATTTAGATGAGCTGATTGAATTACAACACAAACACGGCACTTCTTTATTATATGAAGGTGCAGTTTGTGGCAGTATCCCAATCATCCGTAATCTTGAAGAGTATTATGACAACGAATTGCTGCATTCAATAAGCGGCATTTTTAATGGATCATCAAATTATATCCTATCAAAGGGTTTTATTGAAGGCCTTGATTACGATAGCGCGCTAAAACAGGCTCAGGACCTTGGCTTTGCCGAGACCGACCCTACCAGCGATGTTGGTGGCTATGATGCCAAATATAAACTTGTTATTGCAGCGGCTCATGCTTATGGTGTAATTGTACAGCCAGATGAAGTATTCAATTTGGGTATCCAAAATCTGGCAGCCCAGGATCTGCAATACGCCCGCGAAAAAAATCTAAAAATAAAGCTGGTACCGGTAGCCAAAGAGCTCGACGATCAGAATGTTGCCATGTTTGTATTGCCCAAGTTTGTTAATAGCACAGAGTTTTTGTACAACGTTGAATATGAGTATAATGGCGTAACGGTACAAGCAGCTTTTGCAGATCAGCAATTCTTTTTTGGTAAAGGAGCTGGTGGTCACCCAACGGGCTCGGCGGTATTATCTGACATTGCTGCCTTGCGTTATAACTACCAGTATGAGTATAAAAAAGCTAAAGAAAAAACAGGGCTTAAATTTACCAATAATGTGGAGTTTGATATTTATTTGAGGTATGATGAAGAAAGTTTAGTAGAGGCTTTGCAATTTATTTCAATAAAAGAGCGCTATTACTCAGGTGATTATAAATTTGTTATTGGAAAAGTGAATTTGCAAAATCTAATCGATAACCAATCTCGTATATCTGATAGCAAGGCATTTGTGGCCTTTGCCGGTCAGCTAACGGGGGTCAGCTTGGCATCGGCATAAAGCGAACACACAAAGTTTTAATGTAGATTTTTCTTTGTTGTTTGTACAACAAAAAAGGCTCCGAATCGGGGCCTTCTTTATTTAATCTAAATTTCTGCCAATACGTTATTTCGCGAAAAAGGCACCAATTCGCTTTCCGAAGGCCACTGTTAGTATGCCAATAAATATTTTTGAGCTGGAGGATATTACACTATTAAAATCATTTGCATTTGATAGATTGTATAAACGATATAAAAAATCGGGTAACGTGCTCACTATCAATATGCCTCCAATTATAATTAAGGCTATTTCGTATATCACTTTTTTATCGGCAAATAGCTTGGCATTTTCCTGGTAATCGGTTTTGGTGGTTATTAAACGGGTAATAAATCTGGTGCCTGCTATTAAAAATACAGCAAGAGCAAGCAATAAAAAAAAGCTCAATCCATTTACCCACAGCAGATTTACCTGCTCACTGCCCTGTTCGGTACTCATGCCGGTTCCGTGCCCCTGTACAAAAGTTAGCAGGTTGGGCAGTTTTGATATATCGGCTACCAGGAGGTAAATACCGAGGATCTTTATGGTTATTTCATAAATATCAGATTTCTTCATTTTTTACTTTAGGATATGGTTTATAAGAAGAACGAATATAAACAAATGCCCGGCATATAAGACAAATGAGGACGCTATCGAGAAAAATATTGAAAAATCTGAGATTGAATATCGTTACTAACGGAATTTAATCTAAATAGTAATGTCTTATCCTGTTTAACCCATGATCCAGTTCATAAACCCATGGGGTGGCTGTTGGTATTTCCAGTTGGGTTACCTCCTCATCGGTTAAGTTATCAATATATTTTATCAATGATCGCAAACTGTTACCATGGGCAACTACAATAACCTTTTGGTTACGGCGCATGGCGTTCACAATAGCCTCGTTCCAAAATGGTAATACCCTGTCCATGGTTTCGCTCAGGTTTTCGGTTAGGGGTAGTTCCCGGTCTGTGAGATCCTGGTAGCGCAGATCGTGTCCCGGAAAACGTGGGTCGTCCTTAGTAATCGCCGGTGGATGCTCATTAGGGTCGCGGCGCCATTTCATAACTTGTTCGGCTCCGTATTGGGCAATAGCCTCATCTTTATTCATGCCCTGTAATGCGCCATAAAAACGCTCATTTAGCCGCCATGATTTTTCTACAGGTATCCATAAATGATCCAGTTGCTCCAACACAAAGTGCATGGTTTTTATAGAACGCTTAAGGTATGAGGTAAAGCCGGCATCAAAGTTATAGCCGTTTTTTTTGAGGATCTCCCCAGCTTTGCGCGCTTGCTGGTAGCCATTTTCGGATAGGTCGGCATCCTCCCAGCCGGTAAAACGGTTTTCGAGGTTAAAAATACTTTCGCCGTGGCGTATTAATACTATTTTTTGCATAGGTATTTGCTTAACGCAAAAGTAAGCGCAGAGTTGTAAATAAAATTGTAAAATATTTATAAATCAGTTAGCTTGCGATATAAACCAATTAATACTAAACCAATTATGATTCCAACTACACCTGTCCCGGTAAAGGACGGCATTGCCAATCCGGCGCCATTAGGGCTTTGTGCTTTCGGCATGACAACCGTTTTATTAAATATTCATAACGCCGGCTTTTTTGAAATGAATAGCATGATACTGGCCATGGGGATATTTTACGGAGGTTTGGCTCAGGTTATTGCAGGCGTTATTGAAGCTAAAAAGAATAACACGTTTGGGTTAACCGCTTTTACATCGTATGGCTTTTTCTGGCTGTCGTTAGTTGGGCTTATAGTGATGCCTAAATTGGGCTGGGCAGCCCCTGCATCTGATGGGGCCATGTGCGCCTATCTGGGTATCTGGGGAGTATTCACTTTCTTGTTATTTTTTGGCACCCTAAAATTGAACAGGGCTTTACAATTTGTATTTGCCTCATTAACCATACTTTTCTTTTTATTAGTTGCAGGCGATGCTACCGGCAATACTACCATTAAGCATTTAGCTGGTTATGAAGGTATTATTTGTGGAGCATCGGCGATATACACAGGTATAGCAAACGTATTAAACGAAGTTTATGGACGAGTTGTATTACCTATTGGGCCTGTAAACGTTTAAAAAATGTTACTAAATTGCGCAGGTGAAAGATTTTAAAAAATACTACAGTATACCGGCTACGCCCGATGAAATTTATATAGCCCTTACCAATCCTATAACCATCGAATTGTGGACAGGCGAAGTGGCGGAAATGAGTACCGAACCAGGTTCGGAGTTTTCTATGTGGGATGGTAGCATCCTGGGTAAAAACATTGAGTTTGAGCCCGGCAAAAAAATTGTACAGCAATGGTATTTTGAAGGTAAATCTGATGATTCGATAGTGACCATCAAATTGCATCCTGATAAAGATGGTACTTCTGCCGAATTAAGACATACCAATATCCCTGATGAGGATTTTGAAGATATTACCGAAGGATGGACCTATACCTATTTTGGGGGCTTAATAGATTTTTTTGAAGGAGAATAAATTTCGCTTTGAAGTAAATTAAATAAGGTATTAAATAGCAAAAGCCGCCCAAACCGGGCGGTTTTTGCATTTAAACCAATCTAACCCAATTAATATAATGTAAACTCTACCCTTCTGTTTATCTGGCGGCCTTTATCGGTTTTGTTTGATGCAATAGGTTGGGTTTGGCCATATCCAACTGCTTCAATACGTGATGCATTAACGCCTTTGCTTACCAGGTAAGCTTTTATCGATTCGGCACGTGCTTTTGATAGTATCATGTTCAGATTGGCAGAACCCCTGCTATCTGTATGGCCTCCCAATTTTAAGCTGAAATTTTTGCCTGTCATCAATTGGGCAACATTATCGAGGCTTGGCAGCGAAGCTGATCTTAACGTTGCCTTGCCAAAATCAAACTCCAGATTTTTGATAGCATCTTTTAAAACCTTTTTATCTTCTTCAGTAACCACAAGTACAAGGGGGCAGCCTGAGCCATCTACCTTAGTACCTGCCGGAGTATTGGGGCATTTGTCATTAGCATCCACCACCCCATCGTTATCGCTGTCAATACTGAGTTTAGCCAACTGTGCATTGGTATTGGCTAAATCGTTTTTTATTTGATCATCTTTGGCCTTCTGTGCATCAATCTCTGATTGCAAGGCGGCTTTGTTGGCCAGATCTCCGTTCAGATATTCGGTACGTAAAGATGATACCGGGTTATGTGTAGCCATCTGAGGCTTTTTAGAACTGCCGAAGGCCCATTCTAAACCAAGGTGCAAATAAGAGAATTTATCATTGTTTGATCCGTGGTTATAGCCATCCACGTTGTCGGCATTAACAAAGTTAATCTGATAGCCGAGGTCGATACTCAAGTTATTTGTTACGTTAAACTTGGCACCAACCCCTACCGGAATATAGGTTTCATATATGGAATGAGTTCCATTGTGATCTTTAAACGGAATATCCGGGCCACCGGTATGTTGTATTACCGGTGTGTAGTTTATAATACCACCGCCAAACATCAGGTATGGTTGTACAACAGGCCTGGCGCTTCTCCAATTAATATTGGCAAATGTTAAGTAAGCACTAATGCTTCCTCCCCAGTTAATTTGTGTACTGTATGATGTTAGCGGATTTGTAACATCGGGCTGGGCACCTGTTCCGGATAGCTTGCCACGCAAAAAATCTGCCTGTATGCCCAATGCAGGTAAAAACTGTTTTTTAACATATAAGCCATATCCAAAGTTTGATTTTGGATTAGTGAAATCAGATAAATGGTTGGAACTTAAAATATTGTACATGGTCATTAGTCCACCGCTAACACCAACAGACCAGGTGTTTAGCATTTTGCCACCCGAAAATGGCGGTACATAATCTTTTGTGGCGGCGGAGTCTGGAGTTTGGGCATATAGTAAGCTGCCGGCGAAAACCCCCATTAAAAATAGCGTGGTTTTTTTAAGATTTGGTTTCATATAAATATGCTTAAGTATTTTGTTTGCTGTTATATACAATTATACCTTTAATGTTATATATAATCTTAGAACTCTACCGTTAGTTTGAATAAAGATTTACGTATTGAACAAATTGTATGTCAGTATTTTGTAGTTTAATGTGAATGTTGATATTAAACTATTTTAGTTGTATTATGATATGTTATAATAATATACTAAATGTTTTTAATATATCAAAGAAATATATTAAAATGAACAAAATGAAAATAAAGGCGAACGCTGAACCCGATGGATGCGGTTAAATTGAAGCTAAATGAATGCTGCGTCGCAAGAGATTACCATTAATATTAAAAATGGAGGCAAAGCGAAAAGAAAGAGTATTACGAGAAAACAAAAGTTGCCAAAAAAATGGCCCGGGCGAAAAATCGCTCAGGCCATTTTTTTATGTGAAAATGATGAGATTATATTGTTACTGCGGGGTGTACAAACACCTTCGATTTGATATCGGCACCGGCTTTACCAAGTGTGGCTGCTACCGAGCAATATTTATTTAATGATAGTTCTACCGCGCGTGCAGCTTTATCTTCGTCAATATCGCCGTATAAATGAAATTCGATATCAATCTCCTGCCATAAAGAAGGCTCTTTACCAGCCTCACGCTCGCCGTTAACTACCATTTTATAGTCCTTAACTTCTTGTCGCTGTTTTTTTAATATGCTGATAACGTCAATTGCCGAACAGCCTGCAAGGCCCATTAACAGCATTTGCATTGGGCGTATGCCAAAATCTTCGCCACCACTTTCGGGGCTGCTATCCATTTTTACAGTGTGTCCCATGGAATCTACGGCCTCAAAGCCGAAATCGCCATGTACACGTTTAAGTTCTATTGTAGACATAGTATTGTAGTTTATAATAATGCTAAGTTAGGTAATTGTAAGCGCTTGCTAAAGTTAGCTTGCCATTGTTTACGCTGCAATTACCAAAAAAGTTTTACCTCGTTGATTTTCTGCTTTTTACAGGGATAACTAATTTTAAACCCGACCATATTTGGTCAACGGCGCAAACTTTTATATCTACCAGGCCAATTTCTATCGCAAAATTACGGATAATATGCTCGGTAATATCAGTTGGTACTTTGGATGATTTTTTAGGCCACGATACCCATATCATTCCGTTCTGTGTTATTTGGCCTATCAATTGTGGAAGCCTGGTTAGGTATTCATTACTTTGTTTGGTGAAAAAATGGATCACATCTTTTTCAACGTCGGCGTCGTCAATAAAATGCACCCCGGCAGGCATATCGGTAAATAATTGCGTGTAATAATCAGGAGCGTTAATCAACATTACTTTGGCACCGTTTTTTATGCCCAGCTTTTTGGCCAGTGGCGTACCAGAGTATCCTGCCATTTAATTAAATAGTTCTTAGGTGATGCACCAGGTGTTCAACATAATCATTGGCCAGCCACTCTACTGTTTGTAAATTAGGTTCTAATTTACTGTTATCGCAACGTGTGGTTAACCTATCAGCAGGATAATTTTCCCAAACCCTGATGATTTGTCGGTTTAGTAAAATCCACAGGTCCAATAGTTCCTTAATCGCAACATCCTGATAATGCTGTACCGAAACGTATTTATTCTGATCGTAAACCAGCTTAAAGTTTTCTTCATAAGTACAGCGCACAAAACGCTGCAGGTTTATCTGGGCGCTATCAATTAAATGGCCAATGATCTCTTTTTTAGACCACTTATCGGCCGAAGGCTTTAGATCCCAGTTATCATCCTGCGATGTGGTTTGCAAAAAATCAGTTATAGCTTTATTTAAAATGGCCGAAGGTGCTGTCATGGGGCGTTGTTAAAATGAGTATTTAAAGATTGTTATTTCATATTAAATTACAAAACCATTAACTTCAAAGCCTGAAACATATTTATGGCCCTTAATTACATCTGGATAGCATTTTTCCTGGTAGCTTTTGTTGTTGCTCTTATAAAACTCATTTTTTTTGGCGACGTAGAAGCATTTAAACTGCTGGTAGATGGTATTTTTAACTCCTCAAAATCATCAGTAATGGACATAGCCTTACCGTTGGTTGGGGCTATGGCGTTTTGGCTGGGCATTTTAAACGTGGGCGAAAAAGCCGGTGCAATCAATTTTTTATCGCGCATTGTTGGGCCGTTTTTTAGTCGCCTGTTTCCAGATGTGCCTAAGAAGCATCCGGCTGTAGGCCAAATGCTCATGAATTTTTCGGCCAATTTGCTTGGGTTAGATAATGCCGCAACGCCGCTTGGCCTTAAAGCGATGGGCAGTTTGCAGGAGTTAAATGAGGATAAGGATACCGCGTCGAACGCGCAGATCATGTTTTTGGTGCTGCACACCTCGGGGCTGCAAATGTTACCGGTAACCATCATTGCGCAACGTGCTATTTTAAACGCTAAAGATCCTGCCGATATATTTTTACCATGCGTTATTGCAACCTATGTAGCTACCGTAGTGGGCCTGCTGGTTGTAGCGGTAAAACAAAAAATCAATCTTTGGGACAGGGTTATTATTGCCTGGCTTGGCGGCGTAACCGCTTTTATAACACTGGTGGTTTGGTATTTCACTACGCACCTCTCTCATGAGCAAATAAGTATAGTTTCTAAAGTGGTAAGCAACTTTTTACTTTTCTTTATCCCTGTAGTTTTTATAATAGGTGGCCTGGTAAAAAAAATAAATGTTTTTGATGTTTTTGTAGAAGGCGCAAAAAGCGGTTTCGAAACTTCGGTGAAGATAATCCCCTACCTGGTTGCTATGCTGGTAGGTATTAGTGTATTTAGGAGTTGCGGTGCTTTAGATTATATGAACGAAGGATTGCGTTGGCTGTGCACAAAAGCAAGTTTAGATACGCGCTTTGTAGATGCCATGCCCGTTGCTTATATGAAACCATTAAGCGGCTCTGGCTCAAAGGCCATGATGATAGATGTAATGAAAACTTTTGGTCCCGATAGCTTTGCCGGGCATTTAGGGAGCATCTTCAATGGATCTGCCGATACCACATTTTATATAGTGGCATTGTATTTTGGTACGGTGGGCATCAAAAAATCTCGTTATGCCATTCCTGCCGGGTTAATTGCCGATGCTGCCGGTATTATAACCGCCATATTTATCGCCTATTTGTTTTTTGGTAACTTAAAATAGTTTTTACTACTAAATGTTTAGCGCTATCTGTATGTGCTTTAGTCCGTAACTATTTTATTAAGTTTTGCGTTTAATGGCTTGGTTGCAAATTATACATTTGCAATGTGATCAGTAATTTTTTGTCGATATTTTGAATGTCGGTTTATCAGTTATTTAACCTCAATAGATGGAGCGGATCTATCACAAGCCACGGCCAGAACAGTCTTATTTAAAAGATAAGCAGCACAAAAAAAAGACAGCCATGACAGGTGTATGGATGTTAATTGTTATCGGCATTATTTTTATAGCGGTAATGGTAAAATTTGCCACCTCTGGTGGTTCGTCTGATATGCTTACGTTTACCATGTTCCCCAATAGCGACGATGCCTACCAGGTGGCTAAGCAATTTATTGGACCTACCATAAAATCGGGCAACCTGGCATTTGCCGAAGAGCGTTACCAGTTTGCAAAAAAATCCGATTCGGTATTTGTTATTAAATCATATGTTACTTCTATTGATGAAAAAGGCGATAAACTAAAAACTAATTTTCAGATCACGTTAAAATATAACGGCGGCCCAAAAGCAGTGCAGGATAACTGGACGATGATTGACATGAATGAAGAGGAAGAATAAGGTTAGCTGGGTTTGATACTTTTGAAGTAAATGCAATAGCCAAAATGGTTAAAGCTAAAATGGTTATATATTTTCAAAAAAAGGTAAATTAACAGGCAACCTTTTAAGTCTTTATACCGTGTTAATGGCAGATAAGGACAATTTACCAAGGTACAAGCCCGCGTATATGGGAGAAGCAGAACTACAACAATTGATTGCAGGCTGTTTACAGCAAAATAGAAAAGACCAAAAAATGCTTTATAAGGCGTTTTATGGCTTTGCTATGAGTATATGCCTGCGGTATGCCGGTAACAGGTACGAGGCTGCGGAGATCATGAACCAGGGCTTTTTAAAAGTGTTTACCAATTTGCAAAAATATGATACCAGCAGGCCATTTATAGCCTGGGTTGGCCGTATAATGATGAATACCTCGGTCGATTATTATCGCAGTAACCTAAAGCTTTCGCTCACTGATGATCTGGATGCCGCCGAAGATATAGGGCATAATGATCTGCCCGATCAAAAATTGAATTACGACGACCTTATTGGAATGGTACAACAATTACCAAACGCTTACCGAACGGTGTTTAACTTGTTTGCTATTGAGGGTTTTTCGCACGAGGAGATAGCTACTAAACTTAATATCAGTACCGGCACCTCAAAATCAAATTTGTTTAAAGCGAGAGATAAATTAAAAAACATGGTAATCAATTCGGGGCGGTTACCGGATGCAGGTTCGGGGAGCGGCCAGCATACTATTGTTGCTATAGGTACTATCAGCATCAGTATGTCTGTTTTGATTGAATTAATAATGAAATGAAAGAGAAGAACGAAAATAAATTAGATCGATTATTTAAAGACGGTGTATCCGGCTCTAGAGATCATTTTGCTTTTCGTGAGGAGGATTGGGAATCAATGGAACAGTTGCTGGATAAGCAAGCCGGCAAAAAGGTAATACCGTTTCGTATAATTTATTTTGCCTCTGGCATAGCCGCGTTGTTGCTGCTGGCTATTGGCCTATATTTTTATAGTAACAACGATAAAACAGATCCTGCAATTACAAACTTACACAGCAAAAATACAAAAACGCAACCTAAACCAGCTGTTGATCAAGCCGGTAACCCGGTTAAGGCTCCCGCTAATCCAGCGTCGGTTCAGCCGGAAAGCTTTGGAAGCACTAACAGAGCACAACAGCAAAAGTCTGCTACCCAAAATGTACTGTCTTATAACAATGTAGCTCCTTTAGTTACCAATACTAAAAAAGATACCTTTTACCGTAAGGCTAATAGTCTGGCTGCAAATAATAGCTCTGCTAATTTGGCAAAGGTTGTTAAATCAACTGATGAAAAATTAGATGATAACGCAACCAATAATCTTGCAGCAACAGGTACTAAATTATCAAATAGTCATAATGTAATATCAGGTGTTGATACGTCTAATGGTAAAAATCAGTTAGCATCGTCAAATAACAAATCACAAAGTAATATTGCCTCAACCCAAACTCCGGATACTCCAGATCATTCAGCAGCCGAACAAAAGGCTAAAGTAGAAATGGCGGCCATAAAATCATCGGCTATAAAATACAGGCCACAGTTTTCTATAAGTGTATTGGCAGCTTCTGATGCAAATGCCGTTAATTCATTTGGCCATAGCCAAACGGGTACTAATTATGGATTACAACTTTCGTTACGGGTAACTAAAAAATTCACCATCAGTACAGGAGCTTCTTATGCAATAAAACCATACTCAACAGATATGGGCAGTTATACCTCATCATACAGCCCAACCGTGTCCCCTGTAAATATCCAGGCAAATTGTAAAGTGCTGGATATTCCTTTAAATATAAGCTACCAACTATATTCAAAGGGAAGAAATGCCATATCCTTAGGTACCGGCCTGTCCTCCTATTTTATGTTGAAAGAGAATTACCAGTTTAACTACTCGGCCCAAAGCGGTTTGGAGCCCTCTAACCTTGAGGTGCGAAATCAAAATACACACCTGTTTAGTGTAATTAATATTAACGCTAATTACCAACGGCGGGTAAATTCAAAATTTGGCCTGGTGGTGCAACCGTATATGAAATTACCAGTTACCGGTATTGGCAACGGCAAGGTAGATCTTAAATCAACCGGAGTTGCTGTGGGTGTAAACTGGACCGTTGGCTCACGCCGATAAAAATCAAAAGAAAAGATATCTCCTATTAGTTATAACAAACGAGACCAATTTGGACTTGTTTGTTATTTGAAGCAACGAGTTATTAATTGACCTTTAACCACCCGGTTATACTCATTCTTTGTTTTTGAGTGCACAAAACCTCGTGAACAAGTTCGTTACTTTTAAAAAATACGGCGCGGCCATTTTCGGGGTTTATATTTTGCTGATGATTAACATGATGTATACGTAACTCTCCGCCATCCGCCGCTTCCCAATCTGCATTGAGGTACATAATCATCGAATATTTGCGACTATCATTATTCTGAAACTGATCCAGGTGTTTTTTGTAGAATGTACCCTTTTCATATAAGGTGTAATGAAACTCGTAGCCAGTAATGCCAGTGTAGCAGGTTTTGTTGAGATAGCTTACAAAGCCATCCATCAGATCAAAAAAGTCATTTTCGCAAGGCGTGCCATGTTCTCTATCGAGCCAGTAGATGCTATCTCCCCGCACTAATTGATTATTCACCGCAGCATTTCCATTTCCGGTACCGGCAGAGAATAACTGCTTTTGCAGTAAGAGCGAAAGCAAATTTTGTTTAAGAGCCGCGGCCAGTTTATCGCTTAAAAAATGATCGGCTATGCCAACCTGGTCGTTAATAAAGCTATCAATGAGGCAATTGTAGGTTATTTCCAATTAGGGGGATTTAACATGTTATCCGGCAGATGCAGGCATGTTGTTAAAGATACTCTTTTATAACCCTAATACCCCATCTATTTTGCCAGCGCTATGATATCCTTGCCTTCAATCACTTTTTTATCATAAGGTTTATTTACTACAAGCATCATGGCCGCAGCCAGTTCCTGTAAAGTGCAAAAGCCACCGGGATAAAGGGCACGCCCTATAGGGAACAGCCAGTTTACATATTTATAAAAGCTATGAGCGTTTGATAACCCCTTTATTGGCTTGATAAAACCGGGCCTAAAAGCGTAAACCTGTTTAAAAGGGAGTTTCATCAGGTCGTTTTCTGTTTTGCCTTTTACCGCGGCCCAGCCATTACCTTTCTCATTACTATCGGTACCGGCACCAGATATGTAACAGAAGGTCATGTCGGGATTTAGTACTACCAGGGTTTCGGCCATGTGCATGGTGAGTGTGTAAGTAAGCTTATAATACTCATCAGCCTTTTTACCTACAGATGTTACACCGAGGCAAAAGAAACAAGCTTTGTACCCGGCCAACTGATCTTTTATGGCCGAAAGATCAAAAAAATCACCGTGGATGATCTCTTTTAATTTGGGATGCGAAACGCCGGATGGCTTCCGGTTAATTACCAAAACGTGTTCAACATCAGGGTTTTGCAAGCATTCGTGCATCAGCCCCTCACCTACCATGCCGGTTGCGCCGGTAACAATTGCCTTAATTGCAGCTTTCATACAGTAAATGTATTTATATAAAATGAAGTAATATACCAGGCTAACAGGTATTGATTGAAATAAGTTTTGGTTTTACAAGCAACCCTTTGCGCAAAACAAACGATATAATTAATAGAGGCCTGCTACTTTGCATTAATAAAGCTACTTACACCCAATAATTTTACGGCTACATGGTACCAATTTCTGTTGTTATTATCACCCAGAACGAAGCTGAAATACTTGCCAAAAGCATCCCCATGCTACAACAGATCAGCAATGATATTATTGTAATTGATAATGGTAGTACCGATGAAACTATAAATATTGCCCAGGCTTTCGGGTGCCGGGTACATCAAAAAAGCTGGAGTGGCTATGGCGCCAATAAAAACAAAGGCATTCAACTGGCCCGTTATAACTGGATACTGAGCATCGACGGTGACGAGGTACCCGATGAAACCCTTTTACGATCTATTGCCGCATTAAAACCAGACGACGAGCGAGCAGTTTATGACATCCAATTCAAAACATATTTTGGCAGTAAACTTATACGGTTTGGCAACTGGGGGCGCGATCATCACATTCGCCTGTTTAGCCGTGTTCATGTAAAATGGAATGAAACACCAGTGCACGAAACCTTGTTATTGCCTAAAAATGCCGAAGTGAAAAAACTGGAGGGCTGCCTGCATCACTATTCGGTAAAAAACAAGCAGGAGCACCAGGCAAAAACAATTCATTACGCACAACTAAGCGCCATGAAATACCTTAAAATTGGCAGGAAAGCAAACTTTGTAAAGTTATACTTGGCGCCGGTATTTCATTTTGTAAAAATATACCTGTTTTTATTGGGCTTTTTAGATGGTAAAGAGGGTTTTATAATTGCCAGAATGGCTTTTATAAATACATGGTTAAAATATCATTATCTTAGTAAGGCCACAGAAACCCTGGGGCAAAAGTCAGTATACCAGCATGATGTATCCGTTATGGCCTACAAGTTTAAAACTGAAGCACGTGTTGAATAAACTGCGGGTTTATTCATGAAAAAGAAGCTGGCACATAACCTATCTGCAAACACGCTACAGCTTGTTATTAACCAGTTGTTTGGGGTACTAATTTTCTATGTTCTTTCGGTAAATCTCGATAAAAACAGCTTTGGGCAAATCAACCTCGCTTTAGCTGTATTGCTTTCCATATTTAACATCCTTTCTTTTGGTATAGATCAGGTTATCATAAAAAAAGTAGCTCATGGTGATAATGCCCAAACCTTACTATCACTTTATGCGTTTCATGTAATTTTTACCGGAGTATTGTTTTACAGCATCTTGTTACTTGGCAGGTTGTTTTTTGCTCACAACAGTGAAGTATACTGGCTGATATTGTTAATCGGTGCCGGCAAGTTGATGATATTTTTCTCAACCCCATTAAAGCAGGTTACAAGCGGCATGGAGCGATTTAAGCTCCTCTCCTATATGTTGATAGCCTCAAATGTAGCAAGGGGTACAGCACTAGTTGTGCTTGCTTTTTTACACCAGGTAAGCATTTACAACATTGTTTGGATTTTTATTGTTGGCGATGTACTGGAACTTACAATGTGCATTTTTCTTTTCAGGCGGTATATCAAAGTCCCCGTAATTCCACGGTTTCAAAAAGCGCCATATATCCGGTTGTTGCGCGAATCGCTGCCACAGGTTGGTGTAGTGCTCATCACTTCGGCGCTTGCCCGGTTCGATTGGCTGTTCATCGGCTTCATGGTATCGGCAGTAAAATTGGCCGAATACAGTTTTGCCTATAAAATATTCGAGATCTCAACGCTTCCTTTACTGGCCGTTGCGCCGTTATTAATCCCAAGGTTTACCAAACTGTTTAAAACAAATGCTCATGAAAAGGAAGATCTTAAATTACTCATCAGGGCCGAGATCATCGTTGCAGCCTTTACCGGCTTGCTGTTAAACCTATGCTGGAATCCCATAATTGATATGGTTACACACGGCAAATACGGGGCGATTAATACTACTACCATATTTATACTATCACTTTGCCTTCCTCTGCTATACCTCAATAATTATTTGTGGACTATTTTCTTTGTACAAAACAGGCTCAAAATGATCTTTCAATCCTTCTTGCTCACTTTCGGTATAAATGTGTTTGGCGACCTGGTACTGATACCTATTTATAAAAATGAGGGGGCCGCTATTGCCTTTCTGTTGGCATGTGTGGCACAGACGGTTTTTTACTGCTCAAAAAATGAACTTATCGCACTTAAAGGGATTTTTTATACGGCAGTTATCTGCATTTTATGCGCTTTACTAAGCGGTTTGCTGGCTAAAAGCCTATTTCAAAACCTATGGTTAGCAGGTGTGGTTTCGGTCGTTTTTTACTGCCTTTCTTTATTGCTCACCAGGCAAATCAGGCGGGATGATCGCCAGGGTTTAATCAGGATACTGAATTGGTGAAATAAACCCATTTCACACCTCACACAGGCAACCAATCCAATTTTTAGGTCGTATTGACTTTAAAGAAACACCGGATGATGTTGGTTAGCAGCGCAATTTTTTACATTAATAAGTTAAAGAAAAAGATAGATTGGAAACTTCTTGTCTTCCTGCTTTTATTTTTAAATGTAAAGTTGGAAATTAAGTTCCCGGTTATTATTTTGTTTACGTTACTGCAATTCAACTTTAAATTCGGCTTTAGCCTTAAAAACTCACGGCTGCCACTTTTTTACCTATTGATGATGGCTATAGCAATTATCAACTGGTTTATTGGCAAAAGCTATACCGATCTCAATTATACGGTTGTGCTTTTAACCGGTATTGGTTTTTGGATACTCTGTATCCTGGCGGTTCATCAGGTTAAACTCGCGGTTGAGCAAAATCAACCTGCTGTTATTCACCAAACTATTCTTGTTTTTTTTATTATAAATGCCTTATTTTCTTTAGGTAACCTGGCTGTTATATTTTTAGATAGCCATGCCATCAACCCCTATACTTACCAGGGCCAGCTTCAAAAATATTTTATCAGTACCGGCGACTATGTAAAAGGGGTTACATTTGATACCTCAACTACCAATGCCGTTTTGAGCGCATTTGGCGTAATTTATTTTCTGACCAGGAAAAACGCCCCTATGCTTTTGGTTTGTATGGCGACAATGCTACTTACCGGCAGCAATTTTATCAATATTGTTATCCTGCTTATATTCCTTCTGCTTTTTGTGTTCCGGACAGATCGCTTCCAAAAAAGCCTCGTCGTGGTTTGTCTTGTTTTTCTTGGTGTTTTTATGGCCAAAATATCGCCTCAAAACAATAAATACACCACAGATACTATCAAGATTTTATTGCATAAGGACCCATCGGCACCGAAGCCCTCGGTATGGGACTATACTCCCATCAGATTAAAGCCCGATAGTATCTTAACCCCCGACGAGCTGAAGCAAAAAGCGGCTACAATATTTATAGACGATGCTTATGCCGCTGCTCATCCCCCAAAAAGATCGATTATTGCCAAACCGGTAGATACTGTTTATGTAAAAGAAGGCGGCCGGATAGCCATAAAAGGTGCCAATATAAATTCGCCTGCCTATCAAAGCAGTACACAAACACCTCGCGGGGAAATACAGCTTGCCCGGTTTATAGATACACATAAAAAATACCTGCCAATTTCTGGTAAAGAGATACTTACGCCAAGGGTGGATACCCCCGGTAAAGTGATAGGATTTTTACAAACAACTAGATTTTTGCGCACCCACTTAAACAGGGCAATTGCCGGCATTGGTGTCGGTAATTTTTCATCGAAACTGGCATTCCGAGCTACGGGGCTGGGTTTTGCGGGAGGCTACCCGCATCAATTTATTTACATCAGTCATGATTTTATGGTGAACCACCTCGATCTGTACCTCAACTATTTCAGCAAAAGGGCGGGCTATCATTCGTTAACCAACAGCCCATTTTCTGTGTACGATCAGTTATTGGCCGAGTATGGGCTTATCGGCTTGCTGGCATTTGTAATTTACTATCTCGGTTTTTTTGCAAAGCAGTACAAAACATTAACCTATGGCCTGCCCGTTTTGCTTTTAATGCTGGCCGCTTTTTTTATCGAATACTGGTTTGAGCAGCTTTCTGTAATGGTGTTTTTTGAACTGTTGCTGCTGCTTAATATAAAAGAAAACCAACCTCTTAAAACCGTTAAGCAATGAGGTTTGATATTCCCAAAATAACGGTTTTAATGCCTGCCTATAACGCAGGTAAATATATTGGCGATGCTATCGAATCGGTATTGGAACAAACGTTTACAGATTTTGAATTGCTGATAGTAAATGACGGCTCAACAGACGATACTGTTGAGGTGATTTGTTCATTTGATGATCCGCGTATTGTACTCATATACCACAATAACCAAGGCATTGCCCATGCACTTAATAATGGGCTGAAATATGCGCGTGCGCCATTTATAGCCCGTTTTGATGCCGATGATATCTGCTATCCCGAACGGCTGCAACAGCAATACGATTTTATGACGGCCAATCCCGAATACAGTGTTGTAGGCTCGGCGGCAGATTATATTGATATGGATGGGCGCTTTTTATTTACCCACAAACCGCCAGCCTTTAATAACGACGAAATTCAACAACTTAAATACTCCGTTTGCCCGTTTATACACTCCTCCGTTTTTTATAAAAAGGACATGGTTATCAGTAAAGGTGGATATAACGGGCATGCCTATACTTTTGAAGACCATTTTTTATGGGTCAACATCCTTAAAGATCAGAAGGCATGTAACCTTGCGCAGCCATTGATTAAAGTAAGGCTCAACCCCGAATCGGTCACCATTGACGAAAAGTGGCGCCCTCGTAAATTCAGGGATATTAAATATACTTCGCTTAAAAACCGTACCATAACTAAACAAGAAGGTAGTTTACTGGCAGAGATTGGCGAAAAACAATATTCTGCCAAAGTTAAGCAAGGCTCATATTATGCTCTTTGTGGCAAAAAATTGCTGCTCAATAACTTTCAGCCAGCTAAGGCCCGCCTAAGTGTAGCACGGGCTATTCGTATCTCACCGCTAAGGTTGGATAATTACCTGTTATACACCGTTAGTTATTTACCAGAGCGGATGATAACCTGGCTGCACAAATTGATTTCGGGAGGGGCCACTGTATGAAAGTAGCATTCATTACCCGGTCAACATTGTACACCGTACCTGGCGGCGATACGGTACAGGCTGTGCAAACAGCCCGGCACCTTACATTTATGGGTATTACCGCCGAAATAAAACTGGCAAACGAAACCATCAATTATAATAGTTATGATCTGCTGCATTTTTTTAACCTTAGTCGCCCTGCCGATATCTTGTATCACAGCTATCAAACTAAAACGCCCTACGTTATCTCTACCATTTTATGTAATTACAGCGAGTACGATAAGCATCATCGTAAAGGTTTAGGCAGGTTGTTCAGGTTTTTACCGGCCGACGGTGTGGAATATGTTAAAACCATTGCGCGTTACCTGCTTGGCAGGGATAGTATGGCCAGCATGGCTTATACCTGGAAAGGGCAGCGCAAAAGCATAATAGATATTTTGAGCCGTGCGGCCATGATTTTGCCTAATTCGCAATCAGAGTATCGCCGGGTGTTAAATAATTATCCCGGAGAAGTGAAGCACATGGTGGTGCCTAATGGTACCGATCAGCACTTATTTAAATACAATGTATCAGTGATTAAGGATGATAAACTGGTGATTTGTGCTGCGCGGATAGAGGGGATAAAAAACCAGCTAAACCTGATAAAAGCATTAAATAACACGCCATACCGCCTGTTGCTTATTGGTACACATGCCCCTAACCAGGCTGCCTATTACCAGGAATGCCGTGATACCGCCGCCGGCAATATCATTTTTGTTGAGCAGATGCCTCAATACGAGCTGGTAAAATACTATTCGCGGGCAAAGGTGCATGTATTGCCCAGTTGGTTTGAAACCACGGGCCTTAGCTCTATAGAAGCCGCGCTGATGGGCTGCAATCTGGTGATAAGCGATAAGGGCGATGTAAGGGAATATTTTGGTGATGATGCCTTTTACTGTAGTCCGGCATCGCCACAAAGCATATTTGCGGCTATAGAAAAAGCAAGTCTGGCCCCGGTTAACGAACATTTACGACATAAGATACTTCAAAAATATACCTGGAAACAGGCGGCTACACAAACGTTAAAGGCATATCAATCTGTATTATAACATGAAACTACGCATAGCTATTTTAGGAACCAGGGGCATTCCCAACTATTACGGTGGATTTGAGCATATCTCAGAATATGTATCTGCAGGGTTGGTAAAACGCGGCCACTCGGTAACCGTTTATAATTCGCATAATCATCCATACACACAGGATAGCTGGAATGGTGTGCAAATAAGGCATTGCTACGATCCAGAATACCTGGTGGGTACCGCCGGGCAGTTTGTATATGATATGAACTGTTTTTTAGATGCCCGTAAAAGAAATTTTGATGTGGTGCTGATAATGGGTTATACCAGCAGCTCGGTTTGGGGGCAGCTTTACCCTAAAAACAGTACCATTATTACCAATATGGACGGTATGGAGTGGAAGCGGTCTAAGTATTCGAAACCGGTACAGCAGTTTTTGAAATATGCCGAAAAATTAGCGGTAAAGTACAGCGACTATTACGTGGCCGACTCGAAGGTTATAAAATCATACCTGAGGGATAAATACAATATCAACAGTAAATATATACCCTATGGTGCAGATGTTTTTACTGAGCTTGAACGCGAACAATACGATGTAACCGAAGCGCTTAAAGAGGATTATTTTTTACTGATGGCGCGTATGGAACCCGAAAACAACATAGAAGCCATTTTGGAGGGTTTTAATAAAAGCAACTCGGGCAAAACATTTAAAGTTTTGGGCGATACCAGTAATCGCTTTGGTAAATTTATCACCAACAAATTTGCCAACGATGAGCGCATCCAGTTTAGAGGGGCAATTTTTGATACACCCAAAGTAAGGTCGTTACAAAATAACTCCTACCTGTATTTTCACGGACATAGTGTTGGCGGCACAAACCCATCGTTATTAGAGGCCATGGCCAGTGAGGCATTGATAGCGGCACACAATAACCCTTTTAATAAATCGGTACTTAATACGGATGCTTTTTATTTTTCAAATGCTACAGAAGTTACCCACCTGGTAGAGAACGTTCAGCGTGAGGATTTTGAAAAAAAGATGGTGATGAATAACCTCCACAAAATTCAGGATCAGTTTAATTGGGAGCGGGTGATTGATAGGTATGAAGAATTTATCATAGAAAGCTATAAACATAAAAACCATGAAACAGTTGTTGCTGATAAACGATAATAATGCCAATAAGGTAAGTTATTATCATATGATGCTGTTGATGGCCAGCCTGCCGTTTGATAGGTTTTACAGCCATATTATACTTATTAGTTTTATAGCGCATACACTTATTCATGTGCAAAAAGAAAAACTGAAGGCTGTTTTTACTATAAAAACTGCGGTATTGCAATCTGCCTTTTTTGTTACGCTGATAGCTACGGTATACACGGAATATCGCCCCGAGGCCTTCAATGAATGGACATTGCGCCTGCCTGTTTTGCTATTCCCCCTTGTATTTTCGCTTAATGATCTTGATATTAAAAAGTACCGCGCCAATTTTTTACTGGCCTTTGCTTTTGTGTGTACGGCAACCATAGTTTACCTGTACGCCGATGCTATTGTTACTATTAACCACTATCATTTACCGCTTAAAACTATTTTATCGCCGGCATTTACCAATCATAACTTTTCGGAGCCTATTGATATGCATGCTACTTTCTTTTCGTTTCAATTGGTAATTGCCCTGGTATATCTGCTAACGCTTTTATTTAAGCCTGTATCGCCATTAATTAAAGTGTTTTATAGCGTTTGCAGCTTTATATTGTTAGCCGGTTTAATTCAGTTAAGCTCAAAATCAATCTTAGCAGTTTTGTTTATTATCATTAATTTGATACTACCGTATTGCCTGTTCAAAGGCAAAAGCAGGATAAAGTTTATATTGGCCGGTTTCACGTTGTCGGCTTTGGCTTTTGTTATGGTTTTAAGCGTGTCTTCGTTCAGAACGCGTTATATAACCAGTTTAAAAGACGATTTGTCGGTAGCAAAGCCCGGCGAGAGTACCGATCCCCGGCTGGCACGCTGGCATGTGGTTTTCAATCTGATAAAACAAAAGCCACTTATGGGGCATGGTTCTGGGTCTGAAGACGCTTTATTACATGATGCGTTTTTTAAGGCAAAAATGTACAGCTCGTTTCTTGCCGGGTTAAACTCGCACAGCCAGTATCTAAGCTTTTTAATGAAATCGGGAGTTTGGGGGTTGCTTGTTTATCTACTCACATTGGGTTACGGCTTCAGGGCAGCCTTTCGGAGAAAAGATTTGGTGTTTATCAGTTTTATGTTGGTGATTGCCGTAGTATCCCTATCAGAAAATGTGCTGAATGCAGATAAAGGGGTAATGTTTTATAGCTTGTTTTTTACCTTCTTCCTGTTTTCTGATACTCTGAAAGGTACAACCGCAATGGTTGAAAATAAAAAGTCCGAATATTTAGATGCTTTGGCAACCAACAGTTTAGCAGTAACGTCATACTAATGTATATGCAGATCAGGTCCGCTTTTAGTCAACATTCAACCATCAATACTGTGTCAGAAATTAAAAAGAACATATTAGCAACCCTGGCATATTTTGATGCATTTAATTATCCGCTCACACGGGAAGAAGTTTGTTTGTTTTTACCTGCAAAGTACGAACTACAAACATTTGATGAGGCGATGGCTTGCTTAATAAGCTGTAGGCTTATATTTCGTTTTGATAAGTTTTATACGCTAAAAAACGATCCGTACCTGGTACAGCGCCGTACCAAAGGAAATCAGAAAGCTGCCGAGATGATACAAACGGCCCGTAAAGTGGGCAATTGGCTTATTAAGTTTCCTTATGTACGCGGTGTTGCAATTTCGGGTTCACTGTCAAAAAATTATGCCGATGACAGATCGGATATCGATTTGTTTATTATAACTGCCCCTAACCGCCTGTGGATAGCGCGCACGCTAATGCATTGCTTTAAAAAATTAACGTTTTTGGTTAACAAGCAACATTGCTTTTGCATGAACTACTATGTTGATGAGCAGGGACTTGAAATTGCTGAGAAAAATATTTATACCGCCACAGAGGTAGTTACTTTGATACCTATACAGGGCGACACAACCTTTGCCGATTTTTTTACCGCCAATGCCTGGACACGTAAATACTTACCTAATCATATTATGCGGATGTCGACAGCTAAGTCGTTAGAAATAAATATTTTAAAGAATTTTATTGAGCTTTTACTGAATAATAAACTGGGCGATTTTTTGGATGGTGTTTTTATGAAGATCACTGCCCGTCGCTGGAAACAGAAAACGCAATTGAAAAAACTGAACGATCACGGGGTACTGCTGGCCATGACTACCGGCAAGCATTTTGCGAAGCCAGATCCCCGCAACTTTCAATCAAATCTGATTGGTAGATTTGAAGCTAAGGTGGCCGCTTTATTGATAGAAAGTGAACACAGTGTGGCTAACTGAAATTCCCGGCAAATTTAGCGTTGTTTAGGTGGATATGCCCGCCACTTATCTCTTCTCCAGCGAGATAATAATGTAGTCGCCGATGTATTTCCAGGGCCAGGTTGCTTTTAATTTGTTCTCCTGGGTTTTAAGAAAATGATAGGTCTTAGGGTGTTTTTCGGCAAAATTTTCGATATATGACGGAGGCACTATAGTACAAAGTCCCTCCACTCCTAAAACTTTAAATGATTTTTTTAAAGTATTGATAATGAATGATGAATTATAATAAAAGCACTTGAAGTGAGTACCCTCAATATGGGCAATTCTTCCTTTGCTGCTAAAAAAACGCCTGAATGCGGTTTTAAACTTTCCTTTAAATATCAGCAATGTTTCCCACAGGCAAAAAGGCGGAATGATAACTAATGTTACCCTACCACCGGGTTTTAGCAGCGCATCAAATGATAACAATACCTTCTCCAATTCACCGGTGCAATTTAAACCGCCAAAGTTGGAAAAAATATGATCATAAGGTCCTTTGCTTTTCAATTGATCGAGCTGGGTAAAAGAACATATCTCGGTACTGATGAGATCGCTATAAGGCAACGCTTTTTTTCGCAATACTTTTTGCATGCCGGTAGATATATCAGTTGCGTGCACATGATGACCCTGCTGTGCAAAAAATACGGCATCCTCCCCTGTCCCGCTATTGAGCTCAAGAATATTGCTATTGGGTTTGAGGTATTGCAACACATGCGCCATTACCCTTTCCCGTTTGTAATTTACAATGGTATTGCCCGAATAAATTTTATCAAATACTACCGATTGCCTGCTAAAAGCATCTGAAGCATTGGCTTCGTTATTTAGGAGAGATACTTGGCTCATACTGCTTTTTCTAATTTATGGAGCTTAAAACCCTCTATTAAGGTGGCCGGTGCATGATAAATGAATGATGCAGCCTTTCTTAAGCGCTTTATATTGGCCTTAAATGGGTTTTTAAGTAGGTTGAGCAGGTTATATTTAGCCAGGTGTGCATGATAGTTCTGATGCACATACCGGTGCAACTGCTTGTAATATGCCGCGCTAAAAGTATTGCTAAACATCAGCGCCATCTCGTCCGAATCTGTCCAGTTGGTTTTTTGTTGCAGATCGGCTTTTACTTTCTCATAAAACAAAGTTCCGGGTAAGGGATACGAAACAGATATGCCTATTTCATGCGGTAAAAGATTATTGATCATATTAATGGTAAGGGCGATATCTTCCCTGGTTTCGCCAGGGTAGCCAAACTGGATAAAAAATGAGGGTTTTATACCGTGTTTTTTCATGAGTTGCGTAGCCACCGCTATCTGCGCAATAGTAGTGCCCTTATCCATAGCATCCAGCACCTTCTGCGAACCACTTTCGGCACCTATCCATACGTTTTCGCAACCCGATGCGGCCAGTGCGGCTACGTCTTCATCATCCAACAGCAAATCGGCACGTGATTGGAGTTTGTACCTGAATTGCAGGTCCTCTTTTTTCACCAGTTGGGCAAACTGTTTTACCCAACCGGGCTTCAGTCCAAAAATATCATCACAAAACCAGATATGATCCATGTTAAACATTGCCTTTAAAAGCTTTAACTCGGTTATCACATTTTCCGGGCTACGGGAGTTATACCGGTTGCCGTAAATTGGCTTTGCACACCAGTTACATTTAAACGGGCAGCCACGGGTTGTACCAATATTCATCGAAAAGTAGCCTGTATGCCTTACCCAGCTTTCGCGGTAAGGTTCAATATTTATTAAATCCCAGGCTGGCAATGGCAGACTGTCCAGATCTTTAAGCACCGGCCGGGCAAGGGTTTTAAAGGGTGCATCGTTTTTTATATAAGAGAGGCCTTGTATCTGCGATACATCTTCAGTTCCGTTTTTAATAGCGTTGGTAAGTTCGAGCAGCGTTTGCTCTGCCTCGCCGATAATTACAAAATCGGCGCCCTCGTTTAAGTATTCTTTATAACGATCTGTTGAATCTGAACTGGAAACAATTACGGTGCAGCCACGCGCTTTGGCCAGCTTACACATTTTAAACGCGGCCTCGCGCATATTGGTGAGACACATTTTGGTGAGATAGTTAAAGCCATCATCATAAATTACAAAAAAGCCTGCCTCGGCTTGTTCAATGGCCGGGATGATCTCATCCGCGGTATGCGAAAACATATTGTCAAAAAAAGATACCTCGTAACCATTGGAGCGCATGTTTGATGCTGCATATAAAGTTCCGAGTGGTGCGTATGGCTGCCCTATTGACCATTGCTTAGGGTCGAACCGTAAAAAATAGGAGTGTGTAAATAAGATGTTATTCAACTGTTCCATAAAATTAAGATAGCTGCGTTAATGGCGACAGGTTAAGCGAACAAACACATTTTACACAGGTTGGATGTGTTGATGTATTTAATGATCTGCGGAAAGCGATAGCCTCATCGCTGTTTAATATATTAGCCAATGATGTATCCCTGATATTTCCCATCGACCCCAAAAAGAAGCAGGGCCTTACCGTACCATCTGCCTCAACAACTGTTGATACCCAAGGCGCATTGCATTTTTTAAACGGAAATGGATTTAATTCGTAAAAAGCAGCGTAATAGTGGTATATATCCCTGATCTTCTCCTTGCTTTCGGCTATAAAACTATCATGAAATTCGTTGTTGAACTCCTTAAAAAGGTAGCTGATGATCTCGCAAAGCTCAGGCAGTTCCTTTTCTGAGATCAGTATCTCGTGTTGCTTTGGCTCGGCCCAGGCTTGCTGGCGGTTAAAAGCATGGCTGCTTACATCTGCAGGTAAAAAACTAACCTGGTTAAGCCCCATCTTTTTAGCTTCGGTAATTATTGCCGGCCAGTTACGGTAATTAAGGCGATGGATCACGGTACGCCCGGTAATGCGATATGCGGGGTTTAACTTTTTGATATACTCAACTCCCTCCTTCAACTTTTTAAATGCATTAGGGATGTTCCTGATGGCATCGTGCAGCGGCTCGTCGCCATCAATAGACACAATTACTTCGCTAACGTATTTTAAGATATCTTCGGCATTACTTTTTATAGATAAGCCGGTGGTAAGCAAAACCACATTAATACCTGCTCCTTTCAAAATCCGGCATAAGGTAAAAAAGTTGGTATTTAGTAAAGCTTCCCCACCAGACATCAATACCTGGTTTGTACCTAACGATTTAAGCGATGCCAATAAGCTGGTGATATCAGCTTCGGTAAGCTGCTTTAAATTTTTGTTGTCTTTCCATATATCACACATCACACAGCGGCAGTTACAGGCGCTGTGGGGCATCAATATCACAATAGGCAATGCCGTAATCCTGTGTGTTTGCAGGGTACGGTAGCGCTTAAAAGTTTGCAATATGGTTTGCCCAATCATATATATTAAATGTGTTATCCGGTAATTAAAATCCCTGTATCTCTGGCTGGCGGTATTCCCAAAGCCTTTGAAGCAGTTTTATTTCGTAAGGATATTTGTATAGGTTTGTTTTGTACCTCAATATAGATACAAACCTGATAGCCCTCTTTTTCAGTTCGTTTAGCTTAATATCCGTAACGGTTGGATACACACCATTCAATACGGTCTCAAAGTTTCTTATTTTATCAATCATCTCTGGCGTTAACCAGGGTGTTAAAGGATTTTTGCGCAGATCGAAATTTTCCCACGCCGGGCTTACCCAGTCTTCCAGCGTTTGTGGATATACAAAGCCTTGTTCCTGTACCTGTTTAAATAGTTCAGAACCTTCTGTGGGCACCGGTGTATAGGTATATATTACAATTTCGGTTTGGGGATTTATAGCTTTTACCTTTTTTATAAAATCAATCTCAAAGTCAATCCCTGCCTGTACTTTCTCTGGCGTTGCCGCGGGAGTACCTAATACAAATGAATACTCGGGAATAATATCAAACTGTTTCAACCGCTCGGCAAAACGGAGAATCTGCTCGCCGGTTTGGGTGCCGCCTTTATCCATTTGCTCCAATACTTCGTTGTTCCCGCTTTCGGCACCAAAAAAGATACACTTACAGCCCGATCTGCGAATCTGTTCCAAAGAGCTATCCTTAAACTTATCCATAGTATCAATACGCGCCATGCCCCACCAGGTCATGTTTTCGGGTTCAATCAGCTTGGCAAAGTCTACAGCCCGCTTTTCTGATACAAAAAAGTTGTTATCATGAAACTCAATGGCATCTGCGCCGTATTTATCTTTAATATACTTTACATCTTTATAAACCACTTTAGCCGATTTAGCCTTCCACCTGGCCTCATAAATAGGCACCACGGCGCAAAACGAACAGGTAAAGGGGCAGCCAATACTGGAATGATATGCCATGGTATGCTCACCCAAATAGGTTTTACCCAGGTATTTTGGGATAGGATAAAAAGTTGCCAGTTTATCATAAGGCAAAGGTGGTAGTGCATCCTGGTCTAAAAGATCTTCTTTTATCGTTTTGGTGATTTTGCCATCTACCTTATAGATCAGGTTTTTAATAAACTCATATGGCTCATGCTTTTCCAGGGCATCTATCAACCGGGGGAAAGCATTATCGCCGGGGCCGTTGATAATAAAATCAACATACCCCGAATCTAAAACCGCTTTTGGCTGATTGGATGGAAAATATCCGCCCCATATCATGGTAGTGCGCGGATATTTTTGTTTAATTGTTTTACAAATAGGGATAGCTTCCTTTAACTGCGGGCCAGGCATCACGGTAAAGCCGAGATAGCCAAACTCGCCGGTTTTTAAATAGCTTTCGATTTTTTTCCAGGCATCGGCTTCACAATTACCGTCTACAATAACCCAGTCATATTTACCTTCAACAGATGCCGCTATGTTTAGTATTGAATTTGGTATGCGATACTTGGCATTGGCGCTTTTTGGATTGTAGAGTAATATCTTATTCATACGGTGTTGGTATTTAACGGTAAGCGATGGACTATTACCCCCATCGCTTCCAAACCCAGATCAACAATTAAACTATTCTTAATACATTACGCTTGATAACAGGCAGGGGTTGCCTGCATTAATAATAAAACCACGGGCAACCACGGGGCATTTTTTACCGTTATTAGTACAAAACCCGTACTATGCTGGCTACTATTAAAAACTATATTAAAAGCAAGGTATCACCCAATATTGTAACCGAGAAAAACGCTGTAGAAGCATACGACCTATGGGCAACCGACTATGATATGCAACCCGGTAACCTGATGCTGCACCTTGACGAAAAACTATTTGCCACACTGCTAAAAGGTTTAGAAATAAAAGGCAAGCAAGTGGCCGATATAGGCTGCGGTACCGGCAGGCAATGGCCTGCCCTATTCAACAAGCAGCCTGCCGGGTTAACGGGTTTTGATGTATCGGGCGGAATGCTAAAAAAGTTGAAAGAAAAGTACCCATCGGCAAGTATTAGCCAAATAACCGATAACTTATTTGCCGATACGCCCGATGCCTCTTTTGATGTGATCGTATCCACACTTACTGTTGCTCATATAGCAGATATTGAAGAAGCTTTACAAGCCTGGAGCCGTTTGCTTAAGCCCGGTGGCGAGATCATCATCACCGATTTCCATCCGCATACACTGGCTTTTGGTGGTAAAAGAACGTTTACGCATGATAATACACTAATGGCCGTACACAACTATGTTCACCCTATTTATTCCATTAAGGAAGTGCTGTTAAAAAACAACTTTTACCTGGTAACGCAGGAAGAAATAAAAATTGACGAAAGTATGAAGCCGTTTTATGCCGATGCTAACGCGATGCATGTTTACGAAAAATACTATGGATTCCCCATTATTTATGGTATCCATTTAAAACGGAATTAATAAAATGGTATTGGGTAATGTGCGATTGGCTGATAGCGGACAGATAGTAAATATCAGTATAGAACGTGATCAAATAGATAGCGTAAGCCCGACAACCATAAATGCTAACGATAAACTTCTGCTTCATTTTGAAGATTCCATCGTTTTTCCCGGTCTTATTAATTCGCACGATCATCTTGATTTCAACCTTTTCCCGCAATTGGGTAATCGCGTTTATAGCAACTATACAGAATGGGGTGGCTATATTCATAAAGAGTTTAAACAGGAAATAGCTGATGTACTTCGCGTTCCGCAGCATTTGCGGATACTTTGGGGAGTTTATAAAAACCTGCTTTGCGGGGTTACCACGGTGGTAAATCATGGGGAACGATTAGCTACTGACAATGCCCTTATCAATATATTTGAAGATACGCATGACCTGCATTCTATTGCATTTGAAAAGCTTTGGAAACTAAAACTCAACAATCCGCTTAAACGAGCATTGCCCGTTGTGATCCATACGGGCGAAGGAACCGACAAACAGGCATCCAGAGAAATAGATAGCCTCATCGGCTGGAATAAACTTGGCCGCAACCTTATTGGTATCCATGCCGTAGCCATGACCGCAGAGCAGGCCCCGCACTTTAAAGCGATTGTTTGGTGCCCACAATCTAATGATTACCTGCTCGATAAATCGGCCCCCATAAATCAACTTAAGTCGTTCACCAAGATATTGTTTGGTACCGACTCCACTCTTACCAGCGGCTGGAACATCTGGGATCATATCAACATGGCACGTGGCACAGGTATGCTTAACGATGATGAACTATATCAATCTTTAAATAAAACCGCCGCAAATGTTTGGGAAATAAATGGCGGAGAGATTGCTAAAGGGAAAAGCGCAGACCTGGTGATGGCAAAAGCTAAAGGCTCCATAAGTAATTATGATGCCTTTTATGCCACGCAACCGGCCGATATTCAGTTGGTGATGCACAGCGGAAAAATCCGTTTATTTGATCAGCACATGCTGCCTGCACTGGCTCCGCAGCTTAAAGGGCAACAATTTAGCTTAATACAACTGGGCGATAGTTTTAAATATGTTGCAGGGAACATAGGCCAACTGATAACCAGCATTCAAACTTATTTACCCCAGGTGGTTTTTCCATTTACATTTATACATCAGCAAATATTTTGAAATTGATAAAACTGGTTGATCTTACTTATCATTCGCACCTGAAATATACCCGGCCAGGGCAGGTTATGGAAAACCATGCCCCTGCTTTGGCTTTTGCACCTTATTTGAAAGATAGGCTTGATTTTATGTTTGTAAAACATGCCTCATTTGAGCAACACACTTTTATTGATGATATCCCCTATCACTTTTTCAGAGGGGGTAACAAATTCTGGTCGCTATCTTTAAAAACACATCGTTTTATTAAAAAAGTTAAGCCCGATATTATTTTGGTACAAGGGCTTGTATTTCCGATACAGGTAATGTTTCTGAGGCTTTTTTGTGGTAAAAAAATTAAGCTGATCATTCAGCACCACGGCGAACTACCTTCTACAGGTGTAAAAGGCCGCCTGCAAAAAATAGCCTGCAATATGGCTGATGCATTTTTCTTTACATCGGCCGGCAACACAACTATATGGAAAAAGAAAAACATATTAGGGCATGATGCTCATGTAATGGAAGTATTGGAGGCGTCTACCAGTTTTAAGCCCATTGATAAGCATACAAGTAAAATATATACCGGCATTACGGGCGATACCAATTTTATTTGGGTAGGCCATTTTAATGCCAATAAAGACCCATTAACGGTTATAGCCGGTTTTGAGCAATACATTAAGGTTAAGCCATCTGCAAGGTTGTATATGATCTATCAAACCGAAAGCCTTCTGGATTTAGTTAAAAAAAAGCTGGCATTAAACCCGGCATTGTTTAATGCGGTTGTTTTAGTAGGTAAAATTGCTAATGAGGATATGCCTTACTGGTTTAGCGCGGCAGATTTCTATTTATCCGGAAGCCATAAGGAAGGCAGTGGCTATGCATTGCTTGAGGCTATGGCATGTGGATGTATTCCTATAGTTACCGCAATTCCATCGTATCAAAAAATTACCTGCGGCGGCGAATATGGTTTTTTGTACCCTGTGGCCGATGCCCATTCGCTGGCCAACACCCTTATATCACTCGAAAAGGTGAACCGGAAAAAATTAGCCGAAGAGGTTTTAGCCCATTTTAGTCAAAACCTCAGTTTCAAAACAATTGCCGATGATATGGTGAAAATATGTAGCCAATTAATGGCCAAATAAAGCGGCCACTTTTGCCGCAATGCTTTCAACAGGGTAAACCAAAACCGGTTCATGAACCAATTTTTTATTTTTTAGCAGCTCTTTAATGATATCCGGCAAATGTTCGGCATTATCGGGTACATGGTGTTGTGCCGGGCGGTTGTTCATGCCCTTAACCAGGCTTACTGCATGGCATCCCGCATACAGAGCTTCGCTTAAAACCGTGCTGTAACCTTCATATAGCGAAGTGTGCAAAAAAACTTTCGAACGCTGCATCAGGGCAAGTACTTCCGGATGCGGTAACTCACCCCTTAGCAAAATGTTATTTTCGAGCTTTAGTTTGGCTATCTGTATTTTAAGGTTATCCATTTCGGGGCCTTTACCGCAAATTACTGCTTTTACATCCGGGAATTTAGTAATGAGGCTTTTAACTATATTAACAAACAAATGGTATTGTTTAAGCGGTATTAACGACCCCGCCCCTAAAATATCGATATCTCTATCGGCATTGCCTTCATTAAAAAGGGTAACATCTATGCCCGAAGGGATAACATGAGCTGGTAGTATACCATAGTTTATTCTGAACTCATTTGCCAAAAAATCAGATATCGCTATTAATGATTCCTTTTTAGGTTTTATACGGTTTACATACTCGTTACCGGCTTTTGCATCCTGGCCAAGCATCCATATATGATGCGGTAAACTGTATTTTTTTGCAAACCTATTACCAATATAGGCACACTCTCCTATCCAAAAACTCAATAGGCCGGCCAGTTCATACTTTTGATGCAACTTTTTTAAGGTTTGCCAAACCCGTTGCCAGGTAATTAATCTAAATAATTGCCCCTTGCCCTTGCCTGCCAGTGCAATTACTTCCACCCCATACCAATAATATCGCGAAGCTGTAAACGGATATTGAAAGCTTACAACAATTATATGCAACTGCGGATTACTTTGCTTTAACGCCCTTACAAAAACTTGCATGGCGGGTATGCAGGTTGTATCGTTACCATCTGCAGGGAAACCTGGGGTTAATATTACTAATGCTTTGGGCTTAGTCATTAAGGGCTATTATTTTGTTGCAGTAAGCAAGGCTTGCCGCATTGTGCGTAATAAACAGTATCATTTTTCCCTGTTGGGCAAGTTGTTTCAGCTGTATTAAAATACTTTCCTCGGCCTGCTGATCCATTTCGCCAAAGGGTTCATCCAGTATCAGTAAATCAAAATCATGATAAAGCGCTCGTGCCAGGCTAATGCGCTGGCGTTGACCGCCGCTTATGTTTTTGCCATTTTCGCGAATGATCTTATTTAACCCTTCCGGATAGCCGGCTAATAATGGCCCCAATCCACAAAAGGCAATTACTTCGGCCAGCTTTTCGGGGTTGTGCTCATCATCACTGAGGGTAATATTTTTAACAATGGTATCGTGTATAAAATAGGTTTGCTGCTTTACATAGGCTATATTTTGCCAGTAATGCTGCCTTTTTGCTACATCGGCAACGCTGCCATTTATGTAGATATAACCGGCCTCTGCTGTTAAAAAACCTAATAATAAATTAATGAGCGTTGTTTTACCACGACCGGATGCTGAAGAAATACCAACCAAATCGCCCGAAGAAATTTCGAAGTTGATGCCGTTTAAAACCTGTTGATTCTTGTAGCTAAACCTGATATTGTGGAAGCCAATGGTGTTAATGGGATCAACAATATTTAAAAACTCATTTTTGATTGCTTTAGTAGGTTCACTAACCGCGAGTAGGTCGTTTAGCGTAAACTCGTAGGTTTTTATTTGCCCGGTGCTGTTCAGTATCTTAATTATACCCGGAATAATTTTGTAAGCCGCCGCCATAAACACGCCAATGGTCAGCAAATCAACAGTCGATCCGCTGGCAGACCATTTATTGACGAGTACCAGGATAAAAAAGCCAAATATGGCAAATACTTCTACCAGTCGCGATGGTAAGCCCTGCAGGGTTTGCTGGGTAGCAATGGTGTTATTTAATTGCTGCTGATAATTGTTATACCTATCAGCCAGGAAGTTAGTTTTATCATAAATATTACTTTCCACAAAGCCGGTCAATGACTCCTGCAAATGCTGAATGCTTTTTTCACTGCTGAGTTTGGTGTGTTCCCGAACCTGTTTTGATCGTTTTCTGATAAAGTAAGCCAAAATAATCACCGGCGGTACCAGTAATAAAAGCAATAGCAAAAACAATACTGGCTGATAGATTAGTATTGCACCAATAGTAAAAAAAATCAGGATGCTTTGCGAGATAACCTGCTGTGTATTATTGAGGATGTAACTACTAAATTCTATAGGTTGCTGGCTGATTCGGCGGATATGGATAGACGAATCTATATTCACAAAATGCATATAATCGCCCTTAAGATAATGAAGCATATTTCTTTTTGACAGGCGCGTTGCCACATCATAAAAAAAATGCTGCTGAAAGCGACTTATTAAATAACCGCCCCAGTTTTTTAAACAGAAAAGCACTAGGAAAGCACCAATAAGCAGCAGAGAGTTTTTGTTGAACCAGGTGGCGGGTAATAGAAAGTATTTTTTTACAGGCGTATCAGTGGTATAAAATCCAATTACAATCAACAATAAGCCCAAAAACAAAATATCGAGAGCGCTGATAAACAGATCGAGCAGGATAAGCCCGAACAATCTGTTTTTCTCCTTTGTGTTAAGCAGGGTTTGTATTCCCTTATAAATGTGCTTCAAAACGCCTGATAAAGTATTGTTATTACCTTATCATTACGGCTTAAAATGCACAATGGTTGCCCGCCATAAACTATAAAGCCCCGATAGATCTATCTACCAGGGCTCTAAATATTTAAAAGTGAATATTGCCTATTTGTTAAGTTTGATCTCTACCCTGCGGTTTAAAACACGTCCATCTTCGGTGGTGTTATCTGCAATTGGTTTACTTTCGCCATAACCTTTAACAGATAAGTTATCAGCGCTGATGCCGCTATTAACCAGGTAAGTTTTTACCGAGTTAGCCCTTTCCACAGAAAGCTCCATATTACGCTGGTCTGTACCTTCTGAAGACGAATTGCCATTTAAAACAAATTGAACTGTGGCATCTTTTTTCATTTCTATAACTGCCTGGTCAAGGGCCTGGTACGATGCAGTTTTTAAAACAGCCGAGTTAAACTCAAACTGGATATTAGTAAAATTATAGTTTGGTTTTGCAGGTGGTGGTGGCGGTGTTTGGGCCGGTGCCGCAGCAGGTGGCGGAGTTGGTTTTGCAGCCGGTGCATACATTTTTTCTGTTTCAACAGGGGCTGGCTTTTCGGCTAATTTCTTTGCTTTACAAGCTGGAAAAGTTACGGCAGCTAATAAGATAAATAAAGGGAATAAAGAGTTTTTTGAAACTTTCATTGCTGAGTTTGTTTTTTTAGTAAACATAAAAAAATAATCGTTATTATAGGTAAAACCGGTAAGCCAGATGCACAAATAAAGGATTTAAATGACAGTTTGCCTGGTAGATGCCCAATCCCGATGATTCGGAAATTAAACGAAGAATTGCCGGTCTAAGTATATGGATTACGTAACATGCTTTATAAAATTTCATCTTTTAAATTGAGGGGGATACTCATACTTTATTAATAATTAAGTATTTATACGCAGCATAATCAAGTACAACTACTGGGAATATTCTTAAGCCGAATATGTTATTTAGTATAATCCTAAAACATATCAACATGGAAAGCAACACTCCCTTCGAAAGTATTGAAACACCGGATATTCATTTTTTGCGCCGGATAGAAGTATTAAAAAAACATCCCGAAGTAAAACAATTAATGGGTTATGATCCCTGGGCTGCGGTGCTTACTTTTTTTATTGTAGCCGGGCAAATTAGTTTTGCATGGGGTGTAAGTGTTTGGTTTCCATTGTTTGGTACTTATTGGTGGCAAATTATACTGCTATCCTATATAGTGGGCGGTACCATGAACCATTGGTCGGCCATGGCAGTACACGAAATGGCGCATAACCTGATGCTAAAAACACCTGCGCAGAACAAGGCGTTGGCTATATTTGCCAATATCCCGGTGTTGGTGCCTGGTGCAATTGCTTTTCGTACACACCATATGAAACATCATTCGCACTTGGGGATTGAGCAGGTTGATAATGATTTCCCCAGCCATTGGGAAGTAAAAATGATAGGCAAATCGGGCATCAGGAAGTTTATCTGGCTGTTTTTCTATATCTTCTTTCTGTTTTTGGTGAGAGGATTTGACACCAAACCAACTAAGTGGGAATGGGCGAACATCATCACACTGATTATCACTGATGTATTGATCTTTGTTTTTTTTGGGAAGATCGCTATCATTTACCTGTTCCTTTCTACCTTATGGGGCTTTAGTTTACACCCCGCGGCAGGACATTTTATACATGAACATTTTATTTTTGAGGAAGGCCAGGAAACCAATTCGTATTATGGCTGGCTCAACTATGTTTGCTTTAATGTAGGCTACCATAACGAGCATCATGATATTATGAATATCCCCGGTCGTTTTTTGCCAAAATATTATAAAATTACCAGGGAGTTTTACCAGCACCTTGATTCTACCCATTCCTGGACGCGGATGTTTTATGATTTTATTACCAAACCCGATTTGGGGGCAGACAAGCGCTATGTGCGTACTGAACAAGTGCGAAAGCAAGGGATAAAAATGGCCGAAGAAATGAAGCGGGATAAAGAGTTTGTATAAATAATGATATCTAAACATTTGACAGGTAGTGTGTTAAAAAATAGATTGCCCTACTGCGTTGCGAAATTCTGAAGGGGTATGACATCCTAAAAAGTTTGTCATTCTGGTACGAAGAATCTATTCGCCTGCTATACAGGGCGAAGATGTATAGCGGATAATAGATTCTTAGTTACTTTCTTATATCCCAAACAACTACATTCCAATCGCCAAACCCGTCGTTATGAGTACTTACAACTTCAAAACCCATTTTTTGGTGAATTTTTAACGAGTTGGTATTTCGTACGGCTATTTCGGTAACGCAAAGCTCAAAATCATCATCTACAAGGTTGGCTGTAGCGTTGTAAAGTTTGCTTAGTAAGCCCAACCCGCGAAAATCCTTGTCTACACAAACCTGGCCGCCCACAAATAGCTTGTACGCGGTTAAAACTTTGCCTTTATACCGGCTTTTATGAAATTCCCTGAACATGGGTTCAAGGCTGGGCAGCTCAGTTTCCATAGCAGCTGTCATCGCTAAATTATAGCCAATTACTTTGTTTTGGTGCAGTGCTATTACCTGCGGAATTTGTGCAGCCATTAATTGCAATAATGCTACAGTATGCTCTGCAAATACAAAGCCCTGCTGTTCTTGCTGTTCGGGGCTCAATGATTTGTACAGGTTTTGATTTTGTAACTGGAGGATCTGCTCAAAATGTTCAATTGTAGTAGCCGCCTGAAAAGTTATTTGTGGTAGGATGTTCGTATTCATGATTGGGCAAATGTCTTATTTAAAAAGAATTTGTACAACCATAAATTATACTTGAAATAGTTACTACCAACTACCATCAAACCAAAAACATCAAAAAATTACACTTCAGAACTATCAGCAAAAAAATCAGCGCTCTTGTCTTCAGTCATCATTTCCAGCCACCCATCTTCATTAACAAAGTAATTAGAAAGTTCTGGCGGGGTAATGGTTTTATTAGTTATACTGTTTTTTGGGGCTGAGGGACCGCGTAAGGGGATTATAAGCACGCATAAAAATATAAAGATCGTTAATACCGCAATCATCATAGAATAGTTTTTTAGCTACAACCCGGTTGGCTGTAAGAAGCTGATTATTAAACATAATGATTGGTGGAGACTATTTTTAGTTATTGCCGGGGCGATTAATTCCTGCAGTTAACTAGCTCATGCCCTAATATAGGTAGTTAGGTGCTATTTAGGGCAAAAAAATTAAGTTATTTTTCTTCGCTAATGGCGGTTATGGCTTGCAAAAACCAGGCGGCATGTGGCAGCCATTGTTCCGTCCAACGCCATTCGTTGCCATTATCTTCGGTTTTGTAATCAATTCCGCTGCCATCGGCGTTGTCTTTGCCGCCGGTTATTCCATTGGAGATGCCACCTTTGCCGGAGCCATGACCAAAGTTTGAGCTCATGTACGGTACATTGTTTTTACCAAACTGGTACATAAAACATATCGAGTATGGATTACAACCCAATATCCACGATAGTTGATTAGATGCATACGCAACCAGTTCTTTTTTTACTCGCCATCCACCCTTTTCAGGGTATACCAACCGGCCGCCAACTATGGCAGCTGTTGCCAATGATCCCAGGCGGGCGTTTTCGCCTTGCCACCACCAGCCGGTTTCGTTTTCATGAGGAATAAAAAAGCCATCCTGTACCTTATCTTTCAGCCGGAAGGTTTGCCTTGCGTAACCAAATGGATTACTTACTTCGGCTGTAACCCGTAGATTATAATCCAATGCCTTTTTAATGGTATTTAGTGCCACAGCTCTGTTTGCTCCGTTTTTCTCTTTACTCAAATATCTGCTTAAAGCAACAACCGGCATACCCGCGTCTGATGCATGCCAATACGGGCGGCCATTATCATTGGCATAAAAATACCCCTCAGTACTCATCCTGTTTTCGATATTGTGAGCACGTTTACGGGCTTCATTTTGGTAAAATGAGCTATCGGTAGCTATCCAAAGCTCGGTTGCAGCCATCAGGGCGCAGTAATCGTCAATAATGTTTTCTTTGCCATCATCATCATATTCGGTATTATGAATCAATAGATGTGCAAATGCCCTTTTGGCGGCATCAAGGTATTCGGCCGATTTAAAGTCGCCATCTTTTTTAAGCTGAGAAATACGGGCAAGGGCAGCTATCGCCATACCCCCACCTTCACGAAAGGCGCATTGATACTCGTTAGTTGTAACACTGTTTGCCCTTAATCCTACTACCCTGCGTGCCTTTGGATCTTTATTAAAATAGCTAAACACGATCATGTAAAAATAGTCGTCTTTTGATAAGGCTCTCATCATATAGTCGGCACCATATATGGCCTCATCTACGGTTTTATCGTACATGTTAAGCTTATTAAGCGTTGCCGGAATACTTTGCACCGCGTTAATCATAGACCACGTTACCAGCGGTATTTGTTGTGGCGACATATAATTTGCATAAGCCAGATGCGAAAAATATTTGCTTACATCGCCCGATGCATCGCACCAGCCGCCATGTATATCAACTGTTTTATCGCTGCCATAAAGTAAAAGCTGCTTATCTGCGGCCAATTCGGTGGGTGTATTTGCCCTTTGATTGTTATAATAGCCAATGATAGATGGCAGGGTTGTTATCGCCAACGCATTATCGCTGATGCTAAACTCATCTGATAAGGATTGCTTCCCGTTGATTTTTACACTCACTTTATATTTACCGGCTTTTGCTACCACAGAAAAGTCGGCCTGATAAAAAAAAGCACCTTTTGCCCATTGTTCAATCCGTAAGGGTCCTTTAAGCACACCGGTAAATACTGTTTTCCCAGCTTCATCTATCAACAAAAAATTTGTTGCACCAGGCAATTTTGTATCGTTACGTATTACCGCCATTTTAGCACCCTGCGAATCGAAAGCAACCTGGTTTACATAAATTATAGGGCTTGCTTCACAAAAGCAGGTAATAAAAATTAAGACGCAGCTTAAAGTATATCTCATAACACGATTTTGAAGTTTTTTTGAGGATGGACAGGATTTAAACTCCTTGCATTAGCAAACGCAAATTACTACTATAAACTGTTTGCATCCACCTTATAACAGCTAATGTTTGTATTAACTAACCCTACATCATCACTACAACCCAAATTAGTTATTCGTGAGTGATTGATTTGCAATCTATTACAGGCTTCTTATTATAAAAATATAAATTGCCCGTGTACACTTTTATTTAGGTAGCTTTGAATTGTTATGCGGTAATATTATCCCGGGGAGTAGCTGTCCCTCATTACCTTAGTTTAAAAACAACAAATTACACAAATAATATAAGGTCTGGAGGTGTTGATCTCCGGTTCTTAAAGATCCTTTAAAGCCCCTGTAAACGATTACCTACAGGGGTTTTATTTTTTATATAGATAAGATATCATGGAAGAAAGAAAGTATTTAACTACCTGGAAAAGGTACATGCCCGTTATTCGTCTGCATTTGAAGAAGAGCCTTACTGAAGATCAGCAATTTAAGCTGAATATCACCGATTTTGAATCGGCCGGCGACCGTGGAAAATCCGGTTACACCTTCAATATCAATATGGAGAATGGCAAAGTTACCAACAACATCAGTGGATCAGCCGTTGCGCGTGATCTGTTTGAAGCCATTAAAGGCGACGATGCAGTTAAGGCTATGTTACTGGATAAAAACGTTAAAATAAGCGTTGGGAAATCATTTGTGCTGAGCATTAAAACCACTCACCTTTCAACCTACAGGTAGGTTTACACTATCAAATCTTAAAAAGGAAATAACCAACAGGCTATTTCCTTTTTTTATGCGGTTTACTTTTTGACGATTTTCCTTTTGACGAAGGCTTATGCGTTTTAGAAGCAGCTTTCCTACCCTTTTTTGATACATGGGTATGTGAGGTCTTCTTTGATCTGTGATGATGGCCATGTCGCTCATTTACAGGTATTTTCTTTATAATAACCGGTGCAAAATCAATAGCTTCCGGGTGTGCGGCCAAATCAAAGGGGTTAAAATAGTATATGCCAGCTGCATCCCAGTTCTTTAAACCGGCTTGGAGCTTTTGGTTAAATGCAGCCTCATTCTTTACCTCAGGCGCTGTCCATCCGGCCTCGGCCAATCCTGCTATTCTTGGGAAAAGCATAAAATCAAGCCGTTTTTCTGAGGCTATTTTTTCTGTCCAGATATTGGCCTGTACACCTACTATCTGGTTAGAGGCCAATTGGTCGGTCGCTAATTGCCTATCGGGGAAGTTGTAAATATCTGTTACCCTGTTAAATACACCTTTCCAATTACGGCCGGATACATGGCTGGCATCCTGCAAAAAATCGAGATAAAGTGGCAAACGGGGGCATAATACCACCTGGTAGTTTTTCTGTAAGGCCAGGCTTAGTTGGCCCGGGAGGTTTTGCCGCCACCAAAATATGATGGTTTTGCCGGCTGGTAGGTCGGTTTGTACGGCTTCATCCCAGGCTAATATCTTGCTGCCCAGGCTGGTAACGGTGTCCGTCATCCGTTTAAAAAAGTAGCGTTCGAGTGCACCAACATCGGCAAAGCCTTTGGCCTGCATCATGTGGGCTATGGCGGTATCTAACGACCAGGCTTTTACACCCAGAACTACCTCATCTCCACCTAAATGCATCATTTTAGATGGAAAAATAGCAGTGGTTTCTTTAATAATATCCGCTAAATATTTGTAGGTTTCCTCTTTAGCAGGGTTAAAAGTAAAGTTTGGATAACCGGCTACACTCCCACCAGAATATTCGGGATAAGCCCTGTTGGCAGCAGTGGCATGGCCGGGCATATCAATCTCGGGGATAACAGTTATAAAGCGTTGCGCTGCATAGCTAACTATCTCTTTTATATCGCTTTGTGTATAATATTTAGGTGCGGCTTCTGCCGATGTATCGCTGTAATCGCCTACGCCGCCAACTAACGTTAGCCTGGGATACTTCTTAATTTCTATGCGCCACCCCTGTACATCGGTTAGGTGCCAGTGAAACTTGTTGAGCTTGTAATAAGCCATCCAGTCCAATAGCTGTTTAACTTTCTGCTTGCCGAAAAAATGCCTCGATTCATCCAGCATTAAACCGCGCCATTGGTAGCGGGGAGCATCTGCTATCTCGTTGGATGCCAATGTGATATCGCCCTGCGGCTGATCTTTAATGATCTGTAATAACGAGATCAAACCGTAAAAAATACCTTCTTTATTGGAGGCGGTGATAATGATGCGGTCTGGCGCTATTTTGAGGATGTAGGCGCCTGTTGTTTGGGGTGTATTGCTTAATATAAGTTTTATTGAACTTGCTGTATCAGTGTTATTTACATTGATTACTAAACCATTTGCTTTAGCTATTTCCTTTTGGAAATAAATAGCCAATGGGGTTAATGAAGTATCGCTTACACCTATAGATACCCGGCTGTTAAAACTGAAAGTTCCGGTGCCATTTACTACCGAACGGGGTTGTGGGATGATGTTTAAGTTTTGTGCTTTTAGATATCCGGAGAAAAGGAGCAGCGCTGCTAAAAATTTAAATTTCATTCAAAAAACAAGTCAAATTATTGGGGCTGCGCTATGATAGGGATTTTCTGCTAAATGGCCGTAATTTATTTGCAATATGTTAAAAATATGGAAGTAACTGGTAAGTATTTGAGAATATATTGTAGGTATTTGAGAATTTATAGGAATTATCTGAGAAAAAAATGGAGGTAAGGTACAATTCTGCATTTTTACGTATCGCCTGGACATTTTTAGCCTTCCAGCGCGTTCATGATGCTGCCAATAATTGTACCATAAACCAAAACCGGGGCTGCCAAAACCGATATCTTTTTCTTCCAGTTTACATATCGGTCATTGATAAAATTATTCCAGTTATAAGTATTGAGCTGTGCGCGGCCATAGGTGATGCTTGGCTCGGTAATTTTAGTGGTATGCCACCAGCCCGATGGAAAAAACAGGGTCTCCCCTTCCAGCAGGTGAAGAACTATGGGTTCAACTTCTTTAAACAACGGAAACTTTTCATAATCGGGATTAAGGAAATTAATTTGCGAAAACTTGGGGTTATCCGGGTACGGGTACATGTTGGGCGTTTGGGATGGCTGGTACATGAAAAATACTTTCGATCCATATACCTGGGTTATCTGCGTATGCATAAACAGCGCATCATAATGCAGGTATGGAAAGCTTGAACCATTACCGCCTAAAAATAGTTCATGTACGGTTGTACCGGCCAATAACTTATCGGGCATTAGCTTACTATGAACCCTGTCGCTTTTGCCGTAAACCAACTGGGGCGAAAAATCGGGCATCAACTCGGGGAATACTTTTTTGATATCGAAATTGAACGGGTACGGTGCACGGTTCTCTGCAGTAGATACTAGAATGCGATCTATAGCCTCGGCCATGGTATAGGTTACACCATCAATGGTTTTGGTGATGTGGCCGTAGTTTTGCTTATAAAACCCGGGGGTATGCTTACCCATTGCAGGCCAGGCTTTGGCGGCATCGGTTAGTACAACCGGCAACGATTTATCAACGTACTCCCTGATAAATTCATCCCTCGAAAGATTGGTCCGTTTATCAATAGTAAAGGATGGTTTACTGCCTGCTTTTTCAAGCACATCGGTCTGTTGCATGGATATCCGGGGTTAATATAAAAACTGGCTAAAGGATTTATAAACGTAAACAATTTTCTGTAGATGAATAAAATGTAAAAATTAAATTCGTTAAATATTTACTGGAAGTTGGGGTAATGCACATAGGGTGCAGACTTAAACGCGGGAGACGAGAAAGTACAAAAAAAGCCGGTTGTAACTGAATACAACCGGCTTTGCAATATTGGATAACCAGGTTAATTAAAGAATTTAACTACTCTCCCAATCAACCACTCACTTAAAAAATTATTTCCAGCCACCGCCTAATGAACGGTAAAGGTCGGCAGTTGCTGTTAGTTCATCTCTTTTGATGGAAGCCAGTTCCAACTCGCCTTGCAGTACATTGCCCTGGGCTGTTATTACTTCAAGGTAATTGGCAAGGCCGTTTTTAAATAACATGCTGGCATTGCTTGTTGCCTGTTGCAATGTTTTTACGCGGTTGGTTGCAATAACTTGCTCTTCTTTCAATTTATCAATTTTAACCAGCGCGTCAGATACTTCGCCAACGGCGTTTAATACCGATTGTCTGAATTGTAATACCGTTTTATCGCGGTTTACTTTGGCAACCTGGTATTGGGTGCTCAGTTGTTTGTGCTCTAATAATGGCTGCGCAACGCTACCGGCAACTATACCAAATAAGGCAGCCGGAATGTTAAACCAATTGCTGGCTTTAAAGGAGTTAACGCCACCGCTTGCGGTGATCCTTAGTGCCGGGTACATTTCTGATTTGGTAATGCCCACGTTGGCGTTGGCAATGGTTAAAGCAAGTTCTGTGCTTCTTACATCGGGCCTGCGGCTTACAATGGCTGTTGGTACGCCTGCGGTTAGCACTTCAGGAAACTTTACATCGTTTATTGTACCGTTACGCTCAATAGCATCCGGTAATCTGCCGGCTAAAATGCTTAACGCGTTTTCCTGTACGGCTACATTCCGCTCAAACTGAGGCACTAACTGTGCCGCAGCCTGTTGCTGTGCTTCAGCTTGTTGTACGGCTAATAAAGTAACCTGACCGGCATCGTATTGTAAACGAATGATTCTTAATGTGCTGTCGTTCAGTTTTACGTTTTTACGGGTAATTTCCAATTGTGCGTCCAGCATCAGCAGGTTATAGTAACCTTGCGATACACCTGCTACAATATTGGTCTGGATAGCTTTTTTTGCTTCGGTTGTTTGCAGGTATTGCGCCAGGGCCGAGCGGCTCTGGTTCCTGATCTTTCCCCAGATATCAGCCTCCCATGAAAGGGCCAGGTTTGCAGAATAATCTTCTACGTGCTTGGTACCAATATTATACTGGGCAATGCTTAAGCCGGTTAAACTGTTATCGCTTGGGCGATTGGTGCTACCGGTAACATTTAGGTCAACCTGTGGTACGTAGTTCCATTTTACCTGTTTAAACAATAACTGCGCGGCATCAATGTTTTTAACAGCTATCTGCATATCATAGTTTTTGGCTATGGCGCTGTCAATCAACTTTTGCAGGGTTGCATCGGTAAAAAAGTTCTTCCACTGTAAATCGGCAATACTGCTTGTATCGGCAGTGGTTATAGTCGCGGCATTCCTGAAACTTGCAGGCAAATCCGCTTTTGGTGTTGCCACGTCTTTTGACACTTTACAGGCGCTTAAAAAGCCCATAAGTAATACAAAAGCCAATGGAGTTATATATCGTTTCATTGTTTTGTTTGTTAAAGAGAGTCAAGAATTAAGAATCAGGAATCAAGACGGGAGATTGCCTTCAATCTTCATATCTCATAGTTTTCCTTTTTTGTCTTAACTCTTGATTCTTGTCTCTTGATTCTAAATTAATTATTCTGCAGCTCTACTTTATGAGGGTCAATTACATGGCCCTTTTGATTGGTTGATGAACCGTGCCCTTCAAGTGTTGGTGTTGGTACGCCGGATATCTTTTCCTGTAATCCCTGGAAAATCACAAACAGTACCGGAATGATAAACAATCCTAATATTACACCAGACACCATACCACCTGCGGCACCTATACTTATAGAGTGGTTACCTTGTGCCGATGGACCTGTTGCTATACTCATCGGGAATAAACCGAACACGAAAGCCAACGACGTCATCACGATAGGACGAATCCTAAGCCTGGCCGCCTCTATAGCTGCCTGAACAAGCCCATACCCTGCCTTGCGCCGCTGCACCGCAAACTCCACAATAAGAATGGCATTTTTGGCCAGCAAACCGATGAGCATGATGAGGGCTACCTGCACATAGATGTTGTTTTCGATACCGGTTAACCCTAATACCACAAACACACCAAATATACCTGTAGGTATTGAAAGTATTACCGCCAGTGGCAAAATGTAGCTTTCATACTGTGCTGATAACAAGAAGTATACAAACACCAAACAAAGCATAAATATAATAGCCGACTGACCACCAGAAGAGATCTCTTCACGTGTTTGGCCGCTAAATTCATAAGCAAAACCTGTTGGCAATTGCTCTTGTGCTGTTTCTTGTATAGCCTTTATCGCGTCGCCAGAGCTGTAGCCCGGTTTAGGGATAGCGTTAACCTCAATAGAGTTAAACAAGTTATAACGTGAAGCGGTTTCTGAACCATATACACGGGTAAGTTTAACCAGGGTATTGATAGGCACGTTTTCGCCGGCTTTATTTTTAACAAATACCCTGTCAATTGCAGATGGATCTGTCCTGTCGGCAATATCAGCCTGAACAACCACGCGGTAGTATTTACCAAAGCGGTTAAAGTCTGATGCCTGGGCCGAACCAAAGTAAGCCTGCATGGTTTGCAATATGTCTTTAACATTTACACCTAACTGGTTAGCCTTTTCGTCGTCAACTTCTAATTGTAACTGAGGATAATCTGCTTTGTAAGATGTAAAGGCATAGGCTATTGCCGGTTTTGCCATCAGTTTGCCTATAAAGTTATTGGCCACGCCGCTAAATTTATCCAGTTTGCCGTTGGTTCTATCCTGTAGTACTACGTCAAGTGCCTCTACGTTACTGAAACCCGGAACGGTTGGGAAACTGAACACAAAGAAAGTACCGCCTGGTATGCCACCTAATCTCCCTCTTACTATATTTTGTATAGCATCGATATTTTTAACAGCGCCCCTTTCTTCATTAGGTTTCAACAACAGGAATATTACCCCTGCCGATGGACTGCTTGATTGTGTTAAAAAGTTAAACCCGGATAACGCGGTAACAAACCTGGCCGATGGTAAAGTTTTAAGCTGCTCTTCGGCCTGTTTAAATATCTTATTGGTACCGCTTAAAGATGTTCCGGATGGTGTACTAACGGCTATGGCCACAAAGCCTTGATCTTCGGTAGGTATAAAGCCTGTTTTTGTTTTATTTACCATGTAAACGGTAGCTAAAACGATTAGTACAAGGCCGCCTATGCTCAACCATTTTTTACGGATCAGAAATTTTAAGCCTCCGATATACCTGTTGGTCATATAATTAAACCCACCATTAAAGCCTGCATAAAATTTCTCTGCAAAACCTTTTTTAGGTGCGCTATGGCCATCTTTACCATGTTTGTTCTTTAAGAACAAAGCGGCCAAAGCAGGGCTAAGTGTTAATGCATTAACAGCCGATATAATGATGGCTATAGACATGGTTAACGCAAACTGTCGGTAAAATATACCTGTTGAACCTGTCATGAAACTAACCGGTAAAAACACAGCCGCCATAACCAGCGTAATAGATATAATGGCACCCGTAATTTCTTTCATAGCCTCGGTAGTTGCCGCTTTGGGCGTAAGGCTTGGGTCGTCTTCCATTTTGGCATGCACCGCCTCTACCACCACAATAGCATCATCCACCACAATACCTATGGCCAGTACCAGCGCAAACAGCGTTAAAAGGTTAACAGAGAAGCCAAAGAGATTCATGAAGAAAAACGTACCGATAATAGCTACCGGAACGGCAATGGCCGGAATCAATGTAGACCTGAAATCCTGAAGGAATATAAATACTACTATAAATACCAGTATAAAAGCCTCTACCAATGTATGCTCCACCTGGTTAATTGATTCATCCAAATCGGTTTTGGTACGATAGAACTGGTTGTATTTGATACCGGCAGGAAAATCCTTCGATAATTTTACTAACAGCTTATCAATACCAATCTGAATTTCGTTGGCGTTTGAACCCGCCAGTTGTATAATACCAATAATGATACCGTCTTTTCCGTTAAGGTTACTTACGCTGTTATAAGAGTAAGCGCCCAGTTCTACACGGGCTACATCTTTTAAATGCAATACAGAACCATCTGCGTTTGCACGGATAGCAATATTCTGGTATTCTTCTGGTTTGGTAAGTTTACCTTTATATTTAATTACATATTCAAATGCCTCGTTACTGCGCTCACCAAATTTACCGGGCGCGGCTTCCAGGTTTTTGTCTTGTATGGCGGCCATTACTTCGGCAGGGGTAACTTTGTAAGCTGCCATCTGGCCCGGATTAAGCCAAACACGCATTGAGTAATCCTTAACACCACCAAATATACTGGCAGAACCCACACCCGGGATACGTTTAATTTCGGGTATAATGTTGATCTGCGCATAGTTGGCTACAAATGTTTGATCGTATTTCTTCGGATCATCTGTGTAAATAGCCATGGCACCTATAAAGCTGTTTTGCTGCTTGGTGGTGGTTATTCCATATTGTACAACTTCGGCAGGCAACTGACTTGTAGCCTGTGAAACACGGTTTTGAACGTTCACCGCCGCCTGATCGGGGTCGGTACCTTGTTTAAAATAAACGGTGATACCCAATGTACCGTCGTTACTGGCGGTAGAGGTCATATAGGTCATATTTTCCACACCGTTAATCGCTTCTTCTAACGAAGGCGTAACAGAGCGTAAAATGGTCTCGGCATTAGCGCCGGGGTAAACGGCTGATACCAATACTGCCGGAGGGGCAATATTAGGGAACCGCTCTAAGGGGAGTTTTGTTAAACCAAGTACCCCCACAATCACCAATAATATGGAGATCACTGTTGAAAGTACCGGTCTTTCTATGAATTTCTGAAACATGATTTTATTTTTTAATTTCGGAACTCGGAATTTCGATTTCGGATTTACCGGGTGCTATATATCATTTCGTAATTGAACGATACAAACACTAACTAAACCTTTTACCTTTGGCCTTTCGCCCTTTACCTACATCCTAACTCTTGATTCTATTTATTTTACTACAGCAGCAACTTTATCGGTAGCTTTTTGCGGGGCTATAACAGCGCCTTCTACTAAGTGGTCCATACCGCTTAACACTATCTGGTCGCCGGCTTTAAGGCCATCTTTAACCAGGTAGTTTTCGCCGCTTTTGCCTATAATGTTGATGGCAACTTTTTTAACCTTGTTGCTATCTGCCAGTGCAAAAACAAATACTTTATCCTGCATTTCAACAGTGGCCGATTCTGGTACTATAAGTGCATCATCATGTTGTAAGCTCAGGCGTACTTTACCGGTATTACCGGCACGTAACAAACCATCTGGATTAGAAAAATTTGCCCTAATGGTGATAGCCCCGGTGTTTTTATCAAACTGACCATCTATAACATCAATTTTACCTTTCTTGGCATACTCGCTGCCATCGGCTAATAATAATGATACCAGTGGCAGGTGCTGTAGTTTATCTTTTAAAGTTGCACCAGGATATTGTTCTTTAAAGGCCACAAAATCTTTTTCGCCTAAAGAGAAGTAAACGTGTACATCGTGCACATCAGATAACTGGGTTAATGCGTCAACATCCAGCGGGGTAACCAGGCTTCCTTGTTTTTTAAGTAAACGGCCAATGTAACCGCTAACAGGAGCCTTTATTAAAGTGTACCCTAAATTGATCTGGGCAGTTGATACATTTGCTTTGGCCGATTCGATATTAGCTTTAGCTACCTGGAAGGCCGCTTTAGCAGTTTTTAACTGATAATCTGATACTACCTTGTTTTCTACAAGTGGTGTTAGTTTATCAACTTCTAACTGGGCGTTACCTGCTGCGGCTTCGGCTGCGTGTAAGCTTGCTAAAGCGTTGTTTAAAGCTGCACGGTAAGGTTGCTCGTTTATTTTAAATATGGATTGACCGGCGCTTACAAAAGCACCTTCGTCAACAAATACTTTATCTAAAGCACCGCTTACTTGCGGCCTAACTTCTACGTTAACAGTGCCTTCAATAGATGCGGGATATTCCTGGTAAGTAGTTTCGGTACCAGATGTAATGGCTGCAACCGGCAACGATGGTGGAGGTGGCGCCTGCTGCGTTTGCGGCTTGGGCGAGCAACCATATAATGTAAGTGCTAAAAGCGCTAATGGGATAATTTTCATGATAACTAATTTAAAAGGTGATGGATTGAGTGTTGATTTCATGCCTTTCGGCGGGTAGATATATGTTGAGTTGATTGATTTCATTGCTATTATATGTATGTGTACTATTTGCGGGAATGATAACTTTTTAATTTCCAAAAGCTATCATTGCAGATTTGGCAGCAGTGCTAACCTTTTGTTGCTAAAGCGATTAAGAGTTTGGTGTTAGATGATTTAACACTGTTAACTAATGCTATGTAAAAATCGAGATCCATGGTAATGTTAATTTAATTTGTTTTTGATTTTAATTTAACACTGTTAAATGGTTTAACGATGTTAAAATTATGTTATGAAAAATTACTCAGGTTTTATTGACCTGATGATGCCGGTGATAGCATCCATTAGTACCTGGCGATTAATATCATCTGATGAGCCCCTGCTTAACAGGTTGATAGAAACCAGGCCGTGTACAACCGACCAGAAAGTATAGTATTTGGTACAAATAATATCAGAATCGGGATCTTCAATACGCATCACCTTGCCAATAACATCGGTAAACAGATCCCATGGCATCACAGACTCCTCCAGTTTGTTGATCTCTTCACAACAACAGTTGGTAGTAACACCAAACATGATCTGGTAAAGTTCTTTGTTGGCAAACGCGAAATTCCAATAGGCCAGCCACATGGCTTCTAATTGCTTTTCGGGTAAACGGTGTTGCTCGTGAGCTGCTCTGAGGTCTTTAGCTAAAAGAAGGTAACCCTTGCGGGCTAGTTCAAGCAAAATAGCTTCCTTATTGGCAAAATACTCATATATAATAGGTGCGGTGTATTCAATTACATCAGCAATTTTACGCATACTTAAAGCCTGCCATCCCTCCTCTTTTACAATCTGGAGCGCGGCTTCCAGGATGTTGATCCTGGTTTCGTCTTTTAAGCGTTGAATACGTTCTTTACTGGCCATCTTATTTACGCCTTAAATCATTTAACAGCGTTAGGCAAATATACAGCTGTTTATTTACCGATAGTACCATCCATTTGTAAAATTGAGATCATTTAATTGTCAGGAGGAAGCCCCCTAACCCCCTGAAGGGGGAATTTTGACTTGCTTGAGGCCCTCTACCTCCCGCGAGCTTATAGTTAGTGGGTAATATGGTTGCAGCTTTTAGCTGTCCTTTATTGTTTATCGTACGTAAGCTGGAAGCTTACTCCAGGTTTACCCACGAGTTACGCCATGCTAACCTCGCGGGAGTTAGATGCAAATTCTAAAAGAATGTAACGTTAAAAAAGTTTGTCATGCTGAGGTACGAAGCATCTATTCGTAGACTATACAGGGCGAATATGCATGGTGTAGAATAGATTCTTCAGACAAAAGGTAAGTTTTCGACTTTGTCATGCTGAGGTACGAAGCATCTATTCGTAGACTATACAGGGCGAATATGCATGATGTAGAATAGATTCTTCACTACGTTCAGAATGACAAAAATGGTAGTTTTTAAACACGTTATGGGTAGCTTATCAATGACTCGCGCGGCGAGGGAATTGAAAATTAGTTATTCTTTTATTGTCTTATTGCACAAAGCCTCCCGTAGTCTTTAAACTTCGGAAGGCCTGTTTTTTCAAAAAGTCTTAACTCTTGATTCTTAACTCTTAATTCTTTTTACCTAGCGTCAGGGCGCCATTTTTCCTGTAACAATTTAATAAAGTAGCCACCTACTACGCTACGGGCCTGGAAACCTACTTGTTTCCCGTCGGTAGTTTCGTGCCAGTCGCTTAGTGGTACGCGGGTTGGGGTTTCCATGGCGTATTTGTAAACCGGGGCAGCAAGGGCTTCAAAATCGCTTTTGTTTTTGGCTAAAGTGGCTGTCCACATTATCCAGTCGCTTTTGGTGTAGGTTTTGCGGCTGTCCAATGGCAAGCCAAACTCGTTTTGTTTGGTAAGATAAAATTTAATCTCGCGGTCATAAACCGACTGCGGGAACAGATCTAATCCTAAAATTTTGTCCCAAACGATATTGTATTTCTGGCTCCAGGTTTCCGGTTTATCAAATACCAGCGAGTAATGATCGCCGGCATCGGCCATTTTCATCCATTTGGTTACCATTTCTTTGGCTATGGCACGGTACTTTGTTGCCGTGACTTTATCACCCATCAAATCGGCCAGGTGGGCGTAGCAGCCTACCCCTACAATAGCTTTAGCAGATAAGTTGGCGTTACGCGCCAGGTGACCGGCAAAGTCATCGGTACAAAGCTGATTGGCCGGGTCGCCGCCTTCACGGGCAAGGTAGTTAGTCCAGGCGGTTAAAGTTTTCCAGTGTTTTTTGGCGTACGCCGGGTTATTGCCATTGGCTTTAACTATAGCGGCGGTAAGCGCCAACATATTGCCCGATTCTTCTACCGGCATGCCTTCGCCATAAGTTTGGCCATTGGCAATTGGGTAGGTACCTAAATCGTGCGCGGCAAAATCATGCGGAAATTTACCGGTTTCGCTAAAGTAGAAGATGCCGTTTAACATGCCTTCCATCAACGTTGGGTTATATATAAGGAACAACGGTGCCGATGGGTAGGTAACATCCACTGTATTGATAGAGCCATTGCTAAAGTTTTCCTTCGATAAAAACAAAGTTTCGCCCTGCGGACTTTTTACCAAAATATGCGCCGATATAGCCTGGCGGTAAGCTAATACACATAGTTTAGCATATTTATCGCCACCGGCTTTTTGTACATCCCTGTATATAGAGGCATCAAAAGCCGTGCAGTTTTTTAATACAGTTGGATAATCTGTTGCAGCTTTTGCAAGCAACTGATCCATAGTTTTAATTTGGGCGTTTTGCCAGTAAGGCTTTAAGTTGGTGTGGAAATACTGAACCGGGGTAATATCATCATACCCCAATTCGATAAAACGTTCAACGGCAACTTTACCAACCTTGCCAAAAGGCAGCACGGTATTTAAAACCAGGTTGGTACCTTCTTTAGCTGTCGATTTGCTATCACCTTTAAAAAAGGCGCTTACAGCCTCATTATTAGTGCTTACATATTGCGTTGCACCTGCCGATTTTGGCGCTGCTACGTACATATAACCCCAGTCTATGCGCAGGTCATCTCCTCTTTTTTGGAGGATAGGCTGCTCAACAGTACCTGCTTTTAAAACAGATAAAGCGCTGGTAGTATATTTTGTGGTGGTAATAGCCTGGTTAGGTTTGTTGCGGGCAACATCGGTTGATGCGCTGAAGAAAACCTGGACATTATGTGCCTGCCCGTTGTTTGATTTTACGCTGTAGGTAATGTACGATACCGGCCTTGCCATTAAGCTAAGGTTGTTCATTAACAATGGCGAGGTAAAGGTTAACTGCAAATTAACCTTACCACAGGTAAAGCTGTAAATGGTTTGGGTTGCAGTAAGCTCTACATGGGTTTGTTTGGCTATCTGTAACTCGGCATGGTCTGTTGGTTTTAGTTCATCGGCAAAGCCGGCATCAAGTGCCGAGCCACCGCCCGTATTGGTACAGTGCAGTGCTAATACATTTTCGCCCTCTTTTAGCTTGGCAGCCACATCATCCTTAAGCGGCATCATTTGCAGATCGCCGTTGGCACCGCTGCTGGTGTTAATTTTTTCGCCATTTAAAAACACTTCGGCCTCGTCATCATGGTGTAGTTTAAGAAAAAGCTTGTTGATATCGGTTTTGTGATACGTAAACACCCTACGCACCCAAATGTCGCGGCTTGCCCATACAGTTTTGCCCTGTGCTTTATCGTCGCTGAAGGGAGCTGCGCCGGTTTTCCAGGCGCTATCGTCAAATTTTACGTCGGCCCAGTTCTGTGCCGGGGCAGTTTCTACGTATTTACAGGTGTAGGGTTGCTCGTCGGCAGCGGGTACAACCGTTTTGTAGCCTACGGGTTCTTTACCCATAAAGCGATAAACCTCACCGTCAACCTTTATCAGGCCTAATAACGATTGATCTTTACCAGTCCAATGGCGGGTGGTGGATTCATTAAGCTGATCTGAAAACGACCAGATGCTGAAATACGGGTTATGTGTAATTAGCGGGTAGGCCGGTGCTTTGGTATCCTGCGCCCGGGCAAAAAAACCAGCAAGTGCAATACATACGGTTAATGGAAACCTCTTCATGTGTTTTTATTGGTGTTATAATTGTAGATAGATAGTTATCAACTGTAAATATTTGCTTTTCTTTTCACTTAATAAACCGTTTTTCCAAAAAGCGTCAATTCGACGATTAATTGATACGAATTGTAGAAGTGAGGATTTCAGATCTGCACATCTACTTGAAAACATCGAAGCTATAGCTGGCGGTGCTCCAGAAATCATCGAGGGCGATGATGCGGGGTTTGAAGAAGGAGATGAGAGCGGGCCAGTCGCTTTGGTTAAACACGCTTACGTTGGGTAGCGTTGTGATGATGCGGCTTACTGTTTTGTGGTTATCATCGGTGGTGTGCAGCTGCCAGTCCCACTCCTGCTGGATGCTTGCGTTAAATACGGCTTTTAGTTCTTTAAACTGTTCAAACATCAGCTCCTGGATACCGGCATCGGGGTGCGAGAGCTCAATAGCAATAAATGCCGACCGTTTATCGGCCTGCATTTTAAAATGGAGGTGTTTAATGCCGGTTTTATAGTTTATCCAGTTAATGCGTAAACCATCGGCCGATAACTGTGGGGCAATGTACTGGCCAAAAGCCGTCCAGAATGCCTGTTTAATTTGTGATGCCTGATCGCGCGAGTACAATAGCTGTTATTTAGTATGAGTCGCGAATTTATAGATTATTTGGCGGTTTGTATAAACTCCACTATCTGGCCCTGCTCTTTTGCCGATAATTTACCACCTGTATACTCCCATTTAGATCTTTGATTGTTGTAGGTCAGCCTGCCTAAAAAGTCGGGATTGCGTACATCTTCTGTTAATGGCAGGCTCTCTCCTATTTCGGGGGCTATCTCCTGTAGCTCCAACAGGTGGGCTTCGCCGTGGTCGTTACCTTTATATATGGTGTATACACCAGTAAATTCGAGGTGACTGTTTGAGGCTTGGGTTAATACTGGTTCAATGAGTATGTTTCTGGTGGTGCCGTCGTCGGTATTTATATAGCGGCTTACTGTGTGGGGCATGGTTGTAATTATTTGTTTAACTCCTATTAGTACAAATTTGCCATAAAATTGTTCGGGAAAATAAAATTTCATCAATGTAAATTAACTGTATTGGGCGGTGAAGTTGCTTTATACCGGCTTAACAAATACCGTCAAATAAATTAATAGCAAAGAAATGAGGTAGATAGATAAAAAAGTAAAATTATGTTTTAGAATTTACCTTAAAACACTATCTTTGCGACCTGTTAAAATCCTAATGCGGAAGTGGCGTAATTGGTAGCCGCACCAGACTTAGGATCTGGCGCCGCGAGGCGTGGGGGTTCGAGTCCCTTCTTCCGCACAACAGTTTAAAACCCGGTCAATTTGATCGGGTTTTTTGTTTTAAATACCTAAACTCTTATTTAAAAATGAATCTTATCATCAACAATTGCTACAATTTGGCATCTTTCGTTCAATAGTACTTACTATAGATTGGCAAAAAGTTAAAAAATAGTAACTTAACACTTTCACTAATCTTAACTCCTTTTGTCTTTATGCAACGTAAGTCCTAATCAACAATTTAATTTATGAGTATCCCCCCTGAAGTTTTTGATATTGGTAAAGTTTTAGTAGGCGGCATAGTCGGCTCTAAACCTCTAGCTAAACTAGTTGAGGTAGTTAGTGCCGGCATTGGTACCTTATATAAACCAAAAGCGATGCGAAATGAAGCGGAAGCAAAAGCATATGAATTAGAAGTCATGTCACGCGCTGAAGCGAAGTCTTCAATAATAAAACTAGAAGTTGAACAAGACATTGCTTCCCGCGTTCGATCACGTTTATACCATCAAGAAATTAGTCGACAACACAACCTTGATAATATAATCGACAACTCAATTATATATTTAAATGAAGAAGTTTCAGAAGACCCGATTGATGATGATTGGAGGACGCGATTTTTCAATAAAGCCCAAGATATTAAAAGCGAAGAAGTTCAAAAAATTTGGAGTAAGATATTGGCTAATGAAATAAATACGCCTGGAACTGTTAGTCTACGGACACTTGATGTTTTAAGTAATGTATCCATGAGCGATGCAAAACTGTTTACCAAACTTTGTAAGTTATCAACTATTAATGGTCATGTTTTAAAATACAATTTAGGTTTTGAGAATTTTGATTTATCATACGATGAAATTCTGCATTTGATGGATGCTGGTTTATTACTCAATGAAACCAATATATATAGTGATTCCGACGACTTTAAGTTAGTTACGATAAATGGCAAAAGCGGTCTATTGTTAGAGTGGCATAAACTAAAATTATTTATTACAAAGGGTTATTTGACTCCAGTTTTGTTTTTCACCTCTCTCATTAATAAAAATAAAAAAATCTACTTCTTTCCTTCTATAGTTTTAACGATAGCCGGTAAAGAACTACTACCATTTATTGGTGATTCAGTTGATTTAGAATATATAAGTCGGGTGAAGATCTCATTAAAGAAAATTGGATATAAGGTACAAGAAATAAACTAGTCGAAATAGATCTCATAACATTATTCAACGCTTTCTATTTAGTCTTTTAAAAAATCAGATATAGTATATTGAACGGCTAGAACTTTCACTTTTTCCCAAACTCTCCTCCCATCTCATTCAATTGCTCACCGCTCAAAGTCTCTTTCCCATTACTAATAACAATCCGGTATTTAAACGTTACCGATTCGCCTTTGTTGAGGTGTAAGTTTTTGGCCGATTTACCGTTGGTGAAGATCTTTTCACCCAACGGGTTGGCGGCGAACAATCCATACCCCCGTGCATGCCAAAACGTAGGATAATTAGGATTCTGCGGATGATCGATAATAGCGATGCTTACCGAGTCGGCTCCCATTTTACCGTAAACTTTGCACCAAACGCCGCGGGTGCTCCAGGCATCGTTACCTGTTTTGCCGGCGCTGGTAAGGTAATTGCCATTGGCTACCTTGTCGGTGCCGCCTTTAACTATGGTGACGTTTCCTTTATCATCAGTAAATTTTTGGTCTTCGGTAGTGGGCATTTGCAGTTCGTGGGCCAAACGCAGGCCAAGCATCCCGTCTTTGGCATCGTTAAAAGTAGCATCAATATTTGCCTTTAAGGTGGTAATACGATCAATAATGCGTTGCCCCGCAGTGCCGCTAAATTCAAAGTGGGTGGTTTCCTCTAAAATGATATTTTTTTGCTGATCAGTCCAATTTGCATGATAGGCCAGGATGCCGGTCGCGCCGCCTTTTGCCTCCAGTATTTTATCGGTACGAATCCAGCCGTACTGCTTCTTTTTTTCTTTGGGGATAGCGTAGGAGTTATTCCAGAAATCAAGTCCGTTCAGGTTTTCAAAATTAAACCAAAGACCAATATGGTGAGGATGGTCAGTAGCATCGCCCAGCTTTGGATTAAGCGGAAAGCCACGGGTAACAACGGTACCATTGGCCGTATACAACGGATAAAGCACCGGCTTTTCGAGGCTATCCGGATACAAGAAACTCGTAAAAAGTTTATTGCCGATAAATATATCAACCTTATTTTCTTTTTTCGATTGAACTACTTTTACCGGCTCGCTTTTTTGAGCTAACGCCGATGTTGCAAAAACTATAGAAGCTATAAGCAACCCTATTTTTTTTAAACTGTTTATCATCACCAGTTAAAATTTAAACACTTTACCATTGGCCATAACTTCCTGAGTGCTTTCGTCGAAAGTTGCCTTGTAACCTGTATGTGCAGCCGCATTGGTCATAATATTGGCTATCGAGTGACTATAACCAGCTTCTACCGGGGCATTGGGTTGTTTGCGGCTGCGCACGCACTCCATCCAATTGCGTACGTGGTTTGACGTAAGCACATCGCCGCCTGTATTGGCCGATGCAATAACCTGTTGTGTATTTGCCAGGCTGATCTCTGGCAGCAGATTGGCTTTCATGCCCATGGCTGCTGCCATTTTTTCTGTTAACCCACCGTTTGGTGAAACTTTATTGGTGATCAGGTTTAGCTCGCCACCATTGGAGTAATAGATCTCGGCCGGGTGCTCATCGCCGTTGTGCATCCGGGAGCCAAAGGTAACCTGGAAACCAGTAGAAGGATCATCTAGTGGGCCGTAGTCAAAGGCAGCCAGAATGGTATCCCAATTACGGCGGCCATCCTTCCACTTATAAATGCCGCCGTTGGCAACCACACTACGCGGATGTTTTAGTCCGGTGAACCAATGCACGGTATCAATTTGGTGACTCATCCACTGACCGGCCAGGCCCGATGAGTACGGCCAAAACAAGCGAAACTCTAAATATTTACGTGGGTCGAAGGCTTCATACGGGCGATTCATAATAAAGCGTTTCCAATCGGTATCTTCTTCTTTTAATTTGCCCAATAACTCGGGCCTGCGCCACCTGCCGGGCTGGTTAACATTCCAGGTAAGTTCTACCATGGTAATCGGGCCAAACTTACCCGAGCGGATAAAATCATTGGCGGCATGGTAGTTATCCCCACTCCTGCGCTGCGAACCTATTTGCACTATTTTCCCCGATTCTTTAATGGCTTTAAGCGCATCGCGGTTATCTTCCATGGTTTCGGCAAATGGTTTTTCTACATAGGCGTCGCAAGCGGCTTTTACAGCTTCAATGGCATGGCGTGCATGCTGAAAATCGGCGGTACTTATAAATACGGCATCAATTGTTTTACTGTCATACAATTCTTCATTATTACGATAGGCTTTAACATCGTGCTGCATTTTATCTTTCCAGGTGGCAGCGCCCTCCTCCCTGCGGCTTTTCCATATGTCTGATACGCCAACCACCTCAAAATTTAGTTCCTTATAGTGGTTCATAAAGCTGGGAATGTGCGAACTTTTATGCCTGTCAGAAAAGCCTACAACGCCAACCCGCACCCTGTCATTGGCACCAATAATGCGCTTATAGCTTTTGGCGCTCCACGCGTTTTTTGTAATTAATGCACCGGCGCCCGCCAACGCGGCCTGTCTTATAAAAGTACGACGAGAGTTCTCCATGGTAGTAGGTTATTTAAGTATAGGTAAATTGGTTTAACCAACGGCTTGAGTGCCGTGGCAAATCAAATATCGAAGAAATACAACAAAAAGTGTTATTTGGTTTGTAAGAAGCTTATTACAGTTTAAATGATCGGCATTTTATTATCGCCAGGATTTAAATTTATTATCAATAAACCTTGTAAACCTGCCCGGTTTGCGCACCTAAAACGCTCTTAACATAAGCCAGGGCTACCCTATCCATAGTTACCGGCGGATGCCCAGGAAAGAACGGAAAATAACCCGGAGAATCTTCCACCACACCCGGACTTATGGCATTGATGCGCACCCCGTTTTCGAGTTCAATAGCTGCGGCCTTTACAAAAGCCTCCACCGCACCATTAACTGCACTTAAGTTAGCACCCAAAACAATAGGATCTTCACTTAAAATGCCCGAGGTTAATGTAAACGAGCCTTTGGGGTTTATATAATGCTGACCGGTTAAAACCAGGTTCACCTGCCCCATTAATTTGCTGTTTACGCCTTTCATAAAATCGGTATATTTCATGGTTGTTAACGGGCCAAAGTGTCCGTTACCCGTAGTACTAACGAGGGCATCGAAGTTGCCAACTTGCTCATAAAAGCCTTCGATAGATTCCGGCGAATTGATATCTACCTGTAGGTCGCCACTTTTTGAACCCACTTTTATCACTTCATGTTCCTTTTCTAATACAGCGGTTACATGCTTACCTAAGGTGCCTGTAGCACCAACAATTATAATTTTCATAGATGATTTATTGGGTTAAATTATGGTTTTACTAATTTAAATTGTTTTACCATTCCAAGGATTAAATTGACGATAAAAAATACCTGCCCCAATAAAAACAACACTATGATTACAAAGCAGGAAGCATCGCCAATAAATGATGATCTGCTATTTTCAAATTGGCCAACTGAATAATAACGTTTTGGGGCTCCCTGCAAAGCCAGATGGTAAACCGATAGTATTACAAAATAAGCCAGGGGGATTATGGTAAGCAACAGGTGCAGCCACGTTAATATTAAGGATAGCACTAATTTGCGAAAAATTAGATACACCATCCAAAACAGCAAGCAAACACAACCCAACAACCGCAAAAGAGCCCCGGTACTTATTACAAAATAAGTATCGTGCAGGTTAATATCGATTGAATCGTTTGAGGGTATAAAAGAAATGACGGTGAATAACAAAGCAACTATGGCAAACAGGTTATATGGTTTATTTAAAAATACAGGAGTCATAATTGCATCAGGTAATAAGGAATTGCACAGTTAAAATATTTAAGAAAAATATACAATATTAATATCCAAACCAATTGTTGTTATACACAATTGTGCATCACCATTTATTTTAGTCGCATGTTCAAAATCGATATATTTACGGTCAACATCAATTGATAAATGAAAAAATTAGGTCTGCTTATTATCTGTCTTTTCCCATTAATAGCCTCGGCTCAAAATGCCGATTCGGCCTGGTTTGTAAATAACTATATCAAAAAAGAAGTAAGTATCCCCATGCGTGATGGTGCAAAGCTCTTTACATCTGTTTACCTACCCAAAGATCAGACGGAAAAGCATCCTATATTAATGACGCGTACGCCTTATTCCTGCGCTCCCTATGGAACAGGTTACCGCGCTTACTGGCGAAACTTCATGATCAAATACTGTAAGGAAGGCTATATTATGGTGATTCAGGATATTCGTGGCCGTTGGATGAGCGAAGGTACATTTGAAGTAGTGCGCCCCTTCAATCCCAATAAAAAGACCAACAAGGATATTGATGAAGCAAGCGACACTTATGATACTATTGACTGGCTGGTGAAAAACCTGGATAATAATAATGGGAATGTTGGGGTAAGCGGCATTTCGTTCCCCGGGTTTTATGCTACCGAAGCGGCTTTAAGCGGGCACTCGGCATTAAAGGCGGTTAGTCCGCAGGCGCCGGTTACAGATCGTTTTTTTGGCGATGACGACCATCACAATGGCGTTTTATTTTTGATGGATGCTTTTGATTTTCATGTGGGTTATGGCTTTAGTCAGCCGCGCCCAGCTCCTACTACGTTACCCGCAAAAACATACCCTATTAATACCAATGATAATTATGCCTGGTATTTAAAAATGGGTGCATTGCCCAATTTCACCAAAGCATCTGGCGATAGCCTTAAATTTTGGAGCGATATGATGGTGCATCCCAACCTTGATGCCTGGTGGAAGGCCCGTGATGCGCGGTCTGGAATTAAAGATGTAAAACCGACCATGCTGGTAGTTGGCGGCCTTTTTGATGCCGAAGACGGTTACGGTACCTGGAAAACCTACGAAGCCCTGGTTAAAAAAAGCCCGGCTACTAATAGTAAACTGGTAATTGGCCCCTGGTTTCATGGGCAGTGGGCCAGTAGAGATGGTACACATCTGGGCAATATTCAGTTTGGCAGTAAAACCAACGAATGGTATGAAGATAATATAGAGATTCCGTTTTTTAATTATTACCTGAAGGGAAAGGGATCTGTAGATACAATTAGTAAAGCAACCGTATTTTTCTCCGGCGAAAACAAATGGCGTAAATTACCACAATGGCCGCCGGCAGATGCCAGCCCTACTCCTATCTATCTGAAAGCAAATGGTAAATTATCATTTGAAACCCCTAAAGATGAGAAGCTTTTGTTTGACAGTTACGTTAGCGACCCTGCCAAACCTGTACCTTATACAGAAAAAGTACATGAGTACCGCACCCGCGAATATATGACCGACGACCAGCGTTTTGCCTCCCGCCGCACGGATGTGTTAACTTATAACACAGATACGCTTGTTAATGATATAACCCTAGGCGGGCCTGTAGTGGCCGATCTGTTGGTTAGTCTTTCAAATACTGATGCAGATTTTGTGGTGAAGCTGATAGATGTATTACCAGATAATGAGCCGGCAAACCCCACTACTAAATACCCTATGGGCGGCTACCAGATGCTGGTACGTGCCGAAATTATGCGGGGCAGGTACCGCAGCAGTTTTTCGGCCCCCGAAGCTTTTGTACCAGGTAAACCAACCCAGGTAAAGTTTACTTTGCCAGATGTTGCCCATACCTTTAAAAAGGGCCATAAAATAATGATACAGGTGCAAAGTACATGGTTCCCGTTAACAGATCGTAACCCTCAACAGTTTATTGATATTTACCATGCTAAAGACGCTGATTTTGTTAAGGAAACAATAAATGTTTACCTGGATAAATCGAAGCTTATATTACCGGTTATAAAGTACAGATGATGGGCAAAGAAAGGCGGCTAAGGATGAATGATGCAATTAAAACCATTACTATTCCTTTTTTAAGAGCGCAGGGTTTTAAAGGCTCCTTTCCTCATTTCAGAAGAATGAAGGATGATAGGATTAATCTGCTCACTTTTCAATTCAGTTTAAGTTCGCCTAAATTTGTGGTCGAAATTTCAAACTGCTCACCTAAGGGGATTGCAAGGTCATGGGGCAATCCTGTGAAGCCATCAAATTGTACTGCCCATGATATGCACAGACGGCTAAGGTTGGGCAATAGCAGAAATGAAGGAGATCACTGGTTTGATTTTAGTAAAGATGTTTTATGGGGCAATATCTACCAACAAAAAGCAAAAGAAATAATTGAGTTATGGCAACAGGCCGAGGTATGGTGGGCCGAAGATCCGCATGACCAACGAAATGCAATGGTACCGCAATAAATAAGGTTATATTGAAGCCGCCAGTTTTTCAAAATACGCAGGCACCTCCAACAACCTGCTCCCATACCATGAAAACATTTCGCCATCAACTAAAATAACTTTGGCTTTTGGCAGTAGCCGCTTAAATTCGTCAATATGCTTTTGCTTAAACGGATATGGCTCTGAGGATAGCAGCACCACATCCGGGCTTGCAATTACAAGTTGGTCAGTAGTTACCTCGGGGTATCTATCTGCCTCAAAAACGTTTGTGAACCCGCATCTTTTTAACAGATAATCAATATAAGTATTTACGCCGGCAACCATGTATGGCTTTCTCCATATAAAATAGGCTGCTTTTATATTTAAAACCGGTAAATTTAATTGATTGAAGCGATGGTTTATTTCGGCGTTTAAAGTAATAGCCTCCTGCCCCCGCCCTACTATTTCACCAACATTTTGTATCATGCTCAATGCTGTATCGAGATCATAAATTTCGCTTATCCAAACGGGGCAGATATTCATCAACTCCTCAATCTGGCCGCGGTGGTTCTCTTCTTTATTGGCTATAATAAGATCGGGGTGTAGGGATCTTATCAACGGTATGTCGAGTTGTTTTGTGCCTCCAACTTTAGTTACCGTTTTAAATTTCTCTTGGGGATAGATGCAAAATTTGGTAATGCCAATAACTTCAGCATCCAACCCTAAATAAAACAACAACTCGGTTTGCGAGGGAACAACAGAGATAATCCTTTTGGGAACTACAGGCAGGTTAATAACACGATTTAACTGATCGTGATACAATGCCATTGCTAAAATGCGTTTTTCTCGCCCCTTAAAGCATTCCAGAACGTAAGGAAAACAATCTTCATATCCAGTAAAAACGACCAGTTTTCGAGGTACCAAACATCAGCCTCCACGCGTTCGAGCATGGCTTGTGTGGTTTGTGTTTCGCCCCTTAGGCCGTTTATCTGAGCCCAGCCGGTAATGCCGGGTTTAAGAAAATGTCTTACCATAAAGGTATCAATAAGCTGAGAGTACTGCTGCGTGTGGCTTATCATGTGTGGCCTTGGCCCCACTACAGACATGTTGCCCAATATTACGTTAAAAAACTGAGGAAGTTCATCAATACTGGTTTTGCGAATAAACGCGCCGGTTTTGGTTATACGTGCATCGCCGCGGGTGGCCTGCTTTTTATCCGAATCTTTATTTACCCGCATGCTGCGAAACTTGTAACATTTAAAGGGCTTATTATCCCTGCCCGAACGTTCCTGTACAAAAAATACAGGGCCTCTGGATTCCAGTTTAATGAGGATAGCCAATATTGGGAACAGCCAACTAAAAACAAATAGAATAATAAATAAAGAAAATACCACATCAAAAAAGCGCTTGATAGATCGGTTGAGCATATTCTCCAAAGGCTCGGGCCTTACAGATATAACCGGGATGTGTCCAAAGCTTTGTATAAAGGTTGGCTTTTTAGCATAATCGTAGTACTCGGGTATAAATTTAAACCTGATGAGGTTTTTATCTGCATCAAGCATCAATCGTTCAATAGTTTGCGCCTCAGAGTTTGGCAGGGTACAAAATATCTCGTCAACCTTGTTATTTAGTACGTAGCTTATACAGTCGTCTGTGCCACCCAAATAAAGATGTTTGTCATTTACCATCTCCGGGTTATCGTCAAAAAAGCCCACCAAACTGTAACCTCTTTCTGGATTTTGCTTAAAAAAACTATATAAATCGGCTCCTATACGGCCACCGCCAATAATAATAACTGCTCTCGAATCAATCAAAGATGCCCTATCGCTTTTACGGATGGTCAAAAATATTAATTTCCACAATCCTAAAAGAAAACCAAACAGCGCCAGGGAGTAAAATAAATACTCGCGGGTTATAAAGTATGCCTTTGTGCCAATTAATATAATAATGGTGAAACAAATAAAGCTTACAAACAGCAGGTAGGTTTTTATTACTCCACGATAGGTTCTTATAGAGTCTTTATTTAGCACATGCTCATACAGCCCGGTAATATTGGCAGACAATAGCCATATTAAGTTAAAAACCAAAACAATAGGCAAATATTTTCTATTGCTTATCCAAAAGATATATGATCTGTCTTCTATAAAATAAGAGATTACCATGCTCATATTAAGTATAATATAATCAATGGTAAGGTTCACTGCTTTAATAAAAGTAGCGTATCTGTGAATCATGTATTAGCGTTTCTTGAAATATGTAACACCTGCTAAAATTAGCATATTTTTTATAAATAACAATGTGATAATTGAATGTACAATCGATTAAAAAATTGTTAGGTCATGGGCGGCAAAATTAAAAATTAAGAAATTTATTCAAAAAAACTAACATAATTATTTGTTTCCTCCATGCTTAAAGCTAAAGCGCTGTAAACGCAGGGACAATTAATTTACAAACGCCCATCTACGATGCTTTTGTCGAGAATCCCTTTTATATCGTAAATAACAGACGATGGACTTTTCTTCAATTTGCTATAATCCAGGTTAAAAAACTCCCGGTGTGATACTGCCGCAATTATGGCATCGTAACTACCACACAGATCATCAAAGTTTTTATATGTTTTTACACCATATTCGTGATCAACCTCTATCGGGTCGGCCCATGGATCATATATCTCATAGCCGGCCTCAAATTCAGTTAAAACCTTAACAATATCAATTACCCTGGTGTTACGTACATCGGGGCAGTTTTCTTTAAAAGTAAAGCCCAGTACAAGTACCTTTGAATTTTTAACGGCTATATCTTTTTTTATCATCAACTTAATAACTTCAAGGGCTACATAAGTACCCATGCCATCATTAAGTCTGCGGCCGGCCAGAATAATTTCGGGGTGATAACCTACCTCTTGTGCCTTTTGAGCCAGGTAATAAGGATCAACCCCCGTGCAATGACCACCAACAAGGCCTGGTTTAAAATTTAAAAAATTCCATTTAGTACCCGCGGCCTCCAAAACAGCATGAGTATCTATCCCCATGATCTGGAATATTTTGGCAAGTTCATTTACAAAAGCAATATTGATATCCCGCTGCGAATTTTCTATAACCTTACAGGCTTCGGCAACTTTTATACTGGGTGCTTTGTGGGTGCCGGCGGTAACTATGGTTTTGTAAAGGTTGTCAATAAAATCGGCAGCTTCTGGTGTTGAGCCGGATGTGACTTTTAAAATATTTGTAAGGGTATGTACTTTATCGCCCGGGTTAATTCGCTCTGGCGAGTAACCAGCAAAAAAATCGACGTTGAATTTGAGTTTTGAAACCCGCTCTAGTACCGGTACGCATACCTCTTCAGTTACTCCTGGATAAACGGTTGATTCATAGATAACTACATCGCCAACTTTAAGCACAGATGCAACAGCTTCGCTTGCTTTTTTTATCAGGTCGAGATCCGGACGGTTGTGAAGGTCGGTTGGGGTTGGTACCGATACGATAAAAACATTACAGCCGGCAATATCCCGAACGTTGGATGTAAAGTTGAGTCCATTACCTTCCCCCTTAAATAAAACAGATTTGAGTTCTTCGGTATCTGTTTCAAGCGTACGATCAAAGGCTTCATTTAGTTCAGAAACACGACTTTGCTTAATATCAAACCCTTTTACGGTAAACTTTTTGGCAAATTCTACCGCCAGCGGTAAACCAACATAGCCTAAACCTATTATTGCAATATGAACATTTTCCGGGGCTTCAAATTTTGGAGCTAATTGACTTAACGGATGAGCAGACATGTTTTTAACAGGGGTAGATTTCACAAATATATATTATTTTATGAGTTGGCTTCTATTAATTATTGATTGTAGATCTGGTAAACCCCGGTAATAGTTCTGCTTTTGGCAGAGCCTACTAATATCGTGGTAATCTTCTTTTCTATCATCAATTGCTCGGCCTGGCCTGCAAACTGCTCTCCATCAATAATAATGGGGTTCAGGGTCATTATTTCGGCAACGGTTAAAGTTGATGGATCAGGATGTTTTAAAAGCGCTCTCCTTAAATCACCATCGGTAACAATGCCTTTAATATAGCTGGCATCGCCAACCATCACCATACCCAAACGCCCTGCCGACATACTAAGCAACAGATCTGTAAACGATGCCCCTTCATTAATAAAGGGCAGTTTATCGGTACGCATTAAATCGTTAACCTTTACAAGTAGTTTACGACCAAGGCTACCACCCGGATGAAAGCGTGCAAAATCATGCTGCTTAAAATTTCTGGATTCCATTAAAGCAATCGCAAGCGCATCGCCCATAACCAAAGCAGCGGTTGTTGATGACGTTGGAGCCAGCTCAAGCGGACAAGCCTCCCTTGAAATTTTAATATTTAAATGATGATGGCTGTTTTTGGCAACTGTTGAATTTGGATTGCCCGTTAAGCCAATAACCAGGTTTTTATTCCATTTTAAAAAAGGAATAATGCGCAGCACTTCATCAGTTTCGCCAGAGTAAGAGATAAGCATCACCACATCATTAGAACTAACCATGCCCAGATCGCCATGAAATGCCTCGCCCGGATGCAGGAAAAAACTTGGGGTGCCGGTACTGGCCAATGTTGCAGCAACTTTTTTACCTATCAGCCCCGATTTACCTATACCTATTACCACCAGTTTACCGGTGGCAACTAATATGGCATTAACCGTTTTTGTAAATTCATCATCAATTAAACCGGCCACATGCTGCAGCGATTCTATTTCGATAGCAAAAACTCTTTTAGCAATATCCTTCATCGATCAGAATTTTCTGGATTTTAAAACTTCCAGAATGGTTACTTTATTAACTAAATCAAAATTTTATAAATTGTTGAAATTTGCAAAACTCTGATTTAGGCAAAATTATACAAGCGAAGCGATTAAAGCATCCAGGTCATGCAGTTTAAGCATGTTTGGCCCATCGCTAAGTGCGTTGTCTGGATCGGGATGGGTTTCAATGAAGTAACCATCGGCACCAAAAGCTTTGGCAGCCAATGCCATCATGGGTACAAAAGTACGGTCGCCACCTGTTTTGCCTCCTGCCCCACCCGGGCGTTGCACAGAGTGAGTACAATCCATACAAACCGGGTGCCCAAAAGCTTTCATATCGTAAATATTTCTGAAATCTACAGCAAGGTTGTTGTAACCATACATATTGCCGCGTTCGGTAAGTATTACCTGGTTGTTGCCGGCTTCCAATACTTTCTGAGCCGGGTAAAACATATCTGCACCAGACAAAAACTGCGCCTTTTTAACGTTTACTATTTTACCTGTTTTGGCAGCTGCCACCAACAGATCTGTTTGGCGGCATAAAAAGGCCGGGATTTGCAACACATCTACAACCTCGGCGGCTATAGCAGCCTGAAACGGTTCGTGAATATCTGTTATTACCGGTAAACCAAATTTATCTTTTACGTTTTGCAGCATTTCCATGCCTTTTTCAATCCCCGGGCCACGGTACGAATGAATGGATGTACGATTAGCTTTATCAAACGATGATTTAAAAACTACCGGTACATTGTACTTCTGACCAACTTCGGCAACTTTTTCGGCTACGGTATACAACAGTTCCTGGTTTTCCATTACACAGGGACCTAATATAAAAAACGGCTTTTGCCGTATCTGTTCAAACAACATAGTATATAGGTTATGGAGCAAAGATAATGATAAGCACGAATTTCACGAATGAAACTAAACTAGCACGAAGTAAAGGCACGTTATTAACTATTCTCAGTTATTCCGAATTGCTCCTTGAAATTTGGGCTAATTAGTTTCATTCGTGAAATTGGTGTTACATCAAATTCGTGTTAATTAGTTTTTATTAGTGAAATTCGTGTCATGAATAATTATTTTGAATTTTATGGCATTCCCGAGTCGTTTAATGTTGAGCCGGCGATGCTGAAAAAGAAATTTTATGAATTAAGCAAACTGTACCATCCGGACTTTCATGCCGGCGAAAACGAGGAAAAACAGCAGGAAATACTGGAATTATCTACCCTGAATAATAAAGCTTACCAGGTGTTAACCGACCCTGCGCGCAGAATGGAATACATTTTAAAGCTGTACGACCTGGTTTCTGAGGGGGCAAAACCACAATTACCAACAGATTTTTTAATGGAAATGATGGAAATTAATGAGCGCCTGATGGAAGCCGATGATGCCGCAGAGTTAGGATCGATAGCTGCGGAAGTGCTTGCTTTTGAGGATGATATTAACCAAAAATTAGGCGAGCTGACCACAGATTACCCCACATTAGACCATACCGCGCAGGAAGATCGGCGCATAAAAATTGCAGATATTTACTACAGACAAAAATATTTGTTGCGAATTAAGGAGAGTTTAGATACATTTGCAGCCCGCCTGTAAGGAATAACACATTAATTACGGCAGAGGATGCCCAGCTGGCGGAATTGGTAGACGCGCTGGTCTCAAACACCTGTGGGAAACCGTGCCGGTTCGACTCCGGCGCTGGGTACAAAGCCGTGATTAGGACGAATTTTAGTTCTAACACGGCTTTGTTTTTTTGGTGAAATACTGTTAATCAGATAGATAAGCTCTACTGCTTTATTCAGTTTTCCGGTTCGATGTACCAAGCCATCAAAACTCCATTTTTCAAGAAAGATCGAACCAATAATATCCCGCTGATGCCCAATATCTGCGTTTAAATACAATAGATCAAGCTTTTTGAGGTTTTCGACTGCTTTATACACTAAGCTATCAATATCAACTGTAGCCGCAGTATTGGCCACAAAATCATTTAGCCTGGCTTCCAGTATCATGATCTTTTCTTCAGCTTCTGCTTTGATTGTTTTGTAATCATTCCCGCTTATATCATCGGATAATAACAACTCCCTGGCTTTGGTTATGCGGTTATTGTTTTCGGTGATTTGCGCGATATAATTTTTCCGTTCAGTACGGAAATAATCACTCCCACCATTATATAAATCAAGTATAACCTCTTTATATAATGCAGCCATGCCCGGTTTGGGAATAAACTCCCGAAGTTTTCGCACAAAAGCCATGTTGACATGCTCTGCCTTATAACGACAGCCACAGGATGGCTGGCAATGGTAGTAGTGGTAATAATTGTTTCTGCCCTTTGATGCGCTGCCCGTCAGCAAACGGGTACAGCGGGAACATTTAAGGAAACCTCTTAGCGGTAATTTATCGGGCGCAACCACTAAAATGCCGTGGGAACTGTTAACGCCAATATCTCTTACCCTACCATCCATCATTTCCTGGGCTTTGTAAAATATAACCTCGGATATGAGCGGCTCATGCAATCCTTGTACAATCTGCTTTTCCTCATTTTTATAGGCAGGAACTAAAACCTTACCGCAATAGCCAACATTTCTTAAAGCCGTTCTGAAACTTGTCGCGCTACATTTTAACCCCTGGTGTTTGGCCATTTTCCAAATTTCCTGCGTGGTAAACACGCCCTCGGCTACCTGCTCAAAGGCCCAGCGCATGTGCGTGGCTTCCGGTTCATCAAAAGCTACATACTTAGTACCATTCTCTCTCGTTTTATTGATGTAGCCGGGCGGCGCAACGCCTAACCACCGGCCCTCCTTCCGAGCTTGGCGCATACCTGTTTTTACGTTCAAGGCCCTGCGGTCGTTTTCTATTTCCGGCGTAGTGAGGTAAACGGCCAGCATCATTTTATTTTCCGGGACATTCATATCCAATGGCTGTTCGATGGCTTGCGGTTCTACGCCGATTTTGCGCAAGGTGCTGATCATTTGGTAAGCATCGCTTGCATTGCGGCTAAACCTGTCCCACTTGGTAAACAGTACCAAATCTGTTTTACCTTTATACTTCTTTAATTCGGCAAGCAGCTTTATCCATTCTGGCCGTTCAAATGTTTTAGCGGAATGATCCTCAAAAATAATTTTCCTTACAGTAATGGCATTGATCGCACAATACTTTAAAAGCACATCTTCCTGAAGCCGTTGTGAATAGCCTTTATCTGCCTGTTCGTCGGTGCTTACCCTAATATATAAATCAGCTATTCTCATAGTTTTGTATAAATGTTCAAAAAACTGTTAAAGTATTTTTGATTGTTTAAACTTGATTTCCAGCGCATTAAGCTCTGTTTCTATAGCTAATTTACCAAATTTATACATAAAATCCAAAATTATTTGCGCTTCTTCAAGGGTAACTTTCGTACCGTGTTTAGCTAATATTTCAACTGCTTTCGCGGGCGTAATATTGCGTTTTGTGGAATAAATGATTTGCATATCATACCTGTTTATGAGGTACAATATTGTTAACTTATTATTTGGGATTTAGGCAAGTAGCCTAAAATTAAATATAAACGGTCCGAACAACATAATCCTGTAACAGAATAGACGTCATAAACGGTAACAGCACAATAAATCGTATCTTAGCAGTAAATACAATCTATGGAATCTATTATCAAACGGAATAACGTTAACGTAATCGGGAATGGCGAACAGGTCATGCTGTTTGCACACGGTTTTGGCTGCGATCAGCGGTCATGGCAATTTGTGGTGGATGCTTTCACAGATGATTATCGGGTTGTCCTTTTTGATTATGTGGGATCAGGTAAGTCTGATCTGAGCCAATACAGTTCCGCCAAATATGGTAAGCTGGAAGGTTATGCACAGGATATCTTGGACGTATGTAAAGCCCTGTCTCTTCGTGACGTGATTTTTGTAGGTCACTCCGTAAGTGCTATGATCGGTGCGCTGGCTGCCGTTCGGGAACCGGGCTATTTTAAAAAATTGGTATTCATCGGGCCTTCTCCACGCTATTTGAATGATGAAGGCTATACAGGCGGCTTTGAGCGCGCCGACCTGGAAAGCCTGTTTGAATTTATGGATAGCAACTACCTGGGCTGGTCAAGCACGATGGCACCGGCAATTATGGGTAATGCTGATCGGCCGGAACTGGGTGCGTTTTTGACGAATAGTTTTTGCGCCACTGATCCCGAAGTTGCCCGTGAATTCGCCAGGGTCACCTTTTTTTCAGATAACCGTGCAGATTTGGCGAAACTGACAATCGAAAGCCTGACCCTGCAATGCGATGAGGATATTATAGCCCCACTGACTGTAGGCGAATATGTTAAAGCTAACACACCAAATAATGAACTTGTGATATTGAAGGCGACCGGGCATTGTCCGCATATCAGTGAACCGACAGCAACGATTAAGGCGATTAAGGCCTTCCTATAGCTTAATGTCAATGACGAGTGAAAACGTAAAGGAACTTTTAATTCGGGTGATCGACTCGGAAGCCTTATACCAACAGGCACCTTGTGGGTACATTACTTTTACAACCGATGGGACGATCATTAGGATCAATCAGACGCTATTGAGCTGGCTTGGCCATACCGCAGAGGAGACGCTTTATATCAAAAAGTTCGGTGATTTCTTATCCAAAGGTGGCCAGATCCATTATGAAATGTTTTTCCGCCCGATGCTTAACGTGAGCGGCAGCGTTAAAGAACTGAGTTATGAGTTACATACGAAACAGGGTACTGTTTTCCATGTCCTGTTTGGTGCCGTAGCGATCAAGGACGACAACGGCCAGGTGATTGCCGTAAATGCCATATTAACGGACAATACCGACCGCAAACACTACGAACAGGAATTATTATTGGCCCGAAATCAAGCGGAAAAAGAAAAACGCAACCTGCAATTTCTCGCTGACCTGACACCTGATTTGATCTGGACAACCACGCCTGACGGGGAGATCGATTATATCAACGCCCGTTTTGCTGATTACTTCCAGGTTCCTGGAAGAACATTTACGCAGGATCAGTTTTTAACGCGTATACATCAGGACGACCGGGCAGACTTTATCACCGCGTGGGCAGATAAATTAAAATGTGGTGATCCATTATCCCATGATCTGCGCCTGGAAAACCACAACGGCGAATACAAGTGGCATTTAGTGAAATCCGTACCCCATTACAGTGAACAGCAAGAGATCTTAAAGTGGTTCGGTTCCTGTACGGACATCAATGATCATAAACTGGCACTCACCAAAAAAGATGAATTTATCAGTGTAGCCAGCCACGAATTGAAAACGCCCCTGACTACCTTGATGGGAATACTCCAGGTACTGGAACGTCTAAAGTCCAACCCTTCCGCACCGATGCTGGGCGAATTTATCGACCGTGCTAATAAAAACGCAAAAAAAATAAATTCGCTGGTAGGCGAGCTTTTAAATGTAGGCCAGCTGACTGCTGGACAATTACGATTGAATAAAGAATATTTCAATATACATGAACTTCTTGATAACTGCTGTCAGTATGTGCGTACCGAACATGCCTTCGAGATCGTCATCGACGGCGACCCGGAATTGCAGGTGTACGCGGATGCTGGCCGTATTGAGCAAGTAGTGGTAAATTATATCAATAATGCTGTCAAATACGCACCCAATAGTGGCAGTCTGACTATAAGTTTTAGTAAACTTACTGAAGATATAAAGATTTCCGTCACGGATAACGGCCCTGGCATACCGGAAGAAAAAATACCCTATCTTTTCGACAGATTCTACCGCATTGATCATGGTGGCAGTCAATATGCCGGTTTGGGTTTAGGTTTGTACATATGCGCCGAGATCGTCAAAAGGCACGGGGGCCGGGTTGGCGTCGACAGTGAACTTGGCAAAGGAAGCGCTTTTTGGTTGACATTGCCGATAACAAAATATTGAATTTTTACATCGATAATCCAAGAATTAAAAACAATTAGTTGCTTATATTGGATAGATATTTTAGGCAACTTGCCTAATCCCTAAAATCCCCCTTCCGACTTTTGACTATCAAATCAGATAGTCATGAAGAACAATGAAGTCATACCCGATCTTAAAGGCCGTAAGTTCAACGGCCACCTTACCAAAATCAAACGTATCCGCACGGAGCCGCGTCAGCAGATACGCCGACTACTGCGTTCCTTTGTTCCGCTCGACCTGCCAGGCCGCAAGCCGGAACCCGATCAGCAAATCCCATAAAAACCGGGGCCGCAGGCTGCCTGGTTTCTGTTTAAAAGCGTCCTTTTTTTTGCAAAAAAAATGGAGCAAGCGGGAATTGGGCAGTGGCCCTATTCGCTTGCCGTTTGCCATGCAAACGGGGTTGTCAGCATTCTCCGGGAATGCTGTATGCTGTTCAGGATATATTCAAGGCCGTTTTTAGCATTCCCTCGGGAATTACTACAAACAAAAATTCATTGCCATGTCAACACCAAACGATTATAAAAAGACAGTCAAGTACACCGAGGAAACGGACGAAAAATTACAGAAGCTGGCAGACCAGGCAGGCCGTACCAAACGCGAGTTTTTCATCCAAATGGTGGAATACTTTTACCGGACGAAAAAAGACCCCAGGGATATTAATGACGAGTTGCTGAAAAAGACACTGGCCAAAAACCACGATACCTATATCCGCTTTATCAGGGCGCAGGAAGAAAAAGTATTGATACCCGTTAAGGTGGAAGTTGACCGGATGATACAGTCGCAGATCAAGATCCTGGATTTCTTTAATAGTCACGTATTAAAGGCAAACAAGGATTTATTGAGTAACCAGCAAGCACAGGTAGAAAAATTCACAGCAACCGATAAGCTACTCAAAGCCATTACCGAAAAACTGGAAACCAAAGAAAGCCTCAAACTTAAATTCCTGTACATCCTGAACAATTACAGCAAGGCCAGGGAAAGTTTCAGTTTCACTACATCGGCAAAGGATAAGGAAGAACTGATACAACAGGCCCGCCAACAGATCGCCAAACTTTAAAGCTATTATGTATATCAATATCACCGACAGCGAAACAGCGGATAATAAAAGCGGCAGCGGCAGCCTGGTTCATTATTTGGATAAGGAGAACCGGACAGATCTTACCAAGCAGCCGGAATACTGGTTTAACCAGGAACGTGGCAATATCCTTTCTGACGAAGTAAGACTGGCCATTGATAATAACATCGCCAAACTTAGTAAAGGGGATGCCAAATTTTTCCTCGTTAATATCAGCCCAAGCCAGAAAGAGATCGCTTACCTCAAAGAGCAATACGGCGAGGTTAGTGCAAAGGAACAGCTAAAAGCCTATGCTGCATCCGTCATGGATGAATACGCACGCAACTTTAAAAGGCCGGGGATTGAAAGCGGCAAAGACCTGCTTTGGTTCGGCAAACTGGAAAATTATCGCTATTACAGTCACAAAGACCCCGAAGTTAAGCAGGGCCTAAAAAAACGCGGTGAACGCAAGGACGGCGAACAAATGCACATACAGGTCATTGTCAGCCGCAAGGACATTACCAATAAGATCAAACTCAGTCCGATGAATAACTCAAAAGGCAGGAACACCGAACATTCTAAGAGAATGGGACAGTTTGACCGTTCAGCCTTTAAAGCATCCGGCGAGCGGGTTTTTGATGAAAAGTTTGGCTTTGAGCGCGGCTTAACCGAAACTTTCCGGTATGCCAATGCCCAGAAAAAAGGCGGTTTGGATGAGCGGATAGCCCTGCAAACAGAAAGGCGAAACCAGGAATCAGTAGGAAAACAACGACCGGCGGCGCAGCAGCAAGGCAAGAAAAACACTACGGCGCAGCAACCAGTTTCACTATTAGAAAAAAGCAAACCGTCATTCAATCTTTTGGAAAAAGAGCCAAAGGCAAACCTGCCGGACTTACTATCCCAGACATCAGATAACCTGCTACAATCCCTTTTAGACAATTCAAAGGGCGACAGCGCCCCTTTATTGCCGCGCAAGAAAGGCAAACGGCGCAAAGGCATGGGCCTTTAATCATCATTAAACACATTAAAAACTACATTATGCAAACAGGCGAGGACATACAGGGGCTACGGAAGATCATTGATTTTACCCGGCTGATCAGCTTAACTATTTTAAGTATTCATTTTTATATCAGTTGCTTTGCAGCCTTTCAGCACTGGCACTGGACAGCGGAGATCACTAACCGTCTAATAATGAATATCAGCAAAACCGGCTTATTTATAGGAATGCTCAAACCCAAGCTGGCGGCATTGCTGTTATTAATTGTTTCCCTTATCGGGGCGAAAGGCAAAAAAGACGAAAAGATCAGGAAAGATACTATTGCTATCTATATCGGTGCCGGGCTGCTCTTATACTTTATTAGCGTGCTTTGCTTTTACCTCAATGCCACTGCAACAATTGTGGCGATCAGTTACATGGGCATTACCGGCTTAGGCTACCTGCTTATTTTAACAGGTGGTGGCCGCTTATCCCGCCTGCTGAAGCTGAACCTGCAAAAAGACATTTTCAATAGCGAAAACGAAACATTTCCGCAGGACGAGCAATTGCGGGTCAATGAATATTCGGTTAACCTACCAGCCAAATACAGTTTAAAAGGTAAAGTCCGCAATAGCTGGATAAATTTTATTAATCCCTTTCGCGGCCTTTTAGTGGTGGGTACACCGGGAGCGGGCAAATCTTACTTCGTTATCCGGCATGTGATCGATCAGCATTTAAAAAAGGGTTTCAGCATGTTCATTTATGATTTTAAGTTTGACGATTTAACCAAGATCGCCTATAATAAACTGAAGAAATATCAAAAGAACTATAAAGTCACGCCTAAATTCTACCTGATCAATTTTGACGACCTATCAAGGACGCACCGTTGTAACCCGCTTGATCCGCAAAGTATGGATGATATTACCGATGCGACCGAAGCATCGCGCACCATCTTATTAGGCTTAAACCGCGAGTGGATCAAGAAACAGGGTGATTTCTTTGTGGAAAGTCCGATTAACTTTTTAACGGCCATCATCTGGTATCTGCGTAAATACGAGAATGGCAGGTATTGCACACTACCCCATGTCATCGAATTGATGCAGGCTGACTACGAGGAACTGTTCCCGATCTTAAAAGAGCAGGAAGAAATTAAGGTGCTGATCAATCCTTTTATATCCGCATTCCAAAACAAGGCTAAGGAACAGTTGGAGGGGCAAGTTGCCAGTGCCAAGATCAGCCTGGCCCGGTTATCATCCCCGCAATTGTATTACGTATTGTCCGGCAATGATTTTACATTGGACATAAATAACCCGACAGCGCCGAAGATCGTTTGCATGGGCAATAATCCGCAGAAGCTGCAAACCTATGGTGCCGTGTTATCGCTTTATATTTCCAGGGTAATTAAACTGGCCAACCGCAAGAACCAGTTAAAAAGCAGTTTGATCTTTGACGAGTTTCCTACCATTTACTTTAATAATATAGACAGCCTGATAGCAACGGCACGTTCAAACAAGGTAGCCACCACGTTAGGCATACAGGATTATAGCCAATTAAAAAAGGATTACGGACGTGAACAAGCCGAGGTAATCATGAATATTGTCGGCAATATCATCAGTGGACAAGTTACCGGTGACACCGCCAAGCAGCTATCCGAGCGTGTCGGTAAGATCATGCAGGAACGCAACAGCGTGAGCATAAACAGCAATGATACTTCGATCAGCAAATCAACCCAACTGGATTACGCTGTACCCGCTTCCAAAATATCGGCATTATCTTCTGGTACATTTGTAGGAATGGTAGCGGATAATCCTGATGAGAAAATCGATTTAAAAGTATTTCACAGCGAAATTCAGAATGATCACGCTGCTATTAAAACCGAAGAAGACGGGTATCAGCCAGTTCCTATAATAAACAAGGTAACGGCAGAAGATATACAGGAAAACTACCTGATGATTAAAGCGGATGTGCAGGGCCTGATAGATACCGAGATCGGTATATTAAAAGAGCGGAAAGCTGCCGAAATAACTGAGGAACCGGCCAACCCTGAAAGCAAGGGCGAAAATACCGGAGAGACGGCCGGGGCGTCGATGTCCATGTAATCTATTGTATAAAAACATCTCGTCTATAACAGATGCTAAAAATGGCGAGAGACTTGTTCAAATAGGATTTAATCAAGAAAGACTCTGCATTGATCAAGCCGAAAAGCAATGAGCCCGAACAACAGCTGCGGTGATTTAAAGGTTTTTCTTTTCATCCCAAGTATACTAAACTGAGATAGTCACAATTTAATCTGACAGTTACGATAATTTAAAACACGTAACAGAGATTAGTATTATGACAACCCAAGCAAAGATCATCAAAAACA
>NZ_JACHCR010000018.1 GCF_014205845.1 Mucilaginibacter cryoferens
GATGCATTTAGAAGAGAAAAAGCTATATTCACAAATCACATCTGACAACTTATAAAACAACCCAACTGTCAGATCAAATAGTGGCTATTACAATTTATACGAGACAAGGGTGTTTAAATATTATGATCTTTTGGGAGGATCATTAGTTTGGGAATGCGTACGTGACTGGGCTGTTTCATTATATATAGAACGGCATTCACGATGTCGCTCACATTTAAAGGCTCATGGATATTCATGCTATGTTTTGGATGAACCTGCCAATTGTCATGTAGTTCGGTCATCACAAGGCCTGGTTCAATACAGGATATCTGGATGTTTGTTCCTGTCAATTCCATTCGTAACGCTTCAGACAAAGCCTCCATTGCAAATTTCGTTGCTGCATAAGCTCCGGCGTTGGATCTTACCTTGGTCCCCAGTACGCTGGAAATATTAATTACATGCCCAAATCCCTGGTTTTTAAAGCGTTTGAGCATTTTAAAGGTTAACCTGAAGGTTGATTCAATATTCAACCTGATCATGGCAGTCATTTTATCGATATTCGTATCTTCTATACTACCTACTTCAAGCGTGCCGGCACAATTGAAAAGGTAATCGCATTTGCCGTACTTTTTATAAATATGATCCTCTAAATAATCCTGATAAGCAGCCGAGTTTAAATCGCCGGGCAATATATCGGCAAATTCAGATCGCAGCTCATTTAACTTTTCCTCGCGCCGTGCCGATAGAATCAATTGATAGCCAGATCGGTTTAGCGCCTTAGCAATGGCATACCCAATGCCGCTGCTGGCCCCTGTTATTAGGCAAACCTTATTTCCTGATTCCATACCTATCCGTTATTTGACAAATGTAAGTGACTAAAACTTTAATATATCAAACGAAAATTAAGGATTATATCTGATTCTTTAACGCTATATTTCCTCCTCCGACCATTAGAAAACTTTCAAGGCTTATCATCGGGGGGTGCTCTGCAACACTTTGATCATGCCAAACAATTGAAAGTAAAAATGCTGCCTACTTTGATTTAAACAAATCGATGCTCCAAATAGCACGGAATGGTCTGGTAAAGGCCTTCGGATTCCCCGCTCAGGCAGTCATGGCCCATCAACGCAGAATCTCCAACTAAAAGGCCGATTCGTGAATTATTCATGAATCGGCCTAATTGTTTGTTTACTTTAAATAAGTTAGGATTTTAAGACTTAAAATCGGTTGTGTAAGAAACTTCTTTCCAGCTATCCATTTGAATATTCAATTGCTCAATTTTACTTTTTGCACGGTTAAACGCGTCACTTCCCAGGAACAGATTTACAGCCGGACTTTGACTCCTGATCAATTCTAAGAATGCATCGGCAATCTTATCCGGATCACCCATCTGAGCGCCGTCCATGTTGTTCATTTTTTCGTGGTATTCTCGCAGATAGGCGTAATCATCTATTTGATTTTGATTGTAAACTATAGAATCTGCCTTTGCAAAGTTTGTCCGGAACCAGCCCGGCAAAACGTTGGTTACATTAATGCCCAGCGGTTTAAGGTCATTAGCCAATGCCTCAGTTAAACCACTAACCGCGAATTTGGCGGCGCAGTACATAGACCAGCCCAAACCAGGCGCAAAACCTGCAATAGATGAAATATTAATGATATGGCCGGAACGCTGTTTGCGCAAATAAGGAAGGGCTTGCTGAACCACCCGCACAACCGCGAAAAAGTTAACTTCAAAATTTTCGCTAATTTCTTCAGCTGATAATTCTTCCAGTGCACCGCCAAGGCCATAACCGGCGTTGTTGACCACTACATTTAATTCGCCGAATTTTTCAATCGTTTTTTTGATGGAAACGGCAATTGATTGCTCACTTTTTAAATCGACCTCTAACGGTAAAAACCCATCGCCATATGAAGCTAATTGATCGAATGCGGCAACTGATCTCGAAGTGGCGGCAACTTTATGACCTTTAGCTAATAATTGTTTTGCCAGGGATAATCCCATTCCTTTGGATGCCCCGGTTATATACCAAACTTTTGTATCGCTCATGATATTTAATTTTGATACAAAGTTAAGTTGCAATCAACTTTCCGGTTTGTTAATATCAAACCAATATTTGTCAAATTCAAACCTGGCGAAACGAAGATGGATTAAGCTTGGTTTGTTTTTTAAAGAAATTATTAAAATGAGCCTGGTCTTCAAAACCCAGTACGTAACTGATTTCTGATATATTCCAATCTGTGTATTTAAGTAACGCTTTTGCTTCCCCGGTAAGCCGTTCAAAGATATGATCGGTAGTGGTACGGCCGGTTGTCTTTTTAATGGCGCGGTTCAGGTAATTAACGTGTACAAAAAGCCGGTCGGCAAAAACTTTAGGAGAGCGAAGTTCAAACCGCTGTGAGATAGACTCTATCGGGAATTGTCGTTCCAGCAGTTCGGCGAATACCGAAGTAATACGGGTACCTGCATCCGTGTGTTGAAATACCTGTTCGGATGGTTGAAGCTTCATAGCTAAATAGATCAGTTCGCTTACGTAATTCTTAACCAACTCATATTTATAGATATAGTTAGTGTTAAACTCTTTGATTATTTTCTCGAAAGTATCCTGCACATCTTTATTTTCAATGTCATTTAAATGGAAAACTGGCTGGGCTCCGGCAGCAAATAGGGGAAGTTCGCTCAATTTCAATCGAAGGTTCTCCTTGAAAAACTCATCCTTAAATACGCAAAAATAGCCTTTGGTATCAGGCGTGAGTGCGTCATAAGTATAAGGAACTTGTGGATTAAAAAACAATAATGTACTGCCGCTTACAGCGATGCTTTTGTCGCCATAATGAAAAACATTGTTTCCCTGGAACAACATGATCTTAAAAAAATCCCGCCGGATATAGGTCGGTGAAGTAGTGCCAGATTGGATACGGTCTTCAATACGAAACACATTGAACTGTCCAATATCCTTTTTTATATTTTCAGAAAGGTCGTTGAATTTGTGTTTATAAAATTCCTCAAGTGATTCCGTTGCTTTGATCATATTGCCTCCTATTTGCAAAAATGAAACTTTTTTTTCGATTATTGAAAGAGCATGGGCTAATCAGGCATTAAAGGTATGTTATCTTTTACAACGGAGGCAAAACCCGGAAGATGTGTATCACTATAGGATAATAATTAACCGTTTAAACATTCAGCAAACATGAAAATTAACCTGAGAAACTCTGGATCATTTTTTAGCAAATTAGTTTATATCCAACTCCTCTGATACTCATTAGTTGGATACCAGGCTGGTCCTTCAGTATCTTTCGGATATTTGCCATAAATACGTCCATACTCCTCGAATTGTAATGAGAATTATCTCCCCATATTGTGATCAATGCATCCTGGCGCTCCAATACAGCGTTAGAACGTTGTATCAGCATCTCCAAGAGCATTGTTTCCTTAAAGGAAAGGGTATAATTTTTTGAGGTTGTTTTGAGCTGCTGATTTACAACTTGAAGCACACACGAACCAAATTCATAATTGTATTGCTTTTTACGGTCGGTTTTTTGTTCTTCAAACCTTGCCAGGAGGGACCCCATTCTAACTACAAGCTCGTCCATGCTGAACGGTTTTTTCAGATAGTCATTACCGCCGCTTTTAAACCCCATGATTACTTCTTCAGGCTGCGATTTCGCGCTTACAAAAATGATCGGGATTTTTAAATTCAGTTTTCGAATATCTGCAGCAAGGGTATAGCCATCTTTCAGCGGCATTGTAATATCCAGTACACAAATATCGGGTTTGGCCCGTTCGATCATCTCTATTGCGGACTGCCCGTTTTCTGCCCAAAAAACCTCGTATCCGTTGTCTCTAAGACCGTCGCTTACGATGGTTGCCAAAAAAGGCTCGTCCTCTGCGTATAGTACTTTAGGCTTCATAGTGTACAGGTAAATAAATGGTAAAATCGCTTCCTTTTCCCAGCTCGCTGGTTAGCGAAATTTTTCCACCGTGCTGTTCAACGATGAATTTTACATAGTTCAGCCCAATCCCCGTCCCGTTAACCTGCCGAATATTTTCGATCTCCGGAACCCGGAAGAAGCGTTCAAAAATGCGCTCGTGGTAAATTTTGGCTATTCCCGGACCATTATCTGCGAAGCTGATGATGGCAAATTTATCGCTGCAAGTACAGCTAATTATAATTTTCACAGAGGGGCCACCATACTTCATCGAATTTTCGATCAGGTTGTAAAATACATTCGACAATAGGGTAGGATCGCCGTTGACAAAGCAGGGATCTGGCGAAAGCGAATAACTGATTTTAGCATTCTTATAATCAGATTGCAGGTTCATCGCGGCAACTACCTGGTGCAATCCCTGCTGAACATCGTATAACTCAAACCGAAAACTCGTTTCATTATGGTCCATCTGGTCGAGATTAAGCACTTTTTCTATCATTTTATTAAGCCGGGTCAGCTCGATCTGGCTGATCAAAATGTACTTTTTCAGCCTGTCAGGGTCGTTTGCGAGCCCGTAACGCAGAATGGATTCTAAGGCTACCGAAACTGTGGCCACCGGGGTTTTTAGTTCATGAGTCATATTACCTGTAAACTCCTGCCTGGCTTTAGCATAAATATCCTGATTTCGCATAGATCGGAGTATAAAGTAAAAAGCCGCAAAGGTAAGCAGAACCATAAAAAATGAGGAAATGAGATAATAACGCATATTATACACAACCTGGCCATTTACTGAGGGCGCTACCAACTGATAATTATGGATGAATTTTAGATTGTACGAATAAATCGGGCTCTTAAAATCGGCATTCTTTAGCTCCGGGTCGGATATGCCGCCCACATGCTGGTCGTTATCATTCCGGTATAAGGCATATCGGGTTTCTAAATGATAACTGATCAGTGCTTTTTGAACCGTAACCAGGCTGTCCATTCTTTTCAGATCAGCGCTGTCGATTTTTACTAAAAGTCTGCCTGATATATTATCGTCTACTTTATACTCCCTGTTTGCGACCGTATTAACAGACCCGTTCAGCAATTCCAGGCTGAGCGTCATCCAGGTTGTATCTCCCTTGCAATTTGTGCTGAACTTGCTTTTAATATTATCAAAGTGAATGTTGGTATAAGCCTGCCTTAACTGCGTCCATCCAGGGGACAGGAAAAATTTACTGAACTTTTTATTTTGCGGGTCATTAGGGATGATGCTGGCATAAGTACTCTTATTCGCGGCGCTGCTCACTACCCAATCCAGTTCCTTTTTTACCTCTTTTCGCTGCGCGTAAAACAATTGGTTCAGCCAGATGAACTGCAGGCCGATACTTACGGTTATTGCAAGTATAACCAAAATATAACTGTATCTGAATGAGAACCATTTCACAAAAGCAAAGGTCAAGATATTTATCGCAAATACGTTGTACCGAATAACGATTTAACCTTATTTAACCCAGCTTAACCTTGTTTAACCCGCCACAAAACTACGTTTGCTGCATGAAAAAATTATTGATTGCACTGTTGTTTCTGATCCCTTTATCGTCATTTGCTCAGCCTGGTTTTACGGGTACGGTGAAAGATTCCACGGGCCACGGGCTGGATGCGGTTTCTGTTGTTTTGAAGCAGCAGGGAAGGTTTGTTGAAGCGGTAACAACAATTACAGGGCACTTTAACATGAAGAGGGCTCCTGCCGGAAAGTATGAACTAACTGCCTCATTAACGGGCTATAAAGCCGTAACTAAAAGCATTTCGATCCCGTTAGATTCTCTGCAGATCATTATGCAGGCTGACCGGAAACAATTACAGGATGTAATCATCACCGGCTCCAGGCCTGCTATTGAACATAAAATTGACCGGTTGGTTTTTAATGTAGAAAATAGCATAGCGGCAAGCGGCGGAAGTGCCTGGGATGCGCTCGGCAAAGCTCCCGGCGTACAGCTTGGCTCCGATGGTACAATTACCGCCAATAGAAAAGACGCGCAGGTTTATTTGGATGGGAAGCCGCTGCACATCAACGGAGATGACCTGAGCGGTTACCTGCAGGGACTTCTTTCAGCAACGATCGCTAAAATTGAAGTTTATTCAAATCCGCCGGCATCTTTTGATGCACAGGGTGCAGCAGTCATAAATATCATCACTAAAAAGTCAAATGCGCAGGGAGGAAATTTAACCGTTAACGGTGGCTATACAAAAGCGACTTACAGCGGCTACACAGCCGGAGTGATGTTTAATTACCGGCAGAAAGCCTTGAATATTTATGGTAATTATGGATATACCGACCGGAATCGGACAATGGATCAGGATGATTATGCAGTTTTTACGACGCCTGGAAACGTTACCAACTGGTATGCTCCGGGGCATACCATTAACCGATCACGAATGAATATGTACAAATTAGGGGCAGATTACCAGATCAATAAGAATCAGGTACTCGGTTTTGTGATGACAGGCAGTAACAGAACGGGCAATACGACGACTTCCTCAATAACAACAGTTACCAATGGCGGCGGACTTTTAGACTCTTTACTGCATACGGATGGCTTGGTTAACAGAAGGAGTAACCGTTATACATTCAATGTCAATTATAATTTGAAACTGGATACCGCACAAAGTTTAAATGTTGATCTTGACTATTCACCTTTCCGGAATTTCAGTGACCAGTCGGTCCAAAATATTTCAACCTTGCCGGATGGCTCAACCGCATCAGGAGCATACCAGATCTTTACGCCGTCGAAACAAGAGCTCAATATTTATACCGCAAAGTTGGACTATAATTTTAAGGCGGGGAAATGGGCCGTAACTTCCGGTTTGAAATACAGCAGTATTCAGACCGGCAATAAATTTGATTATTTTAATGAGGCAGGGGCTGATCCGGTTTTTATAAAAGATCGCAGCGACAATTTTTCGTATACCGAAAATACAGCGGCTATCTATACCAGTGCTTCCAGAAATTTCGGTCGCTGGTCATTACAGGTCGGGTTGCGGGAAGAGTTTACCCACAACAGGGGGTATTCTGAAACGCTGGACTCTTTGAACTCAAATCAATATTTCAAACTCTTTCCAACGCTATCTGCATCTTATAAACTGGAAAATGAGAATACGGTTTCAATTACCTATGGATACCGGATACAGCGACCTGAATACTATAGACTTAATCCATTAAAAGTTTATAAAACACCTTATGATATTCTTGCAGGTAATCCATCGTTAAAACCGGCCTTTGTACAAAACCTCGAAGTTAGTTATGGTTTTAAGCATGATTTTACTTTAACGGCATTTTATACGAAAATAACAGATCGCTATAGTAATGCAACCGTTCAGGATAATGTCAATAAATTATTTTATGACATTCAGCAAAATATCGGAAATGTGATCAATACCGGCCTGCGGGCGTTTTTGCCGCTCCATCCGTCGTCCTGGTGGGAAATGTCAAATTCTGCCGAGGCATATTATCAGCGGGATGAACTGGCCTATCTCCATGGTTCTTTTAATTACAATAAGTTCGCCGTTGTTGTGAACAGCAGCCAAGCATTCACTTTGGACAAGAAACTCGGATTAAAAGCAGAATTGACCGGCGATTATTATTCAGATGGAAGTGAGGGGATTTTTAGAGGAGGGGGAGACTCGGAGGTCAATGCTGGAGTCAAATTAAATCTTTTCCATAGCCAAGCCTCGCTCAAACTTGCCGCTAATGACATCTTTTATGGTAATGTTAACCATTACCGTGTAACTTACCTCGGACAGAACAACGGGTTCTATCAACAGAACGATACCAGGAGCATGACGGTAAGCTTTACCTACCGTCTTGGAAAAAATGTAGCAGAAGCCCGGAAAAGAAATACGGCAAGTGAGGATGAAAAGCGCAGGGCGCAGTAATATTCATCCAATTAAATTTGAGTACATAATTGGATAAAACATACTTGATTGACCCCGGTTGGCCAATTTTGGAATAACCTCTTTTAATGCTGAAGTTTACGTTTTAGGAGAGAAGTGTAAATTGGCGAAGAGTGATCAATGTCAGCAGCTGTACCTTATTGTCGCTTTTACGGCTGATAAATTCATGTTTTACAAATGGGTAATATTTAAGATCAAGCCTTCCTAAAAGTAGTTAAACTAGCACCTTTATGCTTTTTGAAGAACTTATTCAAATGGCTTTCATCCGAAAATTTAAATTCGGAGACAATTTCATTAATGCGCATGTCACTGAATTTAAGTTTGTGTTCAATTAAACGCAGTTTATACCGGGCGATAAACGAAGAGAGTGTTTCGCCGCTATGTCTCTTAAAGTAGGAACCTAAATATGTTTCAGATAAACCAAATTTTTCAGCTACGATATTTGCCCGCAGTTTTTCAGGTATATAAATATTGGTCTGGATGTAATCTATGATAGTATGAATCCTAACATCAGTACTAGCCTGAATATTCTCGGATTTCATTTTGGTTAGGTTTCTTGCAGTTACTGCAATCAGCGCATTTGCAAAATGCAGAATTACGTCTTTACTATATACATCATTATTGGCAATCTCATGAATTAAAGCATGAGCGATATGTTTTACAATCGGTTCATCTGGCTTGTTTTTCAAAACACATCCCAGCACATGAGAAGCATGGTATAATACGCATTCTATACAGTTTTCATTCCATGAAGATTCATTCACATATTTCCTGGAAAACTTTACCAAAAGGAATTCAGTTGCGCTCTCAATTTCAAAACGGTACTCATCATTAGGCGTGAGCAACATTAAATTCCCTTCCTGATAGGAAATTTTGTTATTGTTAATATGTAAGAACCCAGAACCGGTAACGACATACGCAATTTGAAAAAATGTTAGCTGGACTGTGTACGTGCATTTATCGTATTTGCTATGCAATACTTCTACCAATTGGTTAAGGCTCTCTTTTCGCATGCTGTAAATTTACCGGTTTATAGTGAATTTATACCTATTTAATGATTGTTAGTCGGTATAATTTTGTTAAAAAGTAAAAGATGAATAAATCATTGCATAACAAAGGATATAACGGTTCACTGATGGCGGTATGCCTGGCGGCTTTAATGTTTGGATTTGAAATTTCGAGCGTACCTGTTTCGCTACCTGTTATCGAAAAAGAATTACATGGGAATTTTAAAGACATTCAATGGATAATGAACTCTTATACTATTGCCTGTTGTACGGTGCTTATGGCGGCAGGTACGCTGGCCGACAAGTATGGACGCAAGCGGATCTTTATGTACAACATTATTCTATTTGCCATCACTTCACTCATTTGTGGATTGGCGTATAACATGCCCACTTTGATCATCAGCCGATTTTTGCAAGGATTAAGTGGCGGTGCTATGTTTATTTGTACCATAGCCAATCTTTCCAACCAGTTTCCGGAGGCAAAGGAACGAGCCAAAGCTTTTTCGGTATGGGGGGTGATTGTTGGAGTAGGTTTGGGGTTTGGGCCTATTATTGGTAGCGCTATTATGACCGGATTAAACTGGCGTTGGATTTTTTTAATACATGTGCCTATTTCTTTGTTAACAGTATTGCTTAGCTATCGATATATAACGGAATCAAAAGACAGCAACTCGCAAAAGTTAGACGTTTGGGGAATATTGTTTCTTGCCGCATCTGTATTTAGCCTTACCTATTTCATTATTCAAAGCTCTGACGCAGGTTTTGGAAGTGCCAAAATGGTTTTGGTACTATTGTCATCGGTTGTGTGCTTTATTATATTTTTATGGGTTGAAAAGAAAAGCAGTTATCCGATGTTTGATATTTCTGTATTCAGGATCAGCAATTTTTCGGGGGCAATTATGGGCTCTATCGGAATGAACTTTAGTTTCTGGCCGTTCATTATCTATCTACCAATTCTTTTTCAAACTGGTTTTGGATATAGCGTGATTTTTACAGGATTTTGCTTACTGGCTTATACTTTACCATCCTTAGTGGTGCCACCATTGGCAGAGTATCTGACATTGCGTTTTAAAGCCAGTACTGTGATCCCTTCCGGATTATTTTTAATCGGGGCTGGTTTTTTATTTATGCGGTATGGTTGTATAGTTGAAAATGCAAGTTGGAAAACCTTATTGGGCGGGATGCTGGTGGCGGGCATTGGGCTTGGCTTAACTAATACGCCTGTAACCAATACAGCTACAGGTGCTGTTTCTAATGATAGAGTGGGAATGGCTTCAGGGATCGACACAAGCGCCAGGCTAATAACGCTTGCTATTAACATTGCCGTAATGGGATTTATATTGATCAACGGAATATTTCGCAATATTAAAAAAATTTTACCGGGCCATCTAAATATTGAGGAATTGCATAGCCTGGCAGAGAAAATAATATCAGGCAACAATTCGTTTATCAACAAAATCGGTATCCCAGCCAATCAAATTAAAATTCTCCTCGCTAATACTTTTGGGGATGTTTTATTATTTGGTGGCTTGGGAGTTTGGGTATTGGCTTTATGTAGCTTTTGGATATTTCATTTAAAGCAAAAAAGCTGAATATAATTACAACCTCCACTCATAAATATCCTCGACAGATAAATTGAGCCTATTTGATATTCACACCTTTTTTACGCGGGAAGGAGCAATTCGTAGCCAAGGCCCGAGAGCCTCAATGGGCAAGCAGAGTAAAATGTCGTTTGCTTTTTTTTCTATATAATTTACTGTTAATCAGGTATATAAAATGGAGTAATTCACTTGCCTGAGTGGCTGTAATTCCGTCCAGTCCGGGATAAGAAATAATGGGCTTTTCGTCGTAAAACCCGACTATAAAGAGACGCAGGGTAATTATTAATTAATAATTACCCTGCGTCTCTTTATCAACATACCTTTGCTATTTTTAATCTCTAAAACATACTTGCCTTTAAATAAAAACAGAACGTTATTACCGTTATTGATTAACAATTGATCGGCAGGAATCCGATTGCCTGGCTTTTCATAACTATAAAAAGCTTGTACAAGTTGATTCGGCTTTAGTTGAAAAATACTTAAGTTGTACGGTTTTCTTAATCCGGCAATGCTTAAAAGAGTTGATCGCTTATTCTTTATATTATATATTGGAAATATCACCGTTGCATCTACATATTTGCCGTGCCAGGCTTTATTACCACGTAGGGCAATTACGGGCTGTTGGATATGTTTAAATTTATTTATGGAAATAAACTCTTTTTCTTCAAGCTGGGGATAAAGATGTTGAACCTGCTGAGTTAAGTCTACAGTAAAAGGATCAATGCCGGAAAACTCTTTAAAGTATTGTGCCATCTTTTTCCAACTATTCACACTGCCTTCATGAATGTGGTCATAACCAGCATATACTAACATCTTTGCTTTTGGATCTTTATTTAAAACCCTTACCAGGTTAACAGCCATTAGGGAATCCCTGAACCTATTACAATAATTAGGATCTTCACTTTTTTGATCACAATCTTCTTCCGGATCGTAAGAAATCATTATAAACCCTATTTTCTTGGCTTGCCGTAACAATTCTCCAAAAAGGGGCTCATGGATATAATATCCAGCATCATAGTCGGGGTACTTTTTCCTGTTAATGAGTGAGTCTTCTAATGCTTCTATTGCCAAGTAGCGATAACCGCCATCATAAAATCGTTTCAGCATACTGAGCATTAATGCCCGGTGGTATGGTAAATGATGCGCCTCATTAATCATAGTCACCTGGCTTAGTTTCGCTCGGGTTGTTATGTAATCAGATGCATTAATCAAAGTATGTTGCCTGACAAAGGCAGTGTCATAAACCACTTTTTCAGTATTTATCTGATCTTTAAACCTATAATCGCTGTAAAAAAGTAGGTGGGGGTAATCCTCTAAAAATGAATAGTAGGTCATCATAGCTTGAAGCCAGGTATTTAATCCTCTTTTTTCTGCAGTATCAATTTTGATTTTTTTAATTGCATTTAAAGGCGCAAGATAATTTTCTGGTTGCTTATCCATGATGTCTATTGCGATTTTAAAAGAATTTTGCGCTGGAGTTTGTGCAATTGATAAAGTGGATATAATAAGGAAAAATGAGATAGGCAATAAATATTTCATCAACTGATCAAGTTATTTAATTGCTAAACTAAGTAATTAGTTTGATCTTTAAAAAACTATGCAAAAATTAGCGCGGAACTTTAATATCAAAGAGAAGATAAAATTTAGCCATGGTCAATATTATCCATCGGCTGGTGCACGCTTGCCACGTTTTAGGGCAGGGATCGGGCGATTTTCACGCAACTTGTAAATCGCTTAAAATCTTCAATTGGGTTACCAATTGGCTCGAATTATGTCCAGCCTCAGGAGCCAGAATGGGCAAGCATGGTAAAACGGTGCCTTGTCCATCTTTTTTGCTAACTAATTTGCTGTTAAGTAAATAAATATGAAGTGTATAGCTCACTTGTTTGAGCCATTCGATGTTGCAATTCTTCAAAAGTATATTTTTTTGGTATATCAAACCAATCAGTTCGGTAAAGCCCATTAACTCATTACTACTTAGTCCTCTTCCGATAAGGGGGAATAAAGCAGGCCGCTTATGTTTTCTGATTTAACTCGTATTAAATTTAACTTATCCCGATCTGTGTTTCCCTTTTTAATTGATCACTTAAGATATATCGTGCCTCCCTTCATCACAAAAACTACATTTTTGATGGTGCTAATGTCATTTAACGGATCGCCGTCTATTGCTATAATATCTGCAAGTTTCCCGTTGCCGATGCTGCCCAACTCATTTTCTTTTCCCAACAGAATTGCGGCGTTCGAGGTTGCCGATTTAATAGCCTCCATTGGCGGCATGCCTGCTTCAACCATATAGCCAAACTCCAGGTAATTTTTACCGTGATCAAATGCACCGGCATCGGTTCCGAAGGCTATCTTAACTCCTGCCTTGTATGCTTTGGCAAACGTTTTTTGGATTTGATTGCCAAATGCGATGGCTTTACCGGCAATAACAGGCGGGTAATAGCCCTTTTTTGCCGAATCGGCAACGGCTTTACCGGCAATAATTGTTGGCACGTACCACGTTCCATATTGCTTCATCAGCTTTATATCCTCATCGTCCATATAAGTGCCATGTTCAATTGAGGTAACACCACCCAAAATTGCCCGCCTGATGCCCTCGGCTCCATGGGCATGGCAGGCTACTTTTAAACCATAGTCGTTGGCTGTTTCAACTACCGCTTTAATTTCATCAATGGTAAGTTTTGCCTTTTTGTTATTATCACCCAATTCAAAAACGCCCCCTGTTGATGCAATTTTTATAACATCGGCACCTGCTTTTATTTGCAGCCGCACGGCTTTTACCAATTCGTCTCTCCCGTCTGCAATACCGTCATTGGGTCCGGAATGATGAAAAATATCGTCTCGGAAACCGTTTGACGGATCGCTGGCTCCTCCGCTTGATGAAATGATCTTCCCCGCTGCAAAAACCCGCGGGCCTTCAATCCATCCGCTTTCTATAGCTTTTTTCAGATTGATATCTATTCCGCTGCCGCCCAGATCCCGTACCGTTGTAAAACCGGCCAGCAAAGTTCGCTTTGCAAAATTTACCGACCGGTAAGCTATATCAGCATCTGTTAGTGTAAAAACTTCAAGCAATGTATTGGTACTTAAAATAGCTTCCAGATGTACATGGCAATCTATAAGTCCGGGTAAAACTGTTTTGGATTTTAAATCAATTACCTTTATCGTGTTGCCCGCATCAGCATAGCCGTTAATAATATTTTTAATCCGGCCGCTGTCAACAACAATAGTAACCTGCTTTTGAACGGCATTTGAAATGCCATCAATAAGCTTACCGCAGTATATGTAGGTTTTTTGAGCCTGTACAATTTGTGCAAAGCATATTAAAACCAATACAAAGAGTTTTTTCATTTCCTTTCAATTTGTTTTAGATCATCAATTCAAAGGAAGGTTCTCCACTGTTACGTCCCAATGGGCCAGTACTATTTCCCAGCGGCGCTGTTCTTCTTTCTTATAAGCTTCCTGGTCGGGAAACAATTGCAGTTTGTAAGGATCAACAATACTATAATCAAAAGCCAGTTTGGCGGTTTTAAAAACAACGCTTACTTTTAAGTCCCAACGGCTTTCTTCGCTGCTGTGCAGCTTGGGGGTTTCTGCCTCAATGCTGATCACATCTCCTTTTTCCAATAACTTTTTTAATAAGGGGTAATGGTTCTTTTTCCATAAGGCAATAAACTCATCAGCATATCCCCATTTTATCTTATAGTAATCTTCTATCTTAAAATAATCAGCAGTATTAGCTTTTTGGGCCGATGAGGGGTTGCTGATGGTTAATAAAAGTAGAGTTGCCAACACACTGGCAAATAGCTTGATTGCGGTTTTACTTCGTTTTTTCATTTTTTCGATATTTATGTTTTAGTTTTTATCCCAGAATAATTTGGTAGCTATATTATCTCCGCCTATAGCTGTAGCTGCCTGGCTGTAATTAGCCTGGTTAACGTTCTGCTCGGTTATAGGATAAGTAAACCTGTTAAGGTATGACGCTTGGTTAGGTGGCAACGGCAAAACAAGTCCCAGTCTCCTGATCTCGGTCCAGGCCTCATAACCCCTGTTGTAAAGGGCTATGTATTTTTGCCAACCTATTTTTAATTTATATGAACCGCTGGCTGTTGTATAAGCAACTTTAGGATTGAGCAGGTAGGCGTTTATAACGCTGGTGCTACCACTCCAAAAGTTGATGGAAGCGCCGATTGCATTGTTGTAGTGTTGCTGGGCTGTGCCTCCAACTGCAAAACCTCTTTCAATAGCCTCGGCCAGGTCAAATTCTACTTCGGCGTAATCGGCCAGTACTGATGGCAGATCAGGAGCCGCAATAGTGCTGCTAAAGGTGGAGAACTTGTTGTAGGTATTAACCTTTCCAATCGCGCCGCCTTTGTAAACCAATACATCAGTAGGAGTAGGGTTCGCATTGGTATCAATGGCTGTATAATAAGTAGGCCTGCGCGGGTCATTTAAACTGTTCAACAAATCAACCAGGGTAGCACCTGCCACGTAGTCTATCAGGTGGCCCTGTACCTGGTCAACCCACAGCGGGTTGGTATTGGGTGTTGTAGTGAGGTATTTAAAACTCACATTATCAGCATTAGATTGCAGTGCATTCGGAGCCGCAGCTTCTACGGCAATTTTTGCCTTCGCTGGTTCAACGTCTGCCAGAGTTATCCCAAGCTTTAATTTAACGGTGTTGCCAAATTTTTTCCACGAGCTGATTTCACTCACCCCGTTAAACAGCAGGTCGGCGGTATTAAAACCGGTAGCGGTAGTATTCAGTTTTGACAAGGCATCGTCCAGCCGGCTTAACAGGCTGTCATAAATCTGACTCGCATCGTCATATTTGGGCGTTGTGTTGGTATAATCAATGGCTTGTGTGTATGGTATGTTACCGAATGTATTCACCAACACCGAATAAGCATACACCTCCAGAATATTGATTTGTGCCAGTTGGTTGTTCCTTTGCGCTACCGATAAACTGGCGTCGGCTAAAGTAAGTTTATTTGCTTCCTGTAAATTACGCAGCACGTTAATGTAAATAGCATTCCAGAAACCGTCGGGCACATTACGTAATTTAAGGTCGTAAGCACTTTCCGATATTGCAGTAGTTTGTGTCCATTGCTGGGCCGTAAGCCTGAATATATTTACATTGTAGGCGCTGGTAGAAAGCACATCTGCCAATTGTTTTTCGGCATATGAAAATAATGTTGCAGCGGGCACTACTGTGGCACTTTTAGTATCATTGTTCAGGTATTCGTTTTTCTTTACGCAGCTACTGAGCACTATGATACCCAGCAGCGTAATTGTTATCTTTTTCATCGGTTTAGAAGGTAAATTTTAAGTTAAAACCATATCGGCGTACGTTAGGGTAAGAGCCAAGCTGAACTCCCTGGTAAGCGCTACCCGCACCAAGTCCGTCTTCAGGGTCGGCATATGGGATGTTTTTATGAATGATCCATAAATTGCGGCCGGTAAGCGAAACGTCAATTGCCTTTACCGCTCCTATTTTTTGTACAAACGCGGCCGGCACGCTGTAAGTGAATGCCACCTCCCTTAATTTGATATAAGATGCATCGTAAACAAAAGCTTTGTTCGGCGCAGTTTGGTAACCATAAGCCGACTGGTTTTGCGCGGCTCCTATCCTCGTTGTATTAGGTGTTCCATCGGCATGTACGCCGGGAAGAATAACCCCACCACCGTCGGTGAGTGCATTTCTTTTTGGGTTGCCAAGGTCATTTAAGCCTGCGGTTTCAGGATAGAGGCCAGTCCAAAGGCCAAAAACCATATCCACATCGTAAATGCTGCCGCCATGGCTAAAGTCAACCAAAAAACTTAATGTAAAATTTTTATACCTGAAAGCATTAAAAACACCGCCTGTCCAGTCCGGGTTTGAATTGCCGATTACGTTATTGGAGTTTGAAGTGAACAAGTAACGGCCGTTTGCATCAACTTCTTTCTGCCCGTTATTGTATATGAAGTCTGTCCCTCTTAAAGTTCCGTAAGCTTCGCCAACTGTAACATTAGTAGTAACACCACCTTTATATGCCGCCAGCTGGTAATTATTTACACCATTATAAAGCGACAAAACCTTATTGGTATTTTTTGCAAAGTTTACGTTAATATTCCATGAAAAATCATTGGCTTTAAATGGTGTGCCATTAAGTGAAACTTCAACCCCTTTATTTTGAACATCCCCTGAGTTAACATATAACCCGCTATAACCCGTGGCTGTGGATACAGAAACCGGCAAGATTTGGTTGATGGTATTGTTTTTATAATAAGTGAAATCAAAGCCCAAACGATTTTTAAAGAATGAGGCTTCAAGACCGGCCTCAAAACTCTTTGTTCTCTCGGGCTTAAGATCGGCGTTGTTCCTTACGGTCGATACGTAATAAAGTGCTTCCGATCCAAAATTAGCTGCTTTGTTATATACCTCATTAATGCGGCGTGAAGGTGCGTCATTACCTACCTCGGCATAGTTCAGTTTCACTTTCCCATTTGAAAGCCAGTCATAGTTTTTCAGCAGGCTCGAAAAGACAAAGCTGCCGGCAACAGACGGATAGTAATAGGTGTTATTTTTATCAGGCAATGTAGTCGACTGATCTCTCCTTAATGTTCCGTCGAGGAAAAACAGATCTTTATAGCCAAAGGTAACACCGCCAAAAATACCTGTCACTACTTTTTGATCTACTACTTCAACAGGGTAATCAATCGGATTTACAGAATTGCTTAAAGAAAATAGCCCCGGGACAGTCAACCCTCCGTTAGTAGCGGCACTTATTGAATTGATATTCTGCCGCCTTGCATTTAAGCCTAAAACGCCTTTAAAGCTGATATCATTTGTTATTGCTTTATTGAAATTTAGTAAAAAATCGAAGTTGTTTTCTTTGTAGGTGCGGTTTAGGCGGTAATATGACGATGGTGTAACCACGCTGCCTACATTTATCCTTTGTTCCTGAAACTCATTATAATAATCTTCCGACACCCTCCCAAGTATATCAAGCCAGCTGAATAATTTGTAATCAAGGCTAACATTTCCAAAAAAACGGTCCCTGCTGTCGGTTTCGTAGTTTTGGTATTGAACAAAATAGGGGTTATCCCAATAGGCAGAACTTAGGTCGGTAGGGCTTTTTACATTCCAGTTGTCATTGCTATGGGTTCTGAAGTAAGCATCTTTTAAATCCTTTACGTCCACGTTCACCTGCCAAAATTCACGGAAGTTTTGAAGTATATTCATTGGTTCGCCGTTTTGGCCTCCAAAACCGGTGCCGCCTCTGCCTTTGCCAGCCGTTTGGGTGTAATTCACACTGGCCTGGGCTGTTAGCTTATCCGAAATTTTGTACGAGCCACCAAAATTGAAAAGGTTTTTAACAATGCTGCTATTGGGCAAAATACCATGGTCGTCTGATCGGGTATACCCCAATTTATAATTCCCTTTATCGGTACCGCCATCAATAAATAAGCTATTGTTTAATGTATATGGATGATTAAAAAACGTAGAAGGATCATTTTTTGCAGCCACCCATGGGGTTTGCTTGTGATAGTTGGCCGACGTTGGATCTAATGACCGCCAGTCGTAAACCAACAGACTTGGGTCAAACTTTTGTCCGTACGAGGCATCATCATAGGTTGGCACAACCAATTGTTTAACTCCTTTTCCCAATATATCGGTGTAATCAAAATGACTCCCAGGGGTACTTGGATCATAATAAGGGCCGTAACCTGCGCCGTAATCCTTTTGGTATTTGGCAAAAGTACTTTTATCCACCGACCCAAATTGTACCCCTGTATTTAATGTTATATTCAGACCTTTTGCTCCTTTTTTTGTGGTGATAATAATTGCCCCGTTAGCAGCACGCGACCCATACAAAGCTGTTGAGGCAGCTCCTTTTAATACAGTAACGCTTGCAATATCGTCGGGGTTAACATCCGCACCAGGGCTGCCATAGTCGTAACCCCCTTTACCGTTCCGTTGATTTTGTGTTACATTACTTGTACCGCCAAGTTCCAGGGCGCTTGAATTATCGATAGGTACGCCATCAACCACAAATAAGGGCTGGTTACTTCCCGATAATGATTTTGGGCCCCTCAACACGATGTTGGTAGAGCCGCCGATAACGTTAGATTGCTTAATTTGTGCACCGGCTATTTTTCCAGATAATTCACTGAGCAAATTTGTATTACGGTTGCTATTTACTTCAGCCCCGCTAAGTGTTTGGGCCGAATAAGGCAATTCGTTTTTGTTGCGCGAAAGTCCCAATGCAACAATTACAACTTCGCCCAACTGCTTATCATTACGGAGCAGCGTTACATTTATCACCGATTGATTTACTGCTATTTCCTGGCCGCTGTAACCAACAAACGAAAAAACAAGCACTTCGCCATCAGTAGCCTTGATAGCATAATCACCCTTCCCGTCCGTTATGGTTCCCCTTGATGTGTTTTTGATTTTTATACTAACACCGGGTAAGGACCCTTGCTGATCGCTCACATTGCCGCTTATAACCCGTTGCTGTGCAAGTGCTATGAGCGGACTTAAAAAAATAAATAGCGCAAGCCATTTAATATGTATTGGTTTCATCATATAATGTTTTAGTTTTTTTTAATTTTTGCGCAGAAATGACACGGAAAAGCCCAAGCGGGCTTAACCAATAAAGTAGTCATTGAAATTTTGTCTGTTATTTTTGCATACCCTGAATAGGGCGTAAACAGAGGCTTAGCTAAAAAGTAAATTTAGCAGCAACAACAAAAAATACCACCTGCTGAGTGCATAGTGATTGAACGGGGTGTGAATTTTGATTTGAGTTTGGTTGTTTTCATTACGATCTTAAATTAATAGGGGTTTTGAGCAGAATTACCGAGCCTGCTATTAGAAAACAAAATTAGATTTAATTTCTACTATTCCTATGGATTTTATGTACTTTATTTCATCGCTATGTCATTTATACAGTTTAAAGTTTGTTTTCGGTTACAATATGGTAAACATGATTAAAAAAAGCTTCTTCCTGCGGGGGATTACCTTCCAGTTAATGCGCTAAAAAAAAGAAGAGCCAGGCGCTTTACTACCGGCGCTTCAAATTGCCAAGGAGTGTTAAGAATTGTTTGAAATTGTGTTATTAGCATAACTTGCCAGAGATTTTTTAAAAACACCGGCCTATATCCAGACTCTGAGATTTTTATAACTATTAATTCCATGTATGTAGTAGTATTTGCGATATTCTACTATTTTTGCTGTGTAATTAACGATTATTAAATTATTTATGCCTGCATGCGTCCTGATTTTAAGTTTATACCCATAGTAAAACTCACCGCTTCTGGTTTATGCTGCCATTTTATTTGTTGTTGTTGACTATTACGCTCCCGGCGATCAATACTGATTTCTGTTATATTCAATTCATTTCTTCGTCATTATACAGCATAATTTTCCATGCGAAAGCACGCCAACCCATCAACATATTCCAACGCTACTGATCATGAACTTCTTGTTTGTATTAAAGAAGGATCGAAAGGCGCATTTGAAGTAATTTATGATCGGTATTGGGCGGGCATGTACATTCATGCTTATAATATGCTAAAAGAGGAAGACGAGGCGAAAGATGTTGTACAGGAATTGTTTACCCATCTATGGTCGCATTGCAATGAACTGGAACTCAGACTTTCATTAAAGGGCTATTTGTATACTTCATTGCGTAACCGGATTTTAAACATATTTGACAAAAGTAGGGTTCGCAAAAAATATACAAATTCGCTGGTCACCTACTTTGAAGAAGGGCACTCCGTAGTTGAGGAGCAGTTTCGTGAAAAAGAACTCCGCTATATTATTGATCAGGAAGTAGCCAATTTACCTGAAAAAATGCGCCAGGTATTTCTGCTTAGAAGGAATGAACACTTGAGTCACAAAGAAATAGCGGAGGAATTGCAGATCTCCGATAAAACAGTCAAAAAGCAAATCAATAATGCCATAAAGTTATTGAAGCTTAAAATATCCTATCTATTTATCCTGCTCGTATTTATCAGCTGATCATTCTTCAGCCAAATCAAAAAAAAATAAAAAAAAGTGAAATAGCTCTGCTACCAGGGCCTTATTAACCTGTCTTATACATAACTGCCATGAAAAAATACGATGCCAACAATAAAGGGAATGATGAGCGTGATATGCTGTCCCGCTATTTAAACGGAACCTGCACAGAAGATGAGCGGGCACTTGTTGAGCAATGGTACAATATAAAAGCATCCGAAAAGGGATCTCTGCCAGATAACCTCGATCTGAAAAAGGATAAGCAGGAGATATGGAACAAGATAAGTAAACAAGAAGCTATCATCAGGCCATTGAGTTATAAGTTGGCCGGTATCGCAGCATCGGTGATATTGCTTCTGGCAGTTGGCATTGCGTTGTTTAATCGCGGCACCTTTAAATATAGTACAAGCCTGGCTTGGGTACAGGTGGCGGCGCCTAAAGGAAAAGTGATTAAAGTTGCGTTGCCAGATGGTTCTGCCGTTTGGCTCAATGCTGGTAGTACGCTGGCTTATTCAGCCGAATTTGGCCAGGGCATCCGTATGGTGAAGCTTACAGACGGGGAGGCCTATTTTGATGTGGTTCATGACCCGCATAAACCTTTTATCGTAATTACCGGAAACTTACGAACGCAGGTGCTGGGCACATCATTTAATATCAGGGCGGGAGCGGAAATGAAAAACATTACAGTAACCGTTTCCGGGGGTAAAGTAGCGGTAATAAAAAAAGGAGCAGCGCCAATTTTCCTTTTGCCCGATGAACAGGCTGATTTTAATAAGGCGACAGAGGAAATTGATAAATCAACCGTGGCAGCGCAAAATGCTACCGGCTGGTTGTCTGGAAAGTTTAGGTTTCATAATGAAGCGCTGGAAGCGATCACAAGCGAATTGCAGCGCAGATTCAATGTGAGCTTTACGTTCGAAACCGATGACCTGCGTAACATAAGATTTAATACGGGATTTAATACAGATGACCGGTTAACTGATATTTTGGATGACCTGGCCAAAACCGGCAATATAAGGTACAGGATACATGAAAGCCAGGTAACTATTTCGCCGGCCATTATACACAAACACAAATGATTTTAATAACCCCTTTAATATGATTATAAATTCCCCTAACAAATTTCCGATCCTGAAACGACTGACCAAAGTATCTTTGCTCTGTATACTAATGGTTGCTTTCACTACATTACTATTTGCCGGCCCAATAAGCGGGCAAACAATTGCCAATACACGCATATCGGTAGTTCTTCAAAACGCGAGCCTGAAAACAGCGCTGGCTCAGGCCGAACAAAAAAGCGGATTCATTTTTGTTTACAATGAAAGACTACTTAATCCATATGGTAACTTTACTATTGTAAAGGACAAAATATCTGTTGCCGAATTACTAAGAATACTGTTAGATAAAACAGACCTTACCTACCAGGAGAAGGATAAAAAAGTACTGATTGTTCAAAAAGAACATCCAAAACCAGTCATCCGGCAACCCGTAATCAGTGCCGTTGTTAGCGGACAGGTGCTCGACGAAAAGGGCTTGGGTTTACCAGGAGTAACGGTAAAAGTTAAAAACGCTTCCCTGAATACAGCTACAGACGCGGCAGGAAATTATAAGATCGCCGTTAATGATAATAATGCCATACTGATTTTTTCCTTTGTTGGTTATCAAACCCAGGAAGTGGTTATAAATGGCCGCGAGGTTATAAACATACAATTGTCGGTATCTGCGGGGCAACTTGATGCTGTAGTGGTGGTAGGTTACGGTACGCAAAAAAAGACCAGCCTTACCAGTGCAGTTAGCCAAATTAGCGGCAACACACTTGTACAGCGGCCGGTATCCAACGTGCAGCAATCGTTACAGGGGCTGGCTCCCGGTGTTACGGTGCTGGATAGGGGCGGATCTCCGGGCAGGTCGAGCGCCACCATACGGGTGCGCGGTATTACTACCTTTAATATCAATAGCAGCAGTACAGGTGGTTATGATCTGAGTAAAAACGATGCCCTGGTTATTGTAGACGGGATAGAACAGAAGCTTACAGATATCAACCCTGATGATATTGATAACGTATCTATATTGAAAGATGCGGCTTCCACAGCCATTTATGGTTCACGGGCTACAAACGGCGTAATTCTCATCACCACAAAAAGGGCGAAGGAAAATAAGCTTTCCATTAATTATAATTATTACTACGCCTCGCAAAATGCTATAAATAAACCCGAGATGATGGGGTTGGAAGCCTATATGCGGCTGGAGCAGGTAGCCTATATCAATGCGGGCGCAGCGTTGCCCGCACGTTTTACCGATGAATCCATCAATACCTGGGTAAACGCTACAGACCGTGAAAAGTATCCCCTGCCCAATACCTGGTTCCAGACTATGCTACATTCGGCACCCCAGCAAAATCATAGTATTTCTGTAGCGGGTGGTGACGACAAGATTAAGGCCCGACTGAGCGCGCGTTACATGACGCAGGATGGTATCGTGGTTAATTTTAAAGATCAAATTAAGGAAGTGAAGCTGAATACGGATTATACCGCCGCTAAAATATTGAAATTTAGTGGTGACCTGAATTACCGGTCCAATTATTCAACCGTACCTACCGTAGATCCTTTCAATAATTTCTACCATGGTTCTTTATGGGCCGTGCCCAAATATGCCGATGGTACTTACGGATTAAGCACACAGGGAAACAATCCGCTGATGTTTGCCGAAATAGGCGGCCTGTCATCCCAGTATGATGATAATCTGATTGCCAACCTGAAGGCAGAGTTGGAAATATTGCCCGGCCTGAAATTATCTACCCAGTATGGTGCCCGGGTTGAGTATATTCAACAGAAAAATTTTACCAATGCTTATTCCAATACCGACAAAAATACCAATATCACAAAAACGGTAGCCAATAACAGCCTGACCGAAGTACGCAATAACCTGAGAGAATATACCTGGAATAACCTGCTTACTTACGATAAAGTAATTGGTAAACATGCGTTTAAGGCTTTAGCAGGGTATTCCGAGATCTATAATACGCAGAGTTACCTAAGTGCCTATCGCGAACGTTTTTACAATAACGATGTGGAATCGATAGGGCAGGGAGCAAATGATGGAACCAAGAGTAACTCCGGATATGACGCTAATTTTGGTCTTCGATCTTATTTCGGAAGATTGAATTACGCCTATAATGATAAATATCTGTTTGAAGCGAATGGCAGGTACGATGGCTCATCCAAATTTACAGGGAATAAGCGCTATGGGTTTTTTCCATCTTTTTCTGCGGGCTGGCGGGTTTCCCAGGAAAGCTTCTGGGAAAACTTAAAGGGAAGTGTAAGCGATCTCAAATTACGGGGCTCTTGGGGTAAAACGGGTAATCAGTCGGTAGATTTATACAGCTACTATTCGGCATTAGCATTAACCACCTATACCTTCGGCGGCGCTTCTGTACCGGGCTACCGTCAGTCAACTTTAGCCAATACAGATCTTGGCTGGGAATCTACCACGCAGCTTGACCTGGGCCTGGATGCGAGTTTCCTTAATAACCACCTAAGTGTAACCGCAGATTATTACCGAAAGGTAACCAATAATATTTTACTAAACCTGGGCATACCAGCCACAGTAGGGCTGGCCGCGCCTGCACAAAACGCGGGCTCAGTTGAAAACAAAGGCTTCGAGTTCAGCGTGGCTTATCATGGGGGAGAATCGGCTTTCAGGTATAATGTCAGCGCCAATCTAACCATTAATCAAAATAAGGTTCTTGACCTGAAAGGCACGGGCCCGTACATTACCGGCTCTGATATCGATCCGAGGTATATTGTAAAAGTAGGTTTACCGGTTAATACGCTTTGGGGGTATAAAACCGATGGCTTATTCCAAACCCAGGCACAGGTGAACAGTTACCCTACCTATGCGGCCAATTCTAAACCAGGTGATGTTAAGTATGTGGACCTGAACAAGGATGGTAAGATAGATGCCAATGATATGACAGCTATCGGCAACCCTTTCCCTAAGTATACGTTTGGATTGAGCAGTGATTTAGCCTACAAAAATTTCGACCTGAACTTCCTGTTCCAGGGAGCGGCAAAGGTTGACACCCGTTTGTCTGGTGCATTGGCCGAAATGGGCAACCAGGAAGGATTTACCTCGGCAATATATACAAACAATTACTGGACGCCCGAAAATACCGGAGCTCGCTTTCCGCGGCCGGTTAAGTTCGATCTCCGAAACGTGGCCACATCGGATAGGCTGATCATTAACGGATCTTACCTCCGACTTAAAAATATACAGTTGGGTTACAGTCTGCCGAAGGAAATTGCCAGCAAACTGCGTCTCAGCCGCATCCGGCTTTACGTGTCGGCAACCAACCTGCTTACCTTTTCCAAGTTGAACGAATGGAAGCTTGATCCGGAAGTGGAATCGGGGAGGGCAACCTATTATCCGCAAACCTCACTTTATACAGCCGGTGTTAATGTTCAGTTTTAATATCCATTTATCCTTAAAAGTTATGAAACATACCCCATATCAATATTTATTTGCTTTGCTACTTGTGGGCGCATTCTCGTCCTGCCGTAAAAACCTCCTGGATTCTTTGCCGAATGACCGCGTATCGTCCAATATTTTCTGGAAAACAGAAAATGATGCACTGTTGGCCGACAATGCGCTGTATACCGACCTGGACGGAACCAGTATTTTTACCTGGGACGCGCTGACGGATATTGCGCATACCAACCAGAATTTTGATACCCAGGCATTTATTGAACTGGGTACTTATGATATTGCGAATGCTAAAATATACAATGAATGGTCGGCGGCTTACAAGGGTATTCAGGCTACCAATTATTTTCTGGAAAATATTGGCAAGGTGCCCTCAACCAATACCACCCTGATTAACAGGTTTAAGGGCGAGGCTAAAGTTCTTCGGGCTTATCAATATATTAAGCTTGCCGGATTTTTTGGTGATGTGCCGCTGATCACCAAAACAATTTCAATAGCCGAGGGGCAACAGGTTACCCGCACGCCGGTTAGCCAGGTATGGGATTTTGTAGATAAGGAACTGAGCGATGCCGCTGCATTGCTGCCTGCTTCTTATGCCGCGGCAGATAAGGGCCGTGTAACTGCAGGGGCGGCCTGGGCATTAAAGGCGCGGGCCGACCTATGGGCCGGCAGGTACCAGCTTTCGGTTGATGCCGCAAACCAGGTAAAGGGCTATACTTTATACAGCACTTACCAAAACCTTTTTAAATACGCTGCCGAGAACAATTCGGAGGTGATTCTGGATAAGCAGTTTTTAAAAGATTCTTACTCAAACGGAGTATTTGCCCTGCTGGCACCTTATAGCCAAAAAAATTCTCAAAGTTATTATGTACCTACCAAAGCACTGGTGGATGCTTACGAGACTTCGGATGGTAAAAACATTAACGATGCAGGCAGCGGCTTTGACCCTTATCATCCTTATGATAACCGCGATCCGAGACTTCGTTTTTCTGTTTATGTTGATGGCGACCTGTTACCAGGCGGTATTGCCTTTAAGCCTGCACCCAATAGTGGTACCGCAGACGCCGTTGGAAGTACGTACATTGCTTCAACCACAGGTTATAACATTAAAAAGTATATCAATACTGAGGATTATGCCAATCCTTCCAACAGCGGCATTAACATCATTTTACTACGCTATGCCGAAGTACTGTTGACCCTTGCCGAAGCTAAGATCGAACTAAACCAGATTGACCAATCGGTTTATGATGCTATCAATACGGTACGCAACGGCCGGAGCGACGTTAAACTGCCAAACATAGCGACCGGTTTAAGCCAGGAACAGCTTAGGCAGATAGTACGCCACGAACGTACTGTGGAACTGGCGTTCGAAGGCTTGCATTTGTTCGATATCCGCCGCTGGAAAACTGCCGAAACAGTAATGACAGGGCCGGTATATGGCATCACCTATCCAGATGCAAACAACAAGCTGGCCACGGTGCAAGTAGTTTCGTTTAATCGTGTATTTGATAAGTCGAGGCATTATCTTTGGCCAATACCGCAAAAGGAAACCAACCTGAATCCCAACTTAAAACAAAATCCTAACTGGTAAAGTAATCCTTAACAGAAAAGCTTATGAAATTTAATTATTCCTTATTAGGCAAATGGATGTTGCCGGCAGTCATCCTGTTTTCAGGTGCTGGCGCAACGGCGCAACAGCGCCCCAATATTATTTTTGTACTTGCAGATGATATGGGTTATTCAGATTTGAGCTGCTACGGTAACCCTGTAATAAAAACTCCTTTTTTAGATAAAATGGCCGCAAAAGGGGTACGGGAAACCAATTACGTGGTGGCTAGCCCCACCTGTTCGCCATCCCGCGCTTCCCTGTTAACCGGGCGATATGCCTCCAGGATGAACATTCCTAACCCGCTTTCGCCCGGCTCGAAGCTTGGATTGCCCGATCAGGAGGTAACCATTGCCGAAATGCTGAAGGGAGTAGGCTACCGTACTGCGATGATAGGAAAATGGCACCTGGGTGATCACGATGCTTTTAACCACCCTATGGCCCAGGGTTTTGACTCTTATTACGGATTGTTATACAGCCATGATTACCGGTCGCCGTATGTGGTTACCGACACAACCATTAAATTATTCCGTAACCATACGCCGGAAGTAATCAAACCGGCAGATTCTTCAATCGTTGATCTGTATACCAATGAAGCTATCAGATATATCAAGGCGCAAAAAAAAGATAAGCCATTTTTCCTTTACCTGGCCCATAATATGCCACACTTACCAATAGCCTTTGCTTCATCGAAGAAAAATAAGGGCCGTTCTGATGGTGGCCATCTGGGCGATGTGGTAGAACAGCTGGATGCAAGCCTTGCCGAGATATGGAAGGAGCTGGAAAAACAAGGCCTTGCAGACAATACCATCTTTATGTTTTCGAGCGATAACGGCCCCTGGATAGAGTTCCCCTCACGGATGAGCGGCGACGGGGCCACTAAACACTGGGATGCCGGTACTGCCGGTGTTTTTAGGGGCAGTAAAGGCCTCACTTACGAAGGCGGTGTGAGGGAGCCATTCATTGTTTACTGGAAAGGGCATACCCCTGTTGGTGCTTCTTTAACAAGTATGACCAGTAACCTGGACGTATTGCCCACCTTAGCACAATGGGCGAATGCCCCGCTTCCGAAGGGCCGCACGCTTGATGGGCAATCGGTATCGGGCCTGTTATTAGGTAAGGAACTTAAACCCAAACACCGGGAAATTTATTACTATAATAATGGTACCTGTGAAGCGGTAAGGCAGGGAGATTGGAAATACAGGGAAATTAAAGGTAGTAACACCAATACAGGTATTGTGAAAGAGTCGCAGGGATCAAAAACAGAGCTTTTTAACCTGGCTTATGATCCCAGCGAGCGCACAAACGTAATTGAAGAATATCCGGAAATTGCCAAACAACTCAAAGCATTGTTCGACCAATTTCCAGGAAAAACGGAAAACTAATCATTGAATCATGAAAACCTTCGCTTATTTCCATCAAATGTTAGGGATGGCACTGATGCTTTTGCTGCCCGGCCTGTATGCTCACGCGCAGAAAAAGCCCAATATCATCTACATTTATGCGGATGACCTGGGCTATGGAGAGCTGGGCTCTTACGGTCAGCAAAAGATCAAAACACCGTTTCTTGATCAAATGGCACGTGAAGGTATTCGCTTTACGCAGCATTACACCAGTACGCCGGTTTGCGCACCGGCGCGGTGCAATCTAAATATGTTGATTCACTTAATGATTATTTTAATACCCATGCCAGTGCCGCCACTGATTACCGAGTCCGGGAAAACCAGCTCAAGGCTTATATCGAAAAAGAGATCCAGAAACTTCCGCCCAAGATGAGGCAGATATTTGAAATGAGTCGGAAAGGCAACCTATCCTATAAAGAAATTTCCGAACAGCTTAATGTAAGCGAAAACAACGTTTCCAAGCAGATCAATAACGCTCTTAGATTGCTTAAAACTAAATTGGGGATTGTTGTTTTTTTGTTTTTTTTAATAAAAACTCTAATTGCTTATTTCTCCTGGTAGAAATAACGTTTCATCTATTACATCATTATAGGTAAGCACTGTAATCCCCGAACTTTTTTCATATATCTCGATACTATTTTTGCCAATACGGAGGTGTAACCTCCCTGTTAATATGTCTGCTCCGATATATCTAAGGATCTTGTCATAATATAAGTTGATCTGCTCTGTGATTTTCCAAAGCCATCTAAAAATCTCATTTACCTGTTTGGTGACGAGAATACTGTGTCCGCTGGTAGCTCTTCCAATTCCCGGGTTGTGAAAAACCGTACCACGGATAGTCGTCATCCCAAGAAGATAACCCTTATCCCAAAGCGTCTGACGTTCCAAGCCGGTAACTATAGGATATACCTGGATTGTTCCAAACAAATTATTCCTTTTTGAAAATATAGATTTTAGTTAAAATATGCGGTTTATTCGGTTTTCGATTGGCGAATGCTTTGCTCCAAACAAATCGTTACCAATTAATAAAACAAAGGATTACTATTTTTTTAATGGAAAGTTAGTCTTTATTTTAAGGAGGTGCAGTTCCCCTCAACGTGAATCTTTATAAGGCTTGTGTGTGGCATATTTAATGTTTTTCCTGGAGTTATCTGCAAATAATACTTAAGGTAACTATTCATAACAGCTTGTGATTCATGAATATACTGTTCTCTGAGTGATTCACCCAAAAAAGCAATTAAGGGTTCTCCATAATGCATTTGCCCCTTCTCATCAACATATACAGAAAATGAATAATAAAAATTTGCGTATGCTTTATTGATAGTAATACTAAACGTTGGATTAAAGTAATCATCAGAAGTATCGAAATTATTAAAAAGATCCCCTTCCACTTTCCATTTTTCTACTTTTACTGATGGCCTTTTGCTTATAAACGCAACCGGTTGCCTTGCTGCAAAAGCCTTTTTTATGTCGGTGTTAGCTTTGATGACTAATGATTTGATAAATAAACTGTCTTTTCGACCGACACGTTTAAGTATAGTTGTATCACTTCGGAGTACATTTTTTACATAATTATCAGCGTAAAAGGTCATATAAATCCCAGCGCCTGTAATGTCGATACTATCACCTTGGGCTTTAAGCATTTCCAGTACGAGGCTGTCTTTACTCATCTTTCTTACTTTTAGCCAGGTTCTGGCTGTGTTAAAAATGGAGTCATAACCCCGTGTGAGCGGAAAATTAAAAAAGCGTTTATTACTGGGGCTATATATACTTACCGAATCATCTGAAACGAAATTTACTTTCCACTGAGGTTCTAACTGGTAACCATACTCACTAAATGAGAGGCCATTTTTTAGACGCCGATTTATCTCAGTGTAGCTAATTCCTTCTATTGATTTAAAAGAGATCCGGTCCTTCTCGCCATTATGCTTAACTATATTAGGATTATTATTGTTGCAGCCAATAATTATACCGGCATAGACTGATAATAGCGTTAACACGAAGGTTATTATATTTTGCTTCATGAACAGTGTTTTAAATAAGATAATAATATTATTTTTTATAGAGAAGCCGATCCTATAATGGATGGTTTTGAGGAGCTGCATGTATCTGATAGGTCTGATCTTTAGGACTTTAAAATATTATATCCTTTAACAAAAACCATGTAAGCATGATTACCGTCATCTTACCAATTTATTCATTTCGCAAACTCTTTACCGGGTTGGCCATACCAGCCCTAATGGTTCGGAAACTTAAGGTAAATAATCCTGCAAGCAGCATCCCAGCACCGCTGATAACGAATACCCACCAGCTAATAGCTACGTAGTCAGCAAAGCTTTCCATCCATTTATTTACGGCGTACCATGCAATCGGCGTTACAATGAAAAAAGCCAGTAAAATAAGTGATATCAGTTCGGTTGATAGCAGGGTTACTATTTGAGCAACGCTTGCGCCAAATACTTTGCGTATGCCAATTTCCTTTGTTCGTTGATTAGTGGTGTAAATGGCAAGTCCTAGCAGCCCGAGGCAGCTAATCAATATCGATAAACCTGTTGCCCAGGTGAGCAGGGTTGATGTGTGTTGTTCTTCGTCGTAAAATTTTGCTATCGTGTCATCATAAAAATGGCAATTTGAATCGAAATCATCGTCGGGATAAACTTTCTTCCAGGCTTTTCCCATATTTGTAATTGCGGTTTTCCACTCACTACCGCCTACGGTTTCAGGTTTTAAACTAACATGTAACGTCATCATTGGCTGGTGGACTGGACTGCCCGATGTTATGACTGATGGATAAATGGCGGAATGCAGCGACCGCTGATTAAAATCGGCAACTACGCCAATAATACTCATATTTCGGCTAAACCAATTCAACTGCTTCCCGATAGCTTCATGGGGGGTGGTAAACCCTAATAATTTAGCGTAAGTATTATTGATGATGACGGCTTTCCCGGTGTCGGCTTCGCTTATGTTTCTGCCGGCAAGTAATTTTATCTCGTATATTTTGATGTAGTTTTCATCACCGGATTTAATTATCACTTCTTCTGTTGTGATTTCCTTTTTTTCATCATTATAAATAATTCGTGCCCTATTATATCCATCAGCCGAAGGCGGGTCGTTACCTAAACCTACAAGGGCAACCTGCGGCATCGCCCTAAATTCGTTCTGTAGTACCTGGTTGCTGCTGTCCTTACTGGTTTGCCAGGGCGTATTAATAACCAGGATGGCATCCTTTTTAAACCCGAGGTTTTTATGTAAGGCGTAATAAATTTGTTGGCTTACCAAAATGGTAGCCATTATAAAAAATTGGGCTACAACAAACTGCGAAACCGTAAGCGACTTACGGAGCCATGCGTTCCGCGTTTTATTACTATTGCCCAGCGCCTGGTTTTTTAGCACCGATGCGGGCTTGTAGCCTGATAACACAATTGCGGGATAAAAACCCGACAAAATACTTATCGCAATAGTTAAAATCAGCAGGAAGAGTATGACATTCGGCTGTAGAATATTCGCATGAATATTCGGGGATATAACGTCGGCAAACACTTTTAAAATAATTGGCGCAAGCAAAACCGATATGCAAACCGCAAAGAATGTTATAAAAAATGTTTCGCTCAAAAATTGAACTACTAATTGTATCCGGCTGCTACCCAAAGTTTTGCGGATGCCAATTTCTTTTGCCCTTTGTGCTGCCTGGGCGGTTGTTAAATTCACATAATTGATACATGCCAGCAACAACAAAAAGATAGCGCTGGCCAATAATCCGTAAAGTGTTGTTTTGTTGGCTGACGATGAGAAATTAAAAATATTATAGTCGGGATTGAAGTGAATATCGTCCAATGGCTGCAAGGCCAGATCCACGATGCCAGCAGGCCCTTTTATTCCGGCACGCGGCGGGTTATTTTTCCTGAAAATGGTATTGATCTGTTTTACAACCCCGGGTGACGGGGCGCCAGGTGCCAGCTTTACAAAAACCTCTGATGCCGAAGAGAGTCTGCCCCAATTGTTTATATTCAGATCATCAGCTAAATTTTTATTAGTTGTGGCGGTACTAAAGGAAATAAAATCGTGAAAGGTAAAGTCGCTATTTTCGGTAAACGTTTCAACTATGCCGCTAACGGTTGTTTTAAGGGTATCATATATAACTACTTTGCCAAGCATTTCATGATATGATAACCTCGGGAAGTAAAGCCTGGCTTGTTGGGATGTTAATACTACCTGGCTGGGTGCATCAAGCGCGTGTTGCGATGAGCCGGCAAGCCATACGTAATTAAAAATTTTAAAATATTGCTGATTGGCAAGGGTTATCCTGTCAGGGTCTTTGAACCGTTTTTGTGCGTTTTTATCTTTGTCGATATAGACAAAATGAGGCGACAGTGTATATAGCGGCGTAATTTCCTCTATTCCTGTGGTCTGACTTTTAATCGCCTCAGCCAATGGGCCAGGTACGCCACTCGAATAGTTTTTATGTCCCTGAAATGATATGTTCATCACAACGCGGTAAATTCGGTCGCTGTCCTTGTGAAATTTATCAAACGTAAAATCGTAGTGTACAATAAAGTAGATGGCCAGGAAAGCGCTTATACCAATGGATAAACCGATAATATTTATCAGTGTAAATAGCTTATGCCTCCAAAATCCGCGGAATGCAATTTTAAAATAAGTTTTAAACATACGACTGCCGGTTAATTTTTCATGCGTCCACCCAGAAGGGCTTACATGGCTCAATATTAGCGGCATATGCTGAGTAAAACCTCTCAAGTTATAAGATGGGAGAACTTTTTGAAGGTGGTTTTTATATTCTAAAGGGGTTTTGCCTGTAAATTGCTTAAAAATACGATGAAAGCTGCTTTGTGAATTAAAGCCTGACTCATAGGCAAGACCAAGCAGCGTGATATGATCATGCGACGGGTCCTGCATTTTGAGCGCAACCTCGCGAACACGGTATTCATTGATAAAATCGTTGAAGCTTTTTTTGAAAACTGTATTAATAATTCGGGATACTTCATGAGTATGCAATCCAAGTTTTTCAGCAAGAGAGCTCAGGCTTAATTCCGCATCCCGGTAGTACCCTTTTTCCTTTACTTCCATTTTTAACCAGTATCCTTTTTGCTTCAGATCTGCCGGTAATAATAGCTTTACGGTAGTATCCGTCTTCTCAGGAGTTTCTGCTTTTAAATGGCTCTTTGCAGCAATCCAAATGATCAGGAATATGAAAAGAAGGCACAAAGGAAAATAATACTGTGCTTCTGATTTATCATGGTAATAAAAATAGTCAACCGCTGTAAACGGTATCCCTAGTAACCATAGCATACCGAATGCGGTAAGGAAGCGATCCAACCATAGTAACTCGTTGCGGTAACGGTCGCCCTCATGAAATTTTAAGCGCTGATAAAAGCGTCCTATCTGCCTGTGAGCCAGGTAAAGGTAAATTGTGACCGAAACAAACGCCAGCAATTGCAATACCGGGTTCAGTTGCTGAAAGGCCGGCGTTTTATAAGTAGCTGCGCCCGTATTTATACTATCCCTAACCTCCAATGCCTGGGCACCCAATTCCAGCACCAACGGACTAAAATGCAGCAAATCCTTAGACTGGAATTTATATTCCGGCCTGGTTATTTTAAGCACGTAAAAGAAAATAAGGGGGCCAAGAGCAAGCGAAAATTGCAGCGGCAGCCGGCTCCAATTAGTAATGTAAGTTGACAGCCCGATGTTGATGCCCAATATTCGGGCTATCCACAAAACAATCGTAACCATTGCCAGGGCCAAAAGCCGGTTTGCAGCCCGGTTTATCCTTTTGGTGAACCATAAAAGCAGGATAAAAGTGAGCGCGATAAAGATCGTACCAAAGAAAGCCAGGTCGTAGGTATTAATATGGAAAGTATATGTATCCATTTGAAATATTATAACTCAATCGCTGTTACAAACTTATAATTTATTGATATAGAAAAAATTATATCGAATAAAATAGGCGCACTGTAACAAACCGCACATAGAGCCGTTCAGGTTTGGATTGTGTAGCTGTTTCATAAAAGTCGATTTTTTCAACTCTCGTCGAGGTTTAACTCCCAAAGAGTTGTCGAATGAAGCAATGCTGCTCCTGCTGTACTATTGGAATAACCTTACGAGGATCGAACTCGAAAAGTGCCTTCTATTAACGGGAAACGCTAGTTTAAAAATGAATCAAAAAATAAAAACCGACTGTATTGTGATAGAAGCGTTTTTTGAAATTCCGTGACGGTCCGACCGCAGTTCTCGAACACCTTTATAGAAGATTTAAAGAAATTGGCTTCTATAAAGGTTCAATTGTAATATAGAATTATTATATTCCTGATCCGGTTATTTGACACTTAGAGGAGGGATCGAATCATGTCTTTATTTCAATATGTTGTAAAGTTAAATTAGACTTCTCAGTGAATCGTTCAATAAACACATATCGACGGTTGCCGATAGCTTTATAAAAGTATTAAAAAGGTTTTCACAATTAATTAATATTACTAATATTTTATACATTCATTGTGGACACCTGATCCGAAAAAATGAAATATGGGACAAGAATGATAAAATGGTTGAGTAGTCGTCGGAGTTCAATTAGTACACACGAGAGATAGCTTCTGGAGAGCTAGGGATTCGTTTTAACCCTGATTTTCTGCACTTATTTGATATCTTGAATGGTTTTCATTTTCGCACTCACCGAATTACTCACCACTTTTTATTTTTTAGAAATTAGCTGCAAATGCTATGTTCAAATTTACTAAAAACAATCTATGATATCAAATTAATATGGTTTAACAGGTTAGTTGAGAGCGGGAATCGAACCTTACTTGTAAGTCCTTAAATTATAATTAGTTATAAGTTTCTTAAAGATCGTTTAACGATTTATACAATACTTTATTTGGCCATCAATCGGTATACTACAAATATACAAAAACATTGATCTTGTGGAGATTCTGAAATGATCTTATCTATAAAATTGGATGATGGGCTCGAACTGCATCAATTATTGTCATATGCAGCAGGATGATAATTACCGATGAGATACGACAGCATTTAACCATAAAAGCCCGGCAAAGCCGAGCTTTTATGGTAGTGGTTTGATTCTTTCCCAATCCTTTTTTTCAAAATTGTACTGCTTAATAACTTTAGCCGGGTTTCCGGCAACAATAGAATAAGGTGGAATATTTTTAGTAACTACTGAGCCTCCGGCAACAACGCTATGCTTTCCGATGGTTACACCGGCAGTAATAACAGCATTTGCCCCTATCCATACCTCATCCTCAACAATAATTGGCGCAGCTGTTACCTTTTGCAAGCGAATTGGTAGATCAACATCAGTATAAGTATGGTTCATTCCGCTAAAAACAACATTTTGTGCGATGATTACCTGATTGCCGATCATTACCGGGCCAATTAATACGCTGCCCAAACCTAAGCGGGAGTCATTTCCAATCAACAAGTCGCCTACACCATTATTTACGGTGCAGAAATCTTCGATAGTTGAATTTGCCCCAAGGGAGAATTTATTAAAAGGAAAAATATCTATCCTGGTATTGCTCCTGATTACTGATCCTTTACCTCGGTTATGGATGAACGGAGTCACCAGGTATCTAACCCACCGGCGTGGCCGTGCATTTCCTACTATTAACTTGTGAACAAATACTTTTAACCGCTGATTTGATTTAATAATTTTTGCGAGGCTCATAAGACAGTTTTTTAATCTAATTGATAACCGGTTTCGTTACATCGCTATGATTTTTTGTGCTTTTAATTATCCTGGCAGGAACACCACCAACCAGTGTAAAGGGAGGAACATCTTTTGTTACTACCGCACCTGCTGCTACTACCGCACCTTCGCCAATAGTAACCCCTTTTAATACAATGGCCCTGGTAGCTATCCATACGCCATCGCCAATAATAATATCTTCTTTGCCAGAGGTGGCTTCCCTTGCCGAAACATCGTGAAAATCATCGTCCATCATGATTACTTGGTTGGCAATATGACAGTTTTTGCCAATGCTGATATGCTTCCTTGAGGTTATGATGGTACCTGAATTGATAAATGTATTTTCACCGATCTCAATAGTTGCTCTGGGGCCCGCGGAAATTTGCGTTGTACCAATATGCGACCATATGCGGCAATAATCTCCTATAATGATCTTGCCTTTAGTATTTAATTTTAAATTTCCTTTAACAGTTACCATCTTTCCTGTGGCACAATTTCTTAAACGTACTGAAGCGTTTAACAGGTCAAACGCCCATTTGGAAAGTGTTTTAATTAAAATCCAGTAAATGAATGCACGCTCTTTTTTCGATTGAGGTGCTCTATCATAGTAATCCATTGATAAAACCAGTACCTTGTCGACTAATTTTTGTTTAATTTTCATTTTATAACATATTTGCGACTTCATGATAAATGGAAACAGTTTTCCGGGCGGCAGCATCCCAGGTAAACGATAAAGCCCATTTCTTCCCGGCCTCAGCCAATTGGGCTGCAATTGTAGCATCGTTTAATATAAGGAGGGCGGCAGCGGTTAAAGTAGATGGCTTTTTAGGGTCGATAAATAAAGCTGACTCCCCTCCAATTTCGGGCATACATGAATTAAATGAAGTTATTACCGGCACTCCCGATGCCATTGCTTCGGCAATAGGTAGTCCGAAACCTTCACTAAATGATGGGAACCACAACATACTTGCTCCCTGATATATTGCGGGAAGGTCTTCATAGGCTACATAGCCGGTAATATCAATATGTTCTTTGAGCCAGGCCAAATTCTCATGTTCCAATATCTCATGTACTTGATCGGGCTTCAGTCCTTTCATCACAAGCCTGGGGCCATCCGGCTCTTTTAATAATAGTTGCGCGTATGCATTTACAACGCCGATGGTGTTTTTCCGTGGGTCGGTGTTAGCCATAAAAAACATGTAGCCTCTTTTAAGCTTATACTTTTGCAGCGCCTTCACAATATTTTCATCGCTACATTTGTTAAAAAAACGCTCGTCAACACCATTATAAACTACCGAAATCTTTTCGGCAGGTATATTCAATGTCTCACTTATTACTTTCTTCTGAAATTCTGAAACGGTAATAATACGAACTGCCTTTTTTGCAATACGTGACACAATCAGGGCACGGTACATATTGCCCAAACGCTGGTACCAGCTTGCGCTGGTGCGTATTTTTGATTTTTCAAGGAAAATCACATCGTGTAATGTTAATATAAGCGGAATTTTAGAGTTTAGTGGCGCTGTATTACTGGTACAATGCAAAATATCTGCATTGATTTGCTTACACGCCTTTGGAAGAATAATTTGTTCCCAAATAAAATAAGGAGCTTTCTTTATGATGTGGATGAACCTTCCTGGAATTGAACTAAGGCATTTGTCGATATCATCCTTAACCATTACGTGGTAATCAAAAACATCATCGCCCAATGGCAGTCTTTTTAATAACTCATGTGCTACCACCTCCATACCATGTTTATTTGGCCTGAACACCCGTTGAACTTCAATAGCGATTTTTAGCTTTGAATTTTCAGAATCTGATTGTTTGGGAGTTAAAACCGCATCGGTTAACAACATTTTAAATTTGATTAAATTATTTACTAAAATCTATTAATACTTAAAATATGTTAAGTGTTTTAGGTGTTAACTTACAGGCAATTACGAATAATTAGTTATTACATGTTTTGGAGTAATTCCATTTAGAGCGTGTTACTACACGTTCTCCTTTTGAAGCAATGCGGGGATAGTTTTAAGTATTAGTTTGATGTCGTTTTTAAAGCTGTGGCTTTGGGCATAAATGTTATCGAGCATCAACCTTTCGTCCTCACTCATATCACCTTTCCCGCGTTTCTCAACCTGCCATAATCCAGTAATGCCAGCTGGTGCCGCAAACCGTAGAATATGCTTGTCGGTTGTCAGTTTCTCAGCTTCGTACAAGGGCAAAGGCCGGTTACCAACTATACTCATATCTCCGATTAATACATTCCACAACTGAGGTAATTCATCTATGCTGGTATTCCTGATAAAGTTGCCTACTTTAGTTATACGGGGGTCATTCTTTATTTTTATGAACGCAGAATTGGCGTCATTTTTTTTTGCTTCCCTGAAATCCTTTTCGCACAATTGTGTATTATCCATAAACAGCGGGTAACGGCATCTCCCGCCCGCCTGGCATTCGGCACACAGGGCATCATTCAACGCTTCCTCCTTTAATAAAGGTTCTGCATTAATATTATATTGGTTTAGGTGCTTAAGGTCTTTTAATCGCTTATCGGCATTAACATACATTGAACGGAATTTATGGAATTTAAAAACCCGGTATCCTGTACCAACCCGTAAAGAATAGTAAAAAGCGGGGCCTTTTGATTCTAATCTTATAAGTATGTAAGTGATCAAAAATACGGGTGAAAGTAATAAAAGAGCCATGCTTGAAAAAAAAACATCGAACAAACGCTTAGTAAACTCAATATTTTTTACGGCTAATTTGTCGGATTTTGAATTGGTTTTTAGCACGCCCCAATTTTCAATTAAAAAGTTTAGCCGTTTTTCAATACGATTAGCTTTAATAGGTAACCTAAAAACGTCCGTTATCCCAGCTTCTAGCGCCAGCGTGCGGAGGTTTGAATCAAAATGATTTACTATTAAGAGGAAAGGTATTTCTGGCCGCTGTTTCTTTTTTATCGCCTCTACAAATGAAAGCCCGCCTGGTGCCATAATTTCACTCAAAGAAACAATAGCTACAATATCAAGATTATCACCAAGCCATGCCGAAACCATTTTCATGCCATTTGAAAAATGCATTAATTCACGGTTATGGAAGTCGCAGCTATTAAATATTTCATCTAATTCCTCATTAAAACCAACCAGCGCAATGATTGATTTACCCGAACCTTGTGTATCTTTCATTGGTAGCTTAATTTACCGGTACGCCTTAAAATCACATTTATCCTTGCCTTTAACTCTTCGGGATTAAAAGGTTTAACCATAAAATCATCTGCTCCGCGGTTAAGGCACTCAATTTTTTTTGTTGTGCTTTCTTCACTCGATAAAATAATAATAGGTATGGTTTTGAAAAAATCACTTACTTTCATTTGCTCTATTAATTCCATTCCATTGAGCAGCGGCGTATTTAAGTCGGTCAAAATCAGATCTGGAATATTGCCTTTTATTAGAGTTGCAAATGCAGCCATTCCGTTTGAACAGATCTCAACCTCAAAAGTACCACTCAAATATTGCTCAAGAATTGCTTGCATGTAAGCATCGTCCTCCACCACAAGAAGTTTGATATTATTTGAATTTGAAAAACTCATATGTTAATATTTTTTAATTATCGCTGTTTTGATTTACTACTACAACCACCAATAAATTCATATGTCATTTTATTTATTACATCCTTTAAGTAGCCTGATTTTTCGGTTTGGTTCTATATATTATAATGGCTTATAAAAATAAGTTAATTATTTGCTATATTTCAATGGAGGAAATAAATTTCTTTTTAAGAAATAGGAGGGATTTCTATAAAAATAGAATTTGGCACCTAATTCAATGGTATTAAAATATTGAAAACAAATTATTTATGCTAATTTACTCCTTTAATACGATTATGTAGCATTAAATGTTAATAAGAAACTTACGTAATTATGTAACTTATACGTAAGAAAACTTGTAAAAGTAGATAATAAAAAAAATAAATATTTGAAATGACATCAAAGCTTTTTGTAAGTGGGCTTTTCCTAGCTATATGTACCCTTGGGTATGCTCAAACAGCAACTCCAATCAACAAATCTGCCCCCCAGTTGCTGGATGAACAGAAAGATTTACAAAGCCAGTTATTACCACTTGACAGTATAATAGCCATAGCCATTAAAAATTCTCCCTCGGTTAGATTTCAGGAAGATCTGGTGAAAACAGCGGCGGCAGAATTGGATTATAATAAAAAACTATGGGCAAGCAATGTGATAGGTTTTGCCAATTATTCTGGTGGGAACCAAAATATTGTTACAAATGGTAGCGCTACCGGAGGAACGCTTAGTTCATCCAATGTTACCACCGGGCTCCGTGTCGGGTTGCAAGTCAATCTCCCCTTAATAGAGTTGGTTGGACGCAAACCGAGGATTAACAGTTACAAAAACACCCTAAACTCAACTATCAGCAAAAAAGCCGAAGCAGAACAAAGCATTAAACAACTGGTGATCGATCTTTATTACAAACTAATATATTCTGGTAACCTTTTATCTATCCGCAGTGAAGCCAAACAATCAGCCATTAACCAATATTCAATTGCAGAAAAACAGTTTAAAGACGGAATAATTGAAATTGGCGAATTGTCTCGTTTAAAAACTATTGAAGTTAATGCCCGTGCCGACTATGAAGAGGCTAAGCGACAATTTTCTACCAATTACTCGGAAATGGAACCGTTGGTTGGTGTTGACGTGCAGCAATTAATAATAAAGAAATGACTGTGATTCAATATACAAAGCTGATAATCCGAAATAGTAAATGGTTGGTGATAGTGCCTATTGTTTGTGCCGGCACAGTGTTTTTCCTTACCAAAAATTCCAAAAAGCAATACACCAGTTCAACCAGCCTGTACACAGGTGTAGCAAGCGGTTATTCAATCACCAGCACTGAAGATGAGCGTTTAGATTATTTTGCAGTAAACAATGCATTTGATAACCTGGTAGCCTCAGCAAAATCCAGATCTACCATTGCACAGGTAGCCATGCACCTGTTAGCAGAGCACCTTTTATTAACAAAACCTAATCCGGAACATTTAGGCGCGGACGGATTTATAGCTTTAAAGAAAATAGCCGGAGATAGTCTTTTTGCAAAAGCAAGAAGTTTAAAAACAGAAGAAAACGTTTATAACTATATTACCCAACTATACAATTCAAAGGCCAATAATGCCATTTCTGCAATCTTAAACAAACCCGGATCTTTTTATTATATAGATGATCTTAAATCGAATATTATTGTTACCCGTATAAATACCAGCGATATATTGCAAGTGACTTACAGCTGCTCGGATCCTGCCGTATGCCAACGCACACTTGAATTACATGTTGCCATTTTCACAGCTAATTACAACGGCCTTAAGTCTAATCAAACGGCCACAGCGATACAATATTTTGAGTCGAAGGTTGCCGGCTCCCAATCAAAACTACAACAATCAGAAGACGATCTGAAGAAATTTGGCCAGCAAAACCGGATCATCAACTATTACGAACAAACCCGGTATATCGCGCAATCAAGTCAAGATCTTGAAAAGGCAAATTATCTTGAAAAGATTACTCAAAGCGGCAGCAAGCGAGCATTGGCTTCTGTAGAAAAGAAACTTAACTCGCGAGAGAAACAGGTAATAAATAGTGTTAGCATCATTAACATGAGGCAGCGTTTAAGTGATGCCGTCTCAAATATTGAAAAGGCCAAGATTTATGGCAATACGCAAAAAATAAAAGAGTTTACAGCAAAACAAAATGTCCTTGAAGATTCTCTGAAAACATTGTCTACCCAGTTCATGAGCTTAAACTATTCTGAAGAAGTAGTTCCACGTACAAGCCTGGTGCAGGAATGGGTAAATAACGCAGTTGCATTAGACAAAGCAAACGCCGGCCTGACTGTACTTAATAACCAGAAACAAAACTATGACAATGAAATTGACCAATTCGCCCCGCTGGGTTCCACATTAAAACGCCTTGAAAGGCAAATCGATATAAATCAGCAGGAATACCTGGCAAACCTACATGGCTTAAATCTGGCTCGTTTACGGCAAAACAACTTAGCACTAAATTCTAATATTGTTGCGCAGGATAAACCATTCTTTCCCTTAAAACCCGATGCCTCTACGCGGAGTTTGCTAATCATCGTCTCATTTTTAGTTGGGTTTATTTTAGTTGTGGCGGTGGTGTTAGGAAGGGAATTTATGGATTCATCGGTAAGGAGCCCTGAACGGCTAAAAAAACTACTTGATCTCCCTCTGGCAGGCATTTCAATTAAATCTCCGTTCGATGCGCTACAATCATATCAGCATGTGTTACGAGATCTGTTAACGGAACAGCTTATACATACCATAATACCTTTTATCACTACATCAATTGAAACCAACGGCGTAGCCCAGGTTTCATTATTATCAAATGAAAATGATTCATATATAAGTAATGATATTCAACTATTTCATAGGCTATTCTCATCCATTTTTAATGATGTGTTTTGGGTAGTGCCTCAAAATTATGCTTCTGTTTTTCAAAACGCATTGCCAGCCAAAGCTTTGGGGATATACACACCCGCTATTCATCAATTGAATTATAAAAATGTTAGCGAGCTTGTAAGCGAAGATCTGTCGGCTTATAATGTCATTTTTTATGTATCACCCAATCTGACACAAAATAGTATACCTGCAGCTATAGCTAAAGCATCAAATATTAATCTTCTGGTTATCAATGCCAATGAAACATTACAGACAGCGGATAAGGAACTAATAACTAAAACACGTGCTGTTATTGGCGAAAATGCATTTTTTACCTGGCTGGTAAATACGGATGAAACCAACCTCGACGGTATAATAGGGGAGATTCCAAAAAAAAGAAGCTGGTTGAGGAGAAAAGTAAAGAAAATGATTGCCCTAAACCTCAGATAAAGTGAAAACAACTAAACCTAACCACATTGTATGTTGCGCGTTGCCAGCCTGGGAAGCCGAATACCTGCGCTCGACGGTGGAGTTAATGAAATGTGCAGCAACCGAAAATCTTGTGCTGTACGTTGATTATGCCTACACCGTTTCTGATTTTATTAAAGGAATTTTAGGAAAAAAGAAATTCGACTGGAAAAGGCTGGTAGGGATAAAAGATCGCTTAAGAAGGATTAGCGGCGATGGGGATACAGGCTTATATGTGCTCTCGTTACCCCCGGTTTTTCCTGCATTTAAAATTCATTCTTATAGTTTTTTCAAATTGGCAACTAAAGTAAACGCTGCTTTAACAGGCTTTTTTATAAACAAGGCAATAAAAAAGCTGAAGATGCAGGACATTATCAGTTTTAACGCATTTCAGCCTTTTTTAGGACAATACTGGAAAATTAAAAACCAGAAATTTTCTGTTTACTATATCTATGACGACTTTTCGAATGTGCCATGGTTCCAGGGCTTTGTAATAAGGGAAGAAGCAAAATTTATCGAAAAAACAGATCTCATCATCGTAAGTTCCGACGAATTAAAAAAACGAAAGATAGAAATCAATAAACCTATAGAAGTTGTAAATAATGGCGTTCATTTTGATTCTTTTTTTAACCAGAGAAAAACAGACAAGTGGAACGAAAGCGAAATAAAAACAATAGGATATACCGGGACCATTGATAACCGTTTAGATATTGATCTGCTGGATAAAGTTATTGCTAAAATGCCGTCCAGGAATTTTTTGTTCGTCGGGAAAATTTTTGAAAAAAGCATCTATGACCGCCTCACAAAATATCCCAATGTTTGTTTTCAGTCGCCCGTTCCGTCAGAAAGCATACCGCTGATACAGCGCCAAATGGATATTGGCATCATTCCATACGTTTGCAACCAATTAACAGCAGCCATTTACCCGCTTAAAGCCAATGAATATCTTGCAATGGGGTTACCAGTTGTTATGACCCCCTTTGCATCATTAGGCGAGGCCGACGAAGTAATTTACCGCGCAGTTGATGCCCAAGCCTTTGCGGATTGCCTGGAAAAAGCTTTGACAGAAAACAACCTTGCTTTAAAACAAAAAAGATATGCCATAGCAAAAAAAGCAAACTGGAATGAACGAGCAATCGGGTTGATGAACATCATAGATAAATACAAGTCATCCACCTTATAATTATAAAAACCAAGGGTATGATAAAGAAAATTTTGCGCAGCAACACTTCATGGTCTTTAATATCAAACGGAATAACAGCCCTGCTTGGATTTTTAAACCTGGGCCTTATAGCTCATCAATTTTCAAAAGAAGACGCCGGAAAATGGTTTATGCTGCTTACCGTTTATACCCTTTTTGAATTGTTGCGCAGCGGCTGGGTACAGACCCCCTTTGTACGATATTATGTGGTGGCATCCGGAAAAGAAGATCAGGCAAAATTAACCGGCGCTTCATGGCAACTTTTATTAATGTTTACACTTATCATAACATTGGTATTATTTTGTGTTTTTACCTTTATCAAAATCGACAACACTGCTTTTTCCCTGGCAAAAAAGTTTGCAGTATTGTGGCTCTTTTCGGCACTTCCATATCAACTACTCCAATGGCAATTGCAGGCCCGGTCTCTTTTTAAAAAGCTGTCTCTTATCAGAATGCTGTTTCCCATTGCGTTTACGGTGCTATTATTGGTTCAGCTTAAGATGCACTTCGCGATAGAAACCGTTGTTTTATTATACGCTTTACTTCAATTTTTAGCTGGATTTGTAGGTGTATTTTTAGGCTGGCTGCATTTTGGAAAATGGCGAACCAACCTGAGCGCAGAGCGAAAACTATTGTCAAACTTTGGTAAATACAGTATGATCACCATGGTTACCGCAAGCTTATTACGAAGCTCTGACCAGTTCATCATTGCCTTTTGGCTCGGGCCGGCGGCTGTGGCGGTATATTCTATACCTCAAAAACTGATCGAGGCTATCGAGATCCCGGTACGGTCTTTTGCGTCAATCGCTATCCCTAAGGCAACTTCATTATTTCAGGAGCGAAAAATTGATGAGTTACGCCGTTTTTTTTATAATCAATGCGGGCTTTTAACAGCCATCATCCTTCCATTACTGATTGTACTTTTTGTTTTTCCATCGCCTATAGTGCACCTTTTGGGCGGTGGAAAATACAGTGAATCATCTATACTTTTGCAGATATTTTGTTTTTACGCCGCTTTAATCCCGCTTGATAGATATTGCGGCCTTTTGCTGGATGCCGGTAACAGGCCACGAATAAATACCCTAAAAGTGATAGCAATGCTGATTATAAATGTAGCGCTGGATATTGCGGCGCTATGGCTTGGCCTGGGTTTATACGGTGTTGCCGCCGGTTCAACCATAACTTTTTTGGTGGGTATTATAATCGGCTGGATACAGTTAAAGGATATTCTTGCAGCATTTAAGATGAATTTATTCTGGAAAGAAGGAGTACAAAAAACCATTATCAGTTTAAGAAACCATTCATAGGCTAAATAAATGACGCTTAACCAAATATATAATCACTGGCTTACGCAGGTACTTCTAATTTCGGTCATCGGCATAGCATTGGGCTTTATTATAGCTAAAACTGATCTTGTAGGTGCGGGTGCGCTAATAGCATTACCATTTGTAATAGTCTATTTAGTACTTGTTTTTAAAGATCCCCGCATTGGTTTGTATACCGTGTTTAACCTTGGTTTTTTTGTAAATGGCCTGGTACGCTATTCAACTGCGCCATTTGGTTTATCGATAGATATTTTTTTGCTCATTACCTTAATTGCCGCGCTATTTAAGGTCAAAAAAGAAAATTCCAAATACCTTAACAACCCTTTTATGTATGGAATAGTTGTTTGGACAGCTTTTACCATTTTTGAGATTATAAACCCCCAAGCCAGGAGTTTGGTTGCCTGGTTTTATGCTGTACGCGGCGTTTCGTTATATATGCTTCAGCTTGTTATACTTACCATACTGCTTTTAAACAAGCCTGATGAACTAATTAAATTTATGAAAACATGGATCGTCTGGTCGCTTATTGCGGGAGTATGGGCCATGAAACAGCTGTACATAGGCTTAAATCACGCCGAGCAAATGTGGATGGATGCCGGAGCATATAAAACACACTTATTGTTTGGGCGTTTACGTGCATTTTCGTTTTACTCAGATGCCGGGCAGTTTGGAGCCGCAATGGGCCATATACTTCTCGTTTGCCTCATACTTTCATTTGGCCCGTTTAAGTTGAAGCAAAAACTAATGCTATGGGGTTTGAGCATCTTCTTTTTCTGGGCAATGGCTATTTCGGGTACAAGAGGCGCTAACTTTGTTCCGTTTTCCGGCATTATGGTTTACCTGTTTTTAACCAAAAATTTCAAAATATTATCTATTGGCATTTTAGTGGTGGGTGTTTTATTTGGCTTACTCAAATATACGTCGGTAGGCTCTGGTAACTATCAGGTGCAAAGAATGAGAAGCGCGTTTGATCCCAATGATCCGTCGTTACAGGTACGCATAGAAAACCAGAAAAAATTCAAAGCATACCTGGAAAACAAACCGTTGGGTGGCGGAATAGGCTCTGCCGGGTCATGGGGGCAGCGTTTTAGTCCGGGAACATTTCTGGCCGAAACTGCTACCGACAGCTGGTACGTTAAAATATGGGCCGAAACAGGAATAATAGGCTTATTTGTACACCTCGGGATGATATTTACCTACCTTGGAACAGGAACCATTCTGATTTATAAAATGAAAAATGACATGATGCTACGACAGTTTGCAATGGCATTTTTATCGGGTTTTGCCGGTTGTGCGGTTGCAAGTTATGGCAACCAGATAATGGGGCAGGCACCAAGTGGTATTGTACTATTTATGGGAATAGCATTTGTATGGCTATGCTATCAATGGGATAAAAACAAAATAAAAATCACCGTTATCAACTAAGGGTATCATGGAGCAAAAACTATTTCCGCTTGTTTCTATAATTTCAGTTAACTATAATACCGATAGTGTTACGGCAGAAATGTTACAGTCGCTTCAACACATCACCTATCCAAATGTTGAAATTATTATAGTTGATAACGCCTCAAAAGTTGACGCGGCTTACCTTGTAGAAAAGTTTCCCTTCATCCAGTTTATTCAGAATGCTATAAACGAAGGATTTGCAGGTGGCAACAATAGAGGGATTGAAAAAGCTAAAGGCGAAATCATCTTGTTATTAAACAATGATACGGAAGTTGAACCGTCATTTATTGAGCCTATTGTTAAATTATTTAAAACCGATGATTCCATAGGGATCATCAGCCCCAAGATAAGATACTTTTATACAGAAAACATTATCCAGTATGCGGGCGGAACCGCAATTAACCCCTTCACGGCCAGAGGGAAATTTATTGGAACCGGCGAAGCAGATTGTGCACAATATAACGTAGCGCATCAAACGCATCTGGCGCACGGCGCGGCTATGGCCATTCACAAAAAAGTTTTTGATAAAATAGGGCTGTTGCCCGAAAACTACTTTTTGTACTATGAAGAGTTGGACTTTAGTGAACATGCACAGCGCGCCGGTTTTACTATCTGGTATCAGCCCAGTTCGGTAGTGCTGCATAAGGAATCAATGAGTGTAGGTAAATTAAGTGCAATGAAGATCTATTATCAAAACAGGAACCGTTTGCTTTTTATCCGAAGAAATATATTTGGCATCAGGGGGGGGATAAGCCGGCTGTTTTTTATCTTTATTGCCACCCCGGTAGCCTTATTAAAATACCTTGTTCAGGGCAAACCTCAATTTGCCCGCGAAATATGGAACGGCTTGCTATGGAATATTCGTTATAAACTCCCACTAACTGAAAAAGTATGATCTATGTAAACGAATTGGTTTATTGTTTAACCTTACTGGTTTTTGTTTTCTTTTCCTTTCAGGGAATATACCTTTTTATATTTTCACTGGCCGGGCGCCTTGTATCGTCAAAAAAATACCGGGCAAGCACGTCATTAGGGACTTTTGTAATATATATCCCGGCATATAAGGAGGACGCGGTAATTATTGAAACCGCCAAAGCATCAATTGCTATTGATTATCCCGCCGCAAAAAAAAAAGTGATTGTAATAGCCGATTCCCTGCAACCGGATACAATTGCCCAACTACAATCCTTACCTATACAGATAGTAGAAGTTTCCTTTGAAAAAAGCACCAAAGCCAAAGCGTTAAACGTTGCCCTAAATCAAACAACCGGCGCATTTGATTTTGCTTTGATACTTGATGCTGATAATGTTTGCGCAAAAGATTTTCTATATAAAATGAACGATGTGCTGCAAAGCGGATACCAGGTAGTGCAGGGTCAGCGTGTTGCCAAGAATACCGATACAGAATTTGCTTTGCTCGATGCGATCAGCGAGGGAACCAACAACCATATTTTCAGGAAAGGGCATACCGCTCTCGGGTTATCATGCGCTATAATAGGCTCAGGAATGGCAATAAATTATACCCTTTTTAAAGCAATTATGCCAGATATAACAGCTGTTGGAGGTTTTGATAAGGAAATGGAACTCCAGCTTCTTAGAAAGAGGATTTGTTTTGGATATGCAGAAAGCGCGTTGGTTTATGACGAGAAAACCTCTCAGCTTGAAACGTTAAAAAACCAGCGTCGCCGGTGGCTTTCGGCCCAACTACATTATATGAAACGATACCTTACCGATGGTTTTTTGCAGCTATTCAAAGGGAACCTCGACTTTTTTGACAAAGTAATGCAAACGATATTATTGCCCAGGATTATATTATTAGGTATAAGCCCCATGGCCTTCATTTTATCGTTTATCCCGGGCCCTGCTTTAGCCCCGGTTTACTGGCTTATGCTTTTGGTAATAACTTATACAGCTATCATCATGGCAATCCCCTCACAATATTTTAACAAGCAGCTATTTAAGGCCATTGTAAAGCTGCCGTCTGCCTTTTTAACCATGTTTAAGTTATTCTTTAAATTAAAAGGGGCAAATAAAACCTTTATTCATACTCCCCATGGGCATGTAAAAAAGCAATAGCAATATTTGGGTAAACTACGTTTTCGCCCGTCGTTTTAGGAATTTACATATCGGTTGCTCTCATTGAGCTTGAATTTATATTTTGATAGGTATAACCGAAAATTTACCCGTTACGCATCAGTGCAATAAATAAGCCGCCTGCTAAATGCGATACCAGGGATTAATAAAATTGGTGGCTCCAGAAGGTAATATTATCCCAGGTATTTTTTAAGCTTGGCAAAAAAATCATCGGGGTTAAATGGCTTGGTAACATAATCCTGCATACCAACCTCAATTACTTTCTGCCTTACATTGCTGGTTGCAGAAGCGGTTAATGCTATTACAGGTGTTGAGGTATTAAACTCCCTGATTTTGGCAGTAGCGGTATATCCATCCATTACAGGCATTTGCAAATCCATTAAAACCAGGTCATAGTTCCCAGCCTTTAACATTTCCACAGCAATGGCTCCATTTTCCGCAACTTCTACTTTGGCATTCCAGCCTTCCAGCAACTGGGTGGCATATAATACGTTAAACAGTGTGTCCTCCACCAGTAACAAGGTTTTATTTTTCAGGTCAAAATCAACTATATCGGGTTCGTACTGACCGTGATCATTAGGTTCAATAGTTTTTAGTTCGAGCGTAAAGTAAAATTTCGAACCTTTGTCTGGTTCCGATTCTACCTGTATATCAGAATTTAAAGCACCTAAAATTCTTTTGGTGATTGCCAAGCCTAAACCAGTGCCGCCGTATTGCCTGGTAATTGACGATGATGCCTGGGTAAACGGCAGAAAAATATTGGAATGCTTTTCTTTTTTAATACCAACACCGGTATCCTGGATGGAAATATCCATCACCGCCGAATTTGATTTCATTTCTTTTAAGTCGATGCTAACCTTTATTAAACCGCGATGGGTGAATTTTACAGCATTTGAAACAAGGTTGTTTAAAACCTGTCCTATACGTAACGAATCGCTCATAAAATAATCAGGTAAATTCTCATCAATAGATATGATGATTTCGTTTTCGCGCTCATGAGCAGCATTAGTATTTGCATTTACAATATCGGTTATTAAATTTTTGATATTGAATGATGTTTCTTCCAGATCAAGTTTACCTGCTTCAATCTTGTTAAAATCAAGAATGTCGTTAATTAGTACCAATAAATTGTCGGCAGATGTTTTTAGGATTTTTAGGTTATTTAATTGATCAGCCCTGGGAGTGTTTTTTAATAACAGATGCCCCATACCTATTACCGCATTCAGGGGAGTGCGTATTTCGTGGCTTATAACCGAAAGAAATTCAGACTTGGCGTGACTGGCCTCTTCAGCTTCTTCTTTGGCAATTATTAGTTGCTTTTCGGCTTCCTTCCTTTTGTTTATCTCAACATTCAAAAGGTCAACAATTTCAAGCAAATCGTCATCATTACCACTAAATGGCATGTTATTGTCGGTTCTAATACTACTAAGCGTTTTTTTTAGTTTTTCGATAGAGAATTTTCTTAGCTCAACTTCCTCTTTCAGTTTTTTGTTTATCTCATCAAACTCAAGCTGGCTAACCAAAAATGCATAATCTGAAAGTTCCTTATCCCGGTCAAACGCATTGTACGAATCGCTTACTGATTCTATGAAGCGAATAAACCGTTCATCGGTTATCAATTCCTCATCGGCATATTTTTTTATTTGTCGGTTTAATAATTTGTGGTAGGCCATTATATTTCATCAAAAGTCGTGATCGTCATCGTTTGGTTATGCAATTCGCAATAGGTATTCAGGTTATTGGGCGAAATTTCGCCGTACGAATAAAATCCTGATATTAAAGTATCATCACCAAATACCTCTTTTATCGCCTCAATTTCTTCATCTATTCGCTTTCCCAATATTAATTTCCGCCCAACACAGCTTATCAATAACGCAAATTTTGGTTTTGCCGCAATTTCCTGGTTAAACCTGGATATTGAGTTACAAGCAGCGTTTGTAGCGGCATCAATCAGTTTATCGAAATTGGCTTTCATAAAACGGACATAAGAGCCTTCAGGTATATCGCCGGCAAAAACCATACATTGTTCTTTTGAATCAATAGATAAAATTGTCCTTACTACCGATGCCTGGCTTCCTTCAGTCCTCACATAAAGCGGGAACAATAAAGCCGAACCAGGTAGCTCTTCTGCATATTTTCCAAGATACTGTTTATACAATTCTAAAGCGCTTTTATTATCAATTTCATATAAGCGGTTTGACACAGATTTGGTAACTATCTTTTCAGGACCGAAAATTTCGAACCCCCCAAAAGAACTGTGCCCAATGTTTAAATTATCGCCATAAAATCCCACCGCGGCAATATTTCCATTGTCCGGCTCTGAATTACAACCCACCAGGGTAGAAACAAAGTTGGCAGCATCGCCTGCAAGCCCCCCGGTTACAGGGATTTTTCCTGAATTTATTTGCTCAATACCTTTAACCAACTGACTTCCGTTTACCATGCCGCCGTCGGAAATTACTAAAACATAAGCCAATTGCTCATCTTGTAATTTAGAAAAGAGCATTTTACCAGCTTCAAAACTATCCTGTATATCAGTTATATTAAGGCTGATAGTTTTTAACTTCGTTTTTTCAAACTCCATCACCACAATTGATACGGTGTCGTCATAAACCACTTGATCGTAAATTTCGCCGGATGTGGAACATAATAATATGTCGGCATCTGGATGCATACTTCTTAGCTTTTGGTAAATGTCATCTTTCGATAAAATATCTTTACTACCAAACCCTAAAACCAGGGTTGGGCCATTGCCATTCAGTTGGTCGCCGGCAGTTTCTGTGAAACTCCCGCCACGATATAATTTTTGTGCTACTCTCATTGCCGGTATGTTTATTTGGTTGAAAATTCGGTTTTCATCATTTCTACAACTTTTGATATTACTCTTTCCGCTTCATTGAGTATGTCGGTCATATCCGTATCCATCGACGGTTGTCTTCCCATGTTTTCGATATACCTGATTGGCTCTTTTAAATCAACAATATTTAAATTGTCAATACTGGGTTTTATCTTATGCGCAATAGCCCCCATTTTTTCATAATCGCTCAAATAAAAGGCATCGGTCATTTCTCTTATAAGTGGCGGGGTTTGCTCACAAAATATATTCACTAATTTTTCAACAAAGGCTTCGTTTCCTCCGCTTATCGATCTTAACGAAGATAAATCATATAATAAATTTTCGTTGGGTTTTTCGGTGTCTTCCATTTTTATGATGTTTACTTCTTTTCCTAACCACTTAGCAATCGTTTTTAATAAATCTTCTTCTTTAAATGGCTTTGATACATAGTCATTCATACCTGCGGCTAAGCATTTTTCGCTTTCGCCTATTATTGCATTTGCCGTTAAAGCAATAATAGGGATTTTATCATCCAGCTTTCTAATGGCCCGGGTAGCATCAAAACCATTAATACCCGGCATTTGAATATCCATTAAAATAACGTCGGGGTTACCCAGGATGAACTCGTCAATAGCTTGCTGCCCATTGGAAGCATGAATAATGCTGGCATCGTGGTTCTCAAGAAAAACTGACGCAACAAGTCTGTTCATTTCATTGTCGTCGACTATCAAGATTCTTTTGCCCGACAAAAATTTCTTGTCAAACTTTAGCGTAAATTTTTCAGGCAGATCTATCAAACTTCCTTTTGGGGCTTTTAAAATGATTGATATCGTTGTTCCGACTCCTTTTTCACTTTCAACACTTATACTTCCACCCATTAATTCAATTAATTCTTTACAAATGCTCATGCCCAAACCGGTTCCGCCATAGTTTCGGCTTACCGATTCATATTCTTGCGAAAATTTGTCGAAAATTTGATCAATAAACCCTTGTTCCATCCCAACTCCAGTGTCCTGAACCGACACTTTAATTGTCTGGTGGTTGGCATTATCTTCAATCAAATCAAACGAAAGATCAACAAAGCCATTTTCGGTAAACTTAATTGCGTTACTCATTAAATTGAGCAGTATCTGGTTAAGCCGGTGTGGGTCGCCGATAAGTATTGGCGAAATTGCGGCATCAAATCGCGAGCTGGTAAGTTTTATGCCTTTTTCTTCGGCCTTGTAAGCTAAAACCTGTATGGCCCTTGTACCTACTAATTTTGTCTCAAAACCTATATTTTCGAGGATTAGCTTACCCGCTTCGATCTTCGACAAATCAAGGATGTCATTGATGATAACCAGTAAATTATCGGACGCTGATTGTATAATTTCGAGATAGAATTGCTGCTGAGAATTAAGGGAACTTTTAGCCAATTGGTTAGCCATTCCCATTATAGCGTTCATGGGTGTACGTATTTCATGACTCATATTGGCCAGGAAGGTTTCTTTGGTTTTGGCTAAGTGTTCGGCGTTTTTCTTTGCTAGCGTGAGATCGTGTTCCAGCTTTTTTTGCCCGGTAATGTCAAGACAGATACCAATGGAGCCAGCCAGGTGCCCATTATCATTATACCTTGGCGCACTGCTTATCAACCACCATTTATTTTTTCCGGTTTTATTTTTTACGTTTATCTCGTAAGCGTCAAATATGCCATTTTCGCTTTTCTTTTGCTTGCTGCTGAGTATTTCGCGAATTTCGCTGCTTATCAGCAAATCACTCACCCGGTTTCCCAACAATTCTTGTAAGCTAAAACCGCTCATATTACAAAAACTTTGGTTGACAAACGTGATGTTTTCGTTATTGTCTATTTCAAGCAAGCCAAGTTTCATGGTTGCAATAATACTCCGATACCTTTCTTCATTTGCCCGCAGCGTTTCTTCGGCATTTTTCCTTTCGGTTATATCCATCATAAAACCAGTGAATACCTTTGCACCTGATTGCGATATATAAGAAAATGAAGAGTGAACCGAATGCCATCTTTCTCCAAACCCAGGTATAATTAATCTGGATTCATCATAAAAAGGGTCAAGAGTGATTTTTGATTTTTGATTTTTCTTCAATATTCTTTCCCGGTCATCAGGATGAATGTAATTTAAATAGTTATGAAAATCCGCAGGATCAATCCCAAAAACCTGTTTGATTGCTGGACTGATATACCTTAGTCTCTCGGTTCCATCAGGCCTGAACTCATATTCGTAAATCACCCCGGGTATATTTTCAGAAAGTGATTTAAATTGTTTAACGCGCTGCTCAAGCTCGGTTTCGGTTTGTTTAATGTGAGAGATATCGGCGTGGGTGCCTATTATTCTCATGGATTTTCCGCTTTGGTCTTTTTCAATAGTAACCCCTCTATCCAGTGCCCATTTTAGCGTGCCATTTTTGTGTATAATCCTATATTCCAGGCTATGTGAATCAATCAAACCTTTTTTATAATTTAAATCGTTTTCTTCCAGCAGGGACAAGTCTTCTTTATATACTATCCCAAGTAAAATTTCCGGGTTCGCGGTTAATTCCACAGTGCTATAGCCAAAAAAATCCTTATTTGAGTTTGAAAAAACAGTTTCATTATTTCTGAAATCATGTTCCCAAACATTGTCGCCGATTTTTTCGAGAGCAAGGCGAAATCTTGATTCAGATTCCTTTATTGAGGTTTGAGTTTTTAATTCCTGTATAACATCGTTTATTTTTTTTTCCGAATCGGTTCGTTCGGTAACATCCTGAACAACAGCTTTTAAATAAGTGGGCTCGCCTTTTCTGTTAGTATGAATAATTATTTTTCCGTATATGTACTTTGTTTGACCTGCCTTTGAATTAATTCTAAAATTTAACATTGCAGAGCTGCAATTGGCTAAAGCCGTGTCAATCTCATATTGTACAAAAGGCAAATCTTCAGGATGAATAAACTTAATAAGACTTTCAATTGACGGTTCAATTTCGCCCATTTGATAGCCAAGGATAACATATAAGCCCGAAGACCATTTGCTATTCCCGTTTTTTAGCCTCACTTCAAGACTCCCAATTTTTGCAATATTTTCGGCCTCCATTAAAAAGGCCTCATTTATTATCAACTCTTTGAGGTGTTTTATTTGCTCAGTTTCCAGGTCAAATTTTTCCATCACCTTTTTAAGGGCGAGCGGTAAACGTTGTATCCTGTCTTTGAGCACGTAATCGGCAGCGCCCTCATTTATTATATTGATAACAAACTCTTCAGATACGGAAGAAGTAACCAGGATAAAAGGAATATTTGGATATAGATGCTTAAGGGCTCTTAAAGCCTCCATAGAATCAAAAACAGGCGTAAAATGAGCTGAAAGGACGAGATCTGGCTTAAATTCATTTAACGCTTTTATATAGTCGACTTTATTGTCGACTACTCGCATATCAAAAGATATTTTTGCTTTCTTAAGTTCCTTAGTAATTAATTCGGCATCAGCGGCAATATACTCAAGGTGCAATATCTTTAATTCTTTATCCATAATCTACCGATTGAAATATTCTTGTTGAATCTTTTGATAATGTTTTTAGGTTTATTTTTCAAAACCGCTCGCGACTACTGGTACTAACGGGTTTGTTTTCCGTATTTTTTGATAAAGGCTATTCCTCTGAATATCCGGAAATGAAAAATCAATAGTTGCAATGCCAAGTCGTTGGTAAGCGCTATTCAAACAATCCTTCGCTGTTTCAAAACCGATTATCTTGTAATTGGGATTAAGGCTTAGGTGATATTGCCGTATTTCTCTGTTCATGCGATAGCCTTCTACATTAAATATGGTATAAGGATTCATTTAACTGGAAACTAAAATAAATGTTGAGGAGCTCTTTATTGGTATTTATACTAATGGAAATTAAAAATACCTTAATTTATTTAAATAAATTGAGATAAATTATTTTTAATAAATTAAGGTATCGGAAGTCGGTTCGAAATATTGCTATTTTGGCTCCCCCCCCGGTGTTAAACTACTTATAATGTATTGAATCGCCTTTAAATTAGAACAACATAGGATACTTACAATTTTTATTTTAATAGTTTATTTGATATTTTAGCAGGTGATATTAGATATTCTTTACGCGCCTAAATGGTTCCTAAACAATATTTTACACTTTCAGAAAAAAATCGCCCTACCGGTAGCCAAGAACAAATCGGATTACGTCATTTTCCTTTTTGATGATCTGTTCCATCTTCGGCCCTTTTATGCTACCATCTTGCATTTCTATACTGTGTCTTGTCCTGATATAGCTTGTCATTAAAGACAAGAAAATGAAAGCAATTCCAGGCAGGAAAAAGAAAGCAGCGGCGGTCGTAAGACGTAAGCCATTTGACAAGGTCGAAGAACAGACCAAAATAAAGATTGTAGAAGAAATAAAAACGGGGATGATCAGTTGCCTTGGGGCAAGCCGGAAATACCGGGTTCCAAGAAATACCATCAAAGCATGGGCGGGGAAGCTTAATTTGACTACTTTGCTGAATGTCAACAATACTTCAGCGCTTCCTGGGATGACCCAAAGTCAGGAATCAAAGTTACTCATCAAAAAGATACATGAGCTTACTAAGGCATTAGAGCTATCTCAATTGAAGAATCTTGCCTTGGAAACGATGATCGAGGTAGCTGAAAGTGACCTACATATCAAGATCCGAAAAAAGCGTGGTACCAAACAGTCTTAAGAATGCGGCAAAAGCGGCCAGAATATACCCTGGTAGCTATTTGTGCACTGTTTGGTGTAAGCCGTCAGGCTTACTATTTAGCTCATCATAAGGCTGCTAGGACAAGCATAGCACATATGGTTGTGTTGACTGGATATTCCGGACCCATTGATCACCGCGTTCCGGAAATAAATTCATGGCGTTCCGTTACACTTTGACCATGCTAACTTGCTATTTTAAAAGTCTGAAATTATTATTCGACAACACAACTCATTGATCTAATGCGCACGGAATAGCATGGTCAAGCATATCGTAATGTCCAACGTGCTCCTGGAAAAGGTATTGAACAACAACGGACAACCCCTGAAACTTTCAGATTTCAAAGACAAATTATTGATCCTCGATTTCTGGGCCACCTCCTGCGGCGCCTGCATCCAGGCCATGCCACGGCTCGACTCGCTGGTAGCCGCTTTTGTCGGTAAACTCGTCGTGCTGCCCGTTACCGCCGAACCCGGAGACCGCATCGCCGCTTTCCAGCACACCAACGCCTTTTTAAAGAACAAGCGCTTCCGTACCGTCGTGGGCGACCGCGTATTACATCGCCTGTTCCCGCACCGCATGCTACCCCACGAAGTCTGGATAGACGGCAGCGGCAAGGTTCTGGGTTTTACCGAAGCATCCGATATCACCGGTTTTACCCTGGAAGCCGCCCTGGCAAGAAAAGGACTCGCCTCCCGGATGAAAGAAGATGTATTGGATTACGACCGGAGCAAACCCCTGCTGGTAAAAGATAATGGCGGCAGCGACACGGCCTACCAATACCGCTCCGTCATCACCGGCATGCTCCAAGGCCTGGGCTCGAACCTATCTTTGTTATTAGCTTATTATCAACAATTTATGTAGAAAGTCAATCTTCAGGTGCTTAGTTAGGTGCCCACTTTATTGACTGTTCAAATATATGATTTTCCTTAAAATCAAAGCTGTTATATTTGTATTTTTCATTTAGTTTTGCTGTTCATACGATGAATTTAGAGCGTTACAATTACTTTACAAACGATTACCAGGCTTACGAATTTTATAGCGAAGGGCCGAAAGGGCGTATAAGAAAACTTGTGATTTTTACTAAAATTCCAGATACCGACCCCCCGATTTACAACTTGGCATTTGGTGATGCGCACCCTGTAACCGGCATTTTAGATGATGGTGTCATTAGTAATAATCAAGACAGGGATATTGTGCTTGCTACGGTAGCTAATACGATCGCCACATTTTGTGATCATTACGGCAATCATTACATCTATGCAGAGGGCAGCACTGCATCACGCACACGGTTATACCAAATGGGGATAGCAGGCTTGTGGGAGGAAATTAATACGGATTTTGAGGTGTATGGTCTTAAAGGAATTGATTGGCGGGAGTTCAAGCCATACGGTATTAACTATGATGCGTTTTTGGTTAAAAGAAAGTAATTGGTTATATTTGAGTTAAGTTTTTTAGAAAGGAGCAATTATGTCAAGCACTATAAAATATACAACAGTAGAAAAAGGATTTGGCCCTGCTATCGAAAGCAGTTCGGTTAAAAGTCATGCGAACGATCCTTTTGTTATTAGAAAAGTAGAAAAGGCAATGGAAACACTTAAAAAAGTAGGGTTGCCTAACATTACAAAAAAATAGGTATTATTTAAATTAATAATGAAAGGCTGGATTTATCCACGAATGGTCGGAAGATTAATCTTCCGACTTTTTTGTTTTATAGTGGTTAGTTGATTTTATATAAATAATTGATTTTCAATTATTTATCTTGTTTTTATCATGTTGATTTGCTATATTGATAGCTGATAATCAATATGATATGGCCATTTTTAAAGAACATAACGTCACTGTAAAGCAGCTCTTAGGCTTCATTCCAGAAGCGTTGATAGCAAATTTATCACTTACGACCAAGATCGATCATTACGCAAAGGTTCTGCACGGCAACAAGCTGTTTTATTTGCTGCTCTATGGTATTTTGGACAATGACAGGCTTAGCCAGCGAAGTCTTGAGGACACATTCAACGATTCCGTTGCCACCAATGCAACAATCACAAAAATTAGCTAAATTCGCCGAACAAGATAAACGGATAAAGAGGATATACCGTAAACTACGAAATCCATTGCGTGTAAGCTAAAAAACGACTTTCCTGAGATAACGATGTACAAAAAAGGAGTAATGAATGGATAAAATTAATTTATTAGTTCTTGTAACTGTAATCTCGTTGTTCATCTCCCTATTTCTTGCCTTTTTTCTATTCACAGTTAAGGCAAAGTATAGAATAAGCAATTCTCTTTTTGCCATTTTCCTCATCATCACTGCCATAGATATTAGTGACCCTCTAATTAATTTAATGGTTAATGGTCCTTCAAACCTGGGGATGATCAGGAATACACTCGCGTTCTTGCAAATTCCTGTTTTTTATCTGTATGTATTATCTGTTTGTTATTCTGATTTTAAACTTAGGCCAAAATACATCGTACACCTGTTGCCATTTTTAATTGCGAACCTCGTTTTATTACCCCGTTTTTACATGGTAGATGTCGCTTCAAAAATTAATTTTATTTTAAATCGCCAAAATATGATAGAACTGAAGTTCAATCATATCCTTTTTCACATTCAGATAGTTGTGTATTTTAGTACTGTTTTTATACTACTAAGAAAGGCAAAAAAGCTATATCTCGAAAATTACGCAGGCACAAATATCAATTCTTATAATTGGTTGTTTCAGTTTACAGGGGTACTCACAACCATCTATTTGGTTGTTATTTTAAAAAATATTTTCAAGTTTTCTGATTACCCCTACATTTCTGAATGGATAAGGATTGGAATCCTGGTATTTCAATTGTTTGTTATTTGCTGGTATTTATACAAAGCATTGAATAATCCCGGTTTATTTAGAAATATCGATTCAAAATTAAAACTTGTTTCGGATCTGATTTTAGAAGAGAAAAAAAACGAGCAATTAGCCGTAAAGGAAGAAGACTATAACGAAGAATTATTGAAGTTGCAGCAGTATATGGTGGAAGAAAAGCCATTTCTTAATCCTTCCTTAACCATTCAGGATATTTCTAAAGGCATTAGCATTCCCGTTCGTGACTTATCTGTTTTAATCAATCATAGATTAGATCGGCATTTTTATGATTTCGTAAACACCTACCGGATAGAGAATGCGATGGATATTTTAAAAGATGTTTCAAAAAACAAGGTAACTGTTCTTGAAATATTGTATGAAGTTGGTTTTAATTCGAAATCTTCTTTTAATACGGCCTTTAAAAAACACACTGGTGATACACCGACTTCTTATCGTAAGAATCTACAAAACAGCGATTTGTAATTACTCGTACTTCTCTTTTCAATTATTCGCACTTATTTTTCTTAACAAATGCGTACGACTACTTTTATTCGGTCGCGCAGCGGTAATTTCCTTCACACATTTGTACCGAAATAACTTTTAACATAAAATACGGTACGATGAAAACTTCATTTAAACTTTTAGCAGCGCTATTATTTAGCAGCACTTTTTCTTTTGGACAAGACATCTCCAAAAAGATCGATTCATTAATAAAAGCTAATTATAAAAAAAATCCTGACGTAGGAATTAGCGTTGGTTTCATTCACAATAACAAACAATATTATACGGCGTATGGTAAACTAAGTAAAGAAAGCAAAATTGATATTAATAGAAATACCATATTTGAAATTGCTTCTATTACTAAAATTTTAACTTCAAATCTAATAGCACAAGCGGTTATTGATCATAAACTAAAGTTAGATGATTATATAGACAACTATCTTCCAAAGGGATATGTATTAAATAAAAATCTCCACAATAAAATCAGAATATCAGATTTAGCTTCACATCAATCCGGCTTACCCGATATAGATTTTGGGAAACTAATAGCGTTAAATCCGCAACAACCTGTAAGTAATGTAACTGAAGAAACACTGACCACTATGATTAATAACTGCACAGAACTTATTGATTATGGTAAATACCGCTATTCTACCATTGGCTACACCTTACTCGGACAGATCTTAGAAAAGGTGTACGGTAAGAGTTATGATGAAATAATTCGTGAAAAAATATTAAAGCCATCACAGATGACAACTACATTAACAAAAGAATTTAATGTAACAAATAAAACAACGGGCTACAATCCAGAGGGCGGTGCCCAGGAATTCTTCGGATGGAATGTTACAGCACCCGCCGGGTTAGTAAAATCTAATACTTATGATATGGTTAAGTATCTAAAAGCAGTATTAAATAAGGAAACTGCAATAGGTAAAGCATCCCAAATTATGGAAAAAATCTTCTTAAAAGACGAAAAGCGAGAAATGGGATTGGGGCTTAACATTGGTACGGATGACCAAAATACCATTTATTTAAAGTCTGGAGATTCTATGGGGCAATCTTCGATCATATGTTACAGCCGGGTTAAAAACTGGGGAATTATAATTCTTTTAAATAAAAGAGACTCAAAAATGAGACAAAATCTGTTGAATGAAATTTATGAAACCGTATTGAAATAATAAGCACGCGTAAGATTCAGAGATATAATAAGTGTTTTGGCCCCGATCTTGCTTTTGCTCTTTAAGCAGTTCCTTTCGTTTTCCGGTGCGCCGTTGTGAACTTGGTAAAAATCAATGTTGCCATAACGGGCAACTGCCTCAATGCGGAGTTGTGTGTCCACACTACAATTAAGTAATTACAGAAAGCCCCTTTGCGGGACTGTCAATTTTAGTTATTCAGGTTCTACATTAACTTTTCAGGCATACTATGAGCCTTTAAAGTACTCGCCCAATGTGGTATAATGTTGAGGCCCCCGAAACCGGGAATCTAAAAACTGACAAAATCTATTTGCTTTTTATAATTACCAGGAGACATACCGGTAACCTTTTTAAATATTTTTGAAAAATAAAATATATTTTCAAAGCCGGTTTGGATCGCAATTTCCGCGTAAGTCATCTGAGTGGTAACCATCAGGTATTGAGCCCGCTCAATTCTTTTTTCATGGATATATTTTAAGGGCCTTTCACCTGTATACTGTTGAAACAGGCGTGAGAAATAATCGGTATGCTGGTTGGCTTTTTCAGCCAGGTTGGTTACCGACAGGTCCTGGTGCAGGTTTAATTGGATATAGCTAATCGCATTAAGAATTTTAACCGGTATCTGGCTGATTTCTTTATGTTTGAATGTCTCTGGTGTCAAAAAGCGAGAAGCCAATTGCAGAAGAATACCATGGGTCTCTATAAAAGTCGCCATGTTTTGCTGATTATTAAGTTCCTGATACTCTTTATAAAAGATGTTTTTCTCATATATCCTGGGATTGTCAGAACGGTTTATACCCCTCCCGGGATTTATTTCCAGTAAACGGGCAAAATTTAACATGTCAACTTTTGTTGCTTTTACTTTAAAAATACACCGGTTATGGGCAAATAAGGAGATGCCATCCGATGATTCTTCAAAAAACTGGATAAAATACTGACTCAGGTGATTTTGGCAAATAAGGTTGCACAAAGTGAAACTCGGTATCATGTATAAAAAGCCTGGCTCAAGGCTCAGCGTTGTTGAAATATCTGAAATTTCTCCCGCACCGGCATCAATATAATAAAGTCTGAAATATGGACTAATCACGTTTTTGTAATTCCATTTAGGGCCAAGGTTCACATGATCTACATTCAATAGTGTATATGTATGTTTTAGTGCTCTTTTAATCATAATGTGCAGTAAATAAGCTTTTTAAAGCTATTTTTTATTTGTACGGATAGTTTTATATGTATTTCCGGTTCCTGAGTCTCAAAGATGTTTCGTGCTTTGTCGGAGCAATATTAAATAAAATGTCGGTTTCGTATAAAAAAAAGTCCCATTAGGACGACTATTTAGATAGTATTTAAAAGAAATTTGATTTATCAATTATTGATGCAAATAATGTGAATTGCTGATCAACCAATTATAGAATAGTGACTTATTGAATTTTATTTAATGCCCCGGGCTATTCATTTGTATAGCAGATCAGCATAGGTATTTATTAAAAATCACCAAACCAATTATGAAAAGAAGAACACTAATAAAAGGTTTAGTCACAGGAGTATCTTCCTTATACCTGTCTAAACTTTATGCTAACAATTTGTTGCAGGTTGGTTCAAATCCGGACATTGCCGCTGGACCGTTTAAGCCCAATTGGAATTCATTGGCTCAATACGAGGTACCTGATTGGTTTCGTGATGCCAAGTTTGGTATATGGGCGCATTGGGGGCCACAATGCCAGCCCGAACGTGGTGATTGGTACGGCCGTGGTATGTATCAGGAAGGCAGTGATCAGTATAAATACCATGTTCAAAAGTATGGACATCCTTCGAAATTTGGGTTTAAGGACGTGATTAACGAGTGGAAGGCCGAGAACTGGGATCCAAATGAATTGGTGGGTTTATACAAAAGTGCAGGTGCCAAATATTTCATGGCATTGGCCAATCACCATGATAATTTTGACCTTTACGATAGCAAATATCAAAGCTGGAACGCTACCAAACTTGGCCCCAAAAAAGATTTGATTGGTGGTTGGGCAAAGGCTGCTAAGGAACACAGCCTGCCTTTTGGCGTAACGATACATGCATCACACCCATGGACATGGTACGAGGTTGCCCAGCGCGCTGATAAAAGCGGTCCTTACGCGGGTATTCCTTATGATGGCAAGCTTACCAAGGCGGATGGTACAGGCAAATGGTGGAATGGCTACGATCCACAGGAATTGTATGCGCAAAACCACGCCTTGAGCCAGGATAGCCTTAATGACGACAGCATGGGCCGCCACTGGGATTGGGGCAATGGTGCCAGCGTACCCAATAAAGCTTATTGTGATAAGTTTTTGAACCGTACCATAGAGCTAATAGATAAGTTTGGCCCCGAACTGATTTATTTTGACGATACCGCATTACCCCTTTGGCCGGTAAGCGACGTGGGCTTAAAAATTGCCGCACATATGTATAATACCAGTATTAAAAAACACGGTAAGCTGCAAGCAGCACTGTTTGGCAAAATATTGAATGAACAACAGCGTAAATGCATGATATGGGATATAGAACGCGGGCAGAGCAACCAGATAGAACCTTTGCCGTGGCAAACGGATACTTGTATTGGCGGCTGGCACTATGATAGACGCATATTTGATGATAAAGGCTACAAAAACGCCAAAACGGTAGTGCATACCCTGGTTGATATCGTAAGCAAAAATGGTAACCTGCTGTTGAACATTCCGATACGCGGCGATGGTACCATTGACAGCGAAGAACGCGCCGTAGTTGAAAACATAGGGGCGTGGATGCAGGTTAACGGCGAGGCGATTTACGGCACCCGTCCCTGGAAAATATTTGGCGAAGGCCCGGCAATCGAATCGGCAGCACCCATCAGCGCTCAGGGTTTTAACGAGGGCAAGGGAAAGCCGTTCGGTGCTGAAGATATCCGGTTTACCACAAAAGGTAAAACCCTTTACGCCATTATGATGGGCTGGCCGGCAGCAAACGAAGCCCTGATTAAAAAGTTACCAGGGAATGAGGCAGGTAAGGTAAGCAGGGTAAGCTTACTTGGAAACGGTAATTTGAGTTTTGAGCAAACCGCAGCCGGCCTCAAAGTTAAATTGCCGGAACAGGCCCCGGGTAAAGATGCGTTCGTTTTAAAAATTGAAGGAGCTATTTAATATCCGATCATGACAAAGAATAAAAGTCTTTTCCCTTTTATATTGATAACCAGTTTGTTCTTTTTATGGGGTTTTGCTCATAACCTCGACCCTATATTGATACCCCACCTGAAAAAGTCATTTACGCTAACAACCGTTCAGGCTACGCTGGTGGATTCGGCCGTGTTTATAGCCTATTTTTTGATGGCTTTGCCAGCGGGCTTTATTATGAAAAAATATGGTTATAAAACAGGCATCATAACGGGCCTGCTTATCTTTGCGTTTGGCTCCTATTTGTTTATACCAGCAGCCAATATGCAGCAGTACGTGTTTTTCCTGGTAGCCCTGTTTATCATTGCCTGCGGACTGACCATTTTAGAAACAGCCGCCAATCCGTATGCCTCTTCATTAGGCGATCCGGCAACCTCTACGCAAAGGCTTAATTTTGCGCAATCGTTTAACGGGCTGGCTACAACGCTGGCACCTATAATTGGGGGGCGTATTATACTAACCAAAGGTTATACCCCGGCACAATTAAGCGTAATGACAGAACAGGGCCGTGAACTGGCGTTGGCAGCCGAAGCCTCTTCCGTGAAAATGCCCTACTTTATACTCGGTAGCATACTGGTGATCATCGCTATCCTGTTTGCCTTTACCCGCCTGCCCAGAATTCAGTACCATGAAGGGCATACAGCCAGTAAAAACATTTTCCATGCCTTAAAGCACCGCCATTTAGCCTGGGGTGTTGCCGCACAGTTTTTTTATGTGGGCGCACAAGTTTGTGTATTCAGTTTGTTTATCCTGTATGCAACAAAGTCTGCCGGCCTTACAGAAGTAAAGGCGGCTGACTATTTAGGTATATGCGGTTTTGCATTTTTAATCGGTAGATTTATAGGCACGTTTTTAATGCGTTATTACAGTTCAACAGTTTTGCTGACTGCATATGCGGTCAGCAATATCGTACTTTGCGTCATCGCCATTTTCGGTCATGGCATGGTAACCGTTTACACGGTCATCGGTATCTGCTTTTTTATGTCCATTATGTTCCCAACTATTTTTGCGCTGGGTATAAAAGAGTTAAAGGCTGATACGGAATTCGGCAGCAGCCTTATCATTATGTCAATCGTGGGCGGTGCCGTTCTGCCGCGTTCATTCGGTTACATCAGCGATGTGACGGGTAATATTCAATACGGTTATATAGTACCATTGATCTGTTTTGCAGTGGTGGCATTTTTTGGATTTAAAGGTCATCGTGTAACAGTAAAACCGGAAAGTTTGTCAGTTTCAGCTATCCTTTAAAATAACCATTTCAGACATGCAAGAAATCATTTTACCCAAAGTAATTTATGGAACCAGTGGTTTAGGAAATTTATATGTGGCCCTTCCTGATGAGGTTAAATGCGCTATTGTAGCTGAAAGCGTAAGGTGTTCTTCTAAACTGGCTGTATTTGACTCAGCTGGGAAATACGGTGCCGGACTTGCGCTGGAATCATTGGGAAATTCTTTAACGCAATTGAATGTAAACCCTTCCGATGTGCTCATCAGCAATAAACTGGGATGGCTTCGTACACCATTAAAAAAAGCTGAGCCTACTTTTGAACCCGGCGTATGGCGTGATTTGAAGTATGATGCCGTTCAGCGGATTAGTTATGATGGTATTATGGAATGCTATGAACAGGGGAATGAACTGCTGGGAGATTATAAGGCAGAGCTGGTATCTGTACATGACCCTGACGAATACCTTGCTGCGGCGAAAGATGGGCCGGTACAAGCGCAACGTTACGGGGATATATTAGACGCTTACCGTGCGCTGAATGAATTAAAACGGGATGGCAAAGTCAGAGGCATCGGTGTGGGTTCGAAGGATTGGCGTATCATAAAAAGAATAACTCATGATGTAAAGCTGGATTGGGTCATGATAGCTAACAGTATGACGATTCACAGCCACCCAAGTGAATTGGTGGAGTTTATGAAGGAACTTGAAAAACAGGGAACGCTAATCATCAATTCCGCTGTTTTTAACGGCGGTTTTTTAACCGGATCTGATTATTATAATTACCGGCTAACTGATCCGGTAAAAGACGACGGCTTATATCATTGGCGGGAGCTGTTTTATCAGCTTTGTACAGATTATAAAATTAAACCAGCGGATGCATGTGTTGCGTTTGGGCTAAACGCGCCGGGCGTTAAATGTATTGCCCTGAATACCACCAATGCACAGAGAGTGGCACAGAATGTTGCGTTGGCATCTTTAAAAATCCCAGCTGAGTTTTGGATTAGAATGAAAGAATACGGTTTAATTGAAGAATCATATGCTTCTACCTATTTGTAAAAAATACAATTATGAAAAGATACTGTTTGGCCCTCGACTTAAAGGATGACCCGCAACTGATAGCCGAATATGACTATTGGCATAAGACGGAAAACGGCTGGCCGGAAATACGTAAAAGCATACTTGATGCGGAAATTAGGGATATGCAGATCTACCGCACAGGAAACCGCTTATTTATGATCATGGAAACCAATGACCAGTATGTAGCGGAAAAAAAAACGGTCATGGATGCAGCTAACCTTAAAGTACAGGAATGGGAACAATTGATGTGGAAATTCCAGCAGCCTTTACCTTGGGCAAAAGCAGGGGAGAAGTGGGTGATGATGGAACAAATTTTTCAACTTTAAATAATGGTATGCGAGCAATAATATGTGAGGAGCCAGGCAAGCTGGTTTTTAAGAATCAGGAACGACCTGCCATAAAAGAAGGCTATGCCCAGATTAGGATCAGAAGAATAGGTATCTGCGGTACCGATTTGCATGCCTTTGAGGGAACGCAGCCCTATTTTAATTACCCCCGTATTCTGGGACACGAGCTTTCAGGTGAGTTAATAGAGCCTAACGGTGCGCCCGGTTTTAAAAAAGGAGAAGTCGTTACATTCATACCGTACTTTAATTGCGGCGTTTGTATAGCCTGCATGTCAGGAAAGCCTAATTGCTGTGCTAAAATTAATGTTTGCGGCGTTCATGTGGACGGAGGAATGACCGAATATCTGAATGTGCCAACGTATTCACTGATACACGGTGATGGTTTAAGTTATGATGACCTGGCATTGGTAGAACCTTTAGCCATAGGTGCCCATGGCATCAGGCGGGCGGGTGTCAAACCTGGTGAATATGTATTGGTGATTGGGGCCGGGCCAATAGGCCTCGGCATAATGGAGTTTGCCCGCATTGCAGGGGCTAAAGTAATAGCCATGGATCTCAACACAAAAAGGCTTGGATTTTGCAGGGACATCCTGCAGGTAAATCATATCATTAACGTGTCGACAGAGGATGTGGCGGAGAAATTGGCAACAATTACAAAGGGCGATATGCCTACGGTGGTGATAGATGCAACAGGCAGCTTGCAAGCGATTAACGGCGGATTTCAACATATGGCCCATGGAGCCAGGTATGTTCTGGTTGGCCTTCAGAAAGGTGATATCAGTTTTAGTCATCCGGAATTTCACAAACGTGAAGCCACACTAATGAGCAGCCGTAATGCTACACGGGAAGATTTTGAGCATGTTATTGCATCCATGAAAAAAGGCCTGGTACAGCCGTCTAATTATATTACCCATCGTGTACAATTTGACCAGGTTACAGATGAGTTTGAAAGTTGGCTCGATCCGACGAATGGCGTAATTAAAGCGATGATAGAAGTATAGTAAGGTCTTTTTTTAATCCTTAAAAACAGGGGTAAGAATCATTATAGTTACCTTTCAAAAATAATTTTGAAGTTTATCCATCAACTCATGACAAAAATTGACGGTGATCGGGTAAGTGAATATAGCACACGTCAATGCCATAGCTATACCTACAACTACCTGGAATGCTTTGGTCAATTTGTTTGATATGTAACTGTCTTGTTTATAAATCGTTGTATTGGTTTGCACATTTGGTCTATATTTTTGTTCATCTCTACCCCCTCCTTTTTTTTAAGTAACCATAGTTTCAACTCTCGGAATATAGCTGCAATGCGGTGTGTTTGAAATACTGATTTTGAACAATATTTCACCAATTATCAACTGAATCAACATCTGTTTTTTTTGACTTAGCGAACAGCCGGACTCTGTTTAAATTTTATCGATATGTTAAAAAACTCACTTATGGATTGTGATAAGATTGTTGATGTTAAAATTTCGCAATCGATTGCAGGTGGTAAAACCATTAAATAACTTAAAATCAAAAATTGCGTGGTTTGCCGCCAACAAAACGGGGAAAGGTACCAGGATGTGCCCACGCATTCAGCTTATTCTAAGCCTTAATAATCAGCCAATTTGTTTCACTTAAATTAAAAATTCATGAAAAGAAAACTATTTACACAACTCCTGATTTTTGTCGGGATAACCTTATCAGCAATAGTGATAAGTTTACCTGCCTTTTCGCAAACGGGGAAAATTACCGGCAAGGTGTCGGATAAGGACGATGGGGGGCCTCTGCCTGGTGTATCCGTTAAAATAAAAGGCAAGACTGAGGTTACCGGTACGAATTCTGAAGGAAACTATTCCATAAATGCTGTTCAGGGCAGTACGCTAATATTTTCTTTCGTTGGTTACGAACAAAAAGAAATTGTTGTTCCAGAATCAGGTGTACTTAACGTGGTTTTATCAAAAAGCACTAATAGCCTGAACGAAGTAGTAGTAATAGGATATGGTACTGCCCGCAGAAAAGACCTGGTAAGCGCTGTTGATGTGGTGGCGGCGAAAGATGCAGGCGCCAATACATCAACAAGCCCTGCACAATTGATAATAGGTAAGGCGCCAGGTGTTCAGGTAGTTACTGCAAATGGTTCGCCAGGTTCAGATGCGCAAATTATTATACGTGGTACCGGTTCTTTTACTAATGTTAGCCCGTTATATGTTATTGATGGCATACAGGCTGATGCCGGCTTGTTCAACACGATTAACCCGCAGGACATTGAGAATATTACCATATTGAAAGACGCGGCTTCAACAGCAATATACGGCGCTTCGGGCGCTAACGGCGTTGTGATAATTACAACAAAAAAAGGTAAAGCCGGCCCCACTCAAATATCATTTACATCACAGGCAGGTTTTTCAACTATACCCAAAAAACTCGATCTGTTAAAAGCAGCCGATTATGTAAACCTCATTAAAGATGTTGCTGTTACCAACAATGTTGCAATACCGGCAAGGCTTAATACACCATATGTTTTGGTTGACAGAAACGACTGGCAAAACGAAATTTTTAAAACAGCTTTATCAACTCAAAATAATTTAAGTATAAGCGGCGGAGGCGACAAGGTTACCTATAATATGTCGGCAGGATATGTAACCCAGCAAGCCACGGTTAAGGATTATCTCTTTAAAAGGTTTAATAACAGGTTCTCGCTTGACGAAAAATTAGGCCGTTTTCATTTCGGGCAAACCTTAAATTTGAGGTATACAAGAACTAATGGCCTGATGGCTGGCATAGGTAATGCGCTTCAATACGCACCTTATCAACCCATTTATGATTCTTCAGTTACGGGCGGTTACTCCATCCTAACAAATAATGTTGATAACAGCAATGCTATAAATCCATTGGCAGATCTGGGCCTGAAAACCCAAAGTAGCCAGGACATGGTATTATATCCACAAGTATTTGCCGAAGTGAAACTTATCGATGGTTTAACTTTTCGTTCGCAAGCATCAGCAACATATGACAGTAATGGAAGTGATTCTTATCAGGTACCTTTCGTAACTGCCAATAACTTGTCTTACGACCGGCAAGCGGGCCATGCTTACGGAAGCTCCTACAACTACATTATTGAGAACTATTTGTCGTATAACCATACCTTTGGTAAACACAATATTTCGCTAACAGCAGGCACAAGTTACATAGATGCAGGAACCAGTAGCTCTGCCAGTTTAACAGGTACAGGTATGCTCACTGATGCGGTAAAGGACATTGGAGTAGCTCCAACTGTTACCGTAACAGGCAGGTCATCGGGTTATGCCACTCAATTTGGCATTCAACAATCTTATTACGGACGTTTAATTTATTCTTATGACGATAAGTATATTCTTTCGGCCAGTATAAGGCGTGACGGGTCTTCCAACTTTCTCCCGGCGGTTCGTTATGGTAATTTCCCGAGTGCGGGCTTTGCATGGCGATTCAGTCAGGAAGATTTCGTAAAAGCAGCTCTTCCATTTGTCAGCGATGGTAAACTTCGCGTAGGATGGGGACGTACAGGCAACAACCGGATCGATCTTGGAAGAACCGATGTATTAACATTTAACGGATCGCCTGTGGGAAACCTGGTATATTCTTTTGGCCAGACTGAGCAATTCGTTAACGGAACAACAGCTATTACAATTGCCAACCCCAAATTACATTGGGAATCAACTGACCAAACCGATGCCGGCATCGATCTGGGATTTCTCAACAACAGGGTAACTTTTACCGCCGATTACTACAATAGAAAAAGCAGTGGGTTATTAGTAAATATACCTGTACCGCCAAGTTTAGGGGTAGGCTTAAATACAAGCAACAGTACCGAGACTGTTAACGCGGCCAAGGTACAAAACAAAGGGTTTGAATTTCAGTTAGGTTACCGTTCTGAGGTGAAAAGGGATTTTAGCTATAACATAAGCGTTAACGGCGCTTTTAACAATAATAAAACATTAGCGTTAGACGCCCAATCGCCAACGCCAATAATTGGAGGAACCACCAGCGTACAAACCATGACTATGCCGGGTATTGCTATCGGGGCATATTATGGTTATCGGGAGGATCACGTAGCCAGAAACCAGGCCGAAATTGATGCATTAAATCAAAAGGCACAGCAGAAAACCGGCGATCCGACTGCGGTTTACCAGTCTGGATTGCTCCCCGGTGACTTTATATTTAAGGACCTGAACGGTGACGGCGTTGTTGACTCAAAAGACCAGCAGGTTTTAGGGAGTTCAATTCCAAAGTTTACGTATGGCATTAACATAGGTGCTACTTACCATAATTTCGACCTTAACGTAGTATTATCAGGCGTGCAGGGCGTGCAGATTGGAAATGATCTGAGGGCTTCCACTTTGGATTTCGCAGCGACAGGGCATAATGCCTCAACCGACATATTAAACAGGTGGGAAAAACCGGGTGACAATGCCAAGCTGCCAAGAGCTGGGCAAAATGCAACCGGAACTGGAAATGTGAGGCCGTCAGATTTCTTTATCGACAACGGCGCTTATTTACGTGCCCGTAATGTAACCCTGGGGTACACTGTTACAAAAAACGCTCTAAAATCGTTTTCGGGTAATGTGTTGAGTAAGCTGCGCGTATATATTGCTGCGCAAAATTTATTTACCATCACCGGTTATAAAGGATATGATCCCGAATTAAGCACAATAAATGGGGATAACAACGCGAACGACACTATTTTTAACCGCGGTATTGATACAGGCCAGATTCCGCAGGCGCGTGTATTTTTATTCGGGATACAGGCGGGATTTTAAGTAATATTTATAAAAAATACAATTATGAAAAAATATATAAAATTTCTTATGACGGGAGGGCTTTTAATTCTCTCGATAGGATGTAAAAAGAATTTGGATTTGGTTAATAAGAACGCTTATACTTATGATACTTATTTTACTACCGATGCTGCCATAAACCAAGCTGTTGTAGCCACTTATGCAGGTTTGCTGCATACGGGTTTGTGGGCACGCGAGTGGTATTATACCTTTGATTTGTTGGGCTATGATGCCAAAAATAATCAACCACTGGGGGGCGATCTATTGCAACTGGCCCAGTATAATTTTGGCGCCGATCAGAACCAGGTGGGCCAAACATGGGCAGCGTTATACCAGATAATAGCGCGTGCCAACGTAGTTATTGATCGTGCCCTAACGTCATGGAAGCCGGCTAACGCAGCAGAGACAACTGACCAGGCTCAATATATCGCTGAAGCCAAATTTCTGCGTGCTTATGCCTATTTTCAACTCGTTAATTTGTACGGGCGGGTGCCTTTGCGTACCAAGTTTATACAACAGCCAACCCCTGCCGAGATTAATCTGGCCAGATCACCTGTAGCTGATGTATGGGCATTCATTGAACAGGATTTAAAGGATGCCGAGAAAGATCTTCCGCTTTCATACTCTTCTGACAAATATGGCCGGGCAACGCAAGGTGTTGCAGTTGCGCTTTTGGGGAAATCTTACTTATATGAAAAAAAATGGGTTCTGGCACAAACAGAACTTGCTAAGTTAACCAAGGCGCCTTACAGCTATTCGCTTGCGCCGGTTTATAATGATCTTTTTGATGACCCGAACCAGGATAATCCTGCTTTGAATCCTGAAACTATTTTTCAGGTGATGAACCAGCAATGGACAGATTGGGGTATAGGTAACCAATACTACCTTTTTGGCGGTCAGGAAACCTGGGGTGGAAAAGCTACCCATTCTGGCCGTGCGCAGGAATATGGTTTTAATGATTGGAACAATGCACTGGTAACTACAACTGCTGTTAAAGCTTTCACCTATCCTAACCCACAAAACCCATCTGTGAATTACGTAGACCCCCGCGCTGCCTTCACCTTTTATGGCGATGCCGCAAGTGGTGGGCAAACGGAATATTGTCAGCAATGTGCCCCTCCCAAACCCGGAGTGTCGCCTATTATAGCTTACCCTTACGCCACAAAAGGATATACGTGGCTTAAATATGAATATTATAATAAGATAGCCAGTTTTGGCGGACCACAAAGTGGTATAAACGGCCAGGTAATACGCTATGCTGATGTATTGCTTATGCTGGCAGAAAGCTATATACAACAGGGTAATACGGGTGCCGAGCCGTTGGCTTTAATTAACCAGGTGCGCAGCAGGCCAAGTGTTAAGGCTCTGCCTTATGCCTCACTGGGGGGGCAGGCAGACGCTATGACCATATTAATGCGGGAAAGGCAATTAGAACTAACCGGTGAACAAAGCCGTTATTTCGACTTGATACGTTGGGGCATTGCGAAGCAAACAATTAATGCTGAAAGGCAAATTGAGAGTGGTACACAACCTTTTCAGGATAAAAATGTGCTGTTTCCAATACCTTTAGCCGAGAAGAATGCCAATTCTGCAGTAGCTAGGGATATTTCCGGGGATTGGAATTAAAGCCTTCTGATTGAGATAAAAAAGAGCCTGCAAGATTCAACATTGCAGGCCCTTTTCCACAAGATTAGATGCCAAAAGTTCGGTATAAAAGGGCCACGCCGAAATAGCTGATTGGTGTTACGAATAAATTAAAGGTTACATAGGAGCAACTAATAAGCTAATTCAAAATAAATGAGTAATGGAAGGATCGCAATTTGAAGAGGTAAAATCTGAAATAGATTTAATTCAAACCAACACATCATGGACATGGTATAATAATGTCGAATTGGAGAAGCTAAATGAAAAGATGGAAGTTATGTTAAGTGTTTTAGATGAAAACAACGAGTTATTGCGGGAATTAATTTGCGTTATTAGAAATCAAAACTGCAGATGAATTGATTGATGTTGTTTTAAATTAGAACGAACAGCCTTTGTTCGAAAAATATAATAGTTCCCCAGGTTCTTAGAAACTGTTTAAAAACGGTTCAGCATAATTCTTATAGCGAGGATTAATGCCCAATAGCCATCGTTATTTCTTTATGATTTGACCTTTACAACGAATTATGACCGGCAAAGCTGCCAATAGCCATTGTGTGACAAGGGAACAAGGGGTAAACTTATAAGTAAAATGTTCAAGCCAAATGTGAAATGGCTATACCAATACATTCTCGTCTGCATTAACTGTTATTTAAGTCAAGATGGGCAACACTTGCCCCTGGGCGTTTCGTCGTAATATCAAAAATGCCTAAACCAGGTTCCTATCTATACCTCCGGTACGAAATTTTTATCGATTTGAACATTTCATGCCCTATTTAATAACTTTTGTACCCCTTCATCCATTCTTGGCGTCTATATTTTTGGCCGCCCGATCAATAAACCTGAGCGCATTTTAAAATCAAGATAACTGTTTTTTTAGTTTCCATAATAGGAGACTAAAGTACCGTTATTAGACACTATTATCATTTTGTTAGCGATCATTTTTATAACCGGGAGCAAGTACAATTAATTGCCAATTATAGAACCTATTATTAGTGCTGTACAAAAAAACAAGTTTTGAAGCATGTTTACTTCAGGCTATATATGAAGCAATGGCAGTGCTGTATCGGTTAAATAACAACATAACCGATACAAGCATTATGAATTGTACGTGTTGCGTTTTTTACAGGAAACCAATTTAAAATTTAATATATGAGAGCACTAAACTTTTTTTTCGGCATTGTCATCGTCCTGGTGGCGTCGGGATGCCACAAACAGGAAACTCCCGGTGTTGCAGTTCAGCCACTTGCGAAAACAAGTACTAAAACGTTGACCTCAACCAGTTACCCGAGTTACAACGCTTCGCCGCTTCCGGCCGATCAAACGGGAATGACCAGTACGGCGGTTCAGCTCGCTGCAAATATCAGGTTAGGATTTAACATTGGCAACACGATGGAAGCGCCTAATAATGAACAGGGATGGGGAGCCCCCATGATTACCCAGGCATTCATCGACAAAGTAAAACAAAGTGGCTTTACTGCTATACGGATTCCTTGTAACTGGGATTGGTCACATGTACCAGATTCAACAACTGCGAAAATAGATCCGGCCTGGCTTAGCCGTGTTCAGCAGGTGGTGCAATACTGTGTTAACGACGGTTTGTATGTTATATTAAATATACATTGGGACGGAGGGTGGTTGCAGGGAAATTGCACCGTCGCTAAACAGCCTGCCGTCAACGCCTTGCAAAAGGCACTTTGGGAACAAATTGCAACGCAATTGCGTGGTTTCGATCAACATTTACTTTTTGCCAGCGCTAATGAACCCGCTGTAACGGACGCGACAGGGATGAGCGTGCTGCTTTCTTATCATCAAACGTTTATCAACGCGGTCAGGTCAACAGGTGGGCATAACAGTTACAGAACCTTGGTGGTTCAGGGTCCCAATACGGACATTACAGAGACAAACAACCTGATGAATACGCTGCCCACAGATCCTGCCTCCAATCGTATGATGGTTGAAGTCCATTATTACACCCCTTACAACTTTTGCCTGATGGACACAGACGCATCATGGGGCAACATGTTTTATTATTGGGGTTCGGGATATCACTCCACCACCGATCTCTCGCGCAATGCTACCTACGGTGAGGAATCGGACGTCAATGGATATTACCAATCGATGAAAACGAAATTCGTTAACCAGGGCATCCCTGTAATTATGGGCGAATATGCGGCATTTCGCCGGTCGTCTCTTACCGGAGATGCGTATAATCTCCATATTGCCTCCAGAGCATATTGGTATAATTACGTCACTCGCCAGGCATTGGCGAACGGCATGCTGCCGTTTCTTTGGGACACTGGGTCGATCATCGACAGATCGACGTATGCCGTAAACGATCAGCAGCAGTTGGCCGCATTGGTGCAGGGGGGGCAAACTGCCTCATCCTCTGCAATTCAGGTTGGAAGTGTGTACCAGATTGTTAATAGATACAGTTTTAAGGCTTTAGAGATTGGCGGTTGGGCAAGTGCCAATGGATCGGCGGCCGACGAATGGGATTATTTAGGCGGACAAAACCAACAATTTAAGGTACAGAGTGGGGGAAGTGGCAGCTACCTGTTAACGCCTATGCATGTTAGCGGGAAATGTTTGGAAATTTATAATTGGTCTGGCTCTAACGGAGGTATAGCAGATATATGGGCTTACACAGGCACGGGCGGAAATAATCAAAATTGGCTAATTCAGGCAACCGACAATGGATACTTTAAGATTATCAATGTGAATAGCGGAAAAGCTTTGGAAGTTGCTTCACCTTCAACAGCAACTTCACTCAGAAATGGTACTGCGGTTGATCAATCGGATTATACTGGGGCTAAAAATCAGCAATGGGGGTTTGTAAAAATATAAAGTATAAACTGGGTAAAAAACAATTTAAGCAATCAGCTTAAAAATGCCACTTAGCCCAGTTTGAAAAATATTAAAAATATCACAACATAGCTGTGATTTAGTTGAAGAAAGACAGGCCAATGCATCCGGGGAGCGATACGGACGCATTTTTTAAAAGAACACAATAAATACTGTGATTTTAATTGAAAAAAGGCATGTCAATGCGTCCGGGGTGAGATCCGGGCGCATTTTTTAATTTAATAGTTTGCCCTTTGACAGTCGGCTAAAAATTGAAATATGCCAGTTTATTATGCAACATTTGTGCTACCTTAGTGTGCTGACTTTTAAAAGTTAAACTGTTGCTTCTGAGCTTTTCAATGATACCCCAATGCGCCTAAAATTCTATTATCTTCTTGCCGTTATATTAGTTTTTGTATGTAATAATGTTTTTAGCCAAGGCAGTCAGTACCGGTTTTCGCACCTCGATATCAGTAACGGACTTTCACATAACCAGGTTAATTGCATATTTAAAGATTCGGAAGGCTTTATGTGGTTTGGCACGGCATCGGGCCTTAATCGTTATGACGGTTATACTTTTAAAGTATTTAAGCACGATGGCAATGATAAAAATTCCGTTAGTGACGATTTAATAAATAAGATTTTTGAAGGCCCTGATAAAAAATTATGGATATTAACCCGTAGCGGGTATTGTTTTTATGATCCAGAAACGGAACAGTTTAACAGTGACATGCCGTCGCTGCTCCGTTCTTTAAAACTTCCTGCTTATCCTTATGTCTCTAAAATAGTGCGGTCTGGCTCAGCAGATTTTTGGTTTTTGATACCAGATTCAGGTATTTACAGATATAATGCCATAAGCAAGCAAACAAAACGCTATTATCATAATATTAATTCCATCCCGTCATTATACTCAGGTTCCATTATAAACATTACTACTGATCCTAAAGGCAATATATGGATAGTTTACAGTAGGGGTGCAGTGGAGATGTTTGATGTTAAGCTTAATAAAATTAGCTATCACACAGACGTTTTTAGTAAGGCAACAAATAACAAAGAAGGCTATTATTCTTTGACCGTCGATAGCGATAATGATTTATGGTTTTATACATTATATGTTGAAGGTGGTATTTTTTACTACAAGTCTTCAACAGGGGTTTTGCACCACATTGATAAGGAATCGGCCGGGGCAAAGTTAAAAGGGAATGTAGTTAGCAATATTATTCAGGCCGATGATGGCTTGATATGGATTGGAACGGACCATGGGGGCATCAATATACTGGATAAAAGGAATTTCAATATTACTTATTTACTAAACCGGGAAGACGACCCTACATCATTAGGGCAAAATAGTGTAATACTTTATAAGGATATCTTCGGTATTATGTGGGCCGGTACTTTTAAAAAGGGTGTAAGTTATTATCATAAAAATATCATCAGGTTCCCGCTCTACAGGCATTTTGCCTCAGATCCTGGCAGCTTAAGTTTTAACGATGTTTACAAATTTATAGAAGATAAGCATGGAAACCTGTGGATTGGCACCAATGGTGGCGGCCTTATTTATTTTAACCGCAAAACTGGCAGGTTTACACAATATAAACATGATCCGGGAAACACAAATAGCCTGAGTAATGATATTATTCTTGACCTTTATGTAGATCATAATCAAAAATTATGGATAGGCACCTATTTTGGCGGTCTTGATAGTTTTGACGGAACCACGTTTACCCATCATAAACATGATGATCGTATTGCTACCAGTGTTGCCGATGATAGGGTATGGACTATCCTGGAAGACTCTTCGCACCGTTTATGGATAGGGACGTTTGCAGGCGGTCTTGAAATTTTTGACCGGTCTAAAAATATGTTTTACCATCCTTTTAAACAGAGCGACATCAGGTCGCCGATGATAACCGCAATGTTTGAGGATAAGCGTGGCAATATATGGACTGGGGGATATTGGGGTGTAGATGTGATATTGAAAAATGGAAAAGGAGTAACTCATTATATTTCAAATGGTAGCGACGCAAATAATTTAGTCGACAATAACATAAACAGTTTTAACGAGGATAGCCGTGGTTTGATATGGATAGCTACATCAGGCGGGTTGAGTGTTTTCAATCCTAAGACCAATAATTTTACTTCGCTAACAAAAAAAAATGGGCTCCCGGCAAATTCAATATCGAAAACGCTCGAAGATGACAAAAGAGCTATGTGGGTGAGCACGTCAAATGGATTGAGTCATATCACCTTAACACCAAAAGCTAATGGGTTTAATTTTCATTTCGAAAATTTTGACGAAACAGATGGCCTGCAGGGCCGTGAATTTAATATGAATTCCGCTTTAAAAACACGCAGGGGCGAGTTGACATTTGGCGGTGTTGATGGCTTCAATATTTTTGATCCCACAAACTTAGAACTCAATAAAAATAAGCCGCAATTAATATTTACCGATTTTCAGTTATTCAATAAGAGTGTATCAGCAAATGAAGCTATTGATAGCCATGTTGTACTTTCAAAAGCCATATCGTTGACAAACAATATAATTCTTAATCACAGCGAAAATGTATTCTCCATAGAATTTGCCGCCCTTGAGTTTTTCAATCCCGGCAAAATAAAGTACCAATATATGCTGGAGGGTTTCGACAAAGGGTGGGTAAATGCAGATAACAGAACACGAAAAGCCAATTATACTAACCTGGATGCGGGAGATTATGTATTTACAGTACGGGCATCCAATTCCGATGGGGTGTGGAATCCGAATTATAGTTCGTTAAGAATTAAAATATTGCCACCATTCTGGAAATCAACTTTCGCTTATGTCATTTACTTGATAGTGTTCCTTGCCATACTTTTGCTTATCCGACAAAGAGGAATACAAAAAATAAGAAGACAATTCGCAGTTGAAAAGGAGAAGCAGGAAGCAAAATTAATAATTGAACAGGAGCGCCAGGAGGTTAAACGGATGCAGGAGCTCGACCAACTGAAAACTAAATTTTTGACGAATGTAAGTCACGAGTTCAGAACGCCGCTGTCATTGATCATGGCGCCGGTTGATAAAATGCTTACCCGTGCTGACCTGGAACAGAAACAACAGCTGAGCATGATAAGAAAAAATGCCAGACGGTTATTAAACCTGGTAAATCAACTGCTTGATTTTCGTAAGATGGAAGTTCAGGAGTTGAAACTGCATAGCAAGCCGGGTGATATTGTGAAATTCATCGGCGAAATAAGCATGTCATTTACAGATATCGCTGATGAAAAAGAGATTGATTTTGTATTTGACGCAACGGTTGATTTCATGTTTACCAGTTTTGATCATGATAAAATAGAAAGGATACTGTTTAACCTGATATCAAATGCTTTTAAATTTACACCGGCCGGCGGCCAGGTAAGCGTTTTACTCAATATGGATAAGAAAGCGGATGGCAGTAATGCTTCTCTCGAAATCAAAGTAATAGATACAGGTATTGGCATTCCGCCTGAAAAACATAGTAAAATTTTCGAGCGTTTCTTTCAGAACGATATTCCCGAATCGATGATTAACCAGGGTAGCGGCATCGGTCTTGCGATAACACGTGAGTTTGTGAAGATGCATGGGGGGGAAATAACCGTTGAAAGTGAGCCGGATCACGGCAGTTCTTTTATCATCAAACTGCCGCTTGTTATTTGTGCCGAATCGGAAGCGGATATATCAATCGAAGATGAAGACGACAGCGTAAATTTGAATGAAATCAGCCAAAATGAAAATAAAGCTTTACTTAAACAGCAACGTACAAACAAGAAACCTGTGGTTCTTTTAGTGGAGGATAACGATGACTTTCGTTTTTATTTGAAAGATAATTTAAAGGACATATTTTTTTTAATTGAAGCTTCAAACGGAAGAGAAGGCTGGCAAAAGGCGCTTTCGCAACATCCGGATATTATTGTAAGTGACATCAGCATGCCCGAGATGACCGGAATTGAACTGTGCAAAAAATTAAAGAATGATAAGCGCACATCGCACATTCCCATTGTTTTGCTAACTGCGTTGAGTGGTGAGGCCGAACAGGTAAAAGGGTTGGAAATTGGCGCGAATGATTACATGACAAAACCCTTTAATTTCGAAATACTTCTTTCAAAAATCAAGAATATTTTAACCCTGCGGGATACCTATAAACGCACATACAAAAAACAAATGGATGTGCAATTGCAGGAAACGCCTTTACAAAATGAAGATGAAAAACTGTTAAGGAATATCGTAGAATATATAGAGATTAATATTTTAAACGATAGCCTTTCGGTAGAAGAATTAAGCCGCAAAATGAATATGAGTCGCGGATCGCTTTATAATAAAGTATTGATGCTTACCGGTAAATCACCTGTCGAGTTTATCCGTTCTATAAGATTAAAAAAAGCAGTGTATTTACTTGAGAATAGCCAGATGACAATTAGTCAGATTTGCTATGAAGTAGGCTTTAACACGCCCAAATATTTTACAAAACTATTCAAAGACGAATATAATACCCTTCCATCTGCCTATATCAGTGCTATTCGCCAAAAGAAACTATCCGAAGCTGAAGAGGGGTAACCTTCACATCGTTAACGCCGTGATGCATTAAGTGTATGGCTTTAAATATTAGTCAACAGTCTGCATCAACATAGAGCGCCATAGCCTCCGTATTCCAAATTATAATTTTAATTTTCGTGCTCAGATAAGCAACAATAGCAATCTTGTTTGTTTGTATTCTCTTCATTAGTAGTGTATTATAAATGATTGAACATTTGGTCTATATTTTTGCTCAACTCTGCCACCTTCCCTTTTTTAAGTTATCATAGTTTCATCCCCCGGAATATAGGTTCAAGGTAACGTATTTAAAAAAGTTGCTTTTGACCAATGTTTCACCAATTACCAATAGGACCAATAGTTAAATTATTTTTTTGAATTAGTAAACTGTGTCTGGCTGTACCTGAAGTTTTTTACTGATTGTTCGGGCAGTCATCTCATGCAAGGAAACCAACAGTAAAGTAGTTTCAAATGGCTGGTTTTGGGTAGTTGTTTATCCCAAAAAATATGAAAGCAAAACCAATTATGAATGAAAATAAAACCAATTAATCACTAACCAAACAACAATGAACCAATTATCAAACCTTAAAATCCAATTATCAGATGGATAAAAATTTACAAAGAAGAGTGAAACACCAGATTTCATTAATTATCATGGGCATGTTTCTTTATTTTTCAGCCCATGCACAAACCGTAAATATTACGGGCAAAATAACAAGTATCGACGATGGTGCACCAATACCAGGGGTAAGCATTAAAATTAAAGGGACGAGCCTAGGAGCTATATCCAGTATTGATGGTAGTTATTCAATAGCGGTAGAACCAGGTAAGGTGCTGGTCTTTAATTTTATAGGTTATTCGCAAAGAGAAATAACTGTTAAACAAGCCGGTGTAATTAATGTCAGGCTCGTTTCAACATCCAGCAATTTGAACGAGGTAGTCGTTATTGGTTATGGTAAGGCGCGGAGGCCAGATGTAACGGGCTCTATCAGTTCAATATCCGGAACCGATCTGCGCCAAACCCAGCCAACTACTTTTGACCAGGCCCTGCAGGGGAAAGTAGCTGGAGTTGTGGTTCAACAAATATCGGGGCAGCCTGGTGGTGGCGTATCTATTCAAATACGTGGTTTGTCGTCGATAACCGGCTCAAATTCGCCACTGTTTGTAATAGATGGTGTCATTATCCCTCCGGTTTCTGATCCCGGTAGTGGTTCCAATCCATTAAATACTATCAATCCCGCTGAAATAGAATCAATAGATGTATTGAAAGATGCTTCGGCAACAGCCATATACGGTTCGCAGGCAACTAATGGCGTCGTTGTTATTACTACAAAAAGGGGCAAAGCCGGACCACCGCGGATAACTTATGATTTCTATACCGGTTACCAGGAAATAGCCAAGCGACTCCCTACAGTAGATTTACAACAGCTTGCTACTTTCATTAACGCCCGGGCCGCTGTCTGGGGCTTCGATTCGAGGCCTGAATTTGCCAACCCCCAATATTTAGGTAAGGGTACCGACTGGCAAAAAGCATTATTCCGGAAAGCGCCTGAGAATAGTCACACCATTACTGTAAGCGGAGGAGATGCCAGAACCCAATATTTGCTATCCACCTCGTTTTTTAACCAGACCGGGATAGCCCTTGGATCTGATTTTACAAGATACTCAGTACGACTCAATTTAGATAATAAAACCACCAATTGGTTAAAAATAGGGACCAGTCTTCAATTGGCCCATGTTAATGAAAATGTAGCTGCAACTGGCAGTAATGTAATTAGAGCCGCGTTAGATAATACGCCCGATATTCCGGTAACAAACAGTGACGGTTCCTGGGGCGCTGTTACCAACACCAGCGGCTGGGTGCAACCCTCTGCCAACCCGGTAGCATTAGCCACTATTATCAAAAACCTAAGAAAGAGAAATCAGATATTCGGCAATGTGTATGCCGAAATAAAATTTGCTGAAGGTTTAACACTGCGAAATGAACTATCCGGTAATTTCGATTTTAGTACACAAGACCAATTTTCGCCATCTTATACTTTTGGTAAAGGTACTCCCAGCCCTAACAGCGGTTCTTCAGCCGCCGGCCAAAATTTTTATACTGTAATACGCAATTTTCTAACTTATAACCATAATTTCCGGAAACTTAAATTCGATGCTTTAGCAGGGCATGAATCGCAGGAAAGCTCTTTCGAAAACCTTAGCGGCGGGCGAAGAAATTTCGCTTCAAACAATGTGCAGGCCCTTAGTGCCGGAGATGCTACCACAGCCACAAACGGAGGCGATAATTCATATTCAAACCCTCCGGGAGGTTCTGCACAGGAATCCTATTTCGGTCGTCTGAATTTTTCCTGGGATGATAAATATCTGTTCACCGGCAATGTACGAAACGATGGTTCTTCAAATTTTGCAGCCATCAATCGTTGGGTTACTACCTATTCAGGTGGATTTGCCTGGAAAATTAATAACGAGGCGTTTTTAAAAGATATAAAGGCTATAGATGAATTGAAGTTGAGGCTTGGTTACGGGCTTACCAACAATCAAGGCATCCCGGGCAATACTTTTATAACTCAACTTACAACGGTGTCTAATAGCCTGTCGGGTACAGCACAATTTCAGAGCAATTTGGCAAATCCGTTAGTGAAGTGGGAAAAAACTGATTATTACAGTGCAGGGATTGACGGAGCGTTTTTTAACGGGCGGTTAAGTTTTACATTTGATGTTTACGATCGTGAAACACATGGACTTTTATTAAAGGTACCGCTTCCGTTATATACCGGTACAGCCGCGGGTTATTCGCCCGGAACCATGGTGGCACCATATGCCAACGTGGGTTCGATGAGCAATAAAGGATTTGACTTCCAAATTAGTTCTACCAATATTAATTCTAAAAACTTTAATTGGAAAACCAGCTTTACCCTTTCGCGGAATATTAACAAAGTGCTCGATTTAGGTTCTGGTGGAAGCCAGGCTAACTTAAGCCAGACATTTAATAACGATGTAATTCAAACAACCAGGGTAGGCCAGCCCATTGGCGAGTTTTATGGCTATGTATTTGACGGGATTTTTTCGAAGCCAAGTGATTTTCAAACACATGCCCGCCCTACCAACTCGACCGGCATCCCTTATCCGGTTTCTGCGTCGGGCGGGGGGATTTGGTACGGAGATCGTATGTTTAAAGATCTGAATGGTGACGGTATTATCGACTCAAGAGACGAGACTTTCTTGGGTTCCCCGATCCCGAAATTCCAGTATGGCATCAATAATACATTTAACTACAAAAATTTTGAATTGAATATTTTCTTTGCTGGCAGCTATGGCAACAAAGTGTTCAATCAAGTGGGTGTATCGCAAACCGATTCACAAAACAATACCAGCTATTATACAGACATATTAAATTATGCAAAATTGGGTTTGGTAAATCCCAATGGCTCTGCATCTGATGTTAACAATGTATATGTTCTCAACCCAAACACAACGGTTGTAGGGTTGAGAAACGATAATACCAATGGTAATAATCGCCCTAATAATTTGTTTATCCAGGATGCTTCATTCCTGCGGTGCAAAAACATCACATTAGGCTATCGGATTCCAGAAAATATATTATCAATAATATCTGTGCAATCTGTTAGGGTATATGCTAATGTATCCAACGCCTTTGTAATTACAAAATATAAGGGCACAGATCCTGAAATTGGCTCATGGAATCCGCTTCAGTCAGGATGGGACGGCGGTTATTACGCTCAGCCAAGAGTATTTACTCTTGGTGCAAACATAACCTTGAAATAAAATACGATCACTGATATCAAAATATATGTTTATGAAATCAATTAACAAAATTATTATCATCCTGCTATTTGCAGCTGCAATTGCAGGTTGCAAAAAGAGTTTCCTGGACCGTCCGTCCAACTCGCAGATCAGTTCAAATAATTTTTACAAAACCACCTCCGATTTACGGTTAGCTACGGCGAGCCTATACGCCGGGGGGGAGTGGTGGCGATGGAACAAAAGCGGTATGTTACCACTCGGCGACGTATTGGCCGGCACTGGCAGTTTCGGATATAGCAACGATTTAGTACAGCTTTTTACACGCACAATTACCGCGCAAAATAGTTATGTGACAGAGGGTTGGACTGGCTTGTACAGTATTGTTGCACAATGTAATACTGTTATTAATGCCATACAGACGCAGGCTCCTCCGTCCATCGCGCCGGCAGACAAAAATGCCGCCATAGCAGAGGCAAAATTTATTCGTGCCGTAGCTTATTATCATTTGGCGGTGTATTGGGGCGCTGTGCCCATTGTTGAAGATAACAGTAAACTGATAGAAAATCCGCTGCTCGTTCGTAACATTGTTTCGGACGTTTATAAATTCGCTGCCAAAGACCTGACATACGCCGCGCAATACCTTCCCAAAACAGATGAGAAAGGCCGGGTAACTACCTGGTCGGCGCAGGGAATGCTGGGTAAAGTATATTTGACGATGGCGGGTGTGGGCAAAAGCGGCAGCCGCGACCAGGCCTTGCTTGACAGTGCCAAAAAGTATGCGGGCAATGTGTGTAAAAATAGCGGATTGGCGTTGCTTCCCAACTATGCCGACCTTTTCAAGGCGCAAAACAACGATAACCAGGAATCATTATTTGCCCTTCAATGGGCCGCAGGTGTGGGTTATGGCAATGGTAACGATCTGCAAACCTGGTATGCGCCAACCAGCGAGGTGCTTCCTCAAAAGCAAGGTGGATGGCAGTCATTAGCACCAAGTTACGATTTATACCGGATGTATTCAGCTAAGGATACAGTAAGGCGCAAAGCCACTATTATGCTCAACGGAGATTTTTATCCCGAATTGAATCAAGCCGCCGGTGGTTATACGGCGACCGGTACGGGAATGAAAAAACACGTTATTGGCAATGAAAAAGATAACAATGCGCCAACAATGGATTCTTGGTCCTCCATTGAACACAATTCATATCTGAGATTGGCCGATGTGTATTTGATATATGCCGAAGCTATTATGGGTAACAACACTTCCACCAGCGATGGTACCGCACTGCTGTATTTTAACAAAGTGCGGCAAAGGGCCGGTGTAGACCCTGTGGTTATGCTTGACGCTGCTACACTGCGTATTGAGAGACGAGTTGAGCTTGCTTATGAAGGACAATATTGGATAGACCTTGTTAGGTATTCTTATTATGCTCCAACTAATGCTGTGAAGTTACTTAATGATCAGGATGCTACTCATGGTCGTATCTCGTTTAGTTATGATCCTAAAACGCGCATTGCTACAAGGGATACTACTGCCACTCCAACTGCGCTTCCGGCCACTATCAGTTCATTTACGTTACCAATCCCGGCATCAGAGTTAGTCAGTGACCCTAAATTGACGCAGCCACCGGTACCATATTATTAATTAAAACATTTAAAACATATTGTTATGAAAAAGAAATTATCTATCGGCTTGTTTTTTTTGCCGGTTCTGTTGCTGATAGCAGCTTTACTGGCTACTTGTAAAAAAAACACCGAAAATAATGGTCATCCACCGGTAATTACGTCTGTTAGAAGTTATGTGGCATCGCCGAATGATACGGTTTTACATAGTGCAGTGGCCAATGGCCAATGGGTGGTAATAACCGGGCAGAATTTGCAAAACGCAACTCAAATAAATTTTGATGGTGTTCCGGCCTCGTTCAATACGGCCTTATTTGCACCTAACAGCGCGGTGGTAAAAATACCCGACATACAGTTTTCAACAATTGATACCGCTAAGCTTTATACCGTAGTGTATGCTACAGCAGGAGGTTCAACAACGTTCTCTTTTAAATTAGGCCCGGCAGCACCTACTATTACGGCTATTTCAAACGTATTTGCCGCCCCGGGCGACTCGGTTTACCTTTATGGTACAAATTTAGTTTTGGTTCAAAGCTTCACCTACGGGGGGACTAAAATTTCATCGTATAAATCAAACCTTGACGGAACTTCGCTTGGTTTTTTGATGCCTGCAGCAACACCCACCAGCCAAATAATAGTAACCACTAAATCTGGCACTGTTCGGGATACAATAAATGCAACGCCAACCATCAGCCGCATTTCCAATGAAAATGCTTACCCGGACGATTCGGTTTATGTTTTTGGAACTTATCTCAAAAACATCAAATCGCTAACTTTTGCCGGCACGACCATCCCTTTTTATACATCGTCAAGTGATGGAACTTCGGTTGGTTTCGTTCTGCCTACGCTAACGGAAAGCGGGCCGGTAACTATTACTACCAAGTTTGGTACAGCAACCACTGTATACAATGTTAATATTATTGATTTTTCAACATCAAGTGCTTTCCCAAATGGCGAATGGTTATCAAACTTTGAAAATGGTTCCAATTGGAAATATTATGGCGGTGCCCAATTGTCCGCCGGAACTGGTGGAGCATGGATACCCTATGTTTCTGAATTTCCGTCTAATACAGGGGACTTTATGAAGCTAGCAACAAATATATTAACTCCTGGTGAAGGAAATACATATTCTAATTATGCAATATTACTCAACTCGACACAGTGGGTACCGAAATCCAATCTTAATGATGCGGTTGGTAATTGGGCATTTAAATTTGAAGTAAATGTAAAGAAACCCTGGAATGGCGGCACGTTTATTATCCAAAGTTCTGTCGGCGACTATGCGGCGCTGTGGCAGCCATGGCAGGTATCTGCAACCCAAACAGCAGCGTACAAAACAAATGGCTGGATAACGGTAACTATCCCTTTATCCTCGTTCCGTAAAAGTGATCCTACGCTCGGCCAAGGCATGGGGGTATCAGTAGCCAAAATTACCGATTTGGTGGGGGTGAGCGGAAGTAGTGAGTGTACAATGTACATACATAATTTCAGCACTTCACCAACTGCAACCGGCTTTTATGGCGCCTTCGATAACTTAAGAGTTGTAAAAATTAAATAAACAGGTTAAGCCCTACGGCAGCATATTGCTGTGGGGCTTTATCTAATTGAAAGATAAATTTTAATAAAAAAGAATATGAAGATAATGAAAATTGGCGCGGCGTATAAGATTGCAGGGGTGTTTATTGCAATTTTAGCTGTCGTTTCATGCAAAAAAAACGAAATGCCTGCAGCACAACTTGGGCTTTCTAACCTCACAGATACTATACCGGAAGCTGGTGGAAGCGTGGCCTTGAAATTTACCAGTAATGCCGCGTGGAGTATTGATACTACTGGTATCGGATGGCTGCATTTAAGCCAAACATCGGGTAATAGCGGTGCGGCAGTCATTAATTTAACGGCAACAGGAAATTCATCGGGCGGTACCCGGTCGGTGCTATTAAATGTGAGTTCGTCTAATGGTCAAAGCAGGCGCATTACCGTAATGCAAGATGCCCAAATTTATCCATCATATAATATATCGGCCAAAGCACCCGATGCAGCAGGCATGGGTAGCACCGCTTCGCAAATCGCTGCAAATATTATCTACGGTTGGAATTTCTATAACACTATGGAAGCCCCGGGTAGCGAAACCGGATGGGGAAACCCGCCAATTACGCAGCAAATGTTTGATTTGATAAAATCAACCGGTGTAAATGCGGTTAGAATACCTATTAGGTACGATGGACATTTTATCAATACGAAAACGATGCAAATAGACCCGCTCTGGCTTGCCCGTATAAAACAGGTGATTCAATATGGCATTAACGACAATATGTATGTGACAATCAATATCCATTATGATCCCGGTAGTGAAACAGGTATTCAGCAGGATTCCGCTAATGCTAAGCACAAAGCAATTTGGGAACAAGTAGCTACTTATATGCGCGATTTTGACGAACATTTGATGTTTGCCAGTGCCAATGAACCTAATGCGAGCGATGTGTCAACAACGGTTACCTTAATGCGTTATCACCAATCATTTATTGATGCGGTGCGTGGCACAGGTGGAAAAAACACTTATCGTACTTTAGTTATTCAGTCGCCTTCTACGTCAATAGATTTGCTTAACGCTTATCTTGATCCGACTAATGCGTATAAAACACCAACATTACCTACCGACCCTACGCCTCATAAAATGATGCTTGAGTTCCACTATTATAGTCCGGCGCAGTTTTGCATATTGGGAGGTCCAGGTACTATACCTGGCGATGCAAGCTGGGGTAAAGAGTTGTATTTTTGGGGAAAAAACTTTCATACAACCAATCCGAATTTTTTGGATCGCAATTGCACGTCTGCGAATGAAGAAGGGTATGTAGATTCTATAATGCACACCGTGAAAGCAAGATTTGCAGATAAGGGTATCCCATTGTTTATGGGCGAATATGCTTCGAATTATCACGCTGGTAAATTAACAGGGTATCCGGCCGATTCGCTATTGGCATTAAAGTCTGCCACGCATTTCACTGCTTATATTGCACAACAAGCCAAAGCAAATGGCGTAATACCGTTTTTATGGGCAGGTATATTTGATCGGCAAGGTAAGGACGGGGTTCCGCAAGGGCCCACAATTGTAGGTGACACGGCAACATTGAATGCTGTAAAAATTGGAGTAAACGCAGGAGTAGATAAATTTGGCTCAGGCGCAAAGTTTCATTAAGTACACTGAGTTATATTGTAAAGCCACGTTCGATGTATGCACTCATCGGGCGTGGCTATTACTCGATTATCACCCGAACGATATTTAAAAAAAAACTTTACCTATAGAAGATCAGGAGCCGAATGAAAGCTAAGCATTCTTTTAAAATATTATTTTTTCTAATTACCGTCGTGTCTTTTTTTTCAGTAAACAGCCCCGCTATTGCTGGCCGAAAAACGGGGGGAGCATCGCAAAAAAATACGGTTGCCGCTCGGCCTATCATTTATCCTTCTTATAACACCTCGCCAAAGGCCCCCGACTCAACAGGAATGCATAGTAATGCTGTTCAGCTCGCTGCTAAAATCAGGTTAGGGTGGAACATCGGCAATACTTTTGAAGCCCCGGGCGGTGAAACCGGTTGGGGCAGCCCTGTTATTACGGAGGATTATATAAAATTCGTAAAACAGCAGGGGTTTAATGCCATCCGCCTGCCATGCGCCTGGAATTTGACGCATTTAGCTGATAAAGGTAAAGCGCGCATCGATATAAATTGGCTCAACAGGGTTAAAGAAGTAATAGGATATTGTGTTAAAAATGATATGTATGTTTTACTCAACATACATTGGGACCAGGGCTGGCTCGAAAATAATTGTACCGCCCTTAAAAAAGATTCTGTTAACGCCAAACAAAAGGCGCTTTGGGAGCAAATTGCAACAACTATGCGCGATTTTGATGAACACCTGATGTTTGCCAGCGCCAATGAGCCGAATGCCGACAATGCGGAAAAGATGGAGACGCTTGCCAGCTATCATCAGACCTTTGTTAATGCCGTGCGATCCACCGGCGGCAGGAACAGTTATAGGGTGTTGGTGGTTCAGGGCCCTTCAACAGATATTGATAAAACCAATGACCTGATGACTGCTCTTCCCCAGGACCAGGTGGCAGCGAGGATGATGGTTGAGGTGCATTATTACTCGCCCTATCAACTTTGCCTGATGGACGGCAACGCAAGCTGGGGCAAAATGTTCTATTACTGGGGTACAGGACACCATTCTGCAATAGAACCCGAACACAACGCCACCTGGGGTGAAGAAAGTGATGTAAATACCACTTTCAACAAGATGAAAGTAAAATTCGCCGATAAGGGGATTCCTGTCTTGTTGGGTGAGTATGGTGCTTACAGGCGTAACAACGGCAAACACGTTCCTTTAGACCTGGCAACACATAACGATGCTGTGGATTATTGGCTAACTTATATTACAAAACAGGCGAAAGCCAACGGCATGCTGCCATTTTTCTGGGACACGGGTGGTGCTTTGGACAGGCAAAATTATTCGGTAAAAGATCAGCGTACGATTGTGGCCCTCAACGCGGGCGCTAACTAAAGTATTACACATGAAATCTTCAGATTATTTTAAATATTAATAAATACAATGCTGCCGCTATTATGGGTAAAACATGATAGCGGCAGTATTACGGATAAGCAGAACTGATACGTCACCTGAATCTATAACAGATGACATTATTGATAATGCTGACTGAAATTTATCTTGAAACAACTTATAACAGCTTCCATAGAAAACCCCGGTATCTTAGATGAGAAAATTAATAACCATAATTATATTAGGGATCTTAATCCCTTCGTCAGCATTAAAAGCACAGGAAGCCAATCGGTTTTTCCCGGAAAAAGATTTAGTAACTACCGGTATCTATTATTACCCTGAACATTGGAATGAAGCCCAATGGGAAAGGGATATAAAAAAGATATCCGCAATGGGTTTTGAGTTTGTTCACCTGGCTGAATTTGCCTGGTTTAAAATGGAACCCGAGGAAGGACGGTTTGATTTTACCTGGCTTGACAGGGTGGTGAGCCTTTGCGCAAAATATCATCTCAAAGTGTTGCTCTGTACGCCATCTGCAACTACTCCAACGTGGATGCGGGTAAACTACCCCGAGACGTTTGTTATGGACGGCCACTATATCCGTGCGGAGAATGGCACGCGGGGCCTGGAGTCAATGGTCAATCCGAAATTCCGTGGCTATGTACAAAGGATAGTAACGGAAATGGCAAAACGATACGGGCAGAATAGTAATGTGATGGGGTGGCAAATAGATAATGAACCCGGTGCTGTTTCCGATTATAGCCCCTCATCGCAGGAAGCATTCAGAGCGTGGCTGAAAAATAAATACAAAACCATTGATGCATTAAATACGGCCTGGGGGGCCGCTTTCTGGAGCCAGTGGTTTAATAACTTTGACCAGGTTATCATACCGAATACGAACCTGGTAGGCTGGTGGGGTAACAATCCTCACGCCTTACTGGATTTTAAGAGATACTCGGCAGACGCCCAGGCAGAATTTCTTGATTTACAGGCGGGCACTTTACGTAATTACATATCAAAGTCGCAATTTGTTACTACCAATTATACCGCGGTTTGTACGGGTTCAGACCCGAATCGTACCACGAAACTGGATTTTGCAGCTTACACTGCTTATCCAAACGGAGGTAGTGATAATATTGGTGAATCAGGTTTCCGCTTAGGCAACAGTGATGTTGTTCTTTTTGCTTCAGAATATTACAAATCAGTAGGCGGTGTATCCGGGGTTTTAGAGATTCAGCCAGGCCCTGTTAACTGGGGAAGCTACAATCCCCTGCTTTTACCGGGTACCGTTAGGCTATGGTTGTACCACAGTTTTGCCGCAGGAGGAAAGATCGCTTGTTCGTATCGTTTTCGTCAAATCTTATATGGTGCCGAACAATATCATGCCGGTGTGATCCAAACGGATGGCGTAACACCTTCGCAGGGAGGTAAAGATTATATGCAGTTCATGAAAGAAATAACAGAACTGAGGAAGCAATTTACGCCAGGTGTGAAGATGCCGGCAAAGCTGGCCGCACGGTCAACCGCGCTTCTGTGGAACGTAGAAAATTACTGGAGCATTGACAGGCAAAAACAGACCGGGCAATGGAATACCTGGGATTACCCGGTAAAGTTCCTTAAAACTGCAAGGGCATTGGGTGCCCCCGTTGATGTAATTCAGGAAACGGCAGATTTATCAAAGTATAAGCTCGTGATCGTCCCTGCTTATGAAATGGCTGATTCTGCATTGGTAAAAAAATGGACTGATTATGTAGCAAAAGGCGGCAACCTGGTTGTTACCTGCCGTACCGCTACTAAAGATCGCAGGGGGCATTTCTGGGAAGGAGAGACCGCCATGCCAATTTCAAACCTGATTGGTGCCCATATAGGCCAGACAGATATGCTGTCATCGTATGGTAAAGGCGATATACTGATGAATTCAAACCATTATTCATGGCATAGTTGGGCGGATTTGCTTGTGCCCGATAATACTACCGGTGTGCTGGCTACCTATAATAATCAGTTCTATAAAGGGAAAGCTGCTGTTGTAAGACACCGGATCGGAAAAGGCTCGGTAACCTACATTGGTGTAGATACAGATGATTCTAAATTAGAAAAGGATCTATTGCGTCAAATTTATAAAGATGCCGGTGCTACAACGGAAGATTACCCTCCCGGGGTATTTGTTTATTGGCGCGATGGTTTTTATACGGCATTAAATTATTCATCAGAAAATTACACGGTAAATGTGCCTGATAATGCTAAAGTTTTAATAGGGGAAAAAACACTAAAACCATCGGGCGTGCTCGTGTGGACAGAATAATTTTATTAAGAATTAACAAACAGATGAAAAAAATAATTTGGGTATTGGTGGTTTCGCAATTCGCTTTTTTGGCAAATGTAAAAGGCCAAAGATCGATTAATGTTGATTTAAACAAAACTTCGGGTAAGCTTAATGCCATGTTTAACACCTGTGTAGGTGCAGGCCGGGCAAATGAAGGGTTGCGTGCCGACTGGCAACAACAGCTGGAATATGTAAGAAAACAATGTGGTTTTAGGTATATCCGCATGCATGGGTTACTCACCGATGATATGGCTGTTTATACCGAAGACTCAAAAGGGAAACCACAGTATAATTATATGTATGTAGATGCCTTGTTTGATTTTCTGCATAAAATTGGGATGAAGCCTTTTGTAGAGTTGGGCTTTATGCCTAATGCCCTGGCAAGCGGAAGCCAAACGATTTTTTGGTGGCGTGGCAATGTTACACCGCCAAAAGATTATAACAAATGGCAGGCCCTTATCAGCAACCTTGTTCAGCATTTTACAGATCGCTATGGTGTCGAGGAAGTAAAATCCTGGTATTTTGAAGTATGGAATGAACCTAACTTATCTCCCGGATTCTGGACGGGTACGCAAGATGATTATTTCAAATTGTACGATTATTCTGTAAAGGCAGTAAAAAGCGTAAACCCCGAATATAAAGTAGGCGGGCCAGCCACCGCGGGTGCCGCCTGGGTTCCTGAAATGATAAACCATTGCAGCAAAAACAACGTGCCGATTGATTTCGTCAGTACCCATTCTTATGGTGTAAAGCAGGGCTTTCTGGATGAGTATGGCAATTCGGGTACGGTATTAAGTAAAGATTCGTTGGCGGTAAGTGGTGATGTATTAAATTCCCGTAAACAAATCTCTCAATCGGCAATACCCGGCCTGGAGCTGCATTATACAGAATGGAGCTCATCGTACACACCGGCAGATCCTGTGCACGACAGTTATCATGAAGCAGCCTATATATTGGAAAAAATAAAACAGGTTGGCAATGCAGCCAGCTCTATGTCGTACTGGGTTTTTACTGATGTTTTTGAAGAACCAGGCCCACGTTTTACGCCTTTTCACGGAGGTTTTGGTTTACTGAATACCCAAGGCGTAAACAAGCCTGCTTTTTATTCTTATCAATTTATGAATAAACTTGGAGGAACAGAGTTAGCCAATACCGACAAACGTTCATGGGTTTGCAAAAATGATAGGGGGGATATCCAGGCATTATTATGGGACTATACCTATACGTTGCCGGATTCTGTCAATAACCAATCTTATTATATTAAGGATTTGCCCGCCAAACCAAAAGGCAAAGTAAAAATAAACCTATCGCATGTGCCTGCTGGAAAATACACGATGGAAATTTATAAAGTAGGTTATAGGATGAACGATGCCTATACAGGCTATGTTGATATGGGCAGGCCAAATCAGCTAAACAGGCAGCAGGTTGAAAAGTTAAAAGAAGAAAATGGCTCTCCTGTTGCAAAACAGGAAATCGTAATAAAACCCAATACGGTGTACTCCCGCGAATTTGATATCCGGGAAAATGATGTTATCCTGATAAACCTGATTAAAAACTAACCAATGAATGTATTGATATTGAGACTAAAAATAGTGGTAAAAAAATCTTGCTCTGCACTTTTCTTTATACTGCTGGCAGCAGGAATGGCAAATGCACAGCAGAGTTTGAATAATAGCAAACAAGAAGAAAAAATCCGGCTCCTGATCAACCAGATGACTTTGCAGGAAAAGGTGAGCCTTTTGCATGCGAATTCCAAGTTTTATGTTTCGGGGATAAAGAGGTTAGGGATCCCTGAATTGGCGCTGAGTGATGGTCCGCATGGTGTGCGCGCAGAAATTAACAGGCACGACTGGGCTTATGCTGGCTGGACTACTGATTCGGCAACCTGCTTTCCTCCGGGAACAGCCCTTGCTGCAACCTGGAATCCTGAACTGGCCTCAAAACAAGGGCTGGTATTAGGCGAAGAAGCCCGTTTCCGGCAAAAGGATGTGCTGCTGGGGCCTGGTATCAACATTATCCGTTCGCCACTTGGTGGCCGTAATTTCGAATACATGAGCGAAGACCCTTTTCTTATTTCGAGGATGGCCGTTGCTTACATCAAAGCCCTGCAGTCTAAAGATGTTGCGGTGAGTGTAAAACACTGGGTAGCCAATAACCAGGAAACGCATCGCGATTCTGTTGATGTACAAGTAAGCGAAAGGGCTTTTCGTGAAATTTATTTGCCGGGTTTTAAAGCCGCTGTTACCGAAGGAGGCGCTTATACCGTTATGGCTGCTTACAATAAGTTCCGGGGCGACTGGTGTTCGGAAAACGAATATTTGAACAGGCAAATTCTTCGGAAAGAATTTGGATTTAAAGGCGTTTTAATGACCGATTGGGCCGCGGCACATAGTACGGTAAAGGCCGCGTTAAGCGGGCTCGACCTTGAAATGGGCACCGATATAAAAGATTACAACGAATGGTATTTTGCCAATCCGTTGATAAAAGCCGTAGAAGAAGGAAAAGTACCCATATCGGTAGTTGACGAAAAAGTAGCGGATGTGTTGCGTGTAATGTTCAAAACAAAAATGTTTGATGAAGAACACCGCGAAAAGGGAAAAATGAATACACCTGAGCATCAAAAGGCAGCTTACAATTCTGCTGCCGAAGCCGCGGTATTACTTCAGAACAAAGGCGATATTCTGCCTATTAATTTTAACAAAATACAATCGATTGCTATTATTGGTGACAACGCTACCCGCAAACATTGCGGGGCAGGGCTTAGCTCCGAAATAAAAGCATTATATGAAATAACTCCCTTGCAGGCCATTAAGCAAAAGTTTGGCGCCCACGTAAAAATAAATTTTGCCCAGGGATATGAAAAACAATCTACATTCAAAGAAGGCAGCAATAGGGGCCAGGGAAATTCAGAGAATGTTGATTGGAAATTGATTAAAGAGGCTGTAAAAGTTGCCCGGGAATCAGACGTTGTTATCATTTTCGGAGGGTTAAACCATGATTTTGATACGGAATCTTTTGACAAACAAAACATGGACCTGCCTTATGGGCAGGAAGTATTGATGCAGGAAGTGACAAAAGCAAACCCTAATACAGTGGTAGTAATAGTAGCCGGTTCGCCTGTAAAGTTGGCGGATATTGTTAACCGGGTGCCCGCTATTTTATGGTCGTGGTATGGCGGCATGGAGGCTGGTAATGCGGTGGCAGATATATTAAGCGGCAAGGTGAATCCATCCGGCAAATTGCCTTTTACAATACCGGTGGCGCTTGATCAGTCGCCCGCCCATGCTTTGGGCAATTTTCCCGGAAAAGATTTGAAAGTGAATTATGAGGAGGATGTGCTGGTGGGGTATCGTTGGTTTGATACTAAGAAAATCCAGCCCCAGTTTCCTTTTGGGTACGGGCTCTCTTACACCGGTTTTGCGCTCAATAATTTTTCTACAGACAAGAAGATCTATGAGAAGAATGATATCATCCATGCAAAATTGGTGGTTAAAAATACTGGTAGCCGTTACGGTGCCGAGGTTGTGCAATTGTATGTAAGCGATCTGGTCTGTTCGGTTTTGCGTCCTGAAAAAGAATTGAAGGCTTTTGAAAAGGTTTTCCTGCAACCTGGAGAAACGAAAACAGTTGAACTGGCTGTAAAGGTTAGTGATCTGGCTTTTTATGATGAAGGAAAAAAATCATGGAAAGTTGAAGCCGGCGAATTTGTGCTGCAATTAGGTAATTCATCACGCAATATTTCAAAAACGGTAAAAATATCGGTTGAATAAACATCAATCTGGATGCTGTCATACTCAGAAACAAATTCCAATTGACAAACAAATGTCGGTTTTGTATAAAAAAAAGTCCCTTTAAATAAAACATTAGGGGATTCTTTAAGGTAAGTTTGACTCACCCATTATTAATTCGTTATCATGAATTAAGTGGAGAACCAATTATCGACCGCCATGCTTCTTTCTGTATGGATTTGCTATGACCTGCTAAACAAATAACAAGGGAATTTATGCTGCGGTTAGGCAATTCATCGCGTAATATTTAAAAAACAGTAAAAATATCAGTTAAATAAATGAAAATACAAATCAAAAAGCTGGTGGTAGTTTCAACGTTCGTGCTTGCCATCTTATCGGTTAAAGCTCAGGAATTATACGTTGGCACCAATTATCATCCACATGATGATAAAGATCAGGAAAAAATAAAAAAAGACATTGGGTTGATGAAAGCTGCCGGATTCAAGGTGGTTAGGATGGGCCACCTGGCCTGGGATAGTTATGAACCTTCTGAAGGTAAGTTTGATTTTCAATGGTTTGATTTTGTGATGGACATGATGAATAAAGCGGGGATTAAGGTGGTCCTTGATATTGCCATTCGTCCGGCACCTATTTGGCTGCACCATAAATATCCCTCAATTGATGTTACCAGTCCAGGGGGTAATGCGCAATATCCCAACCATCGCTACATGGAAGATGTAGGCGATCCGATGTATCAAAAATACGCTGTGCGTTATGCGGATACACTTACAAAACATTATGCTAAACATCCGGCCCTATTAGCTTTTGGTGTCGATAACGAATCTGGTGACGGCCCTATTTCATACTCAGAAGCCGTAAGAAAAAGGTTTGTGGCTTGGCTAACGAAGAAGTATGCAACCTTAGATAATTTTAACAGAGCATGGGCTACGCAGCGTTGGTCAAGAAAGATTAACGATTTTGATGAGGTAGGGCTACCCGTAACCGGTGAAAAAAATGGTTCCCCGGAGAAAATTTTAGACTTCAGGCGTTTTATATCAGACGAAGTTAACCAGATCTTATTCAAAGTACTTGACAGGGTAAATACCAATGCCCCTGGTGTGCTTACTAATACCAATGCCTGGTATTACAGCTCGTTGAAATATTTTGACTATTCGCAGATCGCTTATTCAGGCAAGATGTCCCGTGGAGGCGCGGGCTTTTATCCCGGGAATTCTTTAACTACCAATTGGGGGGTGATGAATGCCTTGTTCGGAATTTCCCGTATCCAGTTTGAAAGTACCAATCCTTTCTGGTGCAGTGAGTTTACTACAATGACCGCCGTTCCCAATTCCATCAGAAAATCGGCCTATGCCACGCTGATGTACGGCAATCAAGTGGTTTGCGGATGGACCTGGCAAAGTATGTGGTCGGGCGAAGAACAATATCTGGAAGGGATGCTTGATTGGGATGGAGTTCCTAACCGTAAATATGAAGAATATAAAAAGATAGCAACGGAATTTAAAAAGATCGAAAAATACTTTCCCTACAAGGCCAGCCCGGAAGTTGGCCTGGCATTCTCCTTTCCAAGCCAGATAGCCAGCAGTTCTTTCCCCGAAGCGCAGGACCAACAGTTACAGGGTTGCTGGAATCTGTTTTATAACCGTAACATGGATGCCAATGTTGTTGAGATCAGTAAAAGCCCATTAAAGTATAAATTGCTTTTTGTGCCAGGGGTAACTGTAATGGATGAAATAACGGCTAATAAAATCAGAGATTTTGTAAAAAATGGGGGCACGGTTGTGATGACAAGTAATTCTGCCGTGGTTGACGAAACCGGGAAAGTATTTGCATCCACCCATCCCGGGCGTTTAAGCGATGTGTTTGGGATACGGGTAGCCGGTTATGAAGAAACAGAGCCGATGAATGAAATATCCCGCGCATCGTTAAGAGGAAAAAAAATTGAACTAAATTACATAGGGAAAACTATCGGAACAGAATCAAGCCGATATGACGTTATTGAATCCAAAGGTGCTGAAATTCTCGGAAGCATAACCAGTTTAGATAAAGATTATCCAATTATTACGGCTAACAAGTACGGCAAAGGCAGGGCAATTTATGTTGGCTTGCCTGCAAGTGGTGAGGTATTGGGCTCCTTGCTTGATAAACTGATAGATGAACTGGGTATTAAAAAGGGGCCACAGGTACCCGTTGGTGTTATGGCCAGGCAAATTGACAAGAATCATTTTTTATACCTGAACGTGACGGGAGAACCAAAAGAAATCCCAATGAGCGGAAAATCGCAGAGTATTCTTTTGGATAAAAGCTATGATGGCAATTTTACTGTTGCGCCATACGAGCCCGAGTTTATAGAAATAAAGTAGGTTTAGACCTAATAACATTAAATGCAGAAAGTTAAGAACTTAATCGTAACATCACTATTGCTTGCTGTTTTCCTATGGCCGGCCGGCAGCAGCGCACAAACTAATTTATATGTTTCCCTCGGCGGTAATGATAGCAATCCGGGTACCCAAAGCGCCCCATTTGCTTCTATAAGCGGTGCATTGATCAGGGCGCGGAAAATTTCGGGCGCCGTTTTCATCAGGCTTTATGCAGGTACCTATTATTTGAGTAATCCTGTGGTGTTCCGTTCTGCCGATTCAAGGAAGGATAATGAGCCCCTTACTTTGACGAATGTTGACCACCAGAAGGTTATCATAAGCGGCGGCGCTATATTAGGCGGTTTGAACTGGACGGTATATAAAAATGGTATCTGGCAGGCTAAGATTGGTCATGACCTTGTTTTCGATGAACTGTTTGTGAACAGAAAATTACAGCGGATGGCCCGTTACCCAAACTATGACCCTTCGGCTCAATTTCTCGGCGGTACAGCAGCCGATGCCGTGAGCAAAGAACGGGCTGCAAGATGGAAGTCGCCTGCGGGTGGATACGTGCATGCCCTGCACAGCGCCAAATGGGGTGATTTTCATTATATCATTACAGGAAAAGACACCCACGGCGAACCGATACTGGAAGGGGGTTGGCAAAATAACCGGCGTTCGGGCATGCATGAAAAATATCGGTATACAGAGAATGTTTTTGAAGAGCTTGATACAGTCAACGAATGGTATTATAACAAGAAAACGAAAATCTTATATTATTTACCGCCTAAAGGCCTTGATTTAAAAACTGCAAAGTTTGAAACACCTCAGATTGCCCATTTATTTGAATTTAGGGGGGCGGAAGAAAAGCCGGTTAAAAATATTACTATATCCGGCCTTACATTAACGGAGACGGTACGCGCTTTTATGCAAAACAAGGAGCCATTGCTGCGCAGCGACTGGACGATTTATCGGGGTGCGGCAGTATTTTACGAAGGTGCGGTACGTTGCCACCTCGAAAATTGTGTGCTGCATGATTTGGGCAGCAATGCCGTCTTTTTTAGCAAATTCAACCGCGACTGTGAAGTGTCCGGGTGCCAGATTTCCGAAATTGGTGCAAGCGGCATTTGTTTTGTCGGCGATCCGGGTGCGGTACGTTCGCCCAGCTTTGAATATAACGAGTACATACCATCAACGGAAATTGACCGTACGCCCGGGCCAAAAACAAACAATTACCCAAAGGACTGTAAAGTTTATGATAACCTGATGTTTGATCTCGGTTTCGTAGAAAAACAATCAACAGGTGTGGAGCTATCTATGTGCCAGGACATCACGGTGAGCCACAATACCATTTACGATGTGCCCCGTGCCGGTATAAACGTAAGTGAAGGGACCTGGGGAGGGCATATTATTGAATTTAACGATGTGTTTAATACCGTAAAGGAAACCGGAGACCATGGTTCATTTAATTCCTGGGGACGCGACCGTTACTGGCAAGCTGATAAGAAAAAGCTTGATTCAATTGTTGCCGAAAACCCCGGCATAGCGCTCCTTGATGTAGTGAAGCCGATTATCATTCGTAACAACCGGTTCCGCTGCGACCACGGTTGGGATATCGACCTGGACGACGGATCAAGTAATTATCATATTTACAATAACCTGTGCTTAAACGGGGGTATTAAGCTGCGCGAGGGCGTAAACCGTATTGTTGAGAATAACATCATGGTTAATAGTACTTTTCACCCTCATGTGTGGTTTAAAAACAGCCATGATATCTTTCGCTATAATATAGTCGGGGCGGGATACCTGCCTATAGGTATCACCACCTGGGGAAAAGAAGTTGATGATAACGCTTTTCCTGATTCCGTTTCACTGGCTGAAGCACGTTTGCGCGGAACGGATAGTCATTCGGTGCAGGGCCCCCTAACCTTTGAAAATTCTGAAAAAGGAGATTTTCGCGTGAAAGAGGGTGCTGCTGCGTTATCCGTCGGTTTCAAAAATTTCGCGATGGATAATTTCGGAGTTGTTTCCGCGCGGTTGAAAGCTATTGCCAGGAAACCGTCTTTCCCGGCAATAGTAGTCACTGGTAATTTAAGCGAAGATGATACGATAGATTTCATGGGTGCCAGGATTAAAAACCTGAGCACAGCCGGCGAGCAATCTGCAACCGGCATGGGCCAGATCAAAGGCGTGTTGGTACTCTCAGTTGCACGTGGATCGGCCGCGTCGGTATTCCTTCAGGCCAATGATGTAATATTAATTTTTAATCACCGGCAGGTTGACAATCTTAAAGATCTGCTGGAAGCCCGGGGCGCGGTCGGGAAAAATACCGAAATAGTGATCTTTCGCAACCAACATCAATTGAAGCAAAAGATTGAAGTAAAGATGTAATAATTATGAATTTATGAATAGAAATTTTTTCCTGGGAATCGTTTTTTCTTTATGCCCAACTGTGTTTTGCAGTGCTCAAATCGGTGCGCCTAAACCATTTGGTCCGGTCCCAACCAGTAACCAACTGCTTGTGCAGCAAATGGAATCCTATGCGTTTGTGCATTTTTCATTGAATACCTACACTGATCAATCCTGGGGATTTGGTAACGAAGATGTGAACTTGTTTAATCCGAAAGATCTTGATTGCCGCCAATGGGCACGTAGCTGCAAAGAAGCAGGTATGAAAGGAATCATCATCACCGCGAAGCATCACTGCGGTTTTTGCCTTTGGCCGTCAAAATATACAGCGTATTCTGTTAAAAATTCACCATGGAAAAATGGCAAAGGTGATGTGGTGAGGGAAATGGCCGACGCCTGTAAAGAATATGGTTTGAAATTGGGCATTTATTTATCGCCCTGGGACAGAAACGATCCGGATTATGGCAAGCCCGAATACATTAGCTATTTCAGGAATCAGCTTACTGAACTGCTGACTAATTATGGGCCCATTTTCGAGGTATGGTTTGATGGCGCTAATGGCGGTTCGGGTTATTATGGCGGTGCTAATGAAACCCGTACTATTGACCGGACAACCTATTATGACTGGAAGAATACCTATGCCCTTATCCATAAACTACAGCCAAATTGCGTAATCTGGAACGATGGTGGAGATAGAGGCGATCTTCGTTGGGTAGGAACGGAAGCAGGTTATGTAGGCGAAACCAATTGGAGCCTGCTCAATGCTACGGGCGAAGTAACCTGGAATATGTTACATCATGGTTTAGAAAACGGTAATGCATGGGTGGCTGCTGAAGTAAATACTTCTATCAGGCCAGAGTGGTTTTATCACCCCGCTGAAGACACTAAGGTAAAAACGTTGCCTCAGCTGATGGATACTTACTATCACTCCATTGGGCGCAATGCTACCTTCTTGCTTAACTTCCCTATCATGCCCAATGGTTTGATCAATGAAAGAGATGAAAAAGCAGCCTCAGAATTTGGTAAAGCGGTTAACGAAGCCTTTGCGGTAGACCTGGCTAAAATAAAGAAAACAACTGCTTCCAACGTTCGTGGAAACAATAAAGAATTTGGTGCCGACAAAGCTGTTGATAATAATAAAGATACTTATTGGGTAACGGACGATGATGTGAAAACTGCTTCGCTGACTATCGATTTGGGTAAGCCAACTACATTTAATCGTTTCCTGGTGCAGGAATATATCCAGTTGGGGCAAAGGGTGAAAGCATTCACGGTTGAAGCCCAGGTTGATGGCAGTTGGAAGGAAGTAGCCAATGCGACAACGATTGGCTACAAACGTATTCTTACATTCCCGAGTGTGAAGGCAACAAAGGTTCGGTTAAATATTACCGATTCTAAAAGTTGTCCTCTTATTTCCAATATCGGTGTTTATGACGCACCGCAGATTTTAACGGCACCTGCTATTATCAGGGATCAATCCGGTAAAATAATCATAACCCCGGCAGACAAAGAATCGGTGGTTTACTTCACATTGGATGGAAGTGCGCCCACCACAGGTTCAAAAAAATATGCCGGACCGTTTCAAACAGACGGGAAGCTGGATGTAAAGGCAATTGCCGGCGACGCTACCACGGGGAAAAGCAGCCCTGAAGTTGAGGAGAAATTTGACCTGCCCCGCACCGATTGGAAAATTTTAGGAATAAGCGACGAAAAGGCTAACGCAATTTTAGATGGAGATCCCTCTACAGTATGGCACCAGGATAAAGAGAAAAAAATGCCGGTTGATTTGGTGATCGACCTGGGAAAAGAAGAAAGCCTGGCTGGTTTCAGGTATTTGCCAGATCCTGGTTTATGGGGCCCTGGCATTATTACCAACTATCAATTTTATGTATCTGCCGACACTAAAGAATGGAAATTGGTTGATAAAGGAGAGTTCTCCAATATCAAAAACAATCCTCTGATACAAATTAAAAACTTTGCGGCTGTAAAAGCACGCTATATTAAATTGAGGGCTTTGAAAAATACAGAAGGCAACGATAATACAGGATATGCCGAAGTTGATGTGATTACAAGCCAGCCCTAATGTTATTATCCGGCATTTGTGGAGCCGGTTATCCATTTAAATGATGAATACACATATCAAATTAATAATCAATTATTTAATATGCTACTGCGGGGAATAGCGCTCTTGTTTGCAGTTTTATTGGCTTTAAATGTAACAGCACAGGACAGGTCAAATGCCGGGTCTGAAAGGACAAGAGATAATTTTGACTTTAGCTGGAAGTTTCACAAAGGCGATATCGCTATCAAACGGGCAGTGAAAGCTGCGGGATATGGAGGTTTGACAGATATCAATGTCAAAGTTGAAACAAATAAAGAAGTCATTGTTGCTTATACCGATGTTGATAAAGCAGCAACATTTAAACCCGAAGACTGGAAGGAAATAAACCTGCCGCATGATTGGTGTGTGGAGGGGACTTTTGTTAATGATAAATCAATCGGGAGCTCGCCTGCCGTAAGCGGATATTTGCCTGGTGGGACAGGCTTTTATAGAAAGGAGTTTGAAATACCGGAAGCCGATAAAGGAAAAAAAATATCTATAGAATTTGACGGGATTTTTAGAAACAGCACCGTTTGGGTCAATGGTCAGCTTTTAGGCACGCACCAAAGCGGCTATACCCCTTCCAACTATGATTTGACAGATGTTTTGCGTTACGGTAACGAAGGCAAAAATGTTATTCTTGTAAAGGTTGACGCAACCGAATACGAAGGCTGGTGGTACGAAGGGTGTGGGATTTACCGGCACGTTTGGCTCAATAAAACCGACAGGCTCCATGTTGACCGGTTTGGTACCTATGTTACTACAACTTTAGCGTGGCCTGATGAAGCTGCTGTAAACGTAAAAACCAATATTAAAAACGAATACGGCGTAGTTAAAAACATTACACTCGTCTCTAAAATTGTCGATAATAAAGGAATGGTGCTTGATACAAAAACTTCATCGCAAATAATTGACCCGTTTAGCACTACTGAACTTTCACAAAAAGGAACTATTCAAAAGCCCTTGCTTTGGACACCCGAAACACCAAATCTTTATAAGATACTGACTGAAGTTTCTGAAAACGGGATAGTCGTCGACAATTACGAAACCACTTTTGGGGTAAGGACAATCGAGATAAACCGTAACGGGGTGTTTTTAAACGGAAAGCTTTACCCTGTGAAGGGCACTTGTAACCACCAGGATTTTGCCGGGATTGGTGTGGCACTCCCCGATAAAATAAACGAATACAAATTAAAGTTGCTCAAAGAAATGGGCAGCAATGCTTATCGTTGTTCCCATCATCCTCCCACGCCAGAACTGCTTGATATGTGCGACAGGATGGGGTTACTCGTATTGGACGAAAACCGCATGTTGTCCAGCTCTGAAGAAGGGACAAAGGATTTGAAAGCCATGTTATACCGGGATCGCAACCACCCGTCAATATTTATGTGGAGTATGGAAAATGAGGAATGGATTCAAGGCACGGTGACCGGGGCCAGGGTACTAAAAACACTGGTTGATATCACCCATAAAATAGACCCTACCCGCCCGGTGACTGCCGCCATGAATCACGGACGGAACGAAGGTGGTTATAGTGATGTGCTGGATGTTGTGGGTTATAATTATGGAGATAAGGGGCTGGCGTATGTGAAAGACCATGAAAAATATCCCAACCGAATTGAGTTTTGTACAGAAGCCACAAGCTTCATTTCAACCCGCGGTGAGTATCAGAACGATTTGGGTAAAGGTTATGTCTCAAACCTCGGGCTATGGCAACCCAACTGGGGGCCGCTGCCTGGTGAAGACTGGGCAGACATTGTTAAATATCCCTATCTGGGAGGCTTGTTTGTATGGACAGGTTTTGATTACCGGGGTGAGCCTACTCCATACCAATGGCCATGTGTTACATCTCATTTCGGGTTTATGGATATATGCGGTTTCCCCAAAGATGGGTACTACGCGTACAAAGCGGCCTGGACGAGCGAACCGGTTGTTCATATTTTCCCCCATTGGAACTGGCTCGGCAAAGATGGAGACAGCATAAAGGTGCATTGTTACACCAACTGCGACGAAGTAGAGCTATTGCTCAACGGCAAAAGTATAGGCAGGCAAAAAACAACTCCTTATACCAAACTGATATGGAGTCTTGTATATAAGCCCGGTAAACTTGAAAGCAGGGGATATAAAGGCGGAAAGTTGGTAACAACCGACATTGTTGAAACAACAACTGCCCCGGCCCAGTTGGCACTGAAGAGCGATTGCAGCTTACTTAAAGCTGACGGTGCCGACGTTGCTGTCATCCAGGTGGCACTTAAAGACGCCAAAGGAAGGATAGTCCCTACAGCGGCGAACCTGGTAAAGTTTTCAATTGAAGGCCCGGGAAGAATTATCGGCACAGGCAATGGTAACCCCAGCAGTCATGAACCGGATAAAGCCAGCCAGCGGATGGCTTTCAACGGATATTGCCTGGTGTTGGTTCAATCCAATAAGCAGCCAGGGGAAATTCGGTTAAAAGCTCAATCCAAAACCCTTAAAGGAGCTGAAGTTGTTATCAAAGTCCAATAAGATTAAAATATTATTTCCTCAAAGAATAAAACATCACTATGAAGTTGCATAAAACTTACTGTATAGAACATCATGTTAAAGCAATAGTAACAGGCTTACTGTTTTTGGCTGTTAGCATCGCGTGTCAGGCTCAAAATGCCGTTAAAATTGAACGGAAACAACTATTTGATTATAACTGGAAATTTTTTCAGGGAGACATGGCATCGACAAAATCAAGGGATTTTGACGATATGGGCTGGCGGAGCCTTGATTTACCGCACGATTGGAGTATCGAAGGTAAAATAAGCCCTAAAAATCCTATGGGAGGGGCGGGGGGATATTTTCCGGCAGGTATTGGCTGGTACAAGAAAACTTTCAAAGTTCCCGGTGAATGGAAAGGCAAAAAAGTTTCCATTTATTTTGAAGGGGTCTATATGAATTCTGAAGTGTTTATCAATGGAAAATCACTTGGAATTTACCCATATGGCTATTCATCCTTTAGTTACGACCTTTCGCCTGATTTAGATTTTAATAATGAAAATGTGATAGCGGTGCGGGTAGACAATTCGCAACAAGTGAACAGCAGGTGGTACAGTGGTTCAGGCATTTATCGCCACGTTTGGATGAACGTTACCGATGCTGTACATATAGCCAATTGGGGAGTCGCCATTACAACCCCTGATGTGTCACCCCAAAAAGCAACTGTTCAAATTAAAACATTGCTAAAAAACGAAAGTGATTTACCTCAAAGTATTGCTCTTAGCACCTGGTTAAAGGATGCAAATTCTAAAAATGCAGGAAATAACCAGGTAAAGGTTGAACTGGCTGCAAATAGCGAGAAAGAAGTTGCGCAAACCATTATTGTAGCAAAACCACAGCAATGGACGCCGGAATCACCTCGTTTATACGATGCACAAATAAGTATCATCCTAAATAAAAATGTAATTGACAAAACGGAAACGAGTTTTGGCATACGTGCCATAAAATTTACACCTGAAAATGGATTTCAGCTTAATGGCAAAACAGTAAAACTCAATGGCGGGTGTGTACACCATGATAATGGTTGCCTGGGGGCTGCCGCTTTTGACCGCGCCGAGGAACGTAAGGTGGAATTGCTCAAAGAAGCAGGCTTTAACGCGGTTCGAACTTCTCATAATCCCCCTTCCGAGGCTTTTTTAAATGCCTGCGACAAGTTAGGCCTATTGGTTGTTGATGAATCGTTTGACTGCTGGAGAACAGGCAAAAACAAACAGGACTATGCGCAATATTTCGCCCAGTGGTGGAAACGCGACTTAGACGCTATGGTTTTACGGGATCGTAATCACCCTTCAATTGTAATGTGGAGCATAGGTAACGAAATAGTAGAGAGGGGGAGTCCGGACGCTGTAAAAACAGCCAAAATGCTTGCAGATGCTATAAAAGAGATAGACACTATCCGACCGGTTACATCGGCTATTGTAGCTAATGGTAAAGATTGGGCAACGCTTGATTCCCTTATGGCGGCCCATAATGTAGGTGGTTATAATTATCATTTATGGAGCGCGTCTGCTGATCATAAGCGGGTACCTTCACGGATGATCGTTCAAACGGAGTCGTACCCCAGGGATGCTTTTGCAAACTGGAAACTGGTAAAAAGCAACAATTATGTGCTTGGGGATTTTGTTTGGACAGCTATGGATTATCTCGGAGAATCGGGGATAGGCCGTTGGTATTATTCGGGCGATGTACCCGGTGAACACTGGGAACATGATTTTTTTCCCTGGCATGGTGCCTATTGTGGCGATATTGATTTGATTGGGTGGAGAAAGCCGATTTCGCACTACCGTAACCTGTTATATAATAATACCGAAAAGCTCTACATGGCTGTTCGTGAGTCTGAGCCCGATCCGCTGGAGATTAAGACAACGTGGTGGTCTGTATGGCCAACCTGGGAAAGCTGGACCTGGCCCGAGTATTTGGGAAAGGCGATTAAGGTAGAAGTTTATTCGAAGTACCCTAAGGTACGCCTGTACCTCAACAACAAGTTAATTGGAGAAAAGTCAACGACTGAGGAACAGGAATATAAAGCTGAATTTACAGTGCCTTACACGCCCGGCCAGCTTAAAGCCATTGGTGTGGATAACGATAAAGAGCTTGAATCAACCGTTTTGCAAACCTCGGGGGAGGCTGCAAAAATCAAACTAACCGCTGATCGGAAAGAGATAATCGCCAATGGACAGGACTTGTCATATGTTGCCATAGAGATAACCGACAAGGACGGTGTACTTCAGCCAAATGCTGCAAACAGCCTGCTTTTCAAAATTGACGGCCCCGGAATAATTGCCGGAGTGGCCAATGCGGATATGAAAGATACGGACCCGTACGTTGGAAATACGCACAAAGCCTGGCACGGACGAGCGCTGGTTATAATAAAAAGTACTCACGGCGCGGGTGATATTAAATTGACGGTTAGTTCCCCCGATCTATCAGAGGCTATTTTAAATATTAAAACACTTGGGCATTAACATGATGAACGATGAAAAATTTATATTATGAAAAGATTTACGCTACTTACCCTTTTATTTTCCACAGTTTTACAATTTAATTATTTAACGGCGCAGGAATTACCTCAATTGAAACATGAGGGTAATATAACCAGGTTGTATGTTGATGGTAAGCCATTTATTATGGTTGCCGGAGAGTTACATAACTCTACATCATCCAATTTAACCTATTTGGCACCCATTTTCCCCAAATTAAAGGAAATGGGACTTAATACTGTTCTCGCATCTATTGCATGGGAACAATTCGAACCTCAGGAGGGTAAATTTGATTATTCTATTATTGACGGGATCATATCCCAGGCTCGTCGAAACAAACTAAAACTTTGTCTGCTATGGTTTGGAAGCTGGAAAAACGGGCTTTCCACTTACCCGCCACTTTGGGTAAAAAAGGATTCAAAACGTTTTTTTAAACTGAAGCAAAGTAATGGAAGCACCGGCGAAGTAATTTCACCTTTTTGCAAGGAAGCGCAAATTGCAGATGCTAAGGTATTTGTGCAATTGATGAAACGAATAAAAGAAGTAGACAAGGAACATACGGTTGTAATGATCCAAGCCGAAAATGAAGTTGGGGCATTCCAGGATATAGATTACAATAAACAAGCACTGGACTTATTTCATTCCCAGGTACCGGAAACTTTAATCCGCTATTTGCAAAAAAACATCAATAATTTAAGTCCCGAAATGAAATATGTTTGGCAAAAAAACGGGAGCAAAACCAGAGGTACATGGTCTGAAATATTTGCTGATACAATGAAAAGTGCACAAAACTTCTTCATGACATGGCAATATGCCAAATATATAAATGAAATATGTCGCTCAGGTAAAAAAGAACTAAACCTTCCGATGTATGTCAATGCCTGGTTGGTTCAAAAAAACACTGATTTACCCGGGGTATATCCAAACGGAGGGCCAGTTTCCAGGGTAATTGATATTTACAAAGCCATTGCTCCCGACATCGATTTATGTGCACCTGATATTTATGCACCTAACTATAAAGAAATATTGTCGATGTATCATCGTTCGGATAATCCGCTTTTTATTCCCGAAAGCACTACTGAACAGTCCCGGGCTTTTTATGCCTATGCAGAACATGATGCCATTTGCTTTTCTCCTTTTGGGATTGAAGATGCTTATCCCAATTTAGCTTATCGGCAGGCCATCTCTGTAATCAATGAATTAATGCCATACATCATAAAATATCAAGGTACCGGTAAAATGCGGGGTTTTATGCGCACTAAGAACAGGACTACCGACACACTTGTATTTGGCGGGGATAAAGTAATTGTAGAATATAATAATTGGGATAATACAGGATATGGTCTGGTTATTCAAACCGCTCCGGATGAATATATAGTAGCAGGCATTACAGCACGACTAAAATTTGAATCGGGAAATCCATCGAAAAATATTCGCCTTGGGCAGGTGTTTGAAGGGAGGTTTGAAGGAGAACAATGGGGAACTACCCGTATGCTTAATGGTGACGAAACCTGGCATCATGAATGTCTGATTATAACAGGGCGTAAAACGATGATTGCTCAAACTTTAGAAGGGCAAATAGTTCCTCCTCAACCAGGACCAAATCAACCTGCATTGGAATCAGCTAAGAATACAGAAGTTCAAACTCCTGCGGTCTATAAAGTGATCACTTATGAAATGAAATGAAAATATTCTTTTAAAAGTTAATTCTTGGGGGAACATAGATAGCCTCGCACCCAGCTTTTCCGACTGATCCGGTATGGCTTATCGAACCGGGCGAATCAGTGAACCTGCTAAGCTTATCTTTCAGATTAACAAGCAGTTAAGGCATGAAAAAAAAGGGAAAGAATGCAAGCCGTTGCATCTTTCCCGTTCAGTACCCAGAGCGGGAATCGAACCCGCTTTGTAAGTTCCTAATTTATAATAAGTTATAAATTACCAAAAGGTCATTCAACGATTTATACAACAACATATTTAGCCATTAATCGTTAAATACAAATATAATAAACGTTCGATCTGATAGAGAATCTTTAAAATAATTTTAAAGATGAAAATTATTTTAGAATTTTTCTTAAGGAGAGCTAGGGTTTTGAACCTATTGCGTTTCCGCTTCACTGATGCTGTTTTTGGTAAGTTTTGAACTTGAACACTACGAATAGCGCATTTTTTTCATTTTACCATTGGCGGAGAGTTAGGTTTGTGAACCTCGACTCTTGTGTGTTGGTAATCAGTATTTTACATTTTCAAAAGTCTTTTACTCTACGAATAGCGCAATAGCAAATAACTCTAATTGTTAAGTCAAATATATAAATAATATTAAAAAAGTAAAAGTCTATTTTCTTTTATCAGCAGGTCGGTTCGAGCCCAGTCTGGGGAACCAAACTAAGGAGAACCCCATTGGATTCGAATCGATCTAAGCTATTTGTAATTCATTTAAAAGCTTCAATTGTTCCACCAAATGGTTCGAATTATGTCCAGTTGGGGAGCAAATGCCATCAATTGAAAAATTGATAGCATTTTTTATAATTTAAATTTTCTTACAATAATGCAGAACAGGACATTTGTAAAATTCATAAAATAGTTGAGGAAACTGGTTCGAGGCCAGTATGGTATCGTATTCACGACCTTTCTTTATTCAAAACACACATTTGCTCAATAATTGGATTTGATATTGAATCAATTAAAGGATTTAAAATAGTTGTTAGTTTTATTTCCATACCTTTTGAAATAGCTGACCTCTCCGGTTTATTAAAAAAGCACTTCCTGAAAGGAATTAGGAGCCAATAATGTTTAGGCAGGTATAACTGCATTTTATTTTAGGCCCGCTAATGAAAAAGCTGTTTCCTGATCCGGCTTAAACTTTCCGGGGTAATACCCAGGAAAGATGCCACATAGATAAGCGGTACACGAGCTGCAACCTGGGGAAAATCATGGATCAGCATCCTGTAACGATCCTCAGCATTGAGGCTCACTGTGGTATTCAGCCGCTGTTGTAAGCCCACATAGGCGCGCTGGAATAAGTGACGGAAATATCGCTCTAAAGCCGGGACCTGATCGTAAAGCAGGTCAAGTTCATGATGCGGCAAAAGCAAAACTTCGCTGTCCTCAATGGCTTCAATATTGACATTACCCGGCACCTGGGTAACAAAGCTGTAAAGGTCCGCAATCCAATGATCCTCCAGTGCCAGTTGAATGACATGCTCAGTACCCTCTTTGTCGATCGTAAAAGATCGAAGCGCCCCCTTTTCAATAAAATAGATGTAGCGGCTAACGTCTCCAGCTGTCAATAAAGTCCTTCTTTTTTTTACGAATCTTTTTGACATTACCTTTTCGATCTGTTCAAAATCCGACTCCGTTATTCTGGCATATTTATTAAAGTTGTCAAATAGAAAAGATGAGCGCATGCGGATAAATTATTTCCGCAATTTAAGCAGTTTTAGCCAATAGCCAATCAATAAGGTCAGCAAGTTCCTTTTCACCCACGGTATGGGCCATATCATATTCGTGGTAGGTAATGTTGCTGGTTAAAGTTTGCAGATAAGCGAGTGCATCAGTTGCATAAGTTAAAGGTAATACCGGGTCGTTTTTCCCATGGGCGATGAATATCGGCAAGTTTTGCAATTCTTCACCCGGCCTGATCAGGGGTGGATATTCCGGCATGCTTGACCATACTGTCCCGTGCCCATTAGACCATTGGATTGTGTTGATGAATATAAAATTTCAAAAATGTAATTCAGGATGATAGCATGGTCAAAGTGTAACAGAATGCCTTGTACTCATTTCCGGAACACATTGATCAACGACTCCGGAATATCCATCCTTAGCCCCTTATTCGTCCATCCCAATTGATCATCTAAATAAATTTCCCTGATACCCGTTACAAAGCCCAGTCCTTTGATATTCGTTCTGGAAATCTCTGCACGGAAATAATACCAGGGGCCGTGCTCGTGCTTATGTAGCGGATAATGTTTATCAGTTGAAGAATGGATGATAATCTTGGAGTTATATTTTCGATTCTTGGGCTCGATGGATATTCCGAGAGGCTTGACCATGTAATTCCGTGCTCTAGGTTCATGTGTTTGTGTGATATGTATAATCAAATTGATTATAGGCGTAAGAGTATGAGCATGATCAAAGTGTTTCGGAATAATATTTTTGATATTCTGGAACGAGGTGGTCAATGACTCCTGAATATCCAATTATATCGCTGCGAGGCTATTTTCTGATCATTTATGATAAATTACTTTTCAAATCCATGCGAATTTGGGGCGAGGTATATTGGCTGGACTTTTTTCAGCTAAGGCTATCGGATCATTAATAAACCATCTTAAAACAATTACCCTTTATTTAGCTTATATTTAAGCTGCACTTCTTGCAAGAATCTATCCCCATTTAAGTTTTATAAATTATGGCTAAAATTGTCGATAAACAATACATAATAGCCATTGGTGCGTCGGCCGGTGGACTGGAAGCTATATCCGCATTTTTTGATTACACACCTTTGGACGCGGTATCTTATATTCTTATACAGCATCTTTCCTCAGATTTTAAAAGCCAGATGGCTAATATCCTCGCCCAACATAGTAAGTTGCGGATAATAGAAGCTATAGAAAATGTGGATATTATGGCAAACACTGTTTATCTCATTCCGAGTTCTAAATTTATGATCGTTGAAAACGGAAGGTTAATCTTATCAGACAAAAAAGACCAGCCAAGACCTTACATGACCATAGACTATTTTTTCACGTCGCTTGCTAAAGAACGTGGTAATAAAGCTATTGGCATTATTTTGTCTGGTACCGGTAACGACGGATCAAAAGGAATCGAAGCTATCAAAAACGGGGGAGGGCTGGTTATTGTTCAGGATCCAAATACCGCAGGCTTTAATGGAATGCCGTTGGCTGCCATTGAAACGGATTGCGCAGACTTAGTGTTATCTCCTAAAGCTATGCCCCAGGTTATCGAAGATTATGTTAAAAACGGTAAGTTGAAATCCTCCTCCGATCTAAAATCAGAAGAAATAACCGACGAACAATTCAGTGTTATCTTCAACTTGATCAAAGGGAATTTGCCGCTTGATTTTACTGATTATAAACGACCTACAATTATCAGGCGAATAAAACGGCGGGTGGCTGAACATAATTTTGCTACCGTTAATAAATACATCAAATTCCTAAAAGGCAATATACTCGAGATAGAATTGCTGGCCAATGATTTTCTGATCAGTGTGACCTCCTTCTTCCGGAACCCGGAGGCCTTTAAAATCATGGAGCAAGAAGTTATTCCAGCTGTCTTTAAGAGTAACAGCGAAGTATTAAAAATCTGGGTTGCCGGTTGTGCAACTGGTGAAGAGGCTTACTCCATTGCCATTTTAGCGAAAGAGTACTTAATGAAAAGTCCTAAAGACATTGAAGTTAAGATATTTGCTACTGATATTAATAAGGCCGCATTGGATACAGCGTCTAAAGGAATTTATCCGGTTGCCATTGAAAAAACGGTTTCAAAACAAAGGCTTCAAAATTTTTTTACTAAGGAGGACGATTCTTATAAAATTAAACATGAGATTCGAAAAATGTTGGTGTTTGCTCAACATGATCTTGTTAGAAATCCCCCTTATTGCAATGTAGACCTGATTAGCTGTCGCAATCTGTTAATCTATTTAAATGTTGTTCTGCAAAAAAAAGTCTTTTCTATGCTGCATTTTGGTCTTAAAAAAGATGGTTACCTGTTTCTGGGGCCAAGCGAAAATGCGGCAGTTTTGAAAGACGATTTCGATGAAATCAGCAGTAAATGGAATATCTTAAAAAGTAATAAGGCCGGAATTGCAGTAAAATTTGATGCATTTTCCTCTCATGTGATCGAAGAAGTGAAGACGAAAAAAACAGGCGTGCCTAAAAAAGACCTATTACCAGTTTCCACTTCATTGATAACAGATCAGATCAATAGTTTAATTATCAGGGAATCCGGCATTAGTGGCGTTTGCACAGATGAAGATTTGATAGTAAGACAATCTTTTGGCAACGTTTCCACTTATCTTAAAAATAAGATTTTTAATTTTAATCTCAATGAGTTGTTACCGGAGAGCATCTCCATCATTTTTAAGGCAGCGGCTCATAAAGCTCTAACATTAAATGAACGGGTAGTGTTGGAGTCTTTTGATTTGAATATGGAAGCTGATAAAAGTTCTCGTTTGGTAAATATCACTATTACCCCATTCTATTTCAACAAATCCGCAGAAAAGCTGCTTCTTATACTTTTTACAGTTCCAGGAATCTGGCATAAGGAAAAAAATACCATCAATGTACAGGATATCAATGAGATCACCAAAGAACATTTGATTAGCCTGGAAATACAGGTGGCTGAATTAAAGCAGGAGTTGTTAGCAGCAAATGAACGTATTGAATCTTCAGATGAAAATATGCAGTCTTTTAATGAGGAATTGCAATCAGCTAATGAAGAAATGCAATCTGCTAATGAAGAAATGCAAAGCACCAATGAGGAACTGCAATCAGTAAATGAAGAGCTGCAAACCGTGAATAAAGAACATCAGGCTACTATCGACGAATTAACAGACATGAACGATGACCTGAACAATTATTTTCGTAGTAATACCAATGGTCAGCTATTTGTTGACCAGGACCTGTTGCTTAAAAGATATTCTCCTGGAGCCGTTAAGCATATCAACATCCGGGAAAGTGACATTGGAAGGCCGCTTAGTAATATTACAACGAACATCAAGTTTGAAACCCTGATCGAAGATGTTAAAAGAGTAATCCTCGATGAAAAAACTATAACCAAGGAAGCAGAGTCAATTGACGGCAAGATTTATCAGGTAATGACGATGCCTTATCTTAGGAAGGGAAGTAAAAAGTCGGATGGGGCGATCATTAGTTTCTATGATATCACAGAACTGAAAACATTGCTAAATGAATTGGACATCAGCAATGTCAATTTGCAGGAATCAATTGCTGCCCTTGAAGATGGAAAAGACAAGGTAAGCAAGTCATTGGAAAAAGAAAAGGAGTTAAGCATTCTAAAAAGCCGCTTTGTATCTATGGCATCCCATGAATTCAGAACACCACTCAGTTCCATTCAGTTATCGGCTTCTATCATAGAGAAATATTCAGAAACTTATCAAAACGAGAACATCGTAAACCACCTTAATAAAATTAAAATTGCTGTAGGTAATCTTACCGGGATACTGAACGACTTTTTATCATTGGAAAGGTTGGAAGGCGGAAAGGTAGAAAGCCAACTCACTACATTTGATGTCGTCAAATTCAGTGAGGCGATTACTGATGAAATGCAGATGATCGCTAAACAAAATCAGCGAATCATTTATAAGCATTCAGGTAAGTCAGGTAAAGTAAAAATTGATCAGGGCATGTTAAAAAATTGCGTGATGAACCTGGTTAGTAATGCTATAAAATATTCAGGAGAGGAAACGAATATCGCCTTTAATACCACTATATCTGGCACAGTTTTGACCATCGTAGTAAAAGATGATGGAATCGGTATTCCTGTTCAGGATCAGAAGCATCTTTTTGAAGCCTTTTTCCGGGCTCATAATACCGGAACAATCCCAGGTACTGGTTTAGGGTTAAATATCGTAACCAGGTACACTAAATTGATGAACGGTCAAATTAAGTTCATAAGCAAAGTAAATAAAGGGACAACATTTACACTCACATTTCCCGTATAGCTGTTTGCTGCAAGAATTGAATTCAGGCGTATGGGTAAGTCGTAAAATCGGTCTACTATCGTTGATCTTTCTCTTTCAACGCATTGATTAGGTTTTCCGTTAGGTGGTCACTGGAAGTGCCGTAGCCATTGACCAATATGCCCTTAATGTTGTGTTTAATGGAGGAAATAGCATATACAATGGCTGCATCGGCAGGATCAGAAGGGCCTTCAAAACGGTAATGTTTATCCACGACAAATTCCTCAGGATGAATTTTTAAATCATTTCTGGCGCATTCCAAGCAGTCGTCTTTTAAATTAAAATCAGTAGTATAACCTTCCTTTTGCAAGTGGTTTAGCACTTCAGAAAGTGTCGTCATGGTATTCATAGGCTTTTTATTCAAAGTTAACATACTCACCCGTTAATGACGCCGGATATCAAATTAACACCATATCCTATTAAGAGATCATGCCGTTGCCTTGCTTGCATTTAATCAATGGGTTCGCTTTGAGAAAACCGTAACTGTGCAAGAAATAGCTATAGGTCTAATATTCTACTCTCCGTATTCCCTATAAACACCAATAATTTTTTGGACCCCCTAAATTTTCATAATGATGAGTATCAATGATTATGATGCCCGGCATCACTCTTTTGCGCCGCACTTCAAGTGATCTTTGTTAAATCAAAATAGCATTAACCAAGAGGTGTTTGTTCAAAGACCAACTGGTGCTACACTAATTTTCATCGTTAATTATTTATACCCATGACGTACAATGTTTATCATATTCGGGGAGTAGACATGATCTGGTGCTTCCTTGTATTTATACTGATCTTCCTGGCACTTGCTACCGCATCGGTTGTTCCGGGGCTGCGGAAAAGAAAGGCTGGTGCGCATAATACAACAAGGGCTCTCATTCAGGATCATCCTTTGGATACTGACCAGGGGAATGGAAACGGTATTGTCAGAAAAAACTTATGAGTATAGCACTTCAAGTTGGTTGGTTATTCGTATTAGCCATCCCCGTCGCCTGTATGGCATGGACCGTAACCCATGAAGAGGTATTTCGTGAACCACGCGAATATTTCGCAAAGAGAAGCCGGGAGGGCAAAACTATCATCGAAAGGAAGTTTTTTTACCTTTTTACGTGTGAGTATTGCTTCAGCCACTACGTTACAATCCTGATCCTGATTTTTACTGAATACCACCTTCTATTCGATAACTGGAGAGGCTATGTAATCGCGGGATTCGCCCTTGTATGGATAGCTAATATTTACATGAGCTTATATGCACTCATCAGAGTCGATATCAAAAGAGATAATGCCGAAATTAAAAAGATGGACGAAAGGGCTAATAAACTCCCTGCCAAATAGAAGAAGGCCTGTGTTTCAGGAGTCATCCATTGAACTGACAGCTATCGTAAATTGAACCGACCTGAATACCGACTATTATTTCTAAAATAAAATCTATTTATATGTCAAACGTAATTAAATCAAAGAAAGCCAGTGAAACCTCTATTGTTGAAGAATTCCTGGCTGCAAATAACCCCGTTTCCCTTCATAATGCTGTTAATATCCGGGAAACCGGTCACAAGTACGAACTTCAAATAATAGCTCCGGGATTTAAAAAGGGAGATTTTAGCATTACTGCTGATGGCGGCCTGCTAACTATTAGCGCCGAAACAGATGACGAAAAAAGTGATGAGGAAGGAACATTCACCCGGCGGGAGTTTTCAAGATCTTCGTTTGGTCGCGCTTTTAAATTACCCGAAAATGTACTGACAGATCATATTTCCGCATCCTATGATCACGGCATTCTTACACTGGACCTAAAAAAGAACGACAGGTTTTTCCTAGGTAAAAAGCATGTGGCCATCGACTGAACCCAGTCATGGGATAACGATCCCCAATCTTTGAAACAAAATAATTATAAACTACTATATCTAAAATCAAATGAAAACTAACGAAGAATTACAGAAAGACGTTCAAAACGCAATCAAATGGGAACCATTGTTAAGTGCAGCAGAGATTGGCGTAACGGCTAAGGATGGTGTTATTACCTTAAGTGGTTCAGTAAATAGTTATGCCAAGAAGAAACACGCCGAACACGCGGCTAAAAATGTAGCTGGCGTAAAAGTGGTTGCTGAAACTATCGACATCAACTTCGGTAGCCTGAGCAAAAAAAGTGATACCGAGATCGCCCACGAGATCGTAAATGCCTGGCAGTGGAACTGGGAAGTTCCTGAAGATAAAATAAAAGTAAAAGTGGAAGACGGTTGGGTAACCCTTGAAGGTGAATTACAATGGAATTCCCAAAAGGAAGCAGCTAATAAATCAGTAGAGCACCTGATGGGGGTTACGGGCGTATCAAATAATATTGTCATAAAATCTGAAGCTCACGACAGGGTAGAAAAAGCGGCTATTGAAGATGCGCTAACCAGGAGTTGGTCAATTGATGATGAAGAGATCCTGGTTAAAGTAAAAGGCAATAATGTCACGCTTTCCGGAATAGTTGAATCTATCTATCAGAAAGATGAAGCAGGCCGTATTGCCTGGAATGCACCTGGTGTACTTTCCGTGGAAAACGAATTGCTCGTTGAATACGATTGTTAATATTGAAAAGGGCTGTTTCGTTGTGGAACAGCCTTTTTGCTTTGGTGCTTTTTAGCACAAAGACACTGTTTTGATGCACCGGTTTAACAAGCAAACCGTGTTTACAAACAGCTAATAGGATGATACAAGTCACTCGTTAATAGCCAAATTGCCATCATCTTTACCATAATCAAATAAGAAATTATGGAAGCAGGACGAAAGCTGTTAAACGGCGTAGAGAGCAATGGAAAGGTTTTTTTTATTTGCTGTATTAGTATTCTTTTATGTGGCTCGTCCGTTGAAGGCTTATCAAGGCCGTCCGAAAATGCAATACGCTTCTTAGCAAAGCCGGAACTGTCCGTTCTTAACGAAATACGCATTCAGTTATCAGATCAAAAAAATCCCCTGCACATCAATTATCCGGGGGAAATAAACAGACTTTATCTTCAAGCGGGTGATAAACTATTGTGGTTAGCCCCCGATACCGTAAAAATGCATGCCGGGGATGCAATGATGATCCTTGATTGCGTATTGCAGTATGGACTTAGTCATCGTGATTACCATCCTCAGGAATTACTATACGATAAACTCAATTTATATACTTCGAAATTCTCAAAGATCCCTTTCGCTAAAAAAGCCCGGTTTGATATTCTGCTAACGGATGCGATGTTGACCCTAATGAATAACCTGCATTACGGTAAGTTAAATCCTGAACACACTGCCGAACAAATTGATGCTTCTGGCTTTACCGGTTTCCGGGCAAATAACACCTTGATGTCAGCTCTGAAAAGCGGTGATTTCACAGGTGTAGTTGCAGGTGTACAGCCTAAATCAAAAATGTATTTAAACCTGCAATACCGGATGCACCTGTTGGAGGGTCGCTATACAGCAGAGTGCTATACCGTTCCGGAATCTGATATTCGGAAAATGGCCATCAATATGGAACGTTTGCGTTGGGTGAGCACGGATAACCCTGTCTACATGCTCGTGAATATTCCCGCTGCCACACTTAACTTAATTACTCCTGAAACCAGTTATCAATTTAAGGTAGTTGTTGGTAGACCTTCTTCGCCGACACCAGTGCAACGTGGAGTTGTTGATTTTTTTACTCTCGCTCAACCGGGACCGCGCTGGGCGTTCGAATCAAACAAAGTCATGAAAATAAGTATAAGAGGCGGCGCTTATAAGCAGCTTTTTAATAAAAAACAAAGATCGCTCAGTATGGGTAGTGTCTTGGTTGAGCAACCTGCTAAACTCGCCGGATTGCTGTTGAAGCAAGATAACGCAATGGTTCTCGCTTTTGAGATGAATAATGCCATTGCTAACCATAAAACAAAAAAAATTAATTTAAAAAATCCAGTTCCGGTAATTATTACCTACCTCACTTGCGAAGTGAAGGACGGGGTTATGATCACTTATAGAGATATTTATAAGCAGGATAAAAATCTGGAAATGGCGCTGTACGGAATTAAACAACCGTTCATTATCAACAATAAAATTAACCTGTAAATAAATTGCTCCAACATCATGAAAAAGATAGCTGTTTTAACTGATTTTTCCGTCCGGGCTGAAAATGCTGCCATCTACGCTTTGCATTTAGCCCAATATTTAAATGCAAACATTGTACTGTACAACTCATTTGTGATACCCTCTGCAGAACCATTGGCAAGCCAGGTGGCCTGGCCGATGGAAGATTATGATCAGCTGAAAGGTGAGAATGAAAAATGTATGGAATTATTTACCTTGAAATTGAAAAGGGAATTATCCGCGTTCTCCGATAACGACTTTAAGCCTACGATCACTGGAAAGTGTCATTTTGGACATCTTACTGCTTATCTTGATGAGTTTGTTGCAGATAACCAAATCGTTATGCTGGTTATGGCCAGTCATCAAAAAGGTTTTTCGGCAATGATGCTGGGTAATCATTTAACAGAAATTATAGAAAGTACAGCGTTGCCTGTTTTAGTCATCCCGGAAGACCGACAGTTTAATAAATTAAATAAAATTGCCTTCGCGACAGACTTTGGCAAATCTGATCTGGAGGTGCTGAATGCGGTCAAAGATCTGGCTATGCCATTTCATGGTGAAGTGATGCTTGCCCATATTTGTGAAGATCCATCAAGCCAGGAAGCAAAGCATAATTTGGATTTTTTTCTGACCCAGGTTTCCAACAAAATAAATTATCCCAATATTTATTATCGTGACGTAGTAGACCAACATATTAAGAGCGGCCTGGAATGGCTTGTGGATAACGTAGCATTTGACTTACTGGTGATGGTTCATCGTGATAAAGGTTTCTTTACCAAACTTTTTAATAATAGTAATACAGAAACAATGGCAGCAGCAACGCATTTACCGTTACTGGTATATCCGGAAACAGGAGCAATTATAACAACTGGTAACATTAAAAAACAATATTCATCAATCTAACGTCATGTGCATCACTCAAACCGGTAGGGGTTTAATCAACAAGAGGGGCATCCTCCGACAATTATCCATTTGAAATGAAAATACCTGAAATGATGCATGCCATGGTGCTGGAAAAAGTTGGTCTGCCACTGGTCTACAAAGATATTCCCGTTCCGGTAGCAAAAGGGTTTCAGGTGCTGATCAAAGTAAAAGCATGCGGGGTCTGTCAGACAGACCTGCTTATAATAGATGGAGAGTTGACCTGCCCGAAGCTGCCAGTGGTTCCAGGGCATGGAATTATTGGCAGAATAGTCTGTAAAGGAGCCACAGTAGGCAATTTTTATAATGGTGACCTGGTGGGAGTGCCCTGGTTAGGTCACACCTGCGGTTACTGCAAGTTTTGCCTTGAAGGAAAAGAAAATCTTTGCGATAAAGCATCTTTTACCGGTTATACAATGAATGGTGGTTTTGCGGAATATGTAATAGCAGATATAAGGTTTTGCATCGGCCTTGGAGCGGAATATGACAGTCCCTCGGCCACGGCTTTACTTTGTACCGGTCTTATCGGCTACCGGTCGTTCAGTATGATAGAGGTATCTGCAAAAAATATCGGCATTTATGGATTTGGCCAGGCAGCTCAAATCATCACCAGAATTGCAAAATTGCAAGGCAAACGTTTGTTTGCTTTTACCCGGGAAACCGATAAGGAAGCGCAGATTTTTGCTTTAAGAATAGGTGCCGACTGGGCGGGGAGCAGCAACGAGAGTCCTCCTGAAAAGCTTGATGCCGCGATCATTTTTGCCCCTGAAGGAGAGTTGATCCCCAAAGCCCTGATGAATGTAGACAAGGGGGGACAGGTAATCTGTGCAGCTATCCAAATGACAGATGTCCCCGCATTTCCTTATCATTTACTATGGGGGGAAAGGTCTGTCAGATCGGTAACAAACACGACTCGACAGGATAACGCAGCCTTTTTTGAGCTATTAAAGAATATTCCTGTTCATATTCAAACAGAAATATTTGAATTAAAACAAGTCAACGATGCCATACTTAAGATCAGGCATGGAAAAGTAAAGGGAAGTGCAGTCCTGATTATGGAATAACGATAGGAAGGTGATCCATAAGACATTCTTTCTGATAAGATGTTTTTTAACTTACGCTGTTTCGCAAGGTAATGCGCCGCATGCTTTGTTCCTTGGTAGCTGTAGTTTATTGTTCCAATTATAAATAACCCATTTGCTTACCTGTCTGAATGTCTGTTCTTCATTAGGAAGATTAATCAGCATCGTCTCAATTTTTTGCGCCGATTTAATGGTTATGAGCGCGTTCTTATTCATTAACTGATTGATCAGAAAAACAACCTCGCAGCCCTGATGCCGGTTAAAAACAGTAAAACCAAAGTATTCTAATTGTTTGCCGTTATTTTCCTTATTCCATTTATAACGGTTTTTAAAAAGCAGATCGTCCTTGTGGTAAGTATTTTTCATGTGAAGGTTGTTTTTAATTCAATCAAAAGTATCTTTTAGCAGCTTCATGGCCGGTGAGCGGGGACAGCATTATTCATGATGTTCGTCAAACCCGGATTACCGTTGCTGACGAATATCATGGTTTTAAATGCCCGATATCATGCTCCAGGTTCTCCTGCTTGGGTAGGTTTGTTATATGAAAACTATCCTGGTACTAACAAATTTTACAATAAGGGCAGGAGCTGCTGCCAGATTTGCCTTGCAACTGGCTATCAAAAGTCAGGCAAACCTGGTCTTATGTAATGTGATTGAGCCAAATTCACGCTTTTTTTATGATACCGGCTATATAACTGATACGCAACGGGAACTTAAAAAAGATAGCCTGGCCGACTTGGAGGAAACAGCAAACAGGTTGAAAAAAATGATCCCGATGGGGGAAGCTTTTACTCCGCAGATTGATTATATCGTACCTTTTGGAATATTAACCGTTATAATCGAGAAAATCATTTCCGAAAGAAAAGTTGATATCGTAGTTATGGCTACACACCGAGCAAATGTTTTTACAAGGTTTTTATCCCAAAGGCATATTTATAAGTTGATTGACAATTTCAGTTGCCCGGCATTGCTGATCCCGGAAGGGTTTCCTTATCAGGAAATATGTGGTATAGGGTATGCTACTGATCTTACTTTCGATAATACAAAGACCATCGATTACCTGACAAAAATGGCTGCTCCTTTACATGCTGCAATTGCTATCAATTACATTTCCCCGGTTGGATTCCCTACAACTCCATCTGAGAGGGAAAATGGCTTTTCTTTAATCTTTCATCAGAATCAAGATCATCCGTTAATATCGTATAATAATATAAAGGCTGATAATATCAGGGACGGGATATTAAACGTTAGCAGCTCAAAAACTATAAATGTCCTGGCATTGGTGCATAAACACTATTCTTTCGTCGAGGGACTTTTTCACAGAAGTATAAGTAAGCAGATGGCCGGTTGCTCACGAATCCCATTACTGATTTTACCTGATTCATTTTGCAGGAATATTACGGATTGGGAAAATGATTTATTAAACGATTACCAGTATCAGTCTGCAATGATTGTTAGTTGATGGGTAGTTTTTAATTTTTGATTTACGTCTTCCAATGGACCGATTTTCTGAATTTACCAGCTTTTACATGGTAGTAATGCTGCGCTTTTACGTAAAATATATCGTAAGCCAGGGCTGAAAATAATATGATCACAGGTATAAAAAAGGAATGAAAATCCCAAATACGATAAAGGTAGGCTCCCGAAACTGCACCCGTCATAAAGAAGAAAATGATATATAGCCTGAGTTTTATCCTTGCGTAAAGCGCAGGTCGTTCGGTCGTTTTCTTGTGAAATAAATGCGCGGTATCGATACCAAGATCAGTGAAGGTTCCGGTAAGGTGAGTAGTCCTCACGACAGAACCGGAAACCATGGAAACGAGTGCGTTTTGCAGTCCCATAGCAAACAACAAACTACCCGCAAAGAATTCTTTGGATACCAGCGAACCATTATACCGGTAACCGTATAGTGCTGACACTAATAAAATCGATATTTCAATCAGAACCGGAATCAGGTAAGAAAAACGCTGGTGTTTGCTGGTTAATGATACTATCAAACTTGAAACAAAAGCGCCCGCAAAAAAAAGGAACATCCACAATGCTACTACTTTTGCAGTTTTCCAGTCTTCCAGCGCTACTCTTTCCGCAAATAATGCAACGTGCCCGGTTATATTGGTTGTTAAAACCGAAAACACAAGGAAGCCTGCAGCATTTACAAAGCCTGCCGTTAACCCCAGGAGCGCCGCAAGTTTAAGATTGTGTTGCGGGGTGCGCTTTGAGCCGCGGTGTCTTAACATCAGTCGTTATCGTAATTTAGTTCTTCATTTTTATCAGGCGGTCAATATCCAAAATATCGATTAGGTTATTGGTTTTATTAATTATCCCCTCATCTTTAAAATCTGTCAGCGTACGGCTTACTGTTTCGGTGGCTATTCCAGCCATTGTGGCTAATTGCTCCCGTGATATTTTAAAATGCAAAGGATCATTATTCGCTTGTTTGCTCACCCGGATCAATACTTGGGCCAGGCGTTTTCTAACCGAATGATAAGCCAACTCCAAAAGCTGGTCCTCTTTTTCACGAACATTATTAGATAATATTTTGATGAACTGCTGCCCGAGGCCAGGATGCTGGTTCAGTAAAGCGATCACCGATTCTTTGGGAAGCAGGCATATCGCGGAGTCTTCCACGGCTTCCGCTGTTTCGTTAAATGATTCGTCGAGTAACAGGGCGTTGATCCCAAGATAGTCGTCGGGTTTAAAAATTCCGGTCATCAATTCCCTTCCATCTTCGGCAAGTTTAATGGTTTTGATTGTACCGGCTAAAATAAGATAGATCCCTAAGGGCTGGTCACCTTCATAATACAGAATTTGCTTTTTCTTGACCTGTCTTGTTTTACGCCCGGCAATTAATGCTTTTAGCTCGACAACCCCGCTTCCGAATCCTGCAGTGAGCCGCTCCAGGCTTTGTATAGTTTTGCTGAAATATGCTTTCTGCATTTCATTTTTTTCTAACCGGCATTCTATGGCACTCATTAGCTCTTTTGCATCAAAAGGCTTGGTCAAATAATCATCAGCACCCATTTCCATCCCCTTTCGCATATCCAGCCGCTCAGCTTTCGCAGTTAAGAAAATGAAAGGAATAGCGGCGGTTTCCAGACTTTTATTCAAAAGATATAAAACACCATACCCGTCCAGTTCAGGCATCATGATGTCACAAAGGATTAGATCAGGAATATGCTTGACAGCCATTTCCGCCCCGGTTTTTCCGTTATCTGCGAGTAATGCATTGTATCCCCAGAGTTGCAATATTTCAGCTGTACTTTCGCGGATATCTTTATTGTCTTCGATGACTAAGATCGTTTTACTCATGCTGGTTAGGGAATGAAAGAGTGAAGGATGTACTTTGGGTAACGTCGCTGCTAAAAGATACTGTCCCGTTCATCAGCTCGGTATATCTGCTTACTATATTGAGTCCAAGTCCGGTTCCTGGAATATTACCTGTATTATGCGCCCTGAAAAATGGTTCGAAGAGATGCTTTTGATCTTCTTTCGGGATACCTATTCCATTATCTTTAATACTTACAATGATGTTTTTATCCGTAACAACTGTACTGAACTGGATAAATGTGTGCTCGCCGGAATATTTTATGGCGTTACTGATCAAATTAATGATACAGGTTTTTAACAGGGATTGATCAATTCGCACAATTGAAGATATGCCGGTATGTCCATAGATGATCTTTTGATCTTCCTTAGCAATTACCTGCATCTCTTCCGTGATCTCTGCTGAAAAACCAACAATATCAAAAGATAAAGCCTCCGGTTCCATCTTTCCCGTTTCAAGGCGTTCCAGGGATAGGAAATCATTGAGGATACCGGTAAGGTTAGTTACCGAATTTTTGATCTTGCCGAGGTGTCGGTTAATATTTTCGATATCTGAGTTTTCAGCATATTTCTCAATAAGATCTGATGACAGCTGTATGGAACTTAATGGAGTCCTGAATTCATGGGATGCCATAGATACAAAACGACTTTTCAACTGGCCGAGCTCTTTTTCCTTATCCAAAGACTGGTTAACTTTTGAGTTGGCTGCTTCCAGTGCCTTAACAGATTCATTTAACAGTTGGGTGCGGAGTTCTACTTGTTCTTCGAGATGTGCGGCGTAATCTTTTAGTTTTTCCTCTGCTTCTTTTTCTTTACTCAGGTCATGTATAAATCCTGTATATATTTTGCGGCCGGAGAATTGAACTTCACTGATAGCCAACCGAAAGGGAAAAATACTTCCATCTTTACGTAAACCGGATACCTCACGTCCTTTACCGATAATGTTTGGTTGTCCGGTACGCCGATAATTTTGCAGATAGCCATCATGTTGTTCTTTGTCAGGCTTGGGCATCATCATGGAGATGTTCATCCCAATAACTTCGTGTGCCTCATAGGCAAATAGCTTGCAGCCGGAAGGGTTAATGGATTCAATTTTACCATGGTCATCAATCGTAATAATGCCATCAATGGCATTATCAATGATCGCTTTTAATAAAGCCGTATTTTCCATGGAATATAAATAAGAGCATTTTTCTTCTGTTGTGCAAGGTCAGGTAAATTAATCGTAAGCTGAATTTATTGAACGTACACACGTATCCATACAAAGATACACCGGCTTTGTGTGGGAAATGATGATTAAGATCACGCTTTCTGGTGATTGGGGTCAAACAGCCAAAAACAATTAGTTGTTAAGAGTTACCTGTTGTCTTTTTAAAGAGGTGGATAACACCTATCTAAACCCCAGATGGATTGAAGTACATAAATAGCTGTCACAGTGATGAGCATCATGATTGTGGCTGTTCGTGGTCACTACCAGCGGCCGGTGTCTCACCGACCTTTACGGCCGAACATTAACAAGCTAACTATGCCAACTTCAGAAAAAACAAACGGTACGTTGTCTAAGGATTTCAGAACCGAACATGATACCATGGGTGACGTACAGGTTCCCGGTACGCGGTATTGGGGAGCACAAACTGAACGGTCCCGTAACAACTTTAAGATCGGCCCGGAAGCCTCTATGCCCGAGGAAATTATTATGGCCTTTGCTTATCTCAAAAAAGCCGCAGCTTATGCCAATACAGATTTAGGTGTTTTGACGACTGACAAAAGAGACCTGATCGCGCTAGCTTGCCAGGAAATATTGGATGGCAAACTTGATGGAGAATTTCCGCTGGTGATCTGGCAAACAGGCTCGGGTACACAGTCAAATATGAATGTGAACGAGGTGATTGCTAACCGTACCCATGTTTTGCAGGGAAATCAATTAGGTGAGGGTAAAACTTATATCCATCCAAATGACGACGTGAATAAATCACAATCATCCAATGACACTTTTCCAACAGCAATGTATATTGCTGCTTATAAAATGCTTATCGATATCACTATCCCGGGTATTGAAAAACTCCGTGATACGCTGAAACTAAAATCGGAAGATTTCAAATCTATTATCAAGATCGGGCGTACGCATCTCATGGATGCAACGCCGCTAACCCTCGGCCAGGAATTTTCGGGCTATGTGTCTCAATTGGAACATGGTTTAAAGGCGCTTAGAAACACGCTTGATCACCTTTCCGAACTGGCGCTTGGTGGTACAGCTGTAGGTACTGGTATGAATACCCCCGGCGGTTACGATGTTAAAGTTGCTGCCTACATTGCAGAATTTACAGACCTGCCATTCCGTACCGCTGAAAATAAATATGAGGCCTTATCAGCCCATGATGCCATCGTGGAAAGTCATGGCGCGCTTAAACAGATTGCAGTTTCATTAATGATGATCGCCAACAATATCCGCATGCTGGCTTCCGGGCCACGCTGCAGTATCGGGGAACTTCACCTGCCGGAAAACGAACCGGGTTCATCCATTATGCCCGGTAAAGTTAACCCAACGCAAAACGAAGCTGTTACTATGGTAGCGGCGCAGGTTATGGGAAATGATGTAACGATTTCTATTGCAGGATCAAATGGTCAGTTCCAGCTAAATGTATTTAAAACAGTCATGGCCGCAAACTTCCTGCAATCTGCGCGCCTTATCGGCGACGTTTGCGCTTCCTTTAACGAACATTGCGCTATGGGTATTTTACCCGATCATGATGGAATTAAAAAACATCTTGAAAATTCATTGATGCTGGTAACCGCACTTAACCCGCATATCGGTTACGATAATGCCGCTAAAATTTCAAAGAAAGCATTAAAAGAGAACAAAACACTGCGTGAAGCAGCCGTGGAACTTAAACTGGTAACCAGCGAACAGTTTGACCTTTGGGTTAAACCGGCTGACATGGTAGGTGAAATCAGTGAAACCTTACTTCCTGCAGTCATTTCATAGACAGTGCTTTAAAAAATGATGACGGTCAACGGACTATCGGGCAAAGTCAATAGGATTCTGCTACGATGGTCCGTTGCAACTGAAACTCTTAGATAAGATGGCAGTGGTTCTCATAGTTAGTTGCCAGTTAACAAGTAAATAACTGATGAAGATCACGGTTTATCATGTCCTTGCACATCTTCCGGGCAAAAGGATTAAATGACCTTTGGAGATCACCATATACAGTATTAAAAACCCACACAATTCTTCAGTTGTTTTTTATGAAAAAATATATACTCTTAATACTGATTACCATGTCAGGTGCGATCAAAGCCACAGGACAGATCGTCGGACTAACAGATTCAACCAAAGCTAAAATATCGATAAAGGGCTTGTTTCAGGCACGTTACCTGTTTAGCGCACATAAAAACATAGATGTAAACGGTATGCAGCATACCGATGGCAAAGCCGTTGATAACGATTTTAATATCAAACGGGCCAGGCTCCAATTTACTTCTGACATATCCGACCGCACGCAGGTAGTGCTGCTCTTAAATCTCGCTGATTTTGAAAGTAATCCTGCTAACAAGGTATTGGAAAATGCCTATATCACTTATCGTTTAAGCCCTTACGCCAATGTTAAGATGGGCCAGTTTCGACCAGCTTTCGGCCTCGAGGATATGTATCCGGTGGACATCATCACCTCACTTGATTATTCTAATCAATATACCGCTTTTGGCAATAATGGATGGGAAAGTTTCCAGATCGGCGCAAGTTTTTATGGTGCCACACACGGACCTATTCCTGTTAAATATGAGTTCTCGGTAGTAAACGGGAACAACCGTAACCAGCTGATGGATGCTGACAACGGCAAACACTTTTCATCGCGGGTAGAATTGGGCCTCCAGAAAAGCTTACAAATTAAGCTTGGCCTTAATGGCGGTTTGGGTAATGTGTCAGGAAATAACATTTATGCAACCGGTGTGGACCTTTCGGGAATAATACCCCTTGCCAAGAAATGGTCGATCAAAATAGAAACGGAGGCCAAACAAGGTAATAATCAGGTTTCTTATCTCGCGTTGGATTCTGCCAAACGCATCGGAAAAAGTGTGGATCAGTATCAAATGCGAGGCATCTATGTATTGCCAAACCTGCGCTATGCTATTAATTATCATCGCCTGAGTTCGCTGGAAGTCTCTTGCCGTTACGAATATTTTGATGCCGATTTTAAACATGCCGGTAACCCCAGGCAAACTTTTACGCCTATGGTGAGCGCGGAATTTCTAAAGTCCTATAATGCCCGCATCCAGTTGGGGGTTAATATTGATCATTATAAAAAAAATATCCCTGTGACCACACAGTATAGTAATTCCATTTTCGTCTTACAGGTACAGTCAAGGTTATAAGCTCTTAATATTCACCTCATGAAATCCACTACAACACTGCCGGCAGCAGCCGTTACCCTGCCCAAAAAAGAAATCCAGCCGATCCAGCTGCTCATAACTGTTGTGATCGGGCTCGTGATCTGGTTTATTCCGGCCCCGGCAGGCGTAAAACCTGAAGCCTGGCATTTGCTGGCCATATTCCTGGCTACCATTATAGGTATCATTCTAAAGGCTGCCAGCATGGGAACACTTTGTATGATGGCCATCGCTTTAGTAGCCGTAACAGGAATACTAGCGCCGGGCAACCCAGGAAAATCCATCACCCTTGCCTTAAGCAGCTTTGGTGATAAAGTGATCTGGCTTATCGGGATCAGCTTTTTTATTGCCCGCGGATTTATTAAAACCGGATTGGGGAGCAGGATAGCTTATATTTTTATCCGGCTTTTTGGAAAGAGTCCTTTGGGCTTAGCCTATAGCCTTGGCGCAGCCGATCTGATACTGGCCCCGGCAATCCCCAGCAACACCGCGCGTGGCGGAGGCATCATTTACCCTATCATGAAATCAACGGCCATGAGCCTGGGTTCGATGCCGGACAAACCGGAAACGCATCGTAAAGTAGGGGCATATCTTACATTAAACAGTTATTACATGAACCTCATCGGTTCGGCTATGTTCCTTACCGGAACGGCCAGTAACCCGATGTGCCAGAAATTCGCAGCGGACGTGGGTATCCATATCACCTGGATGAGTTGGTTTTGGGCGGCAATAGTACCGGGCCTGGCATCTGTACTTATTATTCCCTATCTGCTTTATAAGATCTATCCACCTGAACTCCGGAAAACCCCCGAAGCACCGGCAATGGCCATTGCCAAACTAAAAGAAATGGGGAAGGTGACCAAAAATGAGTGGTTGATGCTGATGGCTTTCATCATTCTGTTGGTTTTATGGGTTACCGGAGATCTCTTTAAGATCGATGCAACCACTACAGCTTTTATAGGTCTGACCATTCTTTTATTAACTCAAGTGCTTACCTGGGAAGATGTGAAAGCAGAAAAGGGTGCCTGGGATACCATCGTTTGGTTTGCAACCCTGGTGATGATGGCAGGTGCGCTTAATTCTTTAGGGTTTATTCCCTGGTTCGGGCATCTTATCCAGGCGAAGTTGATGGGCCTGTCATGGACTTTTGCCTTTCCAATCATCATCGTGGTTTATTTTTTGAGTCACTACCTGTTTGCCAGTGCCACAGCGCATGTAGCGGCTATGTATGCTGCGCTATTAGCGGTGGGGGTTGCCATGGGTGTTCCGCCGATGCTATTGGCACTCATGCTGGGTTTCACCGGGTCCCTATATGGTACGATTACCCAATATGCGCACGGGCCTGCCCCGGTATTCTTCGGGAGTGGTTACGTAGACGTGAAACATTGGTGGACAATGGGCCTGATCATCGGCGTTACCTTTTTGGTGATCTGGATGGGCCTGGGTGGTTTATGGTGGAAAGTGACAGGTATTTATTAACCAGTACCTCAATTGAAAAATTATATGAAAATGCCTTTTTTGAAAAGTACATTATCCAGGAAGAACCTGATGGCGCTCACCGGGCTGTTTCTCTGCTTTTTCCTGGTCATTCATTTACTTGGAAACCTGCAGCTGCTTTTAGCGGCAGACAAAGCAAGTGTCAGTTTTAACAATTATTCAACTTTGCTATCAGGCAATATATTTATAAAGATAATTGCTTATATCCTGTATTTCTCCATCATTGCCCATGCTGTGGATGCCCTTGTTATTACTGTTAAAAACAGGAAAACTGCCGCTAAATATGCTTACGATGAGCGGAAACATGCCAGCAAATGGTACTCCCGCAATATGGGAATCCTGGGCACGGTACTGCTTATCTTTTTGGTGATCCATTTTAAGGATTTCTGGTACGTGTACAAGTTTGGTGCTCTGCCCCTGGATAAAAACGGTAATAAGAACCTGTACGTGATTGTTGTGAATGCTTTTCATTCCTGGTGGTACGTATGTATTTACGTGGTGTCCATGTTTGCATTAGGTTTTCACTTATTACACGGCTTTAAAAGTGCGGTAAGGACACTTGGTTTGTACCATCCCCGGTATGCACGCTACGTAGAAATTTTTGGTGTAGTCTACAGCTATACCCTTACCATCGGTTTTTCATTCATTCCCGTTTATGTTTATATAACGCAATACATCAAATGATCTTAAATGCAAAAATACCCGATGGTCCACTGGAAGATAAATGGACAACATATAAAGAAAAAGCCAAATTGGTTAACCCGGCCAACAGGAAAAAACTGAATATTATTGTGGTTGGTACCGGGCTTTCCGGATCATCTGCTGCAGCCTCACTGGCAGAACTGGGTTATAATATCCAGTCTTTTTGCTTCCAGGATTCCGCACGCAGAGCACACTCTGTGGCGGCACAGGGCGGGGTAAACGCCGCAAAGAATTACCAGAATGATGGCGATTCGGTTTACCGCATGTTTTACGATACCCTAAAGGGCGGCGATTTTCGCTCCCGCGAAGCCAATGTTTACCGCCTGGCAGAATGCTCGCTTAACCTGATCGATCAGGCCGTTGCGCAAGGTGTTCCTTTTGCAAGAGAGTACGGCGGTTATTTGAGCAACCGCTCTTTTGGCGGCGTACAGGTAAGCCGCACCTTTTATGCCCGTGGACAAACCGGCCAGCAATTGTTGTTAGGCGCTTACCAGGCATTGATCAGGCAGGTAGGTATTGGCAAAGTAAAGTTACATACCCGGCATGAGATGCTTGACCTCGTACTTGTTGATGGCAAGGCAAAGGGTATTATTGTACGGAACCTGGATACAGGGGACATTGAACGTTTTGCGGCCGATGCTGTGGTAATTGCAACAGGAGGCTTTGGAAAGATCTACTACCTATCTACCCTGGCTATGGGCTGCAATGCCTCGGCCATTTGGCGTGCCCATAAAAAAGGAGCCCTGATGGCATGCCCCAGTTGGACACAAATGCACCCCACCTGTTTACCACAGGCCGGAGATTACCAGTCAAAGTTAACTCTGATGTCGGAATCATTACGTAATGATGGCCGCATCTGGGTGCCGAAATTAAAAGATGAAAAGCGTAAAGCCAATGAGATCCCCGAAGAAGAACGGGATTATTACCTGGAACGGCGATACCCAACCTTTGGTAACCTGGCACCGCGGGATATATCCTCCCGGGCCGCCAAGGAACGTATTGATGCTGGTTTTGGTGTTGGCCCATTGAATAACGCCGTTTATCTTGATTTTTCAAAGGCGATCAAAGAGCAGGGAATCGATAAGATCAGGGAGAAGTACAAAAACCTGTTTTCGATGTATAAAAAGATCACCGATGATGATGCCTACCAGGCACCCATGAAGATCTCGCCAGCCGCCCATTTTTCTATGGGCGGATTATGGGTAGACTATGAATTGATGACTACCATCCCCGGGTTATTCGCTGTTGGTGAAGCCAATTTTGCCGATCACGGGGCTAACCGTTTGGGCGCGAATTCACTTTTACAAGCCAGTATTGACGGGTATTTTATCCTGCCTTATACACTCACCAATTACCTGGCCGGCGAATTGAAAACCGAAAAAATAACCATCAAACACCGTGCATTTGATATTGCAGAGGCCGAAGTTAATGAACAGCTACAACTGCTGGTCAATATCAACGGGACTAAAACCGCTGACCATTTTCATAAAGAGCTGGGGAAATTACTGTATGATAAGTGCGGCCTATCCCGCACGGCCAAAGGCTTAACTGAGGCTATTGCAGGCATTGAATTATTGTCTGGCAAGTTCTACCGCGAATTAAGGGTGTCCGGTACGGAAGGTGAGATCAACGCGGAACTGGAAAAAGCGGGTAGGGTGGCAGACTACCTGGAGATGGCTAGGCTGATGTGTTATGATGCATTAACCCGTAATGAATCCTGTGGTGCCCATTTTAGAGAAGAATACCAAACACCCGATGGCGAAGCCCTTAGGAATGACAAAGATTTTTGCTTTGTATCTGCATGGGAGTGGCCCGGCCGGGGTATTGAACCAATCCTTCATCCGGAACCACTGGTTTTTGAGTTTATTAAATTGTCTGTCAGAAGTTATAGTTAGCATATCATGAAATTACATTTGAAAATATGGCGTCAGAGAGACGCGCAAAGCAATGGTGCCTTAGTGGATTATGATTTGGATGGAATTGATCAGCATATGTCTTTCCTCGAAATGATGGATACCCTTAACGGGCAATTGATACTAAATGGCGATATGCCCGTAGAGTTTGATCATGATTGCCGCGAAGGGATTTGTGGTAGCTGTGGTATGATGGTAAATGGACAGGCTCATGGGCCTGTTGCAGGCCTAACCGTTTGCCAATTGCACATGCGGGAGTTTAAAGACGGGGCCACTATTTATGTAGAACCTTTTCGGGCAGCAGCTTTTCCCTTAAAAAGGGACTTGAAAATTGATCGTTCTGCCTTTGACAGGATCATACAGGCTGGCGGATTTATTTCTGCCAGTACCGGATCAGCAATAGAGGCTAATAATTTACCTATAACCCATGATATGGCAGAATCTGCTTTTGATTCGGCTGCCTGTATCGGCTGCGGTGCCTGCGTTGCTACTTGTAAAAATTCAAGTGCAGCCTTGTTTACGTCTGCTAAAGTCTCTCATTTGGTGAAACTGCCACAAGGAAAATTGGAGGCTGAAAAGCGGGTAATTCAAATGGTTGGCCAAATGGATGTGGAAGGTTTTGGACACTGCAGTAATACGGAGGCCTGTGAAGTGAAGTGCCCCCAGGGAATTTCAGTTTTAAATATAGCTATGATGAACTGGGAATTTAATAAGTCCAGTTTACTGGGTTAAGTAACATTTTAAATAAAGAGAAAAATGCCCTATTTGCAATTAGAAGTAAACCAACAATATCCCGTTGCTACAAAGAAATTATTAGCTAAACGACTTGGAGATATTTTCTCAGAGATCATGCAGGCAGATGTTAATCGCGTTACAGTTACCATCCGGGAATTAGATGGCGGAGTTTGGCGCTGCGGTGATGCAGATCCAAACCCTTCGGCCTTATTAATGTGTGATATCAGGAGGGGGCGCACTCCCGAAAAACGGGAAGAAGTCGCGAAGAAACTCATCGCCGCTTGTGTGGAAATTTTAGGAGAGGGCGCAGATCTGTTGAATGTTGAGTTTACCCAGCATGCAGGTGATGAAATGTACCACCCAACCATGGGTGGATTGAGTGATGACTGGAATCCTGGTGAACGATAATATCAATTGTTTTTAAGGTTTTTTATAAGGCAGGTACCAGTAATAACGGAATAGTAGATCTTTTGATTACCTCATCAAAATCATCTGATCTGGAAAATTGAGCGTTTTCTATACCCGCATGAATTCCCATTACAATAACATCAGCACCCCAATCGACGGAAAATTTCAATAATGTGGAGTAAGGTTTTCCCTTTTCTACAAAGGTTTTCACCTCATAGTTTTTAAATACTTTGTTTACCAGCTTTTGCAGGGATTTATTATAAGTCAAGCTTAATTCTTCACTGATCTCGGCTATCGTAGCCCCGTCGTCACTCACATCAAGTGCCGGACAATACTGTTTAAAGCAATCTCTGCGTTTAAAGGTTTTCCAAATAATAAACCGGTCAGTGCTACTTTTTCCGCATACGGGCCGCCAGCAAGCGCGATAATCATTTTGAAGTTTTTCATCTTTTATTTTTTTTTAGTTCTTCAGGATCACTGATAGGTTTCTTATATCTTAATAACTCATTCACCAAAGCGCTCAGATTAGTAGAGGCACACCCGATACACTTATCTGCGGCTCCATAATATATGTATAGCGTATCCCCAAATAAAGCAGAGCCTGAAGGGAAGCAAACATTATTTATGTCACCTTTTAATTCCCAGTCTGCTTCAGGTTTAAATAATGGATAGGGCAGACGGGCGATCTCGATCAGTGGGTTTTCCAGGTCCAATAATGCCGCGCAGGCGGAATAAACATAACCGTTTGTGGTGTCATGAACCCCATGATAAATGATCAACCAACCCGCTGAGGTTTCAACAGGTGGGCAACCGCCGCCGATATAGCTTACTTCGTGATCATATTTTGGTGACATCACGATGTGTTTCTTAAAGTTAAGCAGGTAATTATCCCAGTATTCTTTGGTCAGGTCACTTATTTCATCGATTGAAGCAAGCTGTATATCTGGCTTAATGCGATGAAGAAAACAGAGTTTATTCTTGATTCGTCTTGGAAAGAACATCAGATCCTTATCCCAGATCAATACTTTTTTGTTTTGTTTCAGGACAGTCTTATCATGTGCGAACCTCTTATACTTGGTATTAAGTTTGCCGGACCTTTCTGCCAGTGAGCTGAAGTCCGGATAAGAATAGGCCGGAACGATAAGGCCACGTTTGGTAAATTTTTTCAGGTCTGAAGAGGTAGCTAGTGCGCCCATCGCATTAACTCCGTCATAAGCCGTGTACGTGAGATAATACAGCTCATCAATTTTTACGATTCGCGGATCTTCAATTCCCTTTGACTCTATTTCCATTTCAGGGAACAGGAGCGGGGTCTCCGACCTTTCTGCAATTGTTAACGGGCCATTCAGCTTACAAAAACCGATGCTGGAGTTGTTGTCATTACCTATGGCCCTGTAAAACATAAATAGTGAATCACGATCCTGAAAAATAGCCGGATTGAGGACAGCCTCACTTTCAAACGGAAACGACCTGCTTGTTAGAATTACACCTTCTTTTTTTACAGTTAACATTTATAATCTTCAATTTTATCTGAACATGGCTTTAAGCGCGTCTAAAAGCACGTCAATGTGGTGATCTCCCCGGTACATAGGCAATGGCTTTTTATCAAGCTTCAAAAGGTCGTAAACAGCTGTCTGTGCAGTTCTTACTGAATACTCTACGGTGAATACTACATCATCCGGCACCTCTGCAAACTGGCCGATAAACGCCAGGTTAGTTGAATTGTTCGGTACAACCAATGGCCTGTCTCCGTTTGCCCGCGTCAGGAATTGACTGGTGATGTAAGGCAGCATGCAAGGTATGCAGTTAGCCGTTTTCAGTATATGTTTTTGGTCATCATCAAATCTAAGGTGCGCGAGTAATTCAGTCATGATCTCTTCTCCGCTGCAATCTGCCATCTTCTTTTTTACAAAGTTGCCTACTTCATCCACGAACAATCCATAACCCCAAAAAACGGTTACATCTTTTGGTTGGCCGATGAAATGGGGTTGATGTGCCAATACAATGGACATCAACCAATTGGAGTCTTTGAAAGTTACCAGGCCACCGGTGCCGGCGGTGTTGCCGGAGAATTTTTCCATCAGGTCAAAAAAGGTCTTCCCCTGGCAAGTAACGGTAAATGATTCCCATTTTGATTCGTTTACACGCTCATCAAAAACAAAAGGGCGGCCAAATTCCGGGCTGTGTGCTGCTATATTCTCCCATAATAACCAGGCTCCGTCCTTTTTCTCCGTGACAAGTTCCGGCGCCGAATGCATGGTGCCGAAACAGGAGTCCGCAGTCATGGAGCCTATCGTTACCAAAACGAGATCGTCTGTTGAAACCTTAATATCAATGGCTTTCCCGTGCTGTGTACAGCTAATCTGTTCGACGGCCATTTTTCCGTCAAGCTTTGTAAACCCAAGATCTGTAACTTTAATACCCATTTCGAAGTTTACACCCTGTTGTTTCAGCCATTTTAATAAAGGCCTGATGATGGCATCAAATTGGTTATAAGGGGTACGGTCTACGCCTGCGAGGGTATTGATCCGCTTAAACTCATGTATAAACCGGTGTATATAGCGCTTAAATTCTACCGCGCTGTGCCAGGGTTGAAAAGCAAACATGGTATCCCACATGTACCAGAAATTTGTTTTAAAAAAAGCAGGTTCAAACCACTCGTTAATGCGTTTGGTTTCCAAATGTTCTTCGGAAACGGCCATGATCTCCATTAAATTAAGACGGTCCGTATTAATGAAACCCATGGAAGATACATCGGTGATTTTTCCGGCTTCAACTACTCTGGCCTGGGCGTTCGTTTTTATTTTTTCGTTAAACGCTTTAATCTCTTCGTATACCGTCATGTCGGGATTATCGAGAGACGGTATAAATGATAATAGATCGTAAGTGCACAGGTAACTGAAATTGAGCATTCTGCCTCCTCTCATTACATAACCGTTTTCAGGTGTGCCTGCACTGTCCATACTGCCGCCCGCGATAGGTAATTCTTCCAGAATATGGATGTGTTCTGCTGGAATATTCCCGTCTTTAATAAAATAAGCAGCACTTGCCAGGGAGGCTATGCCGCTACCTACCAGGTAAATTTTACGGTGTTGGTTTATATTGGGCTGAACTTCTTTCGAATTTTGCATATGGAAAATTTATGAACTTGGTTGAAGTAATGGATGTTCCAGTACAACTCAAAATTGGAAGATTTACCCGGAGCAGGTGTTATGTAATTTTATGTATTTGTTACATCTTTCACACTTCTTTAGGTTTCCTGATTGTTGTGAAATAGGTTCGATTTGATTGTCAGGATATTTCACGCTACCTACGTAGGGGCCTTTCGAACCGACCCCGGTTGTAAGATTAATTGAGATAAATCACATAGAATGTGATCAAAATATGGGCGGCAATGATGACTAAACCAATAAGCCGGTTTCTTTACTTAATAAAAAAAAATGACTTTAGCCGGCTCATCTCAGTAATTGATCAGTTGTTCCTTATTTGTTTTTTATTTGAAGTAGCCCTGCATTAATAGATACTACTACGGTGCTTACGGTCATCAAAACCGCACCTACAGCCGGGCTCAGTAAAATGCCTTCTTTATATAAAACTCCGGCAGCCAGGGGAAGAGCTATCACATTGTATCCTGTTGCCCAAATGAGGTTTTGGATCATTTTTCTGTAAGTGGCTTGGCCAAACAGAATCAGGCTGACAATATCCTTCGGGTTACTGTTTACCAGTATAATGCCTGCTGTTTCTGCCGCAATATCACTGCCAGAGCCTACCGCTATGCCTATATCGGCCTGGGCCAGCGCCGGGGCATCGTTAACACCGTCACCGGTCATCGCCACAAACTCTCCTTTGTTTTGCAGCTCTTTTATTTTTTCTAACTTTTGGTGAGGTAGTACTTCAGCAATATAACTATCCATACCTAAAGTTTTACTTACGCTTGCAGCTACTTTACTATTGTCTCCGGTAAGGAGTATGGATTTGATCCCCGCTTGCCGGAGGGTTTTGATGGCTTCCGTTGATTCTGGTCGTAGTTCATCTGATAGCGCGATGTATCCGGCCAATTCTCTATTTACGAGAACAAATACTACTGTTTCTGTATCATTTGCTGTGTAACCCCCGGGTACTATGATGTTTTTATCTTTTAAATAACCTGGGCTAACTACCAATATATTTTTGCCCGCTATTGTAGCTTCAACACCCTGACCAGTAATTGCATTAAAATTTGTTGCCTGCGGAATGCTGATTTTTAAGTCTTTGCTTTTCTGAAGAATGCCCGTGGCGATAGGATGTTCGGATTTTTGCTCTAATGCGGATGCCAGCCGGATGATCTCATTTTCTGAAATATCCTTATTCAGGGATTTTACTTTTGATACTTCAAATTTCCCCATGGTAAGTGTACCTGTTTTATCAAACACGATGGTGGTAATTTTTCTTGCATTCTCAAAAGCGCTTCTGTTTTTAATGAGGAGTCCATGTTTAGCCGATAAGGCTGTCGATCTGGCCACTACGAGCGGTACAGCCAAACCCAACGCATGCGGGCAGCAGATCACGATCACCGTTACCATCCTTTCCATAGCAAAGGCTAAACTTTGGCCGGTTAAAAACCAGTATAGAAAAGTGGCAATACCAATTACAAGTGCAACTATAGTTAACCATCTGGCCGCCCTGTCAGCCAGGAGCTGTGTTTCAGACTTTGATTGCTGTGCATCATCAACCAGCTTAATAACCTGAGCCAGGTAAGAATCTTTGGCAGGATGCGTAACGTTCACTTTAAAAGAACCGCTGCCATTAATAGAACCAGCTATTACTTTATCCCCCTTCGTCTTTTGTACAGGCACGGATTCACCGGTCAGCATCGATTCATTGAGATAGCTATCGCCATCCAGGATAATGCCATCCGCCGCTATTTTTTCACCGGGTTTTACCAGGATAACATCGTTCACTTTTAGCATTTCTGTTTTTACATCATGTACCATGTCCGGCATCACCAGGTGTGCTTCGTCTGGCATCAGCCCAACCAGTAATTCCAGATCTTTGGATGCACCCATAACAGATCTCATTTCTATCCAGTGCCCTAAAAGCATGATGAGGATCAGGGTATCCAGTTCCCAAAAGAAATCCATCCCCTGTAACCCAAATACAACGGCAGCACTATAGCTATAAGCTACGGTAATGGCAAAACCGATGAGGGACATCATCCCTGGGTTTTTAGCTTTTATTTCATCGACCAATCCTGTTAAAAATGGCCAACCACCGTAGATGAATACTATGGAAGATAATAAGAATAAAATATAGGAAGAGCCGGTAAAAGTCCAGCTTATTCCAATAAAACGCTGTATCATAGCAGACAACAGCATATTGGGAACTGTAAGGATCGCTACGACGCAAAATCTCTTTTTAAAATCTGCTATCATCATGCTATGATGATCATTGCCTTTCATGTTCATTGGTGGTTTATGACCATGCTGCATTTCGTTGTGAATCATTGAAACGTTCCCCGACATTGTATGAGTTTTAAAGGTTTTGGGATAAAACGAAATAGATCATTTAGTTGTAAACAAACTCATTTGTTCTTTCTTTTTGCTTTTTAAAGTGGGTAGGGGTTAGGCCGGTGATTTTTTTGAACTGGTTGCATAGATGCGCTACGCTGCTGTATTGTAATTTATATGAAATTTCTGTAAGCGAAAGCTGATCATAAACCAGTAGTTCCTTAACCCGTTCTATTTTATGAACAATTATATAGTGCTCTATGTTGACGCCCACCGAATCAGAAAACACATTAGCCATATAGGTATAGGAGTGGTTTAACTTTTCGCTTAAATAATCCGAAAAATTGAGTTTTATAGGATGTTCTTCATAATGGACCAATTCTACTATGACATTTTTTATTTTTTCAATCAACAGGCTTTTACGGTCATATAGGATGTCTAAACCAAAATCCATCAGGGACAGTTTCAAATATGCCAGTTGCGAAGCTGATACATCGCCAATTGTTTCTACTTCACCTAATTCAATTGTTTTGTAGGGAATGGATAGTTTTTTCAACTCTTGGCTAACAACCACTTTACAGCGGATACAAACCATATTTTTTATGTAAAGCTTCATTTTAAACTATTGGTTTAAAAGGCCAAACAATAAAACTAAAGGAAAGATAAATTGGATTGCAGGTGTTGAGTTTGCGATATTCCATGGTAGATTGTGGTGCCTTATAGCATTACTCAAATCTCCTGAATATCTCTTTTTATAAGAGTGACGGTGGTCACCCCCGATCATGTTTTACATCACGATTAGCTATTGGACGGGTAGCGCCTTATTTGCCTGCTTTTTTTTCTCCAGATCTTTAAAGTATCCCTTAAAAAAGAAGTTATGCTTTAAAGCTTCCATATTCTGGTTAAAGCCGTCCGTTCCTTTCATCACGTTATCAAGACTGATACTGATCTTCCGCGCTATCAGCGAGTCTTTAAGCAGGGCGTGTAATGTTCCATGCCCATCATTCATATCATGATTAACGGATGTCATGATCATATTTGCCTGTAAAGTAAGTTTATTGGCATTGTCGCTGGCCGACTTTAATTTAGTTATTGCCTGTTTTAAATTACCTGCGAAGGCGGTGTCGGTCAGCAAGAGGCCGGCTGCTCCTTTCCCCTGCTTTATCTGCGTAACCAGCTCATTTAAGCCCATCGTCATATCGCTGGCATTTTTACTTGCCTTGTTGATATTGCCGAGGGATGACTTCAAACTCGGGCCGATGGTTTTGTCATTCAAGATATCAAATATAGCGCTGCTGTCCAGGCGAAGAACCGTCGCTTTCAAAGCTTCGGATATACTGGCGATGTTATTATTGGTCTTGGAAAGTGTTTGCAACATTTCTTCGGTACTGATCAGCTTCTGCGCGGTGAGCATGTCTCCGTTACTGACGCTGAAACTCGCTGCCTTAACAGGCTGTATATTGACCACTTTATTACCCATCAGCCCTTCTGTACCTATAGCGGCTAAAGCATTTTTATGTATAAAAGATTTTACTTTACTATCAATTTGCAGGGTGACCTCAATAGTGGTATCGTTAACCATCTCAATGCTTTTAACTGTACCCGCCTGTATGCCGGAGAACAATACGTTATTCCCTTCCATTAAGCCATTTAAACTAGAAAAACGAGCCTTAAGCTCAAAGTCGCTGCCGAAGATATTACGATTCTTGCCAATCATATAAAAGGCTACCATGAGAACCAGTAACCCGGCAAGTACAAATAACCCAAGTTTAATATTATTTTCTCCCTGTTTTGCCATGATCATTATTCAAAAAATTGTTTGATCTTTTGATCTGTCGAGTGTTCCAGTTCATCGTATGATCCGTCCGCATAGCATTTTCCGTCCAGTAATAAAATGACCCGGTCTGCTATATTTTTAACGCAGTTCATATCGTGCGAAATGATAATGGATGAGGTATGGTATTTTTTCTGTAGTTTGAGGATCAGTTGATCTATTTCCCTGGCCGTAACAGGATCAAGACCGGTTGTAGGTTCATCGTATAAAATAATCTCTGGCTTCAGGATCAATGTCCTGGCCAGAGCGATACGTTTAAGCATGCCTCCGGATAATTCTGATGGCATCATATCGAGCGTATGTAATAAAGCTACGTTTTCAAGGGCTTCTTTGACCATTTTTTCAACTTCCTTTTGAGATATATTGATCCAGTGCCTGCGCAAAGGGAACTCGAGGTTTTCTCTCACCGTCATGGAATCATACAGCGCGTTGGCCTGGAACAGGAAGCCAACTTTCGACCTTACCCGGTCCAGGTCATCATCGTTTAATGCCGTTACATTTTCGCCCAAAACCATGATATTACCTTTATCAGGTTTTAATAAACCAATAACACATTTAATCAATACTGATTTACCAGCTCCTGATTTTCCGAGAACAACTACATTTTCTTCCTTATAAACGGTGAGGCTAAAATCCTCAAGCACCACATTACGGCCAAATTGTTTATACAGGTGTTCAATAACAATAACCGGTTTGCTGGTTACGGTACCGGTCTTTTCGTCGGAAGGCGTATTTAAAACAGTTGGCATGATGGTTAATTTAATCCAATTAAGTTAGTTAGCTGAACAGTAAGCAGGTCGATAATAAATATCAGGACAGAAGAAAGTACCACGGCGGAATTGGCGGAAATGCCTACACCCTGTGTTCCTTTAGTCGAATTAAATCCTTTGTAGCATCCTATTATCCCTACGGCAAAACCGAAGAACAGCGTTTTGATTACAGCAGGCACAATATCACTGTAGGTTAAACTTTGAAATACCTGGGTAAAAAAGAAACGTAAACTGGTAACCGAACTAATGTTTACCCCTATGTAAGCGCCGAATAAAGAAATAGCATCTCCCAGTAATGTTAATATAGGTAGCATTAATGTTGTAGCTACTACCCTTGTGGCTACCAGGTATTTATAGGGATTGGTTCCGCTTACCTCCATCGCATCAATCTGTTCGGTAACCTTCATGGAACCGAGTTCTGCGCCGATACTGCTGCCTATTTTTCCTGCAAAAATCAGGGCGGTTATCACCGGGCCTATCTCTCTCACGATGGCAATCCCTACCATTACGGGTAGTTCAGACTGTACGCCGTAACTTACCAGCGAAGGCCTTAATTGCATAGTTAGTACCAGGCCCATAATAAAACCAGTCAAGCCAACAAGCGGAAACGATTTATAACCGATCAGGTAACACTGTGACAGCAACTCTTTGATCTCGAACCTGGGTTTAATGCCATGCGAGAAAAAGTGTCCTGCAAACCTGGATATCTTTCCGGTTTGTTCGAGGAAATCCTCCGTATTTGTTATAAGAGACATGTTTTAAATACCTAATGGATATAGATTAAGGCTTGCCTGCGTGATAGTAGGCTATTCAGTGGTTGTTCCTTCAAATTTTTCGGGGTTTTCTTCCGCTTCTTTTTTGGTTGCACGGATTATTCCGTCTTTGTGATGGGGAGGAGCATAGATGGTATACATTTTTAACTCATTTTTGGTATCTGTGTTGATAACGTTGTGTTTGGCACCGGCAGGTACTACAATGGCATCCCCGTTTTTTACATCATAAACATGGCCATTGATGATGCATTTTCCACTACCGCTCTCAAAACGAAAAAATTGGTCATTGGCATTATGTATTTCTTCTCCGATGTCTTCTCCTACGTCAAGACTCATCAGCACAACCTGCAGATGATTAGAGGTATACAGTACCTTTCTGAAATTTGTATTCTCCAGTGCTTCTCCTTCAATATTGTCACTAAATCCTCTCATGGGTTTAGTTTGCAGATCTTCGCTGTTTTTCATTTCTTTATTTTTTTTAGATGTTATGTGTGCCGGATTAAATCGATCTCCAGGAGTTTCTTTCTTTCATGGTACTCCTCAGGTCCGATTTCACCGGAGGCTAACCGCCTTTGTAAATTATCGAGCGGGCCAATTTTTTTATTGCGCTGACCTGGAATATCATAAGGGATGGCGAAGATCCATAATAGCAGCATGATCCATACACACCACCAGATAAAATCCATACCGTAGAAGTTATTATAGTAAAACATGATCTTTCAATTACTGACTAAATTAGAACACTGTAAAGCTGGCTCATTTTACAAGTTGATGCGTTATGCAATTCTTTGAATTAATTACATGATTCACACTTTTGAGTTTGAATAAACAGAGCAGAAATGTGTATAATTAGGTAAAATATCTATATAAATTGGCAGTCTTGATATTAATCAAACTGTGCATTATATAAATCATAATATTTACCTTTCTTCGCCAGTAAGGCATCGTGGTTTCCACGTTCCGTGATTAATCCGTTTTCCAGCACAATAATTTCATCTGCATTTCTGACAGTAGATAAGCGGTGTGCGATCACAAAGCTGGTCCTGTCTTGCATGAGCTGATCCATTCCTTTCTGTATAGTTTGTTCCGTGCGGGTATCAATTGAACTGGTCGCCTCGTCCATGATCAGGATGACCGGTTTGGAAACAGTTGCGCGGGCAATATTCAATAATTGCCGCTGTCCCTGGCTTAAATTCCCGCCATCTTTTTTCAGTATCGTATGGTAACCTTTTGGTAGTTGTTGAATAAATGTATTCGCGCCTGCTAATGTACAGGCCGCAATCACCTCTTCATCGGTCGCGGCCAGTCGGCCATAACGGATGTTCTCCATAACCGACGCTGTAAAAAGATGGGTATCCTGAAGCACGATAGCTAATAACCGTCGTAAACTGCTGCGCTTGATTTTCTGAATATTTATTCCATCAATCGTAATTTCACCTGATAGGATATCGTAAAACCGGGGCAGTAAATTCATGATCGTTGTTTTACCGGCACCAGTGGAGCCGACAAAGGCAATTTTCTGTCCGGCTTTCACATCAAGCGATATATCCTTTAATACAGTTTTAGACGTGTCGTACCCGAAGGAAACATTCTTAAACTGCACATTTCCTTTAATCGTATTTAAGACTATAGCATCAGGCGCGTCAGCTATTTCCGGTATTTCGTCCATGATCTCAAAAATTCGTTCAGCTCCAGCAAGCCCGGCCTGAAGATTATTATACTGGCTGGATATTTCGTTAACAGGACGTCCAAACTGGCGAGAGTACTGTAGGAACGCGGCTAATCCTCCCAGATCAAAACCTCTCAACACCGCTAATAAGCCACCTAGAATAGCTGTAAGCGCAAAATTTATGGTATTCAGGTTCTGGATCACAGGCATCATTACCCCGGAATATAATTGCGCTTGTGTGGCCTTATTCCGCAGATCATAATTCAGTTTTTCAAATGCGGTTTCCGTATTTCCTTCATAACAAAAAACTTTAACCACCTTTTGCCCGGTTATCATTTCTTCCACATATCCGTTTAGGTTTCCGAGTGCTGATTGCTGTGTTGTAAAAAAAGCTTTGCTTTTTTTAATGATTAGTGCGGCTACCCAAAGCATCACCGGAACGATAATTAAAGTGACCAGGGTAAGTAAAGGACTGATATAGATCATGAGCATAAAAATACCGGCCAGCGTTATCCCGCTGGTAAATAATTGTAAAACGCTGGTATTTAGCAGGTCGCTGATATTATCGACATCATTTGTAAAACGGCTCATCAGGTCGCCATGATTGTGTGTGTCGAAAAACTTTAAGGGTAATGACTGTAGTTTATTAAAAAGGTCAGCCCTGATCATATTGACTGTTTTCTGAGCAACTATAATCATCAGTCGGTTTTGAAAAATTCCCGCAATAACTCCAATGACATAAATACCGAAGAGCAGGAATACCATATCTATCAATCCCGGTACATTATGCGGAATTATATATTTATTAATGATAGGACGTAATAAATAGGAGCCCGTTAATGTAGTAGCAATGTTGATAAGCAGCAGGACAAGAATGACAAGTATCAATATTTTTTGCTTGCTTAAATATTTCCATAACCGAAGAATGGCCTGTCCGGAGTTTTTAGGTTTTTCAGCTGAAATACCTCCATGCCTGCCAGGTAGGCCGGATATGCTTAGTTTGTTTTTGTTTGTATCCTGCTCTTTCATCGTACAGTTCCCTTCTGCAGCTGTTGCGAAGCATATATTTCATGGTAAACGGTATTGGTTTTGATCAATTCCCCGTGCGTTCCGTTTCCTATAATTTCACCGTGATCAAGCAAAATAATCTGATCTGCAGACTGGATGGAACTGATTCTTTGCGCTGTAATTATGGTGGTAGTTTTTTGAAGATATTGATTAAATGACGCCCTTATTTTTGCTTCTGTAGCTACATCAACAGCACTCGTGCTATCATCCAAAATGAGGACAACCGGTTTTCTGAGGATTGCTCTTGCAATACAAAGACGTTGTTTTTGTCCGCCAGATAGGTTTACACCGCTTTGTCCTAAAACCGTTTCATATTGTTCTGGGAACGCCATGATAAAATCATGTGCCTGCGCATATTTTGCAGCGGTAATGATATCTTTATCCGATGCAGTTGCGTTCCCCCATTTCAGATTTTGTTTGATGGTGCCAGAAAATAATTCATTTTGCTGTAAGATCAGATTGACCCCCGTTCGCAGATTCTTCAGGGTATAATCGTTGATGTCCATGTCATCTATCCAAATATTCCCGCTGGAAACATTATAGAGTCTTGGTATCAGCTGTATCAAAGTGCTTTTTGCAGATCCGGTCGCGCCGATAATGGCAACAGTTTTACCCGGAGCGATAGTGAAGCTGATATTCTTTAATATATATTCACTGCCTTCGGCATGGTATTTAAAGCACACATTTTTAAATTCTACCTTTCCCCTGGTAACCTGTACGTTTTTTTCTTTCGCGGTTATGGAATCTACGATTGTAGGTTTTGTATTTAATATTTCCAAAACGCGTTCTGATGATGCTTCGGCTCGTGAAAAGGCCATAATGGTCATGGAAAGCATCATCAGGGACATCAGGATCTGGGTGATATAGGTGATGAATGACATGAGTTGCCCTACCTGGAATGTACCTGAAATAATTTTATTACCGCCAAACCAAACAATGGCAACAATAGAGATATTCATGACCAGCTGCATTACCGGCATGATCAGCACTACCGTGCCGGACGCTTTCACTGCAATTTTCCTCAGTTCATTATTGGTGAAGCTGAACTTCCTTTCTTCGAAATCTTCTCTCACAAATGACTTTATCACCCGTACATTGATTAGGTTTTCCTGGATAACACCGTTTACCTGATCCAGTTTTTTCTGCATTTTTTCAAAAAATGGCAGCCCCCTGCGAAGAATAACATATATTGTGATAGCCAATACCGGAATTGCGACTGCAATAATGGATGCCAAACCGGCATTGATGCGTACAGCAATGACAACAGCAAACAACAACATTAAGGGCGCACGTATCAGTAACCGTAAAGACATCATAATAACCTCCTGCAGAATATTGATATCGTTGGTTATGCGCGTAGTTAAGGAAGCTGAGCTGAACCGATCCAGATCTGAAAAGGAAAACTCCTGTATCTTGCTAAACATGCCTTTTCTGAGTTCGGCAGCAAAACCAACGGAAGCATGAGAAGAATAATAGATATTGCCAATATTGGCAGCAATGGCAACCAAAGACAACAATACCATGATGCCCCCGGTTTGGTAGATATAGGACAGGTTTTTTTGCCCAACACCTGTATCAACAATTTTTGACATCAGTTCAGGCTGAACGATTTCACAAAAAACATCTATAATAACCAGTAAAGGCGCTAATATCAGCGCCTTTTTATAGGTAAGGAAAAAGGGAAAGTATTTTCTCATTCAATTGGAGATCGGATCTGCTAAGACATAATTCGCCTTTATTCGGCGACATTAGCAGATGGTTAGCGTATTAACGATTTTCCGATACCGAAATTAACGGGATGCAAAATAATCCTTCACAAAAGCATGTTCCTGGTTTTCTGTCATCTTATCGGTTGGGACGACAGTGAATTTTATATTCGAGAAAACATGGTTATCTTTTAATGTGTTATATAATTCCACTTTAGCATCCGTGGGGCCAAAAAGAACCACCTCACCGTAGTCGCGGATAATTTCGCCAATTTCCCTGTAATAGTCAGCCTGTTCATGCTGTTCCTTATTGTGCATGAGATTTTCGCTCCGTTCCAGAATTTGCTCTTTTTCCTGATACGTAAATTTTGATTCAATTGTCCTGGTTGTGATAGGGCTTGCCCTAAACTCCATTAAATGAGCGTTTTGGTGATCCATGCAGATGCCAATATATTTTGCTTCTTTCATTGCTTTTTTATAAATAAAGATGGCTTTTCTAAAGGCATAACCATTACACAATTGATGATATGAATTACATCATTCACACATTTTTCCGAACTAAACTATACAAGGTCACTACTTCAGCTGGCCTTGAGCGTTAAGAAATCAATCAGGTATTGTTCCAGTAAGCCGCTATTGTATTCTGGGCTGATATTGTTCTCTGTAACGGTAATTTCTTTTTCGGTGACGATTATAGAAAAGGCAATTCCCTCAATAACATCCGGAAACATCACATTGATCACATCTTCCACGTGAGCAAATTCTATATTCAACCCTGAATCTAATTTACTATCGATATAGTCGGCAAAATCATTTTTTAAAATACCAAAAAGTCCTTCTGCGCTCAGGGAAGCTATGTTTTTAATAGGTGTCATCGTTTATTGGGTTTTGAAATGTATTTTATAGTGTTGTTTAGAAAAGGTAACTGTTCCTATTGTGGAAGTTAATCGATTAGAGCGAACAGGTATTGTATTATAAGTCTGCTTCAATGATTTTTTTCCTCTCCTGATAATCTTCCGGCCCTATCTCGCCTGAAGCGAACCGCTTTTGCAAGATATCCAAAGGGCCGTTTTTTTTATTCCGTTGAAAGGGAATATCATATGGAGTTGCGAAGATCCAGAATAGCAGCATGATCCATATGCACCACCAGATAAAGTCCATACCCCAAAAGTTATTATAATAAAACATGATGTTGATTTTTAAATGATCGTTTAATTGAGAACACTGCAAAACTGCCCCCTTTTGTAGGATGGTGTGTTATGCAATTCTTTTAATTAATTACATGATTCACACTTTTAAAAGCACATCACAGGGTGTGAATTATGTAAGGTATAATCAGAGTTGTGTAATGTCTTACCTTATGATTGTCCGACCTTTATACTGTTTATGGTTCAGGATGATATCTGTCAGTTACGGTGTAACCATGAGATAGATATGCTTAAGGACATTGGCTTGTAACGTTAAATTAAAATAGAATGAGTTACGAAATCATACAAACAGCAGATAGCGATGTCATGAAGTTCTTGCACATTACATCGGTTATTTATAAGAAATGGAAAGTCTGGCGGGTTCAGTTTCATGACGGGAAAGAAACGTTCTTATATAGATGCGGTAAGGAATGGGTGCATTGGAGCAAAGACTACCTTGATAAACCTGCTTTGCAAGCAGTCGGGGAATGTGTTGAAGCTATTGTGATCAGAAAACACCTGAAAGGAATTTTTGAATTACCAATTAATTAACGATATGAACAAAGTAATCCTGTTAGATAAAAGACCAGTTGGAAAACCGCAGATTAGTGATTTTAAGATCAACATAGAAGATGTGCCGGTAGCTGACGACGGTGAAATATTATTGCAAACACGTTATGTTTCGATAGATCCATACCTGCGAGGAAGAATGAATGATGCGGAGTCATACGTCCCGCCATTTGAATTGAAAAAGCCGTTACAGTCAGGTATTATAGCTGAGGTTATCGATTCAAATAACACGCGCTTTAAAATAGGGGACTTTGTTTTGGGAAACCTGGATTGGAAGGAGTACCAGGTATCCGACGGGAAGGGTTTGCGTTCAATTCCGAACGAACCAGCCTACTTAACGGCCTACCTGGGCATTTTGGGGATGACCGGTCTGACCGCTTATTTAGGACTTACTCAGATAGGCTTTCCAAAACCGGGTGAAACTTTAGTTGTTTCTGGGGCAGCAGGTGCTGTTGGCAGTATTGCCGGTCAGGTGGGTAAGTTTCTGGGATGCAGGGTTGTTGGCCTCACGGGTTCGGATGAAAAGGTTCAGCTGCTAAAATCAAAATTCCATTTCGATGAGGCTATCAACTATAAAACTACCGTGGATCTGAACCGGGCCATTAAAGCAGCATGCCCAGATGGGGTTGATATTTATTTTGATAATGTAGGTGGCAAAATATCAGATGCTGTTTTAAACAATATTAATAAATATGCCCGCATACCGCTATGCGGAGCCATTTCCTTATACAATGAATCGGGGCCTGTATTGGGACCTTATATCCAGCCCATCCTTGTCAAAAAGAGTGCGCTGATACGTGGATTTATTGTTTCTGATTTCGCAGATCAATTTCCGGCTGCCACTAAGCAATTAACCGCCTGGCTCATGGAAGGCAATCTCAGCTATCATGAAACCATTTACGAAGGCTTTGACCATATTCCGCAGGCATTCCTGGGGCTGTTTGACGGCAGTAATGAAGGAAAAATGATCGTTAAAATTTAATCTTGTAAAAATTATAAAGCGCAAATATGAAAGTATTAATGGTATTGACATCCCATAGTGAACTGGGAAAAACCGGCAGGAAAACCGGGTTTTGGATCGAGGAGTTTGCAGCGCCTTATTATGTACTGGCTGATGCAGGGGCTGAAATAACGCTGGCATCGCCTAAAGGCGGCCAGCCACCTATAGACCCCAAAAGCGAAAGCGCCGACGCGCAAACAGCGGCAACCCTGAGATTTGATCGCGATAAAGAACTTAAAGACAAACTGGCTCATACACTGCAACTGAATACGGTAAACGAAATGCATTATGATGCTGTATTCTATCCGGGTGGACACGGGCCCTTGTGGGACCTCGCTAATGATAGTGCTTCGATTGCCTTAATAGCCGATTTTTATACGCATCATAAACCTATGGCTTTTGTTTGCCATGCACCGGGTGTGTTATTGAAAGTTAAATTACCCGACGGCAGGCCTTTGGTAAAGGGTAAAGCAGTTACCGGGTTCTCCAATACAGAGGAGGAGGCCGTTCAGTTAACTGATATTGTTCCCTTCCTGGTAGAAGATGAGTTGAAGAAATTGGGCGGACTTTACAGCAAAGGACCGGACTGGGGTTCCTATGTCAAGCAAGACGGCTTGTTGATCACCGGCCAAAACCCGGCATCCTCAGAACAGGCCGCTAAGTTATTACTGAAGGCCTTAGAAATAGCTTAATCAATAATGGATATGGATCCAAAATCCTCAGTTGAACAAAGTTTCTGGCATCTCAGCCAGGAGGAAACTTTTAAACAATTCTCCTCAGGCGAAAATGGACTCACTCATACAGAAGCGGTAAAAAGGCTAAAAACGTATGGCCCTAATACCATTAAAGCAACTGCTAATAGTTCGGCTCTGCTTTTATTTTTTTCTCAGTTTAAAAGTCCGGTCACCATTTTGCTGATTGTGGCTGCTTTTCTATCTGCAGCTTTGGGTGATAAAGCAGACACGGTCATAATTTTTTTGATTGTTTTGATTAGCAGTGTCCTCGGTTTTTGGCAGGAAAAAGGCGCAGCAGATGCGGTTCGGGAATTGCTGAAAATGGTACAGCTCCACTGCAATGTACTTCGAGATAGTAAAAATACTGAATTGGCACTTGCTGCAGTTGTTCCCGGAGACATCGTGCTGCTTTCAGCGGGAGACGTTATTCCCGGTGATTGTCTGCTCATCAAATCGCAGGAGTTATTTGTAGATGAGGCTGCTTTTACCGGGGAAAGCTATCCGGTAGAAAAAATAATTGGCGTGCTTCCGTTGGAAACGCCCTTGAGTAAAAGAAGTAATTCCTTATTTATGGGTTCTCATGTCATTAGCGGCAAGGGAACTGCACTGGTTGTTCAAACCGGTAAACAAACAGCGTTCGGGAAGATATCATCCAGCCTGCAGTTGAGGGCTCCGGAAACCGATTTTGAAAAAGGCATTCGCAAGTTTGGCTACTTGCTTATGCAAATCACCCTATTGCTGGTGTTCGTTATTTTTGCGATAAACGCATTGCTGCATAAACCGCTACTTGATTCATTCCTGTTCTCCCTGGCTTTGGCGGTAGGCCTTACCCCGCAGCTGTTGCCGGCCATTATTAGTGTAAATCTTGCCACGGGAGCCAGGCGTATGGCTAAGCATCAGGTTATTGTTAAACGGCTTTCTTCCATTGAAAATTTTGGCAGCATGAACATCCTATGTTCCGATAAGACGGGGACGATCACAGAAGGCAAAGTAAAGTTGAAAGATGCGCTCGACAATAATGGGGTACATAGTGACCGGGTATTACAATATGCCTGGTTAAATGCTTCCAAACAACAAGGCTTTCACAACCCGATTGATGAAGCAATTAGCGCAGGGTTCAATTTTAAAAATGATCCCTTTGAATTGAAATCAGAGATCCCCTACGATTTTATCCGCAAAAGATTAACGGTTGTAGTAACTAATGATCATGAAATCCTTGCCATAACTAAAGGTGCGTTAACCAGCATACTTTCCGTGTGCAACCAGATCGAAACCAAAGAAGGCAAGGTGGAAGCAATGGGGGAAAGTAAAAAAGCGATACTGGAGCAGTATAAAAAACAAAGTGAAGCCGGTTTCCGTACGCTTGGGGTCGCCTACAAACCTATCGATGGTCAAAATAGTTTCACCATGGCAGACGAAAAAGATATGGTCTTTTTGGGTTTCATTACCTTGTTTGATCCGCCAAAGCCAGATGTCGCCGCCATTATTGCTAATTTACATAAACTGGGTGTTAAGCTGAAGATCATCACCGGCGATAATGCCCTGGTCGCTAAAAGTCTCGCTTTACAAATTGGATTCAAAGATCCTAAAATACTTACTGGCGAAATGATGCAGAAAATGAGTAGCGCGGCGCTGATCCACCAGGCACCATTGACAGATATTTTCGCTGAAGTTGAACCTAACCAAAAGGAACGGATCATTTCGGTGTTGAAGAAAGCGGGTAATGTGGTAGGCTTTATGGGCGATGGCATCAATGATGCTCCTGCATTACATACAGCAGACGTGGGTATCTCGGTTGATTCCGCGGTTGATGTAGCTAAGGAGGCTGCCGATATTGTTTTATTGAGCCAGGGGCTTGAGGTATTGATAAAGGGGATTATAGAGGGGAGGAGGACGTTTACCAATACCATGTAATAGCCACTATTTGATCTGACAGTTGGGTTGTTTTATAAGTTGTCAGATGTGATTTGTGAATATAGCTTTTTCTCTTCTAAATGCATCGAC
>NZ_JACHCR010000019.1 GCF_014205845.1 Mucilaginibacter cryoferens
AGTTTAATGAGCTGGTTTTTGGTACGGTAATCGGGGAAGTGTTTTACCGCCGATCTTACACCATCGGCAGAGAAACTGGCCATCATTACCCTTGGGGCATTTCCGCCAAAATCAGCAGCATCGCCCTGCTGGAAGTTTGCCGACCATTGGCTGCCAAAGTAAATTCCGCAATAATTATAGGTAAGGCTGTCTTGTGTTATTTTAACATACATTCCTGTAAGGGCATCTTGTGCTGAAGCAAATGGAGTTGCAGAAACATCGTTTTTAAATGCACCAGTTGATAATCCGGCACCATTAACGGTGAGCTGATCGCTTTTAGGTGCCGACATAATAAGTGCGGGGCCGGTTAATTGCGTGGTTGGTGATTTTTGGCTCTCGGTAAAGGTTAACGTGCTTCCTGTGCCTGTAGCATGTACTATAAAGCCCTCGCCGCTAACGGCGAAGCCGGCAGATGGTGCCGAAGTTCCGTTTATGGTAAAAGCTATAAAGGTTTGATTGGGCGAGTTTTTGGCAGATAATAGATAAATATTATTAATACCTGTATTAGCTGTTAAAACCGAGTTTAGATTGATGGTACTTGCATAGGGGTTACCCACCATATTATAACCTGGTCCTGAAGCCAAGCCCGCTGTGTAGGAAAGATTACCCGAAGAGCCGCCGGCAGGTGTATACCATAAATTTACAGTAACATTTTGCTGGTTTAAATAGCCGTGGGCAGTAAGTACCGCATCGGCAGGTGTGGTAGCCGTACTGCTGTTGGCGCGCGTACTTGGGCCAATAAAAAACAACTCATACCCATTACCAACAGGTATGGCCAGTGAAGTAGTACCATCGCTAAGGTCAACTGTATTGGCGGCAGGGAAGGTATTGGTAGTGAGTTTGTTAACACCAATGTTTTTGCCGCTGGTGTAGGATTTGTTATCATTTACTTTTCTTTCATCCCATAGATAAACACTTGGACCATAGCTTTGTATGTTAAAACCGCCCGATACGCCGGTGGTGCCTCCTGTGTATGCACCCGCATAAGAAATACCATTAAAGGTATGATCCCTGATATAGCTTATGCTGAAGGTATTAGAAAGGCTTGAGGTTGAATTGGTTTGATTAACAGGTGATGCTAATAATCTGTAACCACGGTTTGAGTTAGAGTTACCCCCGGTAATAAAACGCTGTACATGTACAATGCCCGTAATAGTACAGCCGGTTGGGATTACCGCTACAGCGGCTGTTGAACTAGCAGCGGATTGTAACGTAAGTAAGCTATTGGCATTTAAAGTGGTGCTGGTTGTTGGTGCCAACGTTGTAGCCATGGTTAAAATGCCAGCGCTTGATACCGCAAAATTGCCTAAGCTTATTAATTTGGTACCACTTGCCTGGAAGTTTACATTTTTAAACACCACGCCATTACCCGAATCAGAACTGGTATCAGATAAATTTTGACCTGCTCCCTGGAATATTACCGTAGGATTGTTACTTACCGCATCAACCTTACCACCCGATGAGGCCCAATCGCCGGCGATGGTAACATTGCCCGATTGAACACCTTTTTGCCCGGCACCGGTAAATTTTATGTTTTGATAAACTGATGGACTTGCATCTAAATAGGCTGGAGTTGAGCTATAAACTGTTTGGGGAGAACCCGAAGTGCCGGTAGTGTTGTTGTATTCAATAGTTGCTACACCGTTTCCTGTGCTATTATAAAAATCAACAGAGCCGCTAAGACATGCAGTGTTGATAGGTACTAAACCCGAAAGTTGCAGCTTGGCACTGGTACTTGCCGGTGGTTCAACAATAAAAGTTGGTGAACCTGCCCCGGTTGGATTTGTTTGCGTTAATATATAACCGTCAACTAAAGTAGTGCCACTTTGTAGAGAAAATGCAGCATCAATTTTCCCTAAGGTAATTACTACAACAATAACAGTGATGGTAATGCTTGTAGTGGAAACCGTTACGTTGCCTGTAACATGCAAGTTGTTAATTGTTGATATTAATTTGAGGGTTGTATTTGTTAAAACGTTGGTTAATGCAATAAGCGGACTATTGGTACCTACCTGTACATTGCCGCAGGTAAGTGATCCGGTGCCGGCAATGATTGTTACATAACTTGTAAGTATTGTTGGCGATTGTGTAACTGTACCGGTTACAGTCATATTTCCATTTACAGTTAATGTTATTGGGCCAAATAATGAAGGGAGTAAAGCTCCAAAAGTAATAGAGGATAATGATATGGTGCTGCCCAAAGGAAAAGTGGGCGAGGTGATTAGTATTTGTGTTAAACCTATGGTTACATCATCGCCGGTTTTAGGCACCACGCCTCCTAACCAGTTGCCCGTAGTATTCCAGTCGCTTCCGGTAGCACCAAGTGCGCCCGTCCAAACACGGGTGGTAGCACCCGCCTGGTTTATCTGTGCACCAAGCAGCATTAACAAAATAGCCACATGCATCAATAACTTTTTCATAAAACAAACATTAAGTAGGTTATTCCTATTGGTTGTTAAAACAATAAATGAATATACCGCTTATTACGTGTGTTTTCTGATAACGATATGGTATTACAGTGTAATGAACAAAGTGAATAACCGAAATTATTAAATACTTTTTACCTGTATTTAATATTGTTTATATACTTGAATGTTGCCTTGTTTTAAATCTGTTTTAACCTAAGCCATCTGCCCTTTATCCAACCTTAAAACTTTATCAACGCTATTGGGTATTTCGTGCTGATAGTGGGTTACATAAATGAGGGTTACGTTGCTGAGGCTGCAAAGGGTATCAACCAGGTTTTTAAAGTGAAGTTGCTGATGATCGTCCATTCCCTGGCAGGGTTCGTCAAAAATAAGGAGGGCGGGGTTTTTGATGAGCGCCCGGGCCAGCAAGCATAAACGTTGGGCGCTGGCGGGTATGTTTTTTAGTAAGGTGCGCGCGTACTGATCTATTTCGAGGGTTTTCATCCATCGTAAAGCTATTGCGGCTCTTGCTGCATTGCTGGGCCTGAACAAGCCCAGTGTATCATAATAACCAGATTCTATTACTTGTAAACAGCTGTTATCGGTAGGGAAGTATTGGTGCAGCTCGGGCGATACAAAACCAATCTTCTTTTTTATATCCCAGATGCTTTCGCCGGTACCACGTTTTTTATCAAACAAAACAATGTGGTTGGCGTACGCCTGCGGGTTATCGCCATTAATTAAACTTAACAGGGTCGATTTTCCGGCACCATTTGGTCCAAGCAGGGCCCATCTGTCGCCGGTTTTAATTTCCCAGTTTATACCATCGAGCACTACTTTGTTACCGTATTGGATGTGCACCTTATCCATTTGCACAATGTGGTTGTAAGTAACCGCCGTTTTATCGCCGTTTAGTAAGGCGCTAAGTTCGGCGGTATCAATGTTGTCGGTAGTGGTTTCATTAAATACTTCGGGGTTAAAGTCGGCCCTGGTACATTCATTTGCAACGGCACCATCTTTCAATACGGCAACGTGTGTAATGGCATCCGGAATTTCGTGTACCGATGTTGCAATAATCAGGTTTATGCCCGATGCTGTTATCTGTTTAATAATACCATTAAACTCCTGCCTTGTTTTTACATCAAGCCCGGTTAGCGGATTGTCTAATAATAACAGTACCGGGTTTTTCAACAGGGCGGCAGCCAGCATCAGACGTTTGGTTTCGCCGTTTGATAGTTTTATCAATTGCTTATCGCGTAGTTGGTGCAGGTTTAAAAGTGTAAGCACTTTATCATGCGTCCACCAGGTATCTGGGCGGGGGGCGCTTTTTATAGATTGTAAATAATTATCTACCGTTAAAGCATCTTCAGAATCTGATGAGTTATAACGTTGCTGATAATAAAAATCGGTAGTGTTTGATAAATTTCTGAAGTGGTGTTTGGGTTCTACCAGGGCAATCAGCTTTGTTTTGGCGCTGGTACCATTATCATCGGGCAGCTTATTTAAAAGCTCATCTTCAAAATGGTAGTTGATGTTGCCGCCGGTGATGTTAAACCTGCCGGCAATAGTTTGTAGTAAGGCACTTTTGCCCGAGCCGCTTTGCCCTATAAGGGCCCAGTTTTCGCCCTTGTTTATTTTAAAAGTAAGATTTTTGAACAATACATTATTCAAAAATCTTACGGTAGCGTTATTAATAGAAAAATATGGTTTCAAGATAGCCTGTTTAGTGGGGGTAAAATTAGTCATCTCCCCCTAAAAAAGCTACCGGTGTTAAGCAGTATTTAGCTATATAATTTTCTCTTTAAATTTTAAGCGGTTTTTTTAAGCGGCTGGCCTGAAGTAATGTTGGCGGCACTTGTATTCAGCCTGTTCCATCCGTCCAGGTTTACCAGTTCGGCTTTCACAAAGTTGTTGCAGCTTTTATTGGGGCAGGCTACAATCCAGTATTTTTTAGATTGTTCAATGTGAGGTCGACTTCCGCATTTAATGCAATTTTCGCATTTAATGTTAGGTTGTATTTGTAGAATCATAGTAATATGTTATTATAAATAGATAATTCAAAATTAACAAAATGTTTTCACCCTCCTGAAAGTTTAACATAAACATGCACTATTAGTATGTTTATATGGGTTTTAGCAGGGGTAAAAAAGGTAAAAATATCTTGCTTTTAATTCCAAAACGTTCTGTGTTTCTAATTGTTTTGATCGTTATTCAAAAAAAGTGCCAAACATTTAATTGGTAAGTTTCCTTGCATAAGTATGACTACAGAAAGTTTATTAGGTTTAACCAGATGTATATGATGGCATACATTTTTTTCGCACCTATAGTACAGTTTATATACTATAGGGTAATTAACACCCCGCCCGGCGCTTTATATAAACAGGCCTGATTGTTGTATTTAACGGGGTGACTAAATATCCATCTAAAAAAACATTATTATGAAAAATGTACATTTATTAATGATCGCTATGGCTATGTTTGCCTTAAGCGGTTGTTCTGTAATTACCGGGATATTTAAAGCCGGCGCCGTTGTTGGTATAGTTACTGTTATTATAGTTATACTGGTTATAGTCTGGATAATTTCGTTGCTCCGTAAATAAAAGCGATAATTGTTACTTTTAGTATAATTATTAAATTTTAAATTAAACAATTTTCTTTTTGTTGTGTTGGGGTAAGTATAAACGCATATATTTATTATGGAAAATACACAAGCAACAACAGTAGTATTAAATGATCTTATCCAGATCAACAACGATCGAATTGAAGGATATCACCGCGCTTTAAAAGATTTGCAAGATGGCCAGGGCGATGTAAAATCCACGTTCCTGAGCCTTATCGATGATAGTAATCGCTATAAGAATGAATTGGGTCGCGAAGTAGAGGTGTTGGGTAAAGATATCGATACCACCACATCTACAAGCGGTAAAATCCATCGTACCTGGCTGGATGTTAAGGCCGCATTTACGGCACACGGCACTCATGATATTTTAGAAGAATGTGAGTTTGGAGAAGATGCTATAGTTAAGGCTTACAAAACAGCCCTGGAAGAAGAATATATCCCCGCTTTTTTACGCGAGTTGATAAGTGAGCAACAAGAGGAAATACTTGATGCGCACGATGAGATCAAAGCATTGCGCGATAGTGTTCAATAGTAATCCCTATGCCAATAATTAGTATCAGGTATAAGGCAATTTACCCTTGTACCTGATACTATGTTTATGTCTCTTATCTAAATAGGTACAAAAAATCTTGCTACTTGATACTAACTACTTGCTACCTATTTAATGTTAATTGAATCCACCTGCCAGCTATTGGCTTCAGACCAGTCTCCTCCCTTGTAGTGCATGTTTATAATCCATTGTGATTTTATTGTTTTGCCATCAACAGCAATGGATTTTACGGTCGACTGTATTTGGTAACTGTTTGCTGCGGTATCAATAACCGGGGTAAAGCTATTATCCGGAAAGTCGGCCGTTGATGGTTGTGGAAGTTTTGCCTTTACAAATATTTGAGAAGCTTCAAATGCCTGCTTTGGAGAGGGCTTAAGATTAAGGTGTACACTGCTGTTTTTACTGATGCCAAAAATTACAATAATAAACGCTGCTGCAAATGCAATGCCGTAAAGCGTTGCTGTTTTAATGTGTGGATGTTTGTGCCAGCCAATGGCTTTACGTTCTTCGGTGGTTAATGATTTCCAGTCTGCGTATTTCATAATATATGTATATCACATTAAACAACAGGATGGGCAATTGTTTTATATGATAATTTATCGCACAAAAAAACGCCCCCGAAACCGGAGGCGTTTTTAGTAATCTAAAAAATTAAGATTACATTTTTTTAGCTGAGTCTTTTTTAGCCGAATCAACTTTAGTAGAATCTTTCATTGCGCCCATTTTAGAAGCGGTATCCATTTTAGCTGAGTCCATTTTAGCTGTATCGGCTTTAGATGAATCTGCAGCTGAAGAAGAAGACGAACCTTTACAAGCTGCAAAAGAGGTAGCGATAGCTAAGGCAACTAAGCCTAATTTGAATGAATTTTTCATGTTCAATTTTTAAATAAGTGATTTAATAGTTTTTATATTAATACAAAAAATAAAAAAAGGTAACCCATAATTTAAAATTTAAATTACAGGTTACCTTTTTTTAATGTAAAAAAACTAAAAAATCAATAAAAAGGACCTGAGTTTTATACTATGAGTCCTTTTTATAAATATGCTGTTAACAGCAATTATTTTTTAGCTGAATCTTTTTTCACAGAGTCAACTTTAGCTGCACCAACTTTAGCAGTTGAGTCAGTTTTAACTGTTGAATCTTTCTTTACTGAATCAACTTTAGCTGAATCTTTTTTAGTTGAATCTGAAGCTGAAGAAGAAGCTGCACCTTTACAAGCTGCAAATGAAGTAGCGATAGCTAAAGCAACTAAGCCTAATTTGAATGAATTTTTCATTTTGTGAGTTTTAATTTGTTAATATTTTTTGATCGTTCGGTAGTTAATACCGTAAATGAAAAAAGGTAACCCATAATTTTAAAAAAAAATATAGATTACCCTTTAGTGATTATAAAAAAGCTAAAAAAACAATAAAAAGAGAGCGATTATGATATCAATAGCCTCTTTTTACGGCTCGATGAGCTAATTATTTTTTAACTGAATCGGTTTTAGCGCTATCTGTTTTTGCTGTTGAGTCAACTTTAACAGTCGAATCAATTTTAACAGTTGAATCAACTTTAACTGTTGTGTCGCCGCCATCTTTTTTAGCAGTACCGCCACAAGCTGAGAAAGAAACTGCAATTACTAAAGCAACAAAACCGGTTTTTAATAAATTCTTCATTTTCGTTAGTTTTAAAATGTTAATGTTTTTTATTGTTTTCGTTAATTAATACGATATAATTGAAAAGGTAACCCATGTAATTTGCTAAAAAGTAAAATTTGCTGCGTTGTGCTGCTTATACTCTGTGTAGATTTTTTTGCCATCGGTTTATTTTATTGCAGATTTGCTGACTCAATAAAATAAAGGGTTACTTTGTTGTATTTGCCGTATTAAAGGCAGAGGATGGGAGTGAAGCAGGAATTAAAACAGAATGACTAAAATCTTATCTTGTTGATGTTATAGTTATTTTTAGCAAGGTGACCCGTAACAAAAAGTATAAGTTTTTTGTCTTAATTTTTTACTCTTCATTTTTCGCCCCAAACAGGGGCTTTTGCAGTTTTATTGGAGATAGTTTGTTTTTTTTTGAATGCGATGGGTTACATTTTTGTATAAACAGTATTAAGAGTGAATAGAGACTTAAAAGCTTCGGCGCCAACAGATAGCGAGATAGTTCTGGGGATACTTAATAATTCGGAAATAGTATTAAAAAGGTTATACACCACTTACTTCCCGATGATACTACAGTTAATTATCAACAATAACGGGAATGAGGATGAGGCCAAGGATATTTATCAGGAAGCTATCATTGTTCTTTATAATAAGGTAAAATCGGGCGAGTTTGAGTTAAGCAGTAAGCTTAAAACTTATATTTATTCGGTTTGCCGCAGGCTTTGGCTTAAAAGGCTGAGCCAGATGAACAGGTACGGTGGCGACATCAGGGATTTTGAGGAGTACCTGCCTGTTGATGATGAAGTTGAGAAACATAATGACCGGGATATACAGTTTAATAAAATGGAGGCAGCCCTTCAATTATTAGGCGAACCCTGTAAAACCATTATGGAAGATTTTTATATACATAACAGATCGATGCAGGAGATTTGTGAGCGTTTTGGTTATACCAATGCCGATAATGCCAAAACACAAAAGTATAAATGCCTGCAAAGGCTGAAGAAGTTATTTTTTCAGCAAAAGTAAAAGGAGTGTTAAAGATGAGTGAAAACCTGATTTTGGAATTAGTTGACCGGTACCTTAATGGCGAAATGACCGCCGCCGAACGTGCCGAGTTTGAGATATTGCGTAAAAAGGACGCAAACGTTGATAGTAAAGTAATTGAGCATAAACTGTTTATTGGTTTAATTAAACAATACGGCGAGCGCCTGGAACTTGAACAACGGTTGGATGCTATCCACAGCGAAATTGATGTGCACTCGCTTAAAGAGGAACTGATGATACACCCTAACTGGATAGTTAGCTTGTGGAGACATCATCATTCAAAAATATCTGTTGCGGCCTCGATTGCCATATTTGCTATTTTGAGTACACTGTTCTTTACCGGTAAGCTAAATAACCACGATTCGAGCTTTGTGGAATTGAAACAGGAGATAGGGAAAACAAAAGATCAGGCCAAATTGCTGGATCGTAAGCTTGACGGGCTTATTAAAAGCTCAAATACACCCGAAAAGTCGAAGATTACTAATCCAGGCAATTTTAGAGGTACTGGTTTTGCCTTATCATCTAATGGCTACATAGCCACAAATTACCATGTAATTAAAGATGCTGATTCGGTATATGTACAAAATGCGGCTGGCGAATCATTTCATGCCAAGGTAATTTATACCGAACCTCAATATGATATTGCCATTTTGCAGATAAACGATGATTCTTTTAAAGATTTAGGCAATGTGCCTTACAACTTTAAAAAATCGGTTAGTGATTTAGGAGAAAATGTATACACATTTGGTTATCCAGGCGGTGAAGAGGTTTTTGGCCCAGGTTCATTAACTGCTGCCACAGGCTATCATGGTGATACATTAAACTATCAGATCTCTATCCCTGTTGATTATGGTAACAGCGGAGGCCCGTTGCTTGATGATAAAGGAAACCTGATTGGAGTTATCCGCGGCTTGCAAACCCAGGTGGCCGGTGCTGCATTCGCTGTAAAATCGGCTTATTTGTTGAAAACGATACAAAACATCCCTGCCGATTCGTTAAGTAAATCGTTAACCTTAAGTACCAAAAATACACTGGCTGGTTTAAGCCGACCACAACAATTAAAGAAACTTAAAAACTATGTTTTCATGGTTAAAGTTTATTAAAACGCCCAATACCAATAAAAATTAATAATTGAAAAAGAGATATCGAAAGATGTCTCTTTTTTTTGAGCAAAGATTTTTTTGAGCAAGGAGCATGGATTTTTGGATGAAGGATTTTTTCTGAACCGGGATTAAACAGATCTATAAGATTATGCAGGATTCTTTTCAGTAACGCAATGTCAATCGTGGTAATCCAATAATCTGATTAATCCCGGTTCAGACAATTGCGTTAGGGATGGGCGCGGATACCGGCCTATGTGCCTAAGGCCCTGTGTAGTATGAGCAGACAGCCCGGGCCGTAGGTAACGCTCAAAAAAGTATCAAGTAGTTAGTATCATGTATCAAGATGGTACCGGATTACCTGTCCACCTCTCCCAGCACAAAATCTATGGAGCCTACAATAGCTATCAGGTCGGCAATGAGTACGCCTTTCGAAATTTCGGGAAGTACAGATAGATTGTTAAAGCTTGGTCCGCGGGCTTTAACGCGGGTTGGGATCTCGGATTTGCCGTCGGCTACAAAGTAGAAGCCCAGTTCGCCTTTGGCACCTTCGCAGCGTACATAATAGTCTTGCGCTTTGGGGATGGTTTTACGGGGCATTTTGGCGCGCGGGTCAAAATCGGGTGTACGTTTCAACTCGTTTTGCAGGCGATCTAGGCATTGTTCTACTATTCTTACAGATTGTTCTATCTCGTCAACCCGTACTTTATAGCGGTCCCAGCAGTCGCCAACAGTACCCATCAGGCCGGTACCTATCGGGATCTCAAAATCGAGTTCGGGGTAGGCCGAATAGTTATCTATACGGCGCAGGTCCCATTTTAAACCTGATGCACGCAGCATAGGCCCCGAGCAGCCGTAGTTAATGGCCACATCCAAGGGCAGCACGCCCACGTTGGCCGTGCGCGATATAAATACCTGGTTATCGGTAAGCAGTTGATTAAGCTCCACCATTTTGGGTTTAAAGTACTCCACAAAATCGCGGCAGCGCTCTTCAAAACCAACCGGCAAATCGTAAAACAACCCGCCAACCCAAATATAGTTATACAACATGCGCGAGCCTGAAGCCCACTCTAACATGCCCATAATATGTTCGCGGTCTCTAAAGCACCATAAAAATGGGGTAAAGGCACCAATATCAATACCATAAGTACCAATGGCTATCAGGTGCGATGCAATGCGGTTAAGCTCACAAACCAATACACGAATGTATTCTACCCGTTTAGGGATATCCTTATCAATCCCCATCATGCGTTCAACACCCATTACAAATGCATGGCTGTTGTTCATAGAGGCCAGGTAATCCAGCCTATCGGTAAAAGGGATGGTTTGCTGGTAGGTTAGGCATTCGGCATGTTTTTCGAAACAGCGGTGCAGGTAGCCAATATGCGGTATAACTTCTTTTACAATCTCGCCATCGGTTATCAGCTCCAAACGCAATACGCCGTGGGTAGATGGATGCTGAGGCCCCATATTGAGCACCATATCTTCTACGCTGGCATCAGCAATTTTTTTATTGTAATTAAGTAGCGCTTCCTCGTATTTAGAATTAGTGATAACCAATGTTGTGTGCTGTTTTGTTACTGCCAAAAATCAGCATTTTTTTTGTTTGTAAAGCTATATTGCTGTAAAAATCTACAAATGTTATAGAGATTATAGAACACATTAAATTGCGAAAAGCTTCTATTTTCCCTTTAAACTTTCGCTAATCTTTGATGTTTGCGTGGCCACAGCCGCATAAGCATACATGGCAACAGCCTTCAGTTTACTCTGGCGTTTTTTAAATGTCCATACATCCTCCATAAATTCTTTATGGTTTTTGCTGTTCAGGGTATCAAACGCAACCGAAATAGTTGGTGTAAGCGAGTAAGCGGTATGCCAGGTACCAAAAGGGATAAATAGTGTTTCGCCGGGGCCTACTACAAAGTTAATAGGCGTGGCATCTTTAAATAGGGGGTGTTTATCGTAATCGGGGTCAAATACGTTTACTTCAGAACGCCATGGATCATCGGGGCGGGGGTATAGCATGTGCTCTTGTCCGCGCGGAAAAACGGTAAAGCGTTTTTGGCCATAAAGTTGGGTTATCCAGGCGTTAAGGTGGTAGTAATCAATATGCATGTATGGGAATTTACCACCCGGTCCGCCTATAAATAATTCTGTAGCGCCGCCCCATTTACCTATGCTGAACATTTTATTTTTAAGCCAGTTGGGCGAAGCATAGTTAAGATCCAGGGGATCTAAAAGCGGCATCAACTCGGGTATGGTTGCCGGTATATCGAATATAATGGGATAAACGGCAGGCTTTTCTTCGGTACTGGCCTCAACCATATCCATAGCCTCTTTCATGCTGAGGATATTACCCCTTACGTCGGTTTTTCTATCGGGATAGTTTTCCCTAAACCAATCCGGACTGAACAAACCATTTGCCTTCCAAACTTTGGCGGCATTGGTAAAAACCAGCGGTATACCCGGTTTATAATGCTCTTCCATAAATTCGTGGTAGGTAATATTGTCTCTTCTAATGATGTCCATGGTTTATATACAGGTTTGATACAATCTTAAGTAAAAAATTTAACTATTTAGCGGGTATTTAGGCAATAGCATTCACTGTTTTAGCGGTGTATTTTTACGGTAAAGCAGGAGGGGAAGTTATGTACCTGCGTTTCATTATCATGCGAAAATAACTTATAGCTATAACCAATTACAAATTAAATACCTTTGCCTTAATGAAAGTATCCGGATTTACATTTATCAGAAACGCGGTTAAAAACGATTACCCTATAGTTGAAGCCATAAACTCTATTTTGCCCCTTTGCGATGAGTTTATAGTAGCCGCCGGTAACTCTGATGATGGCACCCGCGAATTGATTGAAGCCATAGGTTCGCCTAAAATTAAGATCATCGATACCGTTTGGGACGATTCGCTGAAAGACGGCGGCCGTGTTTTTGCGGTTGAAACGGATAAGGCTTTTGCGGCCATATCGGCCGATAGCGACTGGGCTTTTTATATCCAGGGCGACGAGGCCGTACATGAGCAATACCATCCGCTTATTAAAAAGGAGATGGAAGATGCTTTAAATAAGCCCAATATTGAAGGCTTGCTGTTTAAATACGTGCATTTTTACGGCTCTTATGATTACTACGGCGATTCGCGCCGATGGTACCGCCGCGAAATCCGCTTGCTTAAAAACATAAAGGGCATCCATGCTTACCGCGATGCACAGGGTTTTAGGCTGGATAACCGCAAGATAAAAGTAAAGCTTATTGATGCTTACATATACCACTATGGCTGGGCCAAACCGCCGCATGGGTTAAATAACAAGATTCGCAATTTTAATAAGTTTTACCATGATGATGCCTGGATGGAGCAAAACCTGCCGGCAACTTATGAGTTTGATTACAGCAATGCCGATAAGCTGGTACGGTTTACCGGCACCCACCCGGCAGCAATGCAAAAACGCATAACAGCCACCAACTGGAATATTGATTTTGACGAAAAAAAACTGCGCAGCTCCATGACCTTTAGGCGCAAATTTTTACAGTTTGTAGAAAAATACACCGGTTGGCGAATTAGCGAGTACCGGAATTATGAAATTGTAGAGCGGTAAAGAGTAACTTAAAAGCGGTGGAGAGACCCTGCGGAAACAGAACCTCTCAGACTTTACTGACTTTCCGACTCTTCATCATATATTTTGCGCTATCACAAAACCGCTGGCCCAGGCCCATTGAAAATTATAGCCGCCAAGCCAGCCGGTAACATCCACACATTCGCCGCCGAAGAATAAACCGGGAACTTTTTTGGCTTCTAATGTTTTAGACGATAGCTCATCAGTTGATACACCGCCGCGCATCACTTCGGCTTTATCGTAACCTTTATCGCCGGCGGGCTTTACTTTAAACTCGTGAATAAGTTGACTAATGTCTTCAATTTCGGTTTTGGTGAGCGATGCCAGGTTTTTCTCTACCGGCAGTTTATCGCTCAACGCTTCGGCAAATTTGCGGGTATACAAGTTTGCCAGGTAAGCCAGTAGCATTTTTTTGCCGTTGGTTTCTTTTTCCTGCTGAATAAGGTCGGCTATGTTTTGGTTGGGAAGCAGGTCGATGTTGATGGTTTCGCCGGGTTTCCAGTACGATGAAATTTGTAATATCGCCGGCCCGCTCAATCCCCAGTGGGTAAACAGTATGTTTTCTTCAAAGCTGATCCTATCATTCCAAACCCGGCAAAATATGCTGTTGCCGCTCAGCTGCTCGTACCAGGGCTGGTCTTTACCGGTAATGGTAAGCGGTACCAGGGCAGGGGCGGTATCTGCTATTTTTAAATCAAACTGGCGGGCGGTGCGCAAACCAAAATCGGTGGCACCCATTTTGGGGATGGGTAAGCCTCCGGCTGCTATTACCACGCTTGGCGCGCTTATAAACTCCTGCCTGCCATTAATTTCTACCCGCACGGTAAAGCCGTCGTCGGTTTTTTCAACCATTTTTACATCTGCGTTGCACCAGATCAACTGGTCCATATCGGTACAGAGATTAGTGAATACCTCTACTATGTCTTTAGCCTTATCACTCGCCGGAAACAACTGACCCAAAGTTTTTTCTTTACCCTCTATACCGTAAGTTTCAAAAAAACTAATGGTATCCTCTACCGTCCATTGCGAAAATGCCGATTTACAGAAGTGCGGATTTTGGGAAATAAACTGCTGATCTGTAGCGTACATGTTGGTGTAATTACACCTGCCGCCACCGCTTATCAGTATTTTGGCGCCTACGCGGTCGGCCTTTTCCAGTACCAGGGTACGCTTGCCCAAAAAGCCGGCCTGCACGGCGCACATTAGTCCGCACGCTCCACCGCCAATAATTATTGCATCAAAATCTGTTTGTTTTCTTAGTTTTGTAGTCATGACCGAGGTTTCGCAAATATCAGAATTTGGAAAGATACTCATCTTTCTCATCACCGGAATAATTATGGTGTGTGTGATATTTTTTTTCAACCGTTTATTGGCCCCCAATAACCCCAATTACGAGAAGCTAACTTCCTATGAATGTGGAGAAGAGCCCACTGGGAATGCCTGGTTACCCTTTAATTCGCGTTTTTACGTTATTGCATTAATATTTTTATTGTTTGATGTAGAAATGGTTTTTGTGTTTCCCTGGGCTACGGTTTTTGGTAATCATGAGCTGATTGCCACAGATTCGCGCTGGGGGTGGTTCTCTTTAGTCGAAATGTTCATCTTTTTAGGCATCCTGATATTAGGCCTGGTTTACGTTTGGGCCAAAGGCGATCTGGAATGGATAAAAGCCAAACCAACCGTACCCACTACGGATGTAAACATCCCCGCATCGTTTTACGAGCAGTTGAATATGGAACAAGGTAAATTTGTTGTAAAACCATTTAGCCTCACCAATGAACTTGTTATTGCCGAGCCTGTTGCTGCCGATGTACCTGTAGAAGTGGCACCTGTACGCAAACCAATGTTTAAACCCACCTTTAAAAAGCCCACAAATGAGTAGCGATATAACCAGCGAAGACGGCGGTGTAGTGATCACCAAAATGAACGATCTGCTTAACTGGGCGCGTTTATCGTCCTTGTGGCCCCTGAGTTTTGGTATTGCCTGCTGCGCTATTGAAATGATGGGCTCTATGGCATCAACTTATGATCTGGATCGTTTTGGCGTTTTCCCGCGCCCATCTGCCCGCCAGGCCGATGTTATCATTATAGCCGGCACCGTTACCTTTAAAATGGCCGAGCGCATTAAACGCTTATATGAGCAAATGCCCGAGCCTAAATATGTGATCAGCATGGGATCATGCTCTAACTGTGGTGGCCCTTACTGGCAGCATGGTTACCACGTGGTAAAAGGGGTTGACAGGGTTATCCCGGTTGATGTATACGTACAAGGCTGCCCGCCCCGCCCCGAGGCTTTAATAGGTGCTATATTGGAGTTACAGAAAAAGATTGAAGGGGAGCATTTGATAAAGGCGTAGATTGATATCCAATAATGAAAAAACTATTTGCAATCCTATTAATCATTTTAGCTGCAAAAGTTTGCCTCGCACAAAGCGCTGATCGAAAAGTTATTGCTCAATTATATAACAAAACGGTAGAAAACTATTTTGCTAAATTAGCCTTGATTGCAATTAAGGCTGCCCCAGCAATAAAACCCCAATTTATATTAATTGGCGACTCCATTGCCTCCAACATTGGTACTTACCCCAATTTTACCCTCAAAGTTGTAAAAGACCAAAATGACGGCATACGTGAAATTGAAAAACTGCCAGGAAAAACGGGCACAATCAACGTTATTACCCAAAAGTTTAGCGCAGATACATTGGATATTAGTATAAGCAACTGGATTGTTAGGGTGAAAAGGGCTATCGGTATACGTGACTGGCACCTTGTTACAAAACACATTTATTTGCTTGCAAATTGCGGTGGCACCAATGGATATATCCCAAGCGGCAGGTTAGTCTACAATCGATCATCTCAATTGTGGACTTATAGTTCTGGCGAAGAGGTGTTTGCCGAAATGAACAGGAGAAATTATAAACTTTAACCTAAGCAACCTATTATGAAAAAGCTTTTTACCTTTCTTATTGCCTTGCTATTTCTCGGCAATGCTGTATTAGCCCAAACATCAACCCCAAAACAACCGTTTTTCCCAAAAGGAACGGTGCTTTATGGCGATATTAACTACGCGGGCGATACCCTTAAAAAGCACTTGTTAGATATTTACCTGCCACCGGTTGTAAAAAGCAACTATCCGCTTATTGTATGGATACATGGCGGCGGCTGGCACCTCAATGATAAATACGCCGATATGGGCTACATGACCGAGACCATAAAAGGTTTTATAGAGAAAGGTTATGCCGTTGCATCTATAGATTACAGGTGGAGTACCGCCGCACCTTTCCCGGCGCAAATTGTTGATTGTAACCAGGCCGTGGAGTTTTTGTACCAAAATGCCGCTAAGTATAAACTGGATAGAAACAAAATAGCCCTGATAGGTTTCTCGGCAGGCGGGCACCTGGCTTCGTTGATGGGCTTATCGGCCAATAATAATGTTAAAGAGTTTTATCCCGATGGGAAAAAAGCTAATTTTAAAATAAAGCTGGTGCTCGATTTTTATGGTCCGTCGGATTTTCTTTCACTTGCCGGTCCCGATCAAAAGGATGCGCAGCATGCTATTTCGATGTTATTGGGTGCCAGTGTGTTCGACAGACCCGACCTGGGTAAAATTGCCAGCCCGGTAACTTATATCGACAAAAATGATCCTCCATTTCTAATCGTTCAGGGCGAAAAGGACGAGGCCGTTAATCCAATGCAGTCTATTTCGCTCAGTTTACATCTTAAACTGGCCGGTGTAAAAAACGAGTTTATCATTGTGCCCAACGCCCCCCATTTTGGGGTGATGTTTGATGCCGAAGATATCAGGAATAAAGTATTTAGTTACCTGGATGAGTATTTGAAGTAAGAAGCTGGTTAAACGGCACATGGCGCCCGGCAAAAATTAAAACTAAATAACCCATGAGAAAAGTAATCTATGCCATCAATATGAGTATCGACGGCTGCGTCGGTCATATGAGTCTTAGCCCCGACGAAGAGGTTTTTGAGTACTTTAACAAGCTGATGCACGACGGCGTCGACCTTATCGCCTACGGGCGCAAAACCTACCAGATCATGTTCCCTTACTGGGCTGAAGACGAAAACAGGGAAACAAAAATAGAGAAAGAGTTTGCCCCGAAAATCACCGAAATGGACAAAATTGTTTTTTCGCAAACTTTGGAAAGCGCCGAATACAATACGCGTGTTGTGCACACCGACCCTGCGGAAGAACTGCTGAAACTAAAGCAGCAGCCGGGCGGAAAAATTTATGTAGGTACGGTAAGCATGCTTCCGCAATTGCTGCAAAAGGGCGTAATTGATGAATGCTATCTCTTCGTTGCTCCCGTAATTGTTGGTAATGGCCCGCGCCTGGTTGAAAATGGCAGCCTGGCGGAGAAACTTAATTTAAAGCTTGTTGCCGCAAAGGCTTTTAAATCGGGATATGTTATGCATCATTACGCGAAGCAGGTTTAGTAAGTTGATCAATTAGGATAAGAAAACCCTTCGCGTTGTTGCCTTACCGCAGCACGCTCCAAAGAGGGTCGATCATGGGATAGGGGTGAGTAAACTATACAAGCGGCAATTTGATTTACACCCTTGGTAAAGTGCAGTGGCGCGAAGAGCAATCTTGTACACCCTGCAATGCCAAAACTTTATCGGGTGCAGGGTGTACAAGATTTTTTACTCGTGCTACGTTTCTAAACCATAATTGGGGTTGATTATCTCGCTGGGTTCAGCCTGTTAAAGATCTCTTTTATCTGGTCGGGCCCGCCATTTGCCATGGCTTCACTAAATCCAAAGGTCAATTCGGTTTTACCATCCCGCAGTTGTTCAAATATCGAGTCGATAAAAGCGCTTACCGGTGGGTGGGCGTCGTGCAGGCCTTTGCCGCCCAGGTCGGTATTCAAGGCAGGCGGAATTACTTCTATAACTTCCACATTGCGGGCCTTTAGCAGGTGGCGTGCCGATAGCGTGAACGAATGGAAAAATGCCTTGGTTGCCGAATACACAGGTACGTTGGTAAAAGGTACAAAGGCTAAACCCGACGTTACATTTATCACGGTGCTAAATGATTTTAGCATCACAAATAGCGATGTTAAATGCAATGGTGCCTCAATATTGGTGGCAATTTCGGTTTTGGCGCGTTCAAAAAAATTATCGTCGGTTACATTCATCCAGTTTTGTACGCCGGCATTATTTACCAATACATTGGTATCACTGTGGTTTTGGGCTATCCAGTTGTAAAGTTCTAAGCGGTCGGCATCGCTAGCCAAATCGCACACTTTGGTAATTACTGATGGGTATTTATCGGCCACTTCCTGTAAAACGGCTTCACGGCGACCGCAAATAATTACGGTGTTGCCTTCCTGTATAAACCGCCCGGTAAGCCCAAGGCCAATGCCACTTGCACCGCCGGTTATTAAAATTTTATTTCCAGATAATTTCATGGTATTGTTTTTTATTGATATAACAAAGATGTTAACAAACAACAGTTAACGGGTTACGAATATCAATCCATAGTTTGCGAAATTCAAATCATCAATTGGCGGCAAATATTCATCGGCCGGTTTTGGGCATCGTATCAACTGCTGTTTTTTTGTTTTTTTTACAAAATATCTCCTTCGCTTTTTTGTTGAAAAAAGTTGTTGTTTTGTTGAAATAAATAGCTGGTTTTTTTGTCGAAAAATTGAGTTTAATTGCCTTTTTTTTAGCTATTTAATAATCGGATATAGCGCAGTTTTAAATGTAAAATGAAGGGTGTAAATTTGTGGTAATTGCGCGCGGAAAACAGGAGCATTTTTTAAGAAACTACACAATTTGAGTATCAGAAATAATTACGATTGCATCACGTTGCGCTGTTTTACTATTTCTTTTAAAAGCACCTGTAAAATAGCCGCATTCCAATCATTAGCAAAACTTTTGCTTTTGCAGTGTTTTTTGTTTTGGGTATTAAATATCATAAAATAAGTACGGTAGCTGCTGATGCCAATCTCGTTCCATTTTAAAATATTGTGAAGGTCCCAGCCAATGCCCTCAAAGTGGAACCTGATGCCGCAAAGCTCAAACGTTTGGTGAATTTTATATAGTTCGTGGTAGTAGTTAAACGTGTTTACAAAATAGTTGCGCCACAGTAGCTGAATAATGTCGTTCCATATTTTACCGTAGAGGTTTCTGCGAATGCCGTAGTAGCTGCCCATTTTTATGCGGGTTATTTCCTGCCCGTCGTTTTGGATCTCCACAAAATACTGGCGACCGAAAACAAAGCTGTAACCCCTTGTCCATGTAATACCATACCTAAAAGCCGCTATATTTTGGGCGGGTATAAACTCCTTAGGCATAAAGCTTAGGGGTTTTTCAATAACCAGTCCCTCAGCTTTAAATACCAGCTTCCTGGTTATTTTATTATTGAGTAAGGCTGGCACTTCTAATAGGTTCTCGGCATTCATTGCTATAAAAATAGGTATCCGTTTTTATAGTTTATTTATCTGTAAAAAATAAACCTGTTAATATGTCTGTTTTTTATAAAAAGCATAACTTTAAGGTCTCAATTAATACCCCAATGGCTGTAAAAAGTATATCCCCGTCGCAAAGTAAAACCATTATTACCATTTTTGGATTAGGGTTTTTAACCGGCACGCTTGATGGTATAGCGGCTGTTTTATGGAGTTACATAACAAACCCTAAAATTAAACCCAATATTATTTTTGAGTTTATAGCCAGTGGTGTATTTGGCCGGGCGGCATTTACCAGCGGCAGCCAGATGGTAGTGGCGGGTGTATTTTTTCACTACTTTATCGCTTTTTTATTTAGTGCCGTATTTTACCTCCTTTATGGTAAATTTGATAAGCTAATCCGCAATAAATACCTCATAGCGGTTTTGTATGGTATTATTGTTTGGCTGGTGATGAATTTGATTGTGGTGCCGCTAAGTAAAATTGGTTTTCACCCCATTAAATTTGAAGCGGCTTTAATTGGTTTAATTATCCTTATTGTTTGTATTGGGCTGCCTGTAGCCCTTATTGCCGATAAAAAATATTGGGCCGGTAAATTTTCACCTAAAAAATAATGCCCATCAGGTTTACATCACCAGGTTTCCCGGTATTGGGTACAGCACGTTTGCTTTTAAGGGAGCTAACCCCGGGTGATGCGGCGCAACTGCTAACTATTAGGTGTAATGAAGAAATTAACCGCTTTATAGGCCGAAGCAGTGCTCATACACTCAACGACATCTATCAGTTTATAGATGCCCGTAGGCAGGATATGCTGCACGCGAAAAGTGTTTACTGGGCCATAGAAATTGATGGCCGCCTGATAGGCACCATTTGTTTATGGAATATTGACTATACCACTGTAAGTGCCGAAATTGGTTACGAACTATTACCCGCCTACCAGGGCAGGGGCCTAATGGCAGAAGCTATCGATAAGGTTATTGCCTATGGTTTTAATAACATGCACCTAAATACCATAACCGCATGGCCGGCTGCCGAAAATGAAAGATCGATAAAATTGTTACAACGGCATCAATTTAAATACGCCGAAACGATAGAGGGCTATTTGGTTTATAAATTAGATAATGATGTTTGGCGGTTAACCCCACCCAAATAAAAAAAGGGCCCGGTGTTTTACCACCAAACCCTTCGGATTTAAAATTGGGACTAATTATCTTTATTGCGGCATCAACACGCCATTTAAACCGTGGATAACACCGTTAGAGGCCATAGTATCAAAAGAGATCACCAACGCGGCGTTTCCTTTGGCATCTACTATTTGTAAATTACTTTTATCGTTTACAGATAGGGTAAGGCTGTCGCCATCGATGGTTTTTAACACCGCTTTCCCTTTACCGGCACTCAGGGCCTTAATGATATCGGTTTTGGTGTATTTACCGGCAACTATGTGATATTTTAAGAGCTTGGCCAGTTTTGCATGATCTTTCATCAAATCATCCATAGTTGGCTTGGGTATTTTGCTAAAGGCCACGTCGTTTGGCGCAAATACCGTAAACGGACCGGGGCCTTTTAAAGTAGCTTCCAGATCGGCAGATTTTATAGCCAGTGCCAGCGGGGCAAAGTCGGTAGTGCTGCTTAGTACGCCAACCACATCGCCTGTTGCGGCAGAAGGTGCGGCAGGTGCGGTTGCAGGGGCTGTTTTACTTGTATCGGCTTGCTGGGTTTGCGCAATGGCCTTGTTCGATAAAAATCCAATACCTAATGCGGCTACTGCAATTAAAACTGACTTTTTCATGTTCATCTTTCTTTTGATTATGTTCATAAATAGATTGTAAATGAGTAGCAGTTTTTCTGATAGTTTTTTCTTTTAAGTTATAAAATAGTTGTTTTGTGATATGTGTTATAACTAATAATTAGAGAAAAGGTTTGGGAAAGAACACTAATTACACAGATTGAGGTGAATTTCGCGAATGGAAATATGAAGAAACGGTTTGGAGATGAGGCGGTTGAGTTGACTTAATAAAATTGAAAAAATATAACACGAATTTCACGAATTGGGGCGAATTGCACGGATTTGAGAGTGAAGAAAATTGACACGAATGGCACGAATTGAGACGAATTACACGAATTTAAGAACGAAATAAAGTAAAAGCCCTACGCAGTTTTTAAAACTATGTAGGGCTTGGAACGAATGGCCTTCACCTCTATTATAATTGGTGAAACTTGTGTTGGTTTCTACTGCCCCTGCGCCAAAGTGTATCCAATTTTGCCGTCGAAGTGCATTAGAAATTCAACAGAGCAAACTTTTACACGTTCGGAGAAATCGGCTGCAATGTGCAGTAGTTCTTTTTGCGTGATGGTGCGGTTGGCTTTCTTTTCAAAACGTACGCGGTACTCGTTCACCAGTTCGGTGTAGATGGAGCCTGTAGGCCAAACCTGGGTGCCGCGGTTAGAGATCATCACGAGGTCGAAATTATCGGTCAGCACTGTCTTCGCTATCTCGGCCAGCGCATGTGGCTGCACGCGCGATTCTACAAAAACATCTACCCCAACCATTTCTTCGGTAATATTGCGGGTGGCGGTAAGCTTGTTTTTTACCGGTTGTATTTTCTCGGCCTTTAACTCAAAATCGGGGTTAGTAAAAACACTGCCATTTGCAGGTACTTTGCCCAGGTTGGCAATTATAGCATCGGTAAAGCTTTGGGTATTTGACGCCGGGATGGCTTTATCACCAAAATCGCCGGTGTGTACGCCCTGCTCCAGGGTATACAACAACGCGTTTTCAATATCGGCGGCGTTTTTAGAAAAACCAAGAAAACGCAGCATCGAAATGCCGGATAACAATAACGCGGTTGGATTGGCAATGCCTTTACCTGCAATATCCGGCGCGGTACCGTGTACAGCCTCAAAAATAGAAATGTTATCGCCAATGTTGGCCGACGGTGCAAAACCCAGGCCACCAACTAAACCGGCGCAAAGGTCTGATACAATATCGCCCTGTAAGTTGGTTAACACAATGGCCTCAAAAGTTTGGGGGCGGGTTACCAGTTTCATACAAAGGTCGTCTACAATAATGTCTGATGCCTCAATATCAGGGTATTCTTTGGCTACTTCCAAAAATACTTCTAAAAACAAACCATCGGTAAGTTTCATGATATTGGCTTTATGGCCGCAGGCTAATTTTTTGAGACCTTTACGGCGCGCCATTTCAAACGCGTAACGGATAACCTGCTCAGATCCCGGACGGGTTATAATACGGCGCCCAACGGCTACATCATAAGTAAGCAAATGCTCTATGCCTCCGTAGGTGTCTTCAATATTTTCGCGGATGATGGTAAGGTTAATAGGGATGCCGGCCTTAGAGAAAACGGTATCAACCCCATTAAGGGTACGAAAATCGCGCTGGTTGGCGTAAGTGTTCCATACCTTGCGGGCGGTAACGTTAATGCTTTTAACACCTTTACCTTTTGGCGTTTCCATGGGGCCTTTAAACAACAGGCCAAGTGTTTCAATAGTTTGTTTGGCTTCGGGTGTCATCCCGGTAGAGTGCCCCGCATCGAAATAAGATTTGCCCATTTCAACAAACTCGTAGTCGAGTTGTACATTGTTTGCCTCAAAAACGCGAAGTACGGCCTGCATTATCTCGGGACCTATTCCATCGCCGTTGGCAACTGCTATTTTGGTTTTCATAGAACGTGTATTATGTAGTAAGAACGGCGCAAATGTAGCCGTTTTGATTGTTTTGGGAGTCAGATTAACTTCATCATTCTACTTTAACATTAAAAATGTAGTTTTATCAATTCAATATTTGATTTGTACCCAACCACTATTACTTGCCATGAAATTTTGGAAATTACTGTTATTGACCTACTTGTTTTCGGTTTTATTATCTATTGTGCTTGGTTTTATATGGATGCTATTTACGGTTAAAGGCCAGTGGGACAATCACCTGGTACTTGTAACTATAGCAGGCGCCTTTTTTCTTAATCTTCCCTTAACTTTTATCGAAATTCCGGGGCTTTTTATGTCCCTTAACTTTAAGAGGCAAAAAAAGAGGGCATTTGTAGTCTGTTTTATAACACCAGTAGTTATTTTAGGTTATGTAGTATTTGGCTTTAAATTACAATACGCCGATAAGGTGTTTTATGCCTCTAATGTAGTTTCGCAGATACTTGTACTTGCTTTTATGTTTTTTAGGGGATTAACTCCCAATAATATTATCGAAGGAGAATAAAAGCAGTCTGCATTTTAATTTGTGACATTTATATTAAAGCATTGTGCCGTCCTATTCGGTTATTTGCAATAAAATAACAGCCATAGCCGGCAAGTGTTTTATATATTACAATACTCATGAAAGCATTAGCTAAACAACTTTTTAAAACCTTCTTATTCTCTGTAATATTATCTATAGCAGTAAACAGTGTGTACTATGCGGTAACGCAAAAAGGTATAGATTATAGTCACGCGTTACCTGCTATTTTTGAGGGCATTGTTTTCCTCAATATTATTGTGTTTATTATGACGTTACCTACATTGTTTTTGGCTAATCCGCTTTATTGGAACAATTTAGTAGTGAGGTTGCCATTATATTTTTCTGGCTCGATAGCATTTTTAGTAACCGCGTTAACTATGCAGCTTACCCCATCAGATAGGGTGGTTTACCTGGTTACCGGGTGTGTTTTCATTATTGTACACTCCGTTTTTTACTATTTAAGGGTTAAAGGCCAGGCCAGGGCATAGATATTAAAGCAGTTTATGACTTTTTAAAAGATTTGAGGTAAACTTGCAGCATAAATGAAAGCATTTTACGGAGATCTGAAATTAGGTATTTTAGGCGGCGGCCAGTTAGGGCGCATGCTGATACAACAGGCTATAAATTATAATGTTACGGTTAAAATTTTGGACCCCGACAGAGAGGCGCCATGCCGCAAACTATGCGACGAATTTACCGTAGGCTCGTTAGGCGACTACGAAACCGTGTACAATTTTGGTAAAACTGTTGATCTGTTAACCATCGAAATAGAGAAAGTTAACGTTGATGCCCTGGAGCAGTTAGAGAGAGAAGGCGTGCTGGTTTACCCGCAGTCGCGCATTATCAGGCTGATACAGGATAAGGGTTTACAGAAACAGTTTTTTAAGGAAAACGGCATTCCAACTGCCGATTTCCAGATCATATCCTCGCCCAAGCAATTAGAGCAAAGCCATATCCCGTTCCCGTACATTCAAAAGCTACGCAGGGATGGTTACGATGGTAAAGGTGTTTACAAGGTAGTTGATAAAAGTTACCTGGATAAAGCCTTTAAAGAGCCCAGCCTGATAGAGCAATGGGTTGATTTTGAAAAAGAAATAGGTGTAATAGTAGCCCGCAACGAGAATGGTGAAGTAAGCACTTTCCCGCTGGTAGAGATGGAGTTTAACCCCGAAGCCAACCTGGTAGAGTTTTTAATATCGCCATCAACCCTGCCATTTGAAGTACAGCAACAAGCCGAGCAAATTGCCAGGAAAATAGCCGAAAGCCTTAAAATTGTAGGCTTGCTGGCGGTAGAAATGTTTTTGGATAAAAACGGCAAGATATTGGTTAACGAGTTGGCCCCCCGTCCGCACAATAGCGGGCACCAAAGCATTGAGGGTAATGTGGTTTCGCAGTTTGAGCAGCACTTAAGAGCAATATTTAACCAGCCCCTGGGCGATACCGCCTGCCTCAACAACGCTATTATGGTAAACGTTTTAGGCGAAGCAGGTTACGAAGGCCCTGCGATATATCAGGGTATTGAGAAGGTTTTGAAAGTGCCTGGCGTGTATATACACCTGTACGGTAAAGCTTTAACCAAACCGTTTAGGAAAATGGGGCATGTAACTATTGTGGATGCGGATAGGGAAAAGGCGATAGAAAAAGCGAGATTTGTACAAAGGACACTAAAGGTAATTAGTTAACAAGGGTGAGAAGACTTACGAAGTTTTTAAAACTTCGTAAGTCTGGTTCTACAACCGGTTATGGGTAATGACAACAAGGGGTAACCTGAAAAAAAAATAATAACATCTTAAAGAAAGATCGTCATTGCGAGTGACAACCAGCTCGACTGGAAAAAACATTGATGACATCCCAAAAAAAGATCGTCCTTGCGAGGAGGTACGACGAAGCAATCCCCAAAATACAGGGCGGATTTGCACAGCTACTCTGTAAGTAGGGGATTGCTTCGTGCCTCGCAATGACGGTGGTGAGGGTGTTGTGTTTGAAAAAAAAACATACTGATAATCAATAATTTAAAAGCATGTCATTATAAGGAGGTACGACGAAGCAATCCCCAAATTACAGGGCGGATTTGAACAGCGACTCTGTATAGTTGGGGATTGCTTCGTTCCTCGCAATGACGCTTAGATAAAAAACATGAGCAATAAGGAAGTTAAAGTAGCCATTATCATGGGCAGCAAATCTGATTTGCATATTATGCAAGATGCCGCCGATGTATTAAAAGAATTAGGTGTTGATTACGAAATTACCGTGGTATCGGCACATCGTACGCCAGATAGGATGTTTAGTTATGCCCGTGCCGCTGCAGATAGGGGTATTAAAGTAATTATTGCCGGTGCCGGTGGTGCCGCGCATTTGCCGGGCATGGTAGCCTCACTAACCCATTTGCCGGTTATTGGCGTACCGGTAAAATCAAGTAACTCTATTGATGGCTGGGACTCAATCCTATCTATCCTCCAGATGCCAAATGGTATCCCGGTGGCTACCGTGGCCCTCAATGCGGCAAAAAATGCGGGTATCCTTGCTGCACAGATCCTGTCGACTGCCGACGAACACCTGGTTAAAAACCTTATAGATTTTAAAGAAGATCTCAAGAAAAAGGTGGAAGAATCGGCAAGGGAAATGGAAGGGTAGATGTGCAGATAGGAGAATTATTTGAGGATTTGAAAATTTGGAAATTTGAAAATGGCCTTATCGGGTAATTCTTTAATCTGATAAATCTCGGTTCAGACAAGATTCTATAAATTCTGATTCAGACAAATTTTCTGCAATAGGGATGGGCGCGGATACCGGCCCAGGAGCGTAATGCCTGCAGGCGTATGAGCATACAGCCCGGGCCGCAGGCATTGCCATAATTGGAATAAGGATTTTTGGACAAAGGATTAAGGACTTTGAATGTTACTTAGTTATGGTTTGAAGACTATATGATGTAATGTTTAACACTCAATATGCAGAAAATAGCCTGCAAACTGCCTGCCGAAAACAGCCCACTCAATTCAAAGCTGGGTTCTCGGGGAAATTGGCTATGTGCGCGTAACGGTTGCCCAGGCCTTTAATAACGTCTTTCCACAGGTTGTGCTCTTCGCCTTCAAAAAGGGTTTCGGGCTCAAATTTGTCGGTTACAATCCAGCTGTCGGAGGTAATTTCTTCGTCGAGCTGCTGGGCTGTCCAACCAGAATAGCCGGCGAAAAATTTGATCTCGCTTTCGTTAAGCTGATAGTTGCTTACCAGTTTCTTTACCTGTTCAAAGTCGCCGCCCCAAAATACGCCGGTGGCAATTTCTATGCCCCCTTCAATTTTTTCTGGTACGTGGTGGATAAAATGTAAGGTGTTTTTGGCAACTGGTCCACCCTCATATACAGGCATTTCGGAGTAGGATACATCGGGCAGCACATCGCCCAGCATATACTCACCCTGGTGGTTTAAAATAAAGCCCATTGCGCCATCGGCAGAGTATTCTGTGAGGATAATGACAGATCTTTTAAAATTTGGGTCCATCATAAAGGGCTCTGAAATAAGTAAACGCCCCGAGGCTGCCGATATGGTACTTAGCATAAGGTTATAAATTATAATTACACAACAAGCATAGCAAAAATATGTTCAATTATGAAAATGAAAATATATCAATATATACGGTTTAATTAATTAGTAAGTTTGCACAAATGGATGAGCAGGAATTACAAAATTTAAGGCAGGATTATTCTGCCGCCACTTTATTGGAAAACAGCACCAAAGCCGATCCAATAAACCAGTTTGAACAATGGTTTAACGAAGCTTTGGCCGCAAAATTGCACGAACCTAATGCCATGACCCTGGCAACCGCTACAACAAGCGGTAAACCGTCGGCACGTATTGTTTTGCTGAAGGGTTTTAATAAAGATGGCTTTATGTTTTACACCAATTACCTTAGTCGTAAAGGAAAAGAGCTGACCAAAAATCCGCAGGCAGCTGTCACCTTTTTTTGGGGCGAATTGGAGCGCCAGGTGCGTATTGAAGGTACTATAGAAAAACTGAGCAAAGAGGCGTCTGAAAAATATTTTCATACACGCCCTAAATTGAGCCAGTTGGGCGCAGTAGCATCGCCGCAAAGCCAGGAAATTGAGAGCCGCGATATACTGGAGCAAAAAATGACCGAACTACAGGCCGAGTACGAAGATAAGGACGTACCTAAGCCATCGTTCTGGGGCGGCTACATTTTAAAGCCACAACTGATAGAGTTTTGGCAAGGCAGAACAAACCGCTTGCACGACCGTATACTATACAAAAGAACCGATAAAAAAACCTGGAAAAAAGTACGTTTAGCCCCATGATGTTTAACGACATTAAACTATTACTTACCACAAAATTTGGTGAGGCTGTAATTACAGGCGAAGAAACTGGCGGGCTGCAGCCCGCCCTTTTAATTAACCCCGATGATATTGACAGGGTATGCCTGGAATTACGCAATAACCCCAAAACTTATTTCGATTTTTTGTCGAGCGTTACCGGTGTGCATTATAACGATGATACCAACCGTTATGGCGTTGTTTACCACCTGGCATCTATCCCTTACAAAACGCAGCTTACATTAAAGATAAGTAAACCCCACAACAGGGAAAGCAATCAGCTGCCCGAATTTAAAAGCATTACAGCCATATACCGCACTGCCGACTGGCACGAACGCGAAACTTATGATCTGCTGGGTATCTTCTTCACCAATCACCCCGACCTGCGCCGTATTTTATTACCCGACGACTGGGATGGTTTTCCGTTAAGGAAAGATTACCAGGCTGCGGAGTATTATAAGGGGATAAAGATAGACTGAATAGATTTTATAGTTTTATGCAGGTTACCATAAATTTCGATCAGATTTACCCTCCGTTAAAGTTAGTTGATACATTAACTGAGATGACTTTTGAGTCGCCGAAAGTTGATGGTTCTTTGCAGGAAATGCTTATTAAAATTACTTTACATCCAGATCCACTTTTGCCTGGTGTATTTAACCTTGGTTTTGGCCCGCCTGATGGAAAGGGTAATTTTAAGGACGACATTCGCTTAAAATATGAAGATTTGGATAAGGTTTTTTCTACAGTTTTATTTCATGGTCTTGTATTTTTGCAACAAAACCCTGAATCAACAATTGGTATAGATGGATCGGATGATTTAAGAGCGAGGTTATATCATAGAATGTATAAATCAAATAGAGTATATCTTGCTGATTATTTTGCTGCTATTGGTGTAGATTGGTATGTGCGTATTTTTAGAAATGGAGACTACGAAAAGGATGAGCTTGGGAACGCCATTGCGAAACCAAGACCTGAATCATTTGATTATAAACGAAATAATAAAGATCTTTATAGGTATTATATGTTTCGTTTAAAATAAGCGGTGTCGACTTTGTTTCTTAAAATAAATTTTTAATTATATTTGTATTATGAATCAGCAAATGCAAAATAAAATTGAACAGTATAAAAAACTTGCTACTGTTCAAGGTAGTCGGGTTGCATCAAAAGGTAAAGTTATCAATAATGATAGTTTGAGCCAGGTGATCCGATCAAAAAAAGATGCTGATGATTTTATGGCTGAACTTGAAGCTGTAGTAAAACGAGCTAAATAAACTGAGCAATCATATTGAAGAGCCACCACTTAGGTGGCTTTTTTTATTTCCTCCTTTTTTAACGTAAATAGTTTAAGGTTCTTCGCTACCAAATGTTATACTAACGATTAACGCTGTTAATTTTTGTTAAAACATTTTGTTATTTACGAACTATTCGTAGTTTTACGAAACAATCGTAAATAGTAATGGAAAAGTTATCAAAACAAGAGGAAGAAGCGATGCAGGCCGTATGGCAATGTGAGGCTGGTTTTATAAAAGATTTTCTTGACCAGATGGAGGAACCGAAGCCCCCTTATACCACCCTGGCATCAACCATTAAAAATCTGGAGCGTAAGCGTTTTTTAAAAAGTGAGAAAATGGGCAACTCCCTGCGTTATAGCGCTGCTATAAAAGAGGAGGAATACAAAAAACGCTTTATGAGTGGTTTTGTGAACGACTACTTCCAAAATTCTTATAAAGACCTGGTGACCTTTTTTGCTAAGGATAAAAAACTGAGCACTAAAGACCTGGAAGAGATCATTAAACTGATTGAAAAACAATAAACCCTAAAGCCATGCCAGCATTGTTTGTTTTTTTACTTAAAGTAAATATTGCCCTGTTATTGTTTTGCGCCGGTTATTACCTGGTTTTAAGGCATCTTACCTTTTATACCCTTAACCGTGTTTACCTGCTTGCAGCTATTTTATTTGCCAGCATTTATCCCCAAATAAACGTTTCGGATTTTTTACAGCGCCATGAGCAATTGGCCAGACCTGTACAGCAGGTTGTTATAAACTGGCAGGCCCCTGCACAGGCATTGGCAAAAAAAGTTGATAAACCCGATTACTGGATGTATGTAGAAGCCGTGTTTTGGATAGGAGCGGCACTATTGGCTATCAGGCTGTTTGTACAGCTGTTTTCGCTTTATAAGCTGTACAAAAACTCGCAGCCCGCTACTATTGGTAACCACCAGGTGAGGGTAATGGATAAGGATGCCGCGCCGTTCTCTTTTTGGCAAAGCATTTTTGTAAACCCGGCCAAACATGAGGCTGCCGACCTAAAAGCCATTTTACTGCACGAGCAGGTTCACGTAAACCAATGGCATACACTCGATATTTTATTGGCGGAGTTGAGCAGCATTTTTTACTGGTTCAATCCCGGTATCTGGCTCATGAAAAGGGCCATTCGCGAAAACGTGGAGTTTATAACCGATCAAAAGATCCTCAAAAAAGGCATCGATAGTAAAACTTATCAGTACAGTTTGGTTTCGGTAAGCTTTAATAATACACAGCCGGGCATTGTAAATCACTTCAATTTGTCAACTATTAAAAAACGGATCATCATGATGAATGCCAAAAGATCTTCAAAAATAAACCTTACCCGGTATGTGTTTATGGTGCCGGTGGTTGTGGCGCTGCTGCTGGTTTTTAGTATTTCAAAAGCCGATTTTGTTAAAAAGAGCGCCGCTTTTAAATCTATAAAAATAATATCCAATGATATTGGTGATGCGGTTGGCGTTAACAAATTAGCCAGTACCATTAATGCTATTTTACCGGGACGTAAAAGTACAAATCCGTCAAATGCTAAAGACTCCCTTAAAGGCGTTAACCCAAAAGGCCTGGTAATTCTTCAACAATTGCCTTCCCAAAAGGCTGGAAAAGATACCTCCAAAAAGACAGTTTCGGTACACATAAATGGCAGCGACTCTGTTATATACTATATTAATGGAAAGAAAGGAGAGCTGAAAAGTGTAAATCCCGACGATATATTGAATATGAATGTATTTAAAGGTAGCAACGCTGCCCAGTTTGTTGATGATAAAATAGGCGACAACACCGGAGTGGTATTTATAACTACAAAAGATTCACCCGAAGGATTAAAGTTTAAAGAAAAACTGGATAAGTATGCCAGTACGCCACATGATAAGGATATTACGGCTACCGGGTTTAATAGCAGCCAGCTAAAGGGGAAGGTTGAAAATATTGTGATTTTTAACGATGTGAAAAATGCCGGCGATACAGTTAGGGATGCTAATGGTAAAACAAAAGTTATTGTAAGTAATTATAGTTTTACAACAAATACCCCGTTTATTGCCAATGTACAGCCACTTACCAAAGTGCTTATTACCGGTAATAAGCTGACTAAATCAAATGTTAAGATAAATAAGGCTACAAAAACTACAGCCACTGTTACTGTCGTGGCCGGTGATGACAGTGATGTTGATAGTGATGTAGGTGCGGTAACTACAACAACGGCTAATGCCCCAGTAAAGCTAATGCTGTATAAAAATATACCAGGCAGGGGCCAGTTAAATGTAGTAACGGTTACAGGTAATGGACCGTTGAGCAAAACAAGGGTAATAAATGGAAAAATAGTTAGAGATACTATACAGGTATCGCACGGTTCTAACTTGTTTTATTTTAACAGAAATGCCGACAGTACCCAGGCAAGCCCGCTGATTTTAATAGATGGTAGGGAAGCTTCATCAAAAGGAATGAAAGATCTTGATCCAAATGATATTAAAAATATTACTGTTTTAAAAGACTCCAACGCTGTACAAAAATATGGAGACAAAGCCAAACAAGGCGTTATTATGATAAATCTTAAAAAGAAAAAATAAGGGCTGTTGGCCCCAATAATCAGGTTGATTAAGTTAATATAGGATCAGTTAATGGTTAGTAGTTAATAAGTTCGCTCTCCTTTTTTTTAACTTAATCAACCCGGTTGTGCTGAGCGATTGAGCGTGCGTTTTTTATAACCACCTAATTTAATCAATCCCCACTATAATAAAATCTTTAGCCTTTACTTTTGTTGCGGCTATAACCCGGTGAAACATCTGATACATAAGGTAAATCAACCGCTTTTGCTTTATATTCGGGTAGCGGCCAATCTTTTCGGGTTTTTGTACCAGGCGGTTCTCATGTCTGTTTGAGATAATATAACAAGATGTGGTAAATAGAGTTTCAAAGAGGGCATTTATCTTATTAAGCATTGTGTGTTGGTAACAAGCTTTATACACAAGCCTCAAAATTGAAAACCAATTTGTAGTTTTAGCTATTAATGTAATTTAAACATTTAATAACCAACGTTATGCTACCTAAATACTACAAAACCTTCATCTTAAGCCTTACACTAACAACAGGAGTTGCCGCCTGCCAGGCTGCGCCGCAGCAAGCCAGCGATACCACCAAAGGCGCCCCTGTAGAAACCAATAAGCCCAACAGCGATTACAAACCTGCCTTTGCCGGGCAAACCCGTATACAAAGCGTTAAAACTAAAATGGCGGTATCGGCAACTGTTATTAATAGTGAACTAAAACAACCCTGGGGCCTTTGTGTATTGCCCGATGGCCGTTTTTTGATCACCGAAAAAATTGGCGATATGCGTATTTTAAAAGCCGATGGGCAGGCCGATAAAAAGATAACCAATTTGCCCGCCGTATTGGCACAGGGGCAAGGTGGTTTGCTGGATGTAAACATCGACCCCGGCTTTAAAACCAACCGGATGATATTTTGGGATTATGCCGAAGTAACTCCCGAGGGTAACGTTCTGGCTATAGCCAAAGGCAAATTAGCTGCCGATGAAAGCCAGATAGAAAATATTGAAGTGATATACCGTGCAAAACCCGCTTATAAGGGTGCTTTGCAATACGGTAGTCGTATTTTGTTTGATAAGCAAGGCAATTTGTTTGTAAGTACCGGCGAGCGCTCCGGTGGCGATATCCGTATGAAAGCGCAAGACTTAAGTGCCGCTATTGGTAAAGTGCTTCACCTTACTAAAGATGGCAAACCTGTTGCGGGTGGTCCGTTTGCCAATACACCAAACGCCCTGCCCGAGATTTATGCCTACGGCTTCCGCAATCCCGAAGGTATGGCCTGGAACCCTGCAACGGGCGAATTATGGGAAGATGAATTTGGTCCGCGTGGTGGCGATGAGATCAACATCATTCGCCCGGGTAACAACTATGGCTGGCCTGTGGTTACCTATGGCATAGAGTACAGCGGCGAAAAGGTAGGCGATGGCGTTCAGCAAAAAGATGGCATAACCCAACCCATTTATTACTGGGACCCAAGCATCTCGCCATCGGGCATCACGTTTTACACCGGCGATATGATCCCCGAGTGGAAAGGTAACCTATTTGTTGGCGGCCTCAGCGGTTCGCACATTGCCCGCCTGGTAATTGAGGATAATAAAGTGGTAGGAGAGGAGCGCCTGTTTAAAGATAAACGCGAACGCTGGCGCTCGCTTACCACCGGTAAAGATGGCGCATTGTACGCTGTTACCGATAATGGTAAAATGTACCGGATAGCTAAGCAATAACCCAAATTGTACTAAACATAGATCCCGGATGAGCAACCATCCGGGATTTTGTTTTATATAGATGGTTAAAAGCATCATTAAAATATTTGCCAAAACTGATATTAATCGGTATTCTTGAAACATCACACAAATCTGCTAACAACCGGGCTGCTAAAGTAGCCTGGTGTAAAAACTACCAATGAGTACTACTTCTGCTATTTTAAAAACCAAACAACACTTCGAAATTCTTGATGGGCTACGTGGCGTAGCCGCTTTAGCGGTTGTGGTATTTCACTTCACCGAATTTATTTTTCCAAGCTATGATGTAAATTTCATTGGTCATGGCTTCCTCGCTGTCGATTTCTTTTTCTGCTTATCTGGCTTTGTAATAGCTTATGCTTATGACGACAGGATTGGCAAAATGGGCGTGCTGGAGTTTTTCAAGTCGAGAGTAATCAGGCTGCACCCCCTGGTTATTTTAGGGTCGGTATTGGGGCTCATAGGTTTCCTTGTCGATCCTTTTGGCGGCCATCCCGAAGCTTACAGTATTGGCCGGCTGGCTTTGATATGGGTTAGCTCGATGCTGCTTATCCCATTCCCGGCAATGCAGGAGCGTTATTTTAACTTGTTTAGTTTTAATGCGCCGGCATGGTCGTTATTTTGGGAATATGTGGCCAATATTGTTTACGCGTTTGTACTATACAGGCTTGCACGCAAATATTTGGTTGTGTTGTTGTTTATTGCGGCCGCAGCACTTGGTTTTGTTGCGTTTCGTGCAAACGTGTTATCGGGCGGTTGGGCCGGCGAAAACTTTTGGGAAGGCGGTGCCCGTATTTTGTATTCGTTTACAGCCGGATTGCTGGTTTATCGCTTTAACTTCATCATTAAAAATAAGCTTGGCTTTATTGGTCTTGCCATATTGCTGTTGTCGGCTTTTATGATGCCTCATTTTAAATGGAACTGGCTTGCCGAACTGCTTGTAGTACTTTTTTATTTTCCGGTGATCATAGCCTTGGGAGCTGGTGCCACGCTTTCAGCAGGGGTCAAAAAAATATGTGTCTTTTCGGGTAATCTTTCTTATCCGCTCTATATGACGCATTACGTAGGTATCTGGTTTTTCGGTAATTACGTAATGAGCCACAAGCCGCCAACTAACCAGATTGTTTACATCACTATTGCAGGGGTAGCGTTGCTGGTTGGTATGGGATATTTGGCCATGGTGCTGTATGATATCCCGGTGCGTAAGTATTTGAACAGCAAACGCAAACAGAGCTGAGTTAGGCGATAATCCAGGTATCTAAATACACTTCGAAAAATAATTCCATATCGAACACCCAAGGCGATGGTCAACCTTTGGTGTTCGATATGGAATTTATCTAAAAAGCTATTATTTATTCAGCAAACGAAGCGCGTTTTCCAGCGCGGCATCTTTTCCGTTCCTCAGATCTTTAACGGTTTTGGTTACCATAACATCGGGTGCAATGCCAACGCCCACAAACTCCTTACCATCGGGATAGGCATCATGTTTGCTACATATACGGGCCGATCCGCCACCTGGTAAGCTAAAGTTAAAAGGTTGGCCGGTGCTGCCACCGGTTGTTTGCCCTATTAATTTGCCGCGTTTCATGTAATCAAAAGCTACTGTAAAATCTTCGGCGGCCGAAAACGTGCGTGCGCTTATCAGCACTACTACAGGTTTATCGTAATATTGTTTGCCATTGGCATCCCAATCTTCGGCTGTATTTTCGTTCCATTGGATGCCGTTTATAGATGGAATATACCTTGGTGTTTTTGAATAAGATGTTTTAAATGGCTTATTGGTTAATGACGCAATAATGTGGTAGCCAATGCCGCTGCTACCACCGCCATTGTTCCTGATATCAATAATAAGGCCTTTTGTTGCCGAAATTTGCGTGAATAAAGAGTCGAACTGTTTCATGATCTTTTCATCCTCAAAGTTGTTGACCGTTAAGTATCCAATTTGCCCTATCTGTTTAAATTCAATCGACGGCGATGCGTTTTTAACATCACGATAGCCGGTGCGGGCTACGTCCTGCTGCCATGTTTTTCCTTTACTGCTACGTAATTGCAGGCGTATGGGGCTGGTTGCAGGGCCCGCAAGTAAAGCGTAGGTATAAGTGCGGATATCCATATCTTGCGGCGTAGAACTACTTTGGTAGGGCGCTACCTGTGTTTTTCCGTAAGTTAATACCGGCTGGCCATCTATGCTTAATATTTCGGTACCGGGCGTAATGCCTGCGTTTTTTAAGCTGTCGCTAAAAATCTGGGTAACAAACACCCTGCCTTCTATGAGTTCTGTACGGAATGGCGGGCGTGTATAAAACGCAGCGAATAGTTCTTTCGGCGGGTAAACGTTAGAGTGTCCGTCTTTTAGCTGCGCGTAAAACTGTTGCAATACCTTGTAATACTGTGCGGTCGACGTTGTGTTTTTTACCAAGGCCAGGTAATCAAGATAGGTTTTATCCCAGTCTATACCAGAAAGATTAAAGTTGGCGAAGTTATATTTAGCCTGCGACCATAAGATAGATAAGCCCGCCGCTTTTTCAGCATCCGACAGGTTATCGCGGTAGGTAGTTTTTAAAGATTCATCTTTCCAAAGCGCCCGCCTTAATTTCAACCCCTTTAGTGTAGCCTGAAACCTTGGGTTTGAACGCATTGGTATAAATAACGAATCTGTTTCATAGGAAGAAATGCGATAGTAATCACCTTCTTTGCTAATTTTTTCAAAAACATCCAGAGCCTTGTCGTACTGATTGCTAAGGGTATAGCATATCATCATGTCGTAATAAACATCGCTTTTGCGGCCTTTTAAATATAAGCTGCCCTGTGCCAGTTCGGTAACTTGTGGTTTATCCAGGTAACTTATGGCGCGACTTAAAACCGCGATGCCGCTATCGCACTCACTTTTTATTGGTTTGTCTTTGTCATAAAATTTACGTGCTTCGGCGCGCATGTTTTGAGCATTTTCGTAAGCCTGGCCTGGTGTTACGGCAACCTGAGCCCTGGTTTTAAGGCCAATAGAAGATAAGAGAACTAAAATAATAAGGCTATGTTTCATAAGGTTTAAATGTTTATTAGTTAAATGAATTTTTTAGGTCGATGTATTTCTGAAGGTCTTTTGAGTTTAATCCTTTTTGCCTCATCGAAGCCACATAATTAGGAGTAACTCCGGTGTTTTTAAGTGTAAAAAACTGTTTTATGGGGATGTTGCTAAATCCAAGTTCTGTAAAGCCTTTTATAAAACCGGGAGTTATCCCTTTTACTTTAAGCTCAACCAAAGTGGCCGGTTCTATATTGATATATCCTATGGTGTTAAAAGTCTTTATATAGTCGGCGGTAATGCCTCGAACTTTAAAAACAGTGAGTGAGTTTAATGGTATTTTAGTGTACCCTGCATCGTAAAGGCTTTTAATATATTCTGGAGTTATTTTTGACATTTTGAGACTGAGCAGCGATGTTGCGGGTATATTGTAATAGCCTAAGTTTTGCAGTTGCGTAATATAATCTGGTGTGATATCAAAGCTTTTAAATGAGTGAAGCTGGGATGCCGTTAAATTGTATCCTGCATCTGTCATTGCACGCATGTAGGTGCTATCAATGTGCATATATTTCGCGGTTGAAATCACACTAACAGGTAGTATGGCGCTTGTTGTATCGCCGGGAATTTTGCTGGCCTGTTTTGCCCGTGTAATACCCCTGATATAGTCTGCGGTTACGCTGTCTGCCTTAAGGCGGTACAACTCCTCAATGGTAATGTTTGGATAGCCTGCGTTTCTGATCGCGATGGCGTAACTACTGTCAATATTGGCGCTTTTTATTCGCTGTAGATCCTTTGCTGTAAGGTCTTTGAATCCGGCGTGCCCCCAAAAACGGATATCAGCAGCGCTCACTTTAAAAAAGTTTAACGTAGAGAGTTGATTGGCTGTTAGTTGCTTAAATCCATTATCTGTCAGTAGTTTAATATAGTCCTCTTTTACATCATTAACTACCAGGCCAATAAGCCCGTCCTCATCTTTAATCGTAATTCCGGCCTGTTTAAGATGGTTAATGTAAGTTTCATCAAATTTCATTTTAAACCGGCCCAGCCCCTGGTTGCCTTCAAACTTGCCATTAAATAAAATAGTACCCGCCTGGCGTTTAACAACAAAATTGCCTTGCTTTGTTAGTGGCAGGGATGAAAACGCACTCACCGGAAAAACAAAGCCATTGTAACTCCAATCCTGTTTTTTGATCACTATTTTCATATCCATATTCAGTACGTCTCCCTCTTTATTGGCATACCAAAAGCCCTCAATATCACCCTTAAATAACGAATCTGTAATGGCTACATCGCCGCTTGCGGCGTTATTGTTATTAATAAGATTTTTGCCCGTGGCGGGTTGGTTAAGCGCACACGCAAAACCGGTAAATAATGGAGCAAGCAAAAAGTATTTCCACAGGGTGTGCAAATTTGATTTTTTGGCACTCATCATCAGTATGCGCTTTTTAAGGATGGATTGATTGTAATTGGTTGATATCCGGAGCGATAAATGTGGTGTAGAAACCTTTAGTAAACTCAACTGGTAGGCCGAAGTATCCACATTGTTTTTACTGGTTACCGCTTCGTCGGTTAAATACTCCAGGTTGTTTTCCATTTCTATACGGTACCACCAGGCAAAGGGATTAAACCATAATACCACTATGGCGAGTTCGGCCAACAAAATATCTATGCTGTGTAACTGCCGGGCATGCACCTTCTCATGCAACAAAATCTGGTTATAGGTATCCCAATCGTATTTTTCGGGATTGATAAATATATTATTCAAAAAGGAGCAGGGTACTTTATCGCCGTTTAGTTCAACAATGCGGTACGGGCCATCAATAATAACGGGTTGGGCATAAGCCTGGTACAGTGTATAAATAAGCTGTATTACCAGGTTTAGTCCAAATATAACTACACCGGTTATGTATATAACAAACAGCCACAGGGCAACGGGTAATGCAGATAAATAAGAAGATATTGTATTTGACAGGTTAACTGAGGCCGGCGATATGGGCTTTTGTGCAATTATCTGTTTTGCCTCAGTTTTAACAGGATTGACAGGTGTTTTTTTAGCAGGCGGGACTACCGGTACCACAACATGCTGTACGTTTTTAGCGGATATAATATCGTTACGATGCATAACACTTAATGACCATTGCTGAGGGATGTGTACCAGCGGTAGCAAAAACGAAAGCGGTAAACATATTAATATAACCCATCGGTTAAGGCGGTAAAAGGTTTCCCGTTGTAAAAGCAACTTATAAAACAACAGGCAAATTGTTATCAGCAACGCTACGTACAACAGGTAGGGTATCATTTTTTGTTAGATTTAATGATTTCTATAATATCGTTTAGTTCTTCGTCGGTAAGTTTTTGCTCTTTCGCAAAAAAAGCCAGCATCCGCGAGTAAGAGTTATCGAAATATTGGCTCACTACATCTTTCATGGCGTGTTTCTGATAATCTTCTTTGGCTATAGCAGGGTAGTATTGAAAGATGTTGCCTACACTGTCATGGGCCAAAAAACCTTTTTCTTCTAATATTTTAACTATGGTGGCTACAGAGTTGTAATGAGGTTTAGGCTCGGGAATTTCCTGTATAATTTCTTTAATAAACGCTTTTTCCAGGTTCCATACAACCTGCATAATTTGTTCTTCGCGTTTGGCTAATTTCTGCATTGCTTTTTTGTTATAAACAAACTTAGTACTAATAAATTAGTAATGCAACTAATTTATTAGTACTTAAACTAATTTATTAGTATTTGGTTTGTTGTTTGATTTATTCGTCTAAATATAGCCAACATCTAAGGGGTAATTATAGGGGAGGCTTTGAATACCGATAAGGTAAAGTTGTTGATTGCGATATAGAAAGCAAATATAAATATGCTGATATCGCGGGTTTTTGGCTCCCGGTAACATTATATCAGTTCGCGTAAGTTAAGATCAACTTAACTTTGTATATACAGAGAAGTCTGCTGCAGCATCCCAATGCTTAAACTCGAGGCAAACTGTTTTGGCCTTGTTATCAAAATAGTACGGGTCAAATGCTAATATCAAAGCTATTTAAATTATAATGCGTTAGGGAGGGTTCCTATCTATAGCATTCGAATGATCTTTACGGTGTTACTGTAAAATCGATAGTACTTACAGCGGTTTCTCCGTTTGCAGTTACCGTAATTTTCTGCGGACCCGGTGCAGCTCCTTGTGGAATCTCGATATATAGCTGACGCGGATCAATGCTAAATATTGCCGCCTGTAACGGGCCTACAAAGACTATATTATCATATCCTGTGCTTTGTCCATAAAATCCTTCACCGGTGATGACAACAGAAGTACCCCTTGGTCCGGAAGTTGGAGAGAATGCAAAGATTGACGGCCCCACTATTTGAAAATTATTTGCTACTATAACTTTGATGTTATTGATTGTAACCGCCAAAACAACAGATCCTTTGTTAACTCCTTTAGGCGTTGGAAAAGTTATCTTTCCGTCTTCGGTGCAGTCTACATTTACGTTAACAGAACCTATCGATACGGTATAGGTTTGGCCTGGTAAAAAAGTTCCGAATATTGAAATATACGATCCAAACCAGCCAGAGGTTGGTTTAAAGCTTGATACACCCGGAGCCAATACCGTAATTTTTTGCGGTGCAGTTATTACATAGGGCCCAACACTTATTTTAAAGTCGTAACTCCCTGGAACCAGGCTTGTTGGAATATCAAAAACTATACTCTTCCCGTTAGTAGTTGGTACAGGTGCACTTATAAGCTTATCTCCAATAGTAACTGTAGGAAAAGCCGCGGTACTAAAATTATAATTGGCCGGCAAATCTGTCCCGGTTACAATTATATGAGTACCCGGAATACCCGAAGATGGTGTTACTGAAGTAATAATAGGTGGAGTAATTTTAAATTTTCCGGGCAGTATTATTGTTTTTTTGTTAATAACAATCGACACCTGTGTTTCTGTAACTTTCACCAGTGATGATATTGCAGCACGAAAATCGACTGTGTTAAAATATGCAAATCCTGCTGCTCCGTCAAAAAGTACAGTGATATCGTTCAGCGTGTAGTTTTTTGCCGGGAGGTTATCGCCTGAAAATATAATTGGAGTTTCACTTGGGCCAGTTTTAGGACTGTAATCTGTTATTCTGGCAAGAATTGTAAAATCTGTTATGTTGGTTACCACTAACCCGCCTGATGTTATTTGTATTGGAATCTGTGTTTTATGTTCTGCTAAAATACCCGATGGTATCTCAACTAAAATTTCATTATCAATAGTGCTTATTATTTTCCCCTTTACTTTATTAATACCAAATGTAACTTCGGTGCCGTTTGGCTGGAATTTCCCCTGAAATACTATTTGGTCGCCTGCACTTCCGCTTTTTGAACTTATATTATCGCTTGCTGAGGCCGTCATGAAAGTTGAAAGAGTTTCGCCGTACACTGTGCCTTTGTCATTTGTAATGTATGCTTTAACATACAACGTAGGTACCGAATTGTCTGGGGCTGTCAATAGCAATCCATCGGCTTCCTTACTAAACTCACCTTGCGTAGCACCGCTACCGAGTGATATTTTTGCCCCATTGTTGTTATTTATGTCAGTTAATGACGAACTGTATATAAACCCATAATCGCTTAAGTTATTGCTCCCAATTGCAATAATGTTTCCTTTAATAATTGCTTTTGTTGATGATAGCGCTGTTACCTGTATGGTTTTTATTTCCGCTGGAATATTTTGTTTTTCTTTTTTGCATCCAAACTGCGATAAGCCAAATAGAATTAGTAGTGAGTATACAGCAAAAGTGAGTTTCTTCATGATAAGGTTAAAAGTTGTAGTGTCGAAGATATTGTTTTTTTTGTATTAATAATTATAGTTGGCGTTGCAAGGAAAAACATAACCATCTATTACAACATATTTAAGCGTGACAAACTTTTTTAACGTCATTTCCCCTTCAGAGTTCTCCGGGATTTACCACTCAGCATGACAAGTTTTTTTAAAATGTCAAGCCCCATCAGAGTCCCAGATTTCGCCACTCGGGACAACTTAACAGTTAAATCCCTTTAAAACGCCAACCAAATATTCCACCTGATCTGCGTGCACATCTAAATGCGTAACAAAGCGGATGCGGTGTTTATCGGTATCGCTTGCCTTGATGCCTTTTTCGGCAAGTTTAGCCAGTACAACTTTTGCGGGTTCAAGGGTATCAAACAGTACTATATTGGTTTCTACAGGCATTACGTGGCTTACCCAGCTTAGTTTGCTTAATTCGTCGCTTAGGATGTGGGCATGGGCATGATCTATCTTCAGGCGTTCTACATGATGGTCTAAAGCGTAAATAGCCGCAGCGGCCAAAAAACCGGCCTGGCGCATGCCGCCACCCAGCACCTTGCGAATACGGCGGGCATATTTAATGGTAGCCTTATCTGCCAATAAAACCGAGCCTACGGGTGCGCCCAATCCTTTTGACAGGCAAACCGAAATACCATCAAAATAAGTTCCGTAATCAACAGCCTTATCGCCGGTATGGGCCAGTGCGTTAAATATCCGTGCGCCATCCAGGTGCAGTTTTAAATTTTGCGCCTGGCAAAGTTGGGCAATGGGCTTAATGTTATTTAGGGTATAGCAGCTGCCGCCGCCTTTGTTTACAGTGTTTTCTAATACTACAAGGCTGGTATGCGGGTAGTGAATGTTTTCGGCATTAATTTCGGGCTCTATCATTTCGGCGGTTATAATACCCCGGTAGCCGTTAAGTAACCGGGTAGATACGCCGGAGTTAAAGGCTATGCCGCCGCCTTCGTAGCGGTATACGTGAGCAGTTTGGTCGGCAATAAGCTCGTCCAGTGGCTGGGTAAAGCATTTAATGGCAATCTGGTTGGTCATAGTGCCCGATGGACAAAAGAGGCCTGCTTCCATGCCAAACATGGCGGCGGCCTTTTCTTCCAGGTGGTTTATGGTTTCGTCTTCGCCAAAAACATCGTCGCCAACTTTGGCGCTCCACATGGCTTCCAGCATGCCCGGGGTAGGTTTTGTAACAGTATCGCTGCGTAAATCAACAGTCATCATATTAAATATCTAAAAAATGCGTTCTTTGTATTTTATACTTGTTATGCGCTCAATTTTAATCATTTTATTTTTTATGCTGTGCTTTGTATCAGCAAAATCGCAAAAATGGCAGCCCGGTAATTTTACCGATGTAAAGGGCAACCGAACGCCTGGTTTTATACGGCTTTATCCCGGCGGTAAAAGCCCTATCAGGGATGAGGGCTTTATTGAATTTAAGGATGATGAAAAAACAAATCCATATAAACTAAGCGCCAGCGATATCCGCAGCTTTGTAGTTGGCAGGGATAGCTTTGTGGTAGCACACGCCCCGCGCAATGAGGCATGGAGCTTACAGGAAACTGATTTTGTACAGGTAGTATTAGATGAGCCGCTGAAGCTTTACATGGCCAAAGCAGGCTCTGGCGGTGGCGGCGGTGTACACATTGAACCTGGTGTATCTGCAGGCTATGGTACCGGTGGGTACGGCGGTGGTTTTGGCGGCGGTGTAGGCATCTCCCTTGGTGGTGGTGGCGGTCGTGGTGGTAAAAGTGCTAAGGCAGTTTATTACTATGGCGAAACTACTGCCGATATGCAACGCATTACCGATGCCAATTTTGAAGACATTATGGTTGAGATAATGGGCGACGAAGAGCAGGTGGTTGATAATATTAAAGAACATAAGTTTAACCTTAAAAACATGGATAAGCTGATCGATTACTTTAATAAATCAGTGGCGTCGCATAAAAACCAGCCGGCGCAATAAAGGCATTAAACATCACAATTAAATTAAAAAGGTCATCTTAAGCAGATGGCCTTTTTGTTTTTCAGGCTAATTATTAAATATGCTGTATTATAGCTTATAAAACAGGTATTTATACGGTATAAATAGGGTAAAAACACCTGTTGTATTGATACTTAACAAAGGGTAGGTTTGTATAGTAACACGTTTACAAAGCCGCTGTAAAAATACATGGCAGCACCAATTATTACATGAGTTGATGGATTATTGCATCCCCAATTCACTATAACGCTAAAAGATCGCTAAATACTTTATTGAAAACTGCTTTCTCAAAAAAAGTAAGTAACAGTGTGTTAAGCGATGCTTTTTTAAACCAGGCGTAGATTTGTATTATTAATATTTAAGATAAATAACGATATGAAAGATCGGTTAAATGTTGCGGTGTTAACTTTTGATGGCATCGAACTGGTAGATATGAATGGCCCTATAGATGTTTTTCTTAAGGCAAACCGGTTTAAAAAAGGGCCATATTATAACGTGTACACCATTGCAGATCGTGGGGTTATCCTCAGCGAGGAGAAAACGGTTACTATAATGCCCCAATATACGCTGGATAAGATCATCGATCATGATATTATCGTTATTCCGGGTTGTATCGCTTTCGATGGCCAGTCAACATCAGTGCCGGCCGGGCAGCCAATTATCAGCTGGATAAAGAAAAAAGGAGAAGAATGGAAAAATAAAGCGGGCGAGAAACTGATCATGTCTGTATGCGTAGGCTTATACAGTTTAGCCGAAACGGGACTACTTAATGGAAAAAATGCCACCACTCACTATCTCGCAATGGACTACGCGCATACAACGTGGCCTGCTATAAACCTGGTTAAAAATAAACGCTATGTGCACGACGGACTCTTTTTAACCACCGGAGGAATTACCTCAGGCATCGATGGCGCGCTATATGTAGTTGAGCAATATAACGGTGCCGATATAGCACAACAGGTAGCCAACATTATGGTGTATACCATGAACGCACCATTACCGCCCGGTACTATTTTGCCCGATAAAGCAACGGCTAAATAATACGTAAAACGCAATTTCTAAATCATATCAATATAAACCTAAACTTATTAAAATGTCAACTAACCAACCTGGTTCGGGCACCTGGACCTACAGAAGCCTGATCAACAACCCCGATCTTACCGCCGATTTTGACACCCTTGAATTTGGACGGGCAAATCTTAAAATAGATATCTCCCCGGAGGGTATTTTATCGGGCAAAATATTTGACACCGGCTGGGAATTAACGCTAAAAGGTTCTGCTCAATACGGTAATCCGGCAACACTCTGGTTTCAGGGCTCCGGAATTGTTAGCGGAGCGCCATGGGTATATGATTACCTGTGCTATATTGTTCCGCATATTCCAAATGGCGTTAACCAGGTACCGGCATTAGTTGGAAGCATTTGCCGGGTTATCCCTCATCCTAACGGTAACGGCGGTACAAGCCCTGCCGGTGTGGTTGCCTCATTTTATGCGGTACTTCAAAGCCCTGAATAGAATTAATTATTTCCCAATAAATAGTTATTATGTTTAATAATTCAGAAAACGGATCGTGCAATTGCCATCGTACAGATACCGGGGAAAACCTTGTTAAACCAATTGAAACGGTTACAAAAACTGCAAAATCAATACCTTCTGTTTTGATGAGCATATTTATCGCGTTTTTTCCTAAATGCCCGTTATGCTGGGCCGTGTATATGAGTATGTTCAGCAGCATAGGCCTGGCTCAAATACCCTATATGAGCTGGCTGTTACCCGTGTTAATAGGGTTTTTGTTAATTCACCTATACCTTATTTTTAGCAAGGTTTCGCAAAAGGGGTACCTCCCTTTTGTTATAAGTGTTTTAGGCTTTGCCTTGCTTTTATCTGGAAGGCTGCTGTTTTTTAACCAAAAATGGATTGCATTTGCGGGTATGGCCTGTATTATCTCCAGCTCGTTACTCAATAATTTCATTACAACCTATATCCCCATCACCTTTTATAAAAAACGAATCACATCATGACACAAACATCAAAATTACGCGTACGCAAGTCGGTTCTCGAACTTCAGGAAGAATATCACAAAGGACATAAAAAACCATTGGAAGATGTAATGCGAGCCTGGAAAGGCATTAAAGAGCTGCCATCCGATGATCCCAGGTCTTTCTTTATGCTGGGCGGCTTTCATGGTGAGCCATTTAGAGGTAAAGGCGAAACCGACAGTGCTTACTGGGGTGGCTATTGTATGCATGGTAACGTGCTTTTTCCAACCTGGCACCGGGTTTACTTGTATAAACTTGAAGAGGCTTTACAAAGTATACCGGGTTGTGCTGATGTGATGTTGCCTTACTGGGACGAAACGGATCATTATTCTCTAAAATACGGTATCCCCTCATGCCTTACCGATGAGAAATTTATGCTCGATGGTAAACTAATTGATAATCCGCTGCGTTCTTTTATAATGCCGGTTGCAATTATAGATCTGATAGATAACGGCTCGCCCGATCAGCCCAGCTATAGCAAGCCCAAAGGGTACGAAACTGTGCGGTTTCCTTTATCGGGTTTAGTTGGCACCCCGGCAGATGTAGCAGCAACAGAGGCGTACAATAAGCAGTTTGATAAAGCTTCACAACTGAAATACCTTAACAGCAACGTGGTTACCTGGTTAAATGATGCGGGCACCGATCCTAAGAGGCCGTTGGTTACGGTTAACGACTTATATAAAATGTGTTTAACGGCACCTAATTATACCGTTTTTTCAAATACCACCTCATTTGCCAAGTATAATTACGATAACCCCACCAATACCACGCAACCGCTAGAGCAGCCACACAACGATGTGCACATCTCAGTTGGTGGTCCAAACCGTACGGTTACGGCGCCGGTTACAGATGCCAACGGCGATATGGGAGAAAACGATACAGCGGGGCTCGATCCGATATTTTATTTTCACCATTGCAACGTCGACCGGGTATTCTGGATCTGGCAAAAGCAAAATGGCTTTAAAGATCACCTGGAAATTATTGCAGATTACCCAGGCACAAAATCAAGTGATGCGCAAGGCCCAACCCCGGGGTACAGCATGAATGCTGTACTCAGCCTTGCTTCGCCGCTTTACCCGTTTGCAAAAGATGGCGAATTACTATACCCATATAAACAACATGACGCCGCGAAAGTGTATACATCAAATGATTGTATCAATATAGAAACCCAACTAAACTTTACATATAGCATTGGGTCGCTTGAAAAACCAGAAGGAACATTAAAAGGAGCAGATATTATGGAGGAAGCAGCAACAGCCGGAAAAGACGGTAATAGCAGGAGACAACTATTTGTAACCGATATAAACAGGGGCGACATCAACGGTTCGTTTATAATTGCCGCCTATATTGTTTTAAACGGGGTAAAAACAATACTCGGGTATCACTCGGTATTGAGCCGTAAAAATGTGAAAGGATGCGCCAATTGCCTCACGCATCTGGATGTGGCCGCATCGTTCAGTTTGAGCAATTATACAGAAGAGGAACTTAAAAATGCAACATTTGCTATTGAGATACGTGGTAAGGAAGCCGCCAATAAGCATGTTTTTGAAAGTTTTAAGAGTGCCGGTTTGAATGCCGAAAAGCCGCCTTATCATTTGGAAGTACGTTAAATAACCTGGTAAAAGTTATTTGCAGATCAATTTTAGCAGTAATTGCCGGTAAAAAGCAATTGCAAAAAAAGATGATGTGACTGACTGAAAAATGATTTAGACGATTATTGGTTATTAAACCCGTGGTGTTTTTTTGTAAAAGAAGCTGCTCATATATTTTATAGGCAGCTTCTTTTGTTTATACAGATAGTATATGTGGTTTTTAGGTCACCAAAACCAGGGATTACTTTTTAAGGGGCCAACCACCCCGGTTGTAATGCTTAGGTATAGTAATGGCACCACGCTGTGTGCTTTAAAACCACAAGGATGGCAAGAACAGCATTCGGGTACTGGCGACATAGCCAGAAGTTTAGCTGGGGGGTAACAAATACAACTCAATTAAAACTCCTTATCACCTACCTCACTGGTAGGGAGTTTTGATTTAGCTGTAAACTTATTAAGGTTAAAACTTAGGTTAATTAAAAAAACATCTGTTTCGGAAATATAATTAGTAGTGGTATAAAAATCAGATCCCGAGGTAGTAATGCGTTGTTTATTTGCACCCAAAAATCCCATGTTCATGTTTTGCCAAAGCAATGAGGCCGATAGCCGGCCATTCATAAAGGTTTTTTTAACAGAAGTATTCGGAGCAAAAAAACTACCATCATGCCCCTGGGCGGTTGGCCGTTTAGAAAGGTAATTTACATTAGCCTGCAGGCTGAGTGTTTTGTTGAGCTGAAAGCCTGTGTTGCCATTGATAGAGTATGCCCAACTTGTATTTAAGATGTTTACCGGGGTGTTTAATATAGCGATATTACCTTCAATTTTATAGTTGTATAAGTTGGCTCCTATATAAATGGTGCACCATTTAAATGGCGATAAATTGGTGCCGGCCTCCAAACCAAATAACCTTGCGCTGCCCGCATTACTATAAACCCTGTTGAGTATAGTATCGGCATAAACGCTATTGAGGCGTTGGATGGGATTTTGGATATGTTGGTAATATGCGGTAGCAAAAAACGACCCTTTAGTAAAATTATGGGTGAGGCCCAATTCGGCCAGATCAATAAACTCGGGTAGCAGGTCTGGGTCTCCTTCTTCCAGCGTTTCCGAGTGTTCACGCTCTGGTATCGGGTTTAGTTCTAAGTTGGTAGTGCGTTGCACCCGCCTGCTATAACCGGCCTTTAGCTTTAAGCCATTGTTAATGCTGTACAATAAATTGGCCGACGGGAACAGGTTAGATAGATTAAGGGTATGGGGATTGGGATCATATGACAGGTTAACGGTACGTGCGGCATACTCATAACGCAGGCCTCCGGTATATTCCATTCGGGCTACTTTGCCGCTGTATTGGCTATAAATAGAGTTGATCACATTTTTGGCATGGGTACTACCCCTAAATCTGGCAGCATCAGGCTGGGTAGTTGCGGGGCTTACAAAATAATCAAACGTGCCATTTTGGGTATCGCTTCTAAGTTGATAGCCGCTCTCCAGTTTCCCTTTGCCAATATTTACGCTGTAATCCAATTTAAAGCGGTAAGCGCTTATCGGCCTCTTGTACGGATTGTTCACGTATTGTATGGTATCTGCCGTATTGGGATATTTTAAGTTGCGGTTTTGGGTTGCGCCATACAGGTTATCGTGCTCATAAAGCAAGCCTGCCGTTAAAAACGACTTGTTGGGAAAAGTGTGAGTATAATCAAAATTACCAAGGTTAAAAGTTCCCTCTTTGGTTTGTTGATTGGAGTTATAATAGGTTGTGCTTTTAATAAGCGCATTGCTGGTAAGGTTTGAGGTGGTATTGTTGTAAAGCAGATCGGCCAGGCGCGACTGGTATCTTTTACCACTATAAAACCCCATAGCTATCACGTTATTTAAATCGGCAGTGTAATTTACAGAGGCCCGTGCTGCATAATTGTAGCGGTTAAAACTTCTTTCTCCGTTGGATGGGAAGCGGGTTATGGTATTGTTATCAAAGTTTTTGGTGTAAACGTAGCCTTCCCTATATCCCGCGTTATCGTTACGGGTATAATTAGCGCCCGCAGATATATCCCATTTGCCTTTTTTGTAATTGATAGTAGCATCGGCACCAAAACGTACGGGTTTTTCTAAATTACCATAAGTTGTAATGGCGGGTATACCTCCCTGCGTATTGGCAATTAGTGTAAAGCCATCATTAACTCCCTTTTTTGTAATAATATTGATGATGCCACCCCTGCCATCAGGATCGTATTTGGCCGATGGGGCGGTAATAAGCTCTATATTATCTACAGCGTTGGCGGGTAGTTGCGATAATACTGTTTGGGCATCGGCTAACACCGGTTTACCATTGATGAGTACCAAAAAGCCGCCCGAGCCTCGTACCGTGATGTCGCCGCCCTCGTTAACTGATACCGATGGGAGGTTCTTTAATACATCAATAGCCGAACCGCCTTTGGCCGATTCAAACTGTCCCGCTTTATAACTTTGTTTATCAATTTTATTAAGGGCGGTTATTTTTTGGCCCGAAACAGTTACTTCATTCAGCAGCTTACCCGATGGGGTAAGTGGAATGTTGCCCAGGTTTACTAATGAGCCATTAATTACAGCAATATCTTTTAAATATTTTGTATCGTAACCTAAAAAAGTAATTTTTAACCTGTAACTGCCCGGTGTAATTTTATCTAGTTTAAACCAGCCATTTTGTTTGGTTATGCTGCCCGCAACTAACACAGAGTCACCAGTTTTAAACAAGGCTATACTGGCATAGTCAATAGGTAATTTGCTTTTGGCGTCGGTTACTTTACCTCTCAGAGAATTGGTTTGTGCCAGGGAGTTGGTAGCAGCAAAAAAAAGTAGAACAAAAGAAAAGAATAAAAATACTTTCATACAGGTACAGGCCGCAGCACTAACGCAAAAATACCGCCTGTATGCCTTTGTATTATGGTAGATTACTGCACATTCGTGGTATATTTAATAATGGCCAGGTCCCTGTATTTTCCAGGCGTTAAGTTGGTGTATAGCTTAAAAAATTTGACGAAATGAGATGAGTCTGAAAATTCAAGTTCGGCCGCTACTTCCTTTATCGAGAGCTGGGTGTTGGAGAGTAATGTTTTTGCCTCTAACAGGATACGCTCATTTAATAACATAGAGGGTGTTTTGCCCGATGTTGTTTTGCAAATGGCATTTAGCTGGGTTGCTGGTATTTTTAGCAGATCGGCATATTGCTGTATGGTTTTAATGCGGTGATAGTTTTCATTAACCAGGCTTTTAAACTGATAATAAACCGGACTCGAGGCTTTATCTTTGGGAGATTGAGCGTCAGATTGTTCTGCTATTTTTAGCAGGATAAGTTGTAGATATGCTTTTAATATGGTTAAAGAGCTATCAGATTGATAATCATGGCAAAATATTTTAATTAACTCAAGTAAGGCATCGCTTTCTTTTAACTGGATATGAGCCGGCAGGTTATAAATGATCTCCAGGCCATCTCTGTTAAGTAACTCTTCTCTGAAAAGGATCACATAGCCTTTGGGTATCCTCGAAAAATTCCAGCAATGTGTTTGGCCTGGTTTTAAAAAATAAACAGACGGTGGCATAACTTCAAAGTTGGTATCGTCAATAGTATGATAACCACCACCATGGTTCAATATTATCAGTTCAAAATAGTCGGCATGCTTGTGTGGTACAGTAGGTTTAATAACCTCTTTAAACGTGCTTATCTTTAAAGCCTGGTTGGCTTTTATCTTCGATTTGGTGGGTATGCCATTCATAAATCTATCGTCGAAGTTAGTACATATAGTTTTATAAATAAAGTTGCAGCAGGCTTTTAAAATAAGTTTTACGCCAAAAACGGCTATCTTGCAAATAAAAAATTCTCCTTTAGAGGGGGTAGGGGCTTATGGCATTAAAAACAACCGTTATTACAGGGGCAACATCGGGCATTGGGACGGAAACAGCCCTTTCGCTGGCCCGGCAGGGGCACGCACTTTATTTATTGGTGCGTAACACCCAAAAAGGAGAGGAGCTTAGGGCTTACCTGGCTAAAGAGACCGGTAACAGCGAGATAAGTGTAATTAAATGCGACCTGGCCAATTTGCAAAGCGTGCGCGACGCGGCTGCCCAATTATCGGCGAAGCTATTCGCTATCAATACACTCGTTAATAATGCAGGTGGTATTTTTGCCGAAAGAGAGCTTAGTGAAGACGGTTTTGAGATGACCTTTACCAGTAATCATCTTGGCCATTTTTTGCTCACCAACAGCCTAATGCCGCTGCTACAAAAAGGACAGGCACGCATCATCAATGTAAGCTCCGAAGCTCACAAGCGTGGCACCCCGCAATTTGATGATCTGCAGTGGACAAAATCATACAATGCCTGGAAAGCTTATGGCATGAATAAGCTGTTCAATATCTATTTTACCCAATCGCTGGCCTCCAAATTTGGTAATACGGGCATCCTGGCATTTTCACTGCATCCGGGTGTGGTAAATACCAATTTCTGGATAGATTTTAAAGGATTTGGAAAACTCATGACCATGCTGATCCGTCCGTTTATGATCACCGCAGAGCAAGGCGCCGAAACTTCGGTGTTTTTGGCAACGGCACCGCGGCTTGATAAATATAACGGCCGCTATTTTAAAAAGAAAAAGGTTGCCAAAACATCTGCCATAGCTACAGATACCGTTGCCCGGGATAAGCTTTGGGCAGTAAGCGAGCAGCTGGTAAGCCCCCTAACCCCCTGAAGGGGGAACACAGTTGCCTGTCTAGCATCGAAAACTCCCCCTTTAGGGGGCGGGGGGCTTCTGTATCCAAAAAATTACCAATAATCTCCTTTATTAAAAGTTGTAACATTGAAAGTTAATATCTACATTAGATGACTTAAATATGACAATTATGCAGGTGAACAAAAAAATATTAGTAACGCTTGGTTTAATGTCGGTTGTGGTGCTTGGTGCCATGACTTCCATGACGCCTAAGCCGGCTGAAGATGCCGGTTGGAAAAACTTAAAGGTATTGCCTAAAAACATTACCAAAGAGCAGCTTCATGAGGTAATGGAGGAGTGGGGGCACTCATTGGGGGTGCATTGTAACTTTTGCCATGTACGGGATGAGGCTGCAAAACAAATGGATTGGGCAAACGATGCCAAACCCGAAAAGAAAATGGCCCGCGATATGTTCAAGATGATGAACAAAATCAACGAGAAATATTTTGATGCTAAAAAGGATTCGTTAGGCATGGTACTAAAATCTGGTGTTAACTGTTATAGTTGCCACCGTGGTACCGCGCATCCAGAGGTAACTTTGCCTGCGGGCCGTGGTCCAGGTGGCCCTCCTCCGGGCGGTATGGGCCCCGGTGGTCCTCCTCCGGGTGGTCAACCTGGTCCTCCTCCGGCAGGTACTCCGGCTCCCGATAAAAAAGAGTAACTTTATTAACTGATATTTTAAATGCCCTTGGTTTTAATCAAGGGCATTTTTGTTGTTCAGAGGGTGAAAACCCCGCTTTGAAACGGGTAAAAAACACCTTTTTTCATTTTGTTGTTAAATTATTCACGCTAACTTCATGATTTTTAGTTAATTTTAGTTGATTTTAATACCCCCTATAAATTAACTTTTATGACAGTCGAACTTGATACCAAATCTGGCATTGATAACATAGTACGAATAAAGCCTGTTGCCACTCAAAAGGAGTTACGTTGCCGTAGTTGCAAAGCCGATCTATCCCGCATTAAACGCGGTCCCGTTGTTAGAGCATTGTTTTTTTGGTTACCGCTTAAACATTATGTTTGTTATCGTTGCAGTCGTAAAACCTACCGGTTGGATAGGTCTGGCAAATAATAGGCATTAGCCATATTTCATCTTTAAATTTCCTGCCTGCTAACCGGTAAATCAGTTACATTTGTTTTATGCAAAAGATACTGGTAGCCAATCGTGGCGAAATAGCTTTAAGAGTAATGCGCTCTGCGCGCGAAATGGGGATTAAAACGGTTGCCGTTTATTCTGATGCAGATCGTGACGCGTTGCATGTGCGGTACGCCGATGAAGCAGTTCACATTGGCCCGGCTCCATCCAATCAATCGTATCTGGTTGGCTCAAAAATTATTGCTGCCTGTATCAAAACCGGGGCCCAGGGCATTCATCCGGGTTATGGTTTTTTAAGCGAAAATGCCGCTTTTGCAAAGCAGGTGCGCGAGGCCGGTCTCATTCTCATTGGGCCATCGCCAGAGGCTATGGAAGTGATGGGCAATAAGCTATCGGCCAAAGCGGCGGCCTTAAAGTATAATATCCCCATGGTACCAGGTACCGACGAAGCCATAACCAATGTTGCCGAAGCCAAATTACGTGCTATAGAAGTAGGCTTTCCCATATTGATAAAAGCAGCCGCTGGTGGTGGCGGCAAGGGGATGCGTATAGTTGATGCTGCCGCAGATTTTGAAGAGCAAATGCAGCTGGCCGTATCAGAAGCTACTTCGGCTTTTGGCGATGGATCGGTATTTATTGAGCGTTACGTATCATCGCCACGGCATATCGAGATCCAGGTTTTGGGCGATACTCATGGCAATATAGTACACCTGTTTGAGCGCGATTGCTCGGTACAGCGTCGCCATCAAAAAGTAATTGAAGAAGCGCCCTCAAAAGTACTTACCCCGGCTATACGGTCGCAAATGGGTAAATGCGCCGTTGATGTGGCGCGTTCTGTGAACTATACCGGCGCAGGTACGGTAGAGTTTATTATGGACGATGACCTCAATTTTTATTTTTTAGAGATGAATACCCGCCTACAGGTAGAACACCCGGTTACAGAACTGATAACAGGTATCGACTTGGTGAAGGAGCAGATAAATATAGCCCGTGGATTGCCTTTAAGCTTTAAACAGGAAGATCTGCAGATTCGCGGCCATGCTATGGAACTGAGGGTTTACGCCGAAGATCCGGCCAATAACTTTTTGCCAGATATTGGCACGCTGCAAACCTATATTACGCCCAAAGGCCCCGGTGTACGTGTTGACGATGGCTTTGAACAAGGCATGGAGATCCCTATTTATTACGACCCGATGATTGCCAAGCTGATAACCTATGGTAAAGACCGCGGAGAGGCTATAGAACGAATGATACGCGCTATTGACGAATACCAGATAACCGGCATTACAACAACCCTGGGTTTCGGTAAATTTGTAATGCAGCATGAGGCTTTTACTTCAGGTAATTTCGACACCCATTTTGTGAAAAAATATTTCAGCCCCGAGGTGTTACAAACAACCAATGAAGATGAAGCCCGCATTGCAGTTATACTGATGGAACGGTTACTTAACGAAAAGAAAGCTACGGTTGCCACTACAGCAACCGCCGAAACAAGTAATTGGGTAAAAAACAGAAATAAACTGTAATTACAATATTGTTGCCAGTTCGCTAAAGTTATCTATGGTAGCAACCATACCATCTGTTACTACCCCGAAGCCATAGCTTGCAAAAATAAAAGGCACGCCGGCTTTAGTGGCAGATGTATAATCGCCCATGGTATCGCCAATGTAAACCGGTGCTTTAAGGCCATTATCGTTTACAATATCTTTAATATTATCTGCCTTCGGGTTGCCTTTGGTGCCAAAACATTGGTGGGCCAAAAAGTAGGGATGCATGTTATTTAAATCCAAAAACACTTCAATATAGCCGCTTTGGCAGTTGCTTACTATGTATAGTTTGTATTTGGTACCAAGGTATTTAAGGGTTTCTTCCAGATCGGGATAAAGCTCTCCGCCTTTTTTATGTAGTATCTCCAATTCGCTCACTGCGCAAAGGACCTGTACTTCTTTACGCTGAGCATCATCAAGCCCCGGGAATAGTTTGTCAAATATGGCATCGTAGGTCATGCCGGTAATGGATCTTACACGTTCAACAGTCATTTCTTCGGTTAGGTAATCAACCTGGTTAACGGCATTTTGCCAGGCCAGAGCCACGTTGGCGGTGCTGTCCCAAAGGGTGCCATCCAGGTCGAAAATTATACTGTCGAATTTGTTTTTTAGTGAAGTATCCATGATGGCGGCAAAAGTAATAAAAAACGGGTGATAAATTTGTTATGGTTCGATACCCAAGATGGTGGGACTAAGCATATTTAAATCCGATCAAGAAATTGGCTCTGTATGCTGGCTAAGACTGACTCGCCTGTCGGAATAGAAAGAGAGGGTGGACGAGTTTTTCTATTTCCCTTTTTATTATGGAGCATTATTCAACTCCCCTCTATGCGCGAAGCGGAGAGAGGGGTGACCGGCGAAGCCTGGTCGGGGTGAGTCATAACCTTGGTTAGTTTACGCCCTTTCCATTCTTTGTTTAATCAATTTAACAGATGCATCGGTATATATACAAACTCTTTTTGTCACGTCTTCCTCACAAATACCTCCACATCCCGCTAATGCTCTCACATTTAACTAAATTTGTTTAAATACATTTAAACAGAGAAAGACCATATATTGAATATCAACCGTCCGCCCAAAAATACCATAGAAACCAAAATAACTTTAAAGGAGCGCTTTGATGCGTTGCGTAATCTGCCTGCCTTTTTTAAACTGGTATGGCAAACTAACCGCTGGATGACAGCGGTTAACGCCCTATTGCGTATTGCGCGCTCGGCAATGCCTTTAGGTTTACTGTACATCGGCAAACTTATTATTGATAAAGTAGTAACCATAAGCCATGAACCGGTTAAGGATATGACGCAACTATGGGAGCTGGTGGGATTAGAATTTGCGCTGGCTATTTTAACAGATGCCCTAAGCCGGGCAATTACCCTGATGGATAGCCTGCTTGGCGATCTGTTTAGCAACCATACATCGGTAAAAATTATGGCGCACGCCGCCACACTGGATCTGGATCAGTTTGAAGATTCGGTGTTTTACGATAAGTTGGAACGGGCCCGGCAACAAACCGTTGGCCGCACTATATTGCTCTCGCAGGTGATGAGCCAGGTGCAGGATCTGATAACCATGGGCTTTTTGGCTGTGGGATTAATGACCTTTAATCCATGGCTTATAGTGTTGTTACTGATAGCCATTATTCCGGCGTTTTTGGGCGAATCGTACTTCAACGATCGTAGTTATGCGCTCACCCGTGGCCAAACGCCCGAACGCCGCGAACTGGATTACATCCGCTACCTGGGTGCCAGCGACGAAACGGCTAAAGAAGTAAAGATCTTTGATCTTTCGGGCTTCATCATTAACCGCTTTAAACAATTATCTGATAAGTTTTATGCCGATAATAAGCGCCTGGCTATAAACCGCTCGTTATGGGGAACGTTTTTCGCCATGCTGGGTAGTATAGGTTATTATGGCGCGTATGTGGTTATTATTGTGAGAGCCGTACAAGGTAGTGTAACTATTGGCGAGCTTGCTTTTCTGGCGGGTTCATTCAGGCAGTTGCGCGCTTTGCTGGAAGGGATACTTACGCGCTTCACAGCTGTATCGCAAGGTGCCATTTACCTGCGGGATTTTTTTGAATTTTTTGAGATCGAACCTAAAATTAAGCTTTCGGCAAACGCGTTACCTTTCCCTAAAACCATACAACAGGGATTTACTTTTGAGGATGTTGGCTTTAGATATATCAACTCCGAGCGATGGGCTAACCGGCATTTAAACTTTACGCTTTACCCTGGTGAAAAGCTGGCGCTGGTAGGGGAGAATGGTGCCGGTAAAACCACCCTTGTAAAACTACTTTCCCGCCTGTACGATCCAACCGAAGGCCGCATTTTATTAGATGGCATAGACCTGCGCGAGTACGACCTTGCCAGCCTGCGACTGAATGTAGGTATCATTTTTCAGGATTATTTACGGTACCAGATGAGTTTTGCTCAAAATATAGCTGTGGGTAAAATTAGCGAACAGGGTAATAGGCCGCTGATAGAGAACTCGGCCCGCCAAAGCCTGGCCGATGTATTGGCCGCCAAACTGCCGGCGGGGTACAACCAGCAACTGGGCAAGCGCTTTGCCGATGGTGTTGAATTATCTGGGGGCGAATGGCAAAAAGTGGCCCTTGCCCGTGCCTACATGCGCGACGCGCAACTGTTGATACTGGATGAACCTACATCGGCACTGGACGCCCGCGCCGAATACAATGTTTTTGAACGCTTTGCCGAGTTAACCAAGGGCCGGTCGGCAGTGCTTATCTCACACCGGTTTAGTACGGTGCGTATGGCCGATAGGATACTGGTGCTTGAAAAAGGCGAATTGATTGAAATAGGCAGCCACGAAGAATTGCTGCTCAAAGGCGGCCGTTATGCCGAACTATTTGATTTGCAGGCAGCAGGGTATAGGTAGGGGGGAGTATCAGGTAGTTAGTATCAAGTATCAAGACCTTTTCGAGGTTTATCAGGCTTCGTGCCTATCAATAACGTATTTAAAAATACCTTTTTGTCATTCTGGAACGGAGTGAAAAATCTATTCTCCGCCATGCCTATTCGCCCAGTATAGTTGCCGAATACATCCTTCGTGCCTCAAGGATGACAACGCTGAAACAATGTCCTCCCCTTCAGAATTTCGCGAAATTTTATCACTCACGCCAAGCGTTTTTTTAACAAGTGATGGGTACTAACAAAAACCGGCCATGCTTTTATTAGCAGGGAAATACTGTGAAACAGAAATCAATGTTATTTTAATTGTAATAGGTATGTTACAAAAAGCTCAATATCAGCAGGGTTTAGCTGTAAATTATATTAAAAAAAGCTATTTATCTTAAAAAATGCGTAAAACTACGTACGTATTTCAGTGAAATCACTTGGTGTTTTTTAAACATCAAGCCTTATATTTGTAACAACATTTACTTAACACCTAAGTCTATAAGCATTTAATACCCCTATCGCTATGAAACTTTTTTACCATTTTTTGTTCTTTGTATTTGCATCGCTCATATTGCTGGCCTGCGCCAGTATGTTTGCATCAGAACCACAAAGCCAATCCCAAACCGACGAGTTTTCGGCTCCCGAACCTGACGGCAATGCATTAATCGACGATTCAATAGTTACTACCAACTCAACCCGTCCGTTTGTACTTACGCTTTTAAAGAGTAACAACAAAGTACTTCTGCCAAATGTGAAATATATTGCCGGCAAAAAATATGCTAAATATGTTCAATTTTGAAACACCCCTAAGTTATTTTGGTCCCTCAAAGAAGTTTAAATAAGTTCAGTTAATATTAGTTTAATTTAGTTAGGGAAACAGTTGCAAGCGGCCTTTACAGCAATGTAAGGGCTACCTTGTTTTTTTGAGGAAAGAAGGTTTATTGGATTAAGAAGCAAGGATTTTTAGATTAAGGATTTTTGGATAAAATTTTGTCTTTACTCCTTGTTCTGAAAATCTTTGCTCCAACTTAAAGATTACTTAAAATTGCCTAATGTGAATAATACGGTTAAAACAGGAACAGCTAATAAAAAATAAGCTTTTGCCAATTGTACGTTATCTGCGTTGCCTGTTACAAATACCTTGTAAAGGTCGTTTTTTAAAATTTTTAATAGCGCTTTCATAAGTCAAAAATTATAGTCCGGTAAATGCGAACTGCTGTAATTTTGACAGAAATGCGGGCGCGGGGTTTAATGGTTTACAAAATTATCCTTACTCATTTCGGGGTTATAGTGTAGGCCGGGGGTAAGCCAATGCAGCAATGCCACCCTGGAGTATCTGAAATTAAATGGCGATAACACAACAGCCACAGTTAATATAACACCGCAATACAACCATGGATTGTGGCTGCCCGTTAAAACACTTATGGCAACTGCCAGCGTAACCATTTGGGCAACATTTAAGGCGTAGCTTACAAACATGGCTACATAAAAATAGCCCGGCTCACGTTCAAAGGTTAAACCGCAATGAGGGCAGGTTTTGTTCATTTCCTGGGCTTTTAAGCCGTACATGCTGTTGGCAAACAAATCGCCGCGACGGCAGCGCGGGCATTTGGCGTGTACTATGGCAGGCCAGGCGGCCAATTTATATTGGGTATTTTCCATGATATTTAAATGTTAAGGTTTTAATATTTGTTTGCGAAATTCTTCGGGGGTAAAGCCTTCCGATTTTTTAAAAAATTTGGTAAAGTACGAGTTGTCGCTAAAGTTTAATTTCAAAGAAATGTCGCTGATACTTAATTGCGGGTTGGTAAGCAGCCGCTTGGCCTCCAATAAAGTACGGTCGCGAATCAGTTCGCCTGCCGAAATGCCTACAAGATCTTTACACACCGCATTGAGGTGATTCGGGGTTATGTACAGCAGTTCGGCATAATCTTTTGGCAGTTTGATATTGATATAGTGCTGCTCAATTAATTTTTGATAGTTTTTGAGCAAGGTTTGGTTGTAGCTTAACTTGCCCGCAATAACCGGATTGGCATTAAGCCTGTTTACGTGTATAAATATCTGCAACATCAGCAGCCTAACCATATCGCTGCCGGCTGCGGCAGGTTGGGCAATTTCCCGGAGGATTTGTTCGAACAGGTCTTTTACAGCTGTAAAACTATCTGCAGGCATATCAACTACCGCATCTTTTAAATTGCCGTTAAAAAAAGAAAAACCATCCAGGTATCCAGGCTGTAATAAAAATGCCTGGATAAAGGCTTCAGAAAAGTTAATGATATAACCATCTGTAAAACCCTCAAAATTCCAGGCGTGTACCTGCCCGGGAATCATAAAATATATTTGACCGGGTTTTACTTCAAAGTTTTCAAAGTCTATACTATGCGTACCTCTTCCCTGGGTAAACAACACCAGGTGGTAAAATGAATGCCGGTGCGGGAAAAATAAATTTTTATGAGAATTGAGGTAGGCGGCAAACCGGCTTACCAGCAAATCATCCTGACGTACATCAGAGAGCGAGCAAATATCATAAACCGGAATGTTTTGTATCATGCATCAAAATTACATACAATACCTTTACTTCAATGGTACTGTATGTAGTTTGAATGGTATTATTTACCGATTTTTTATTTATAGCTCACCTACTTTAACTCAACGTTGTTGTTAATTGTGGTAAAGAAGGCTTCGTTATTCATGCTGCAGTACTACTTGTTTTAATAAAACGTTATGCGGTTAAAAATCGCCCGTATATCAAACCTGCGTCCATTTTTGGATTACCTTTTCCAGCCGCTCAAAGGTAAATGGCTTACTCACAAAATCTTTCATGCCTGCCATGGCGCATTCGTTTTCGTCTTCGCTTAAAACGTTGGCTGTCATGGCTATTATTGGCGGCGCGCTTTTGCCGTGTTTTTTAATAATAGTGCGGGTAGCCTGTAACCCATCCATCCCAGGCATCTGGATGTCCATAAAAATCAAATCGTACTGTTGTTTATCGTTCATCAGGATGGCATCCAACCCGTTTTCGGCAATATCAATATTGTAGCCAACTTTTTTGAAAATTTTGCTGGCTATCAGCTGGTTCATTTTATTGTCTTCGGCTAAAAGAATCTTTAGCGGGCGATAATGGAAAGCTTCCCTGCTATCCGGTTTATGGTCCCGAAGGATATCGCCATTGGTTACCTGTAGTGGCAAAGTAAAAATAAACAGCGATCCTTTAGCTTCTTTGCTAATAGCCCAGATTTTGCCGCCCATCAACTCTACCAGTTTTTTACAAATAGAGAGACCAAGCCCTGTGCCTCCGTACTTACGTAACGCGGTTGTATTTACCTGGGTAAATGGTTTAAATAGCTGAGTTAACGATTCCTGGCTTATGCCAATGCCATCATCTTTTACTTGAAAACTAATCTCCTGTATGCCATCTTTTATTTCGGCACCTTTTACGGTTACAGTAACCGCGCCCTCATCGGTAAATTTAATGGCATTGCCTATCAGGTTTACCAGAATTTGCTGCAGGCGGCCTTCATCAACTTTAACAAAGGGCGATACATTATCTTCAACCACGTAACTTAATGTTATTGGTTTACCCTGGTTAATAATACCTGGCTGACTGATATCGACTATAGTTTTAACACAAAGCCTGATGTTGGTGCTAGCCGGGGTAATGGTGAGTTTATCGGCCTCAATTTTGGAGATATCCAAAATATCGCTGATGATATTGATGAGGATATGCCCGCTCGATTGCAGGGTTTGTAAAAGCTCATGCTGCTCGGCAGTTAGTGCCGACCGGGATAAGAGCTGGGATGCGCCAATAATGCCGTTTAGTGGGGTGCGGATCTCGTGGCTCATGTTGGCCAAAAAGTTTGATTTTGCAAACGTAGCTGCTTCTGCTTCTTCTTTTGAGGCAATTAGGGCTATTTTAGATTGTTCCAGTTCTTCTGTTTTTTGAATTAGCGCGCGTTTATCTGCCTCGTGGCTTTTTTTAATGAAGCCGATGAGTAAGCCTACCAATATTATATTCATAACTGCTGATGAGATAAGGTCAAACTCATTAGCTGCTTTATCTGAAGCCGCCGAAACCCATTCGGGGTGGATCTTTTCTATCTTATAACAAACAATAAATACCCCCGAGAGTATGGCGATAAAAATATAGTGGTACCGTTGTTTTACCAGCAGGGTTATTAATACAGTTAAAAATATGCCTATTTGTGTAGTTGAACCGTTTAATCCCCCATTATAAAACCAGCCGGGGAATACGGCAGCGATACCCATGCCAATATAAAGGTATATTACGTTTTCGTTATAGCGCATAAAACGGCTTTGGTAGTATGCGAAAGCCGAAAAACAAATGATAAAAAGATTGGCTGCTAATAACCCCCAACCGAAGCCGAGGTAAATGTTAACCGAAAGGGATATAATGTTACTAAGGCAAATGAATAACGATACGGCGTTAAAAAGCTTGTTTTCGAGCGATAAAGCTGAATTGCCATAGCCTATTATTCGTTTCAGCTTTTCCATTTACTAAATAAAATTAATTATAGAGAACTTTTACGTTTGTTTCGACTAAAAGGATTGGTTAATTAAGTGATTTTTTTTGAATAAAAAACAATATAACCGTTTAAACCGACAAAGTAATCGATGGAATTGTTTAATAATTAAGTTTGAACGGTTTGTTGATTATTAAGCAATTAAGATAGGAGGGAAACAACAGCTTGCCCGGTTAAGGCAAGCTATTGTAAAAAGGAAGTTAATAGGCGCTGGCTGTATTTAGCGCTTCAATGGCTTCGCTGCTTAATTGTAATGTGGCAGCCAGTGTAAGCTCATTCAATTGCGGTATGCTTGTGGCGCTCACAATTGGCGCGGTAATGGTTGGTCTGGCAATTAGCCAGGCTAAGGAAACGGCTGCGGGTTTGCTGTTGTACTGCACGGCTACTTCATCAAGGGTTTTTAAAATGCGCATGCCCCGGTCTGTAAGGTATTTTTTCACCATGCCGCCGCGACTGCTGCCTTCCAAATCAGCTTCGGAACGGTATTTGCCACTTAAAAAGCCGCTGGCTAACGAAAAGTAGCTGATAACGCCAATGCTTTGCTCTTTAATAAAAGGCTCAAGCGTAGTTTCATATTTTTCCCTGTCGAAAAGGTTATATTCCGGCTGTAGGCTTTGGTAACTGGCCAGGCCTTTTTCGCGACTAACCTTAAGCGACTCATGCAATCTTTCTACCGAAAAATTAGAGGCACCTATGGCGCGTACTTTGCCGTCTTTAATCAGCTGGTCAAAAGCCAGTAAGGTTTCTTCAACAGGTGTTGTGGCATCGTCGTAATGCGATTGGTACAGATCTATATAATCAGTTTGTAAACGGGTAAGGGAGTCTTCAACCGCTTTTATAATGTAATTTTTTTTGAGTCCTTTTTTATCGGCAGCTATTTCGGCACCAACCTTGGTGGCAATAATCACTTTAGCACGTTTGCCGCTTTGCTTAAGCCACTTGCCAATTTCTGTTTCAGACTCACCGCCTTTATTACCCGGTACCCAGGCCGAGTAAACGTCGGCCGTATCAACGGTATTAAAACCTGCATCTAAAAAGGCATCCAACAGTAATGCTGTATTGTTGCCCTTAACTGTCCACCCAAACACATTGCCGCCAAAAACTAAAGGAGCTGTTTTGATGCCCGATGAACCCAATTCGCGCTGTTCCATAGTGTGAAATATTAAAAAACTAATTTGATAATAAAATGGGTGGGAGGGCGAATTGTTTGTCAGCGGAAGATAATATTTGGAAGTGAATGGTGAGTGGTTAAAAACCTAGGGTGTGATATTTTCCTTTTCAACTACTCACTGTTCTCTATTCACTACTCACAAAATCATTTCAATATACTATCCGTAACCTTTACTATATCGTAGCTTATTTTGTTAATAAAGCCCAGTTGTTCTTTCAGTAAGCTTTCATCGGCGGTAAGGTCGGGCTTTTCAACTTCGGGGAGTGGGGGTACTTTACCTATGTTAAATTCTATGGCTAATCCGTTAAGTTTTTTATTGCTTTCGTTAAGTACCGAAATGTTTTTTTTGATGAGCCGGAGTGCGTCGGGATGTGGCCGCTGTGCGTTTTTTACCAGGCCGGCTGCTACGGTGCTGATGTACGATGATAAAATATGATTAAGCACTACAAATTTATGTACCTCTTTTACATTACGCTGTTTGCTTTTAGGCTCAGATGTCATACGCTCAAAAGTGGCTGATAAATTGGCCGATTTTACATAAACTTCCTTGCGGGCAAGTTTATAAACCGTAGTATCCATTACTTTGTTATTAATGCCTTCGGCAATGGTAATAAGGTAGTTAATGTTGGCAACCACCACATCGCGTAGCGTTTGCTCTATCATTTCAAACTCCCAGGTAGGGAATATAAGGTAACTGGCAATCAGTGCGATGGAAGAGCCAATGGTGGTATCCAGTATGCGTTCCTGGGCTATGTTTATCAGGCCTACCCCTAAAAATTTAAACAGGATGAGCACATAAGGTGTCATGAAAATTACGCTCACCACATAATTTAAACGCTGAAAACTGTAGGCGCCAATCATAAATATGGTGAGTAAAATAAACTGAACGGTGGTATCGGGTATAAAGCTTAATATAAATATCCCGATAGCGCCGCCCCCAATAGTACCTATTAACCTTTGGTAGTTACGCTGTTTCGATAGGCTAAAGCCCGGTTTTAATATTACAATAATGGTTAACAGTACCCAATAACTGTGATGTCCCTGCGCAATGGTTTTTGCCGTAATAAAGCCAATAAGGCAAACCAGCGATACCCTTAACGCGTGTTTAAACGCGCTGGAGCCTAACGTGAAGTTATCTGAAAATATGTGCGGCGCATAGTCCTGGTGACTTACAAACTGCGAATACTCCACCTCGCCTTTAATTTCTGTTGATTTAAGCGAGGTTTTGGAATTGTAATAACTGTAAATATTGTTGATGCCCTCGGTTAAGTTGCGCAAATTAATGAGTACCTTTTTTAATACCAGGGTATTGGTTTCCTGCTGATCTTTGGCTATCGAATCTATCTTAAGTTTTAATTTCTCCAGTTCGATGTTAAAATCCATTACATGGCGATGGCGGGTGTTTGATAGTACGATGTAGGCAATATCATCCAGCTCATCGGCCATGTGGTGAATAATGCGAGCTATCTCATTCATTATGCCGGTATCTTTAAAACGCTCACGCATTTCGCTGTAATCGTAATGGGCAGCCATAATTTGCTCAAACATATCTACCAGGTCAACAAAAGTTAAAACCAGTATTCGGCTGGCCGGGGTCGATTCGCGCACCACCAGCCTGCTTTTAAACAGCATTTCGCGCACCGAATCCTGGTGTTGGCTCACCTGTATTTGCTGCGATACCAGTTTGCGGTAATTGTCATCAATATCGCTATCGGGGTTGTAAAATGCGGCTTTGATGCGCAAAAACTTGGCTATATCGGCTACGTTTTCGCCAAGGGTTTGTTGCGCCGCACGATAGGGGCGAATGCCGAAAAATATCAAACTAAACAGCATGTACCATACACCGCCCGCCAAAATTTGTAAGCTATACATCAATACACCTGATGGGGGCAGGGCCTTATCCATCATAAATATCATAATGAGTAGGCTTGATGTACCCACAGATGCTGCCCGATTGCCATAAACCGTAAACATGCTAAACAGAAACGAAAACAAGGTGATCTCGATGCCCAGCGTATAAATATTTAGCCGCGCAAAGCCGGTTGTAACGGCTACAATAAGCAAACACAAATTGCCTATGCCCATGGCGTTGCGCTTATGGGTTGCCGGGCCTGGGTTATCAATAACGCAAATACAAAGTGCACCTAAAGAGAGGGTAAGGCCAAGGTCAAATTCACCAAACTCCAGTAATAGCAGCGATGGTAGCAGAATACCCGCAGTAATTCGTAAACCATCAGAAAAGTATTGGCTGTAAAAAAAACTATTGATCTCGCGGGTGTTAAACTTCATTAATTAACGGTGGTTTTTAATTGGCAATAAAGCTACGACGAATACTTTTATTGTCGGTTTAGTTTTATGGTAGAAATTTTGTTTTCATTTAACGCTTTTTTTGCACCAAAAAAGCTTTTCAAATTTACATAAATTAAATATTTTGCCATTATTTTAATAAATATGGCATTAATAACACTTTTCTGTTATAAATTATTTACTTTTTGCTGAAATTAAATTTTAGATAATTAAATTCACCCCCGGTATTGCGGCCTGCCCGTTGCCCATCAATTTTAACCTTCAACTTATTTGTACTATGTCGTTAAATTTAAAACTCAGTCAAAGAGAAACAACTTTTAATAGCGAAGTTGTAACCCGTTTTGAGTTGTACAACAGTTTGTTCCAAACCCTGCCATTTTACCAGGTAAAGGATACCGGAATTTTGCTGCCCTTTTTTAGTTCACATTGCGAAAAGGGTGCCGCCATGAACGCATCGCCAACAGATATTATTGAAACGTTTTTTAAGAAGTACGTACCGGATATTGATCATCGCGAGCAGATAAACCGCATGTTTCGTTTTATACAGTATATAGAGCGCCAGGTGGTTTTGTTTGATGCCATTGAAGATTCATCTTTTAATAAAATTGGCAAGTTTGATGATACAGGTACCCTGCAAAGCTTGTTGCAGCAAGCTGCCATGAGTGATGAAACGCGCAAAAGTATAAGCGAGAAACTGAAAGACTTTTCGTTAAGACTGGTACTTACTGCCCACCCAACCCAGTTTTACCCAGGCACGGTATTGGGTATAATGACGGATTTGATTGAAGCTGTAAAACTTAACGATATACCAACCATTGATGTATTGTTGCAGCAATTGGGTAAAACACCTTTCTTTAACAAAACATCGCCAACGCCGGTTGATGAGGCTATTAGTCTTACCTGGTTTTTAGAAAATATATTTTATCACGCCGTATCGGGCATACAATCAAAACTGGAAGAAGAGTTTGAAATAGATGCCAGTAAGCAATTATTGGAGATGGGTTTTTGGCCCGGTGGCGATAGGGACGGTAACCCCAACGTAACAACAGAGAGCACCAAAGCGGTTGCCAGTTACTTAAGACAGCGCCTGTTTAGATGTTACTACCGCGATTATAGAGTACTTAAGCGCCGTATCACCTTCCGTGGTGTTGAAAAACCTATGGCCAAGCTGGAGAGGTTGCTTTACAAAAATGCCAACGAACAATCGGACCCTAAAGATTTGCAGGCCGAATTGTTAGAGCTGTTGCAAACTATTAAGCAAACCCTGGTAACAGAGCACGATAGTTTGTTTGTTGATATTGTAGAACACCTGATGCAAAAGGTACGCCTGTTTGGCTGCTATTTTGCCACCCTGGATATAAGGCAGGATAGCCGCGTTTTACGCAGCGTATTTGATTATGTAACCTCAAAAGCCGATACCGGTGTTGGTGCAGGCTACAGCGATTTGGAAGAAGCCGGTAAACTGGAAAAGTTAGCTTTTAACGAGGTTGATTTTAAACGCCCCGAAGATGCCGATGCCATGACCTGCGATACGCTTGACACCATAAGGCTGATGAAACAAATTCAATACAGCAATGGCGAAAAAGCCTGCCAGCGTTTTATTATCAGTAACTGCCAGCGTGCATCTGATATTTTACAGCTGATAGACCTGTTTTTATGGAGCGGGTGGCAAAAAGATAAACTGAAGGTTGATTTTATGCCACTGTTTGAAACCGTGAATGATTTGGCCAACGCCGGCGAGATTATGGAGCAGTTATATACCCATCCGTATTATGCCGAGCATTTAAAATTACGTGATAACAGGCAAACCATTATGCTTGGCTTCTCTGATGGAACCAAAGATGGTGGTTACCTGATGGCCAACTGGAGCATATACAAGGCCAAAATAGAAATGACGACTATTGCCCGTAAATATGGCATCAGTTTAGCGTTTTTTGATGGCAGGGGAGGCCCACCTGCACGTGGTGGTGGTAAAACGCACCGTTTTTATGCCTCAATGGGTAACGAGATAGCTAACGATCATATTCAGCTTACCATACAGGGGCAAACTGTTAGTTCGCAATATGGTTCTGTTGAAACGGCAAGGTTTAATATGGAGCAGCTGCTTAACGCGGGTATTGTTTCGGCCTTGCATCCAAACCGTAAAGATCTGTTAGATAACAGGCATAAAGCGCTGATTTCGCAAATGGCCGATGAAAGTTATAGCTTGTTTATGGCCTTGCGTGCTCATCCTTTGTTTTTAGAATACCTGGAAAAATTTAGTCCACTTAAGTTATTATCAAAAATTAATATCAGTAGCCGCCCAACCAAGCGCGGCGGCGGCGGCCCTATGAAGCTGGAAGATTTACGTGCCATTAGCTTTGTAACTTCGTGGAGCCAGCTTAAACAAAGTATTCCGGGCTTTTACGGCGTTGGTACTTCATTAAAAAAGATGAAGGACGAGGGCAACTGGCACGAGGTACAGGAATTATATGAAACATCGGGTTTCTTTAAAACCATGCTGGATAACTGTATGATGTCGATGTCGAAATCTGATTTCAGGATTACCGCCTATTTGGAGAAGGACAAAACCTTTGGCGATTTCTGGAAAATGCTGAAAGATGAGTTTGAACTTACCCGTGCCATGCTGTTGGAGTTAACCGGCAGCAGCGTGCTGATGGAAGAATATCCTATAGAGCGTAAGTCAATCGCCATTCGTGAAAAAATTGTGTTGCCACTGGTTATTATGCAGCACTATGCTCTCAATTGTTTAAACCATAGCGAAGATAGCGAGCTGATAGAGATCTATCGCAAACTGGTTATCCGTACAGTTTACGGTATTGTGAACGCGGGGAGGAATTTGGCGTAAGCCCCCTCTAAATCTCCCCCGGTAGGGGAGACTTTTGTTTAGCAAATGGCATTTAGTGCAACAAAAAGGCGAGACTTCTTTATGAAATTTCGCCTTTTTGTTTTTTTAAGTCTCCCCTACCGGGGGAGATTTAGAGGGGGCTTATGCCTGGTTGCATCCCTGTGGCAATTGCAAACCTATTCCAGGCATTTATGGCTATAATAGCAAGTATCACTTGTGCAATATAGGCTTCATCTAAAACTTTTGCTGCGGCTGCATAAGTAGCATCTGACACATGGTTTTTAATGTTGGTTACCTCTTCGGTTAAAGCCAATATCGCTTTTTCTTCTTCGGTAAAAAATGGGGTGTCTCGCCATGCGTTAAGTGCGTAAATACGTTGTTCTGTTTCGCCGGCTTTACGGGCATCTTTGGTATGCATATTTATACAAAAAGCACAGCCGTTTATTTGTGATGCGCGGATCTTGATCAGTTCGCGGTGTGTTTTGCTAACTATGCCTTTGGCAACATATTGATCGAGGTTTACTAATATTTTGTATGCTTCCGGATCGGTTTTGCCGATGTTTACTCTTGTTTCCATTTTATTTGTGTTTGTTTTAATACTTCAAAGATGGCAATAAAACAAGCCTTAAAAAATGAATCGAGATTAAGAAATTGCAGGTTGGGTTAAATTTTCTTAGCTCTTATTTTGCTCAAAAACTGGGGTGTAAAACCCAGATAAGAGGCCAGCATATACTGTGGCACCCGTTGCATAAAAGCAGGGAATAAGCTGCTGAAATGCCGGTAACGCTCTTCATCGCTCATACCGTAGATAAATTTAATGCGGTTTTGGGTTGCTCCAAAGGCTCGTTGTTGTACTATTCTAAAATAGCGTTCCAGTTTGGGTACAGCCTCAAAAAGTTCTTCTAGTTTGTTTTTGTTGATGCTGATAACTTCGGTGTTTTCAACAGCCTGCATGTAATAGGAAGAGGGCCGACCGCTATCCAAACTATCAAAATCTGTCATCCACCAGTTTTCTATGGCAAAAAGGGTTGTTTGCTGGTTTAGCTTTTTGTTGATGAAGTACAGGCGTAAACAACCCTGGCTTACAAAATATAATTCCTTGCAAACATGATCTGGTTGCAGCAGAAATGCTTTTTTCTTAATAACCTTCACTACCACTGCCGAATTGATGAGCTGTTCATCAGCCTCGGTTAGCGTAATAAACTTTTTAATATGGTTTGTGAGATTGGAATGCATAAGGATGAGCAATTATACATTTTATAGGTGGATTGCACAAAGGGCGGTTAAAGACTTACGAATTTTAAAAAAAATCGTAAGTCTGCTCTTTTCAGGCCACAGGGTTTATTTCTCCAGGTATTCCTTTAATGATACCCCTGTAATATGTGTCCAGCCGCCCACAAAATTTTCTCTTTTAAATGATGGTAGCTCGGGGAAGGTTTCCAGCCCGGTATGGGTAAGTTTTAAGCGTGTTCCTTCGCCTTCGGTAAAAAGTTCCCAGGTTACTTCCGAATCGCCACCATATTCGTCATAGGTCCATGTATAGGCAATTTTACTGCCATCAACCACCTGGGTAACCCGGCAAAGGTGGCGGTATTGTTTAATGTCGTCGCCGCCGGTAAACTCAAACTCAAAGCCAACTTCGGGCTTAAAATGGGCAATGTTAAAATACCATTCGCGCATTTTGGCCACGTTGGTAATAGCTTCCCAAACTTTGCCGATGGGGGCGTTGTAAATACGTTCAATTACAAAAGGTTCTGCGCTCATAATTTTCGGTTTTAATATTTATTGATTGTTTTGGTCTTTGTTTAAAAAGCTATCCAGTGCATCCAGTTTTTCGGTCCAAAACCTGCGGTACTGTTCGGCCCAATCGGTAACTTGTTTCAATTGTTTCAGATCGGCTTTGCAAAAACGTTCCCGGCCTTGCTGCTTAATCACCAGTAAACCGCATTGGGTTAATATTTTAATGTGCTTGGATACAGCCGGCCGGCTCATGTCAAAGTTATCGGCCACGGCATTCAAGTTCATGCTTTGGTGAGCAATCAGGTTAATGATCTCTCGGCGGGTAGGGTCGGCAATGGCTTTAAAAACGTCTCGGTGCATGGTAATAATAGTTATATGAAACCATTTGGTTACAAATGTATACGAAACCAAATGGTTACGTATATATTTTGGTGAGATTTTTTTTCGCGACAGGTAATCCACAATAGCTCTTAAAAAGAATTGAAATTATACGGCTCATAATTGTATTTTTAAAAAATATATAATTCTTAACTATCTATGATGAATTGGTTTAAGCGCAACGCTGTTCATTTGGCTGTTGCCGGTGTTTTTGTGGTAATATGCTTTTTATATTTCTCACCAGTTTTTGAGGGTAAAACATTGGGGCAGGGAGATGTGCTTGGCGCCCAATCTACCCAAAAAGAGATCATGGACTACCGGGCCAGGGATACCACCATTTTGTGGACTAACCAGATCTTTGGCGGTATGCCGGCTTACCAGATATGGGCACCGTATTCGGCCAACGTTGCTACGCACATTATAAATGTTGTTGGCTATATATTCCCCAGCCCGGTTGGCATGGTGCTTATATTTTTGTTTGGTACATACTTTTTGTTTAGTGTTTTAAAGCTTAATCCATGGCTGGCTGCTGCCGGTGCTGTGGCATTTACTTTTACATCGTATAATATGATATTGCTATCGGCCGGGCACACCAACCAGGCTTTCGCTATAGCTTTTTTTGCACCTATACTGGCTGGCATTATTTTAACTTTAAGAGGGCGGTATTTGCTGGGCGTAGCGTTAACTGCCATGTTTATGGCTGTTGAAATTAAGGTTAATCACCTGCAAATGACCTATTATCTAATGCTGGCCATTTTAATTTTTGTGGGTATCGAGTTTTATCATGCCATCAAAAATAAAACAACTAAACCTTTCTTTAAATCGTTGGGTTATTTGCTGGCCGCTTCGTTACTAGCTTTCGCGGTAAATGCATCGTCGTTGTGGAGTACTTACGAATATGGCAAGGATAGCTATAGGGGGAAATCAAACCTTACCAATAATACCAAAGAGCCGCAAAACGGATTGGCCCGCGACTATGTATACCAATACAGCCAGAGTGTTGCCGAGTGTTTAACGTTTTTAGTACCCAATGCCTATGGCGGTGGATCTGGTACCGAGGCGCTCGATCAAAATTCAGAAACAGCTAAGGCGTTTGTAGAAAAAGGGGTGCCCGAAGATCAGGCGGTTACCTATGCGCAGCAAATTTCGCAAATGCCAGGACTGTCTCTTTATTGGGGCGAAAAACGACCTGGCACAGCTGGCCCGTACTATTTTGGGGCAAGTATTTGTTTCCTTTTTGTGTTTGGGTTAATTGTAGTTAAAAACCGGCTTAAATGGTGGCTGTTGGGTACTATTGTATTAACTATGGTGTTATCATTTGGCGGTAACTGGCCCTATGTGTCCGATCTGTTTTTGAACCATTTTCCACTTTATAACAAGTTTCGCGCTGTCGAATCAATCCTGGCGGTAACCGGTCTCTGCTTTCCTATCCTGGCCTTTTTGGCTATACAGGAGGTTATTGATACGGTAGATAAAAAGGTACTGGTTAAAAAACTACTGCTGGCACTTTACATCACCGGGGGGCTTACGTTACTGTTAATTGTGTTGCCGGAGGTATTGCTGAGCTTTAGACCGAGCGACCAGTTAGCCGGGGTTGGCTATTTAACCCAGGCCTTAAAAGGTGATGCCGCAACCGCGAATGCTGTGGCCAATGCTGTGGTTAAAGACAGGATAGGGTTGGAGCGTGCCGATGCCATTCGGTCGTTAATATTTGTGGGGCTTACGTTTGTAATTGTATGGGCGTTTATTAAACAAAAAGTAAACTTAACCACGGTTTCAATATTATTACTGGCTTTGGTACTGGTTGACCTTTGGCAGGTAGATAAGCGCTATTTAAAAGACGCCAACTTTACGGAAAAACAAGCCACCGGCATGAGTGCACGTGAGGTTGATTTGCAGATAGCCAAAGATACCGATCCTGATTACCGGGTTTATGATGCCACTGCCTCCATAAAAATGGACGTGCAGAACCCGTTCTTTCATAAATCGATAGGAGGGTACTCGGCAGCGAGGTTAAAAAGGTTTGATGAACTGATAGATAATCAATTGAGCACCCATCTTAACCCGGCAGTATTAAACATGCTGAATACCAAGTATGTGATTATGCCTGATTCATCAAAGAAAGCGTTAATAGCCCAGCAAAACCCGGAAGCGTGCGGCAATGCCTGGTTTATTAAAACCATCAAGTATGTTGCTAACGCCGATGCCGAAATGCAGGCTCTTAATGGGTTTGTGCCTAAAAACGAGGCGATTGCCGATAATCGTTATCAAAATATTGTAGGCAATGAACCAGCAGCTCATGATAGCAGTGCTACCATTAAGCTAACCAGCTATAACCCCGATCACATGGTTTATAAATCATCTGCTAAGGTTGCAGGCGTGGCAGTTTTCTCAGAGATCTATTACGATAAAGGCTGGAAGATGCTTATTGATGGCGCAGAGAAACCCTATTTCAGGGCTGATTATCTGCTGAGGGCGGCGCTTATCCCGGCAGGAGATCACCAGGTGGAGTTTGTGTTTCATCCCACATCTTACTACACAGGAGAGGATATTTCCATGGCAGGCTCTGTATTATTGGTACTGCTTTTGGGCGGTGCCATATTTGGCGATACCATTCGTAAGTATATCCCCAATAAAGCGCAAAAAAGTTAAAATATGTAAAAAGCTGATATACTAAAAAGCCTGTTATATTAATATAACAGGCTTTTATTATTTAAGTCTCCTCCTTCAGGGGGAGATTATTCACAAAATTATTGATTGTTTTTTGTGTTCATGATGGCTTTGCCGTTTAGAGGGGGCGTCTCTTTAGTGAGCGTGTTGGCCGTCTGCACCATGTGCGTGGCCGTGTGATAATTCTTCTGGTGTAGCAGGGCGTACATTAAGAATGCTGCCTTTAAAGTGCAGTTCCTGACCGGCCATTGGGTGGTTAAGATCAACAATTACCGAATCTTCGGCAATTGATACTACCTGCGCCTGGAAACGGTTGCCATTGTTATCCTGTAAAGGCAAAATGCTGCCAATTTCAGGAAGCTCAGTTCCCTGGAACATTTCTTTAGGCAGGTTGGCTACTGCTTCTTCGTCGTATTCGCCGTAAGCGTCACCTGCTGCCAAACGAAATTCATAAGCATCACCTGTAGATAGGGTGCTTAAGTTCTCTTCAAATTTGGGCAGCATCTGGCCTGCACCAAATAAAAAGGTTAAAGGTTGTTCTTGTGTGGCACTTTCTGTTAAAGTTTCGGTACCATCCTGGTCAACATACAAATCGTAAGTTAATGACACTACGTGCTGTGGTTCAATCTTCATTGTTACTGTTTTTATAAATAAGCAATCAGGCCTGCATTTGTTTTAGTGCTTGGGCCGTGTTATTAGCAGGTAATCCGCAGGTTTTATCTATACAAACAAAAATTTGTGTTGATTTACCAAACTTATCCTGTAACAAAGGTAAACTTCCTTTTGTACCCCCCAAGATAATTTTATTGGGGATGTAATTATTTTCGAGTTCCTTTCTTACCGGTTCGGCTTCGGAGCCTGTTATGGCAACTTCATATATACCAAATATTTCATCAAGCAATAACATGGTCCAGTTAGAATAGGCTGTACCATATTTTGCCAGCTGCGGCATAATGTTGCGTAACAGTTGGGCCGAAACCGCTGCATAGTTTTCATTATCAAAAAGCAGGCCCAATTTTTTCAAATTACGCGCCATTGCCGAATTACTGGCCGGCGTAACCCCATCCATAATTTCAGATTTCCGGGCAATCAGTTGCTCGTCATCATCGGCTGTGTAAAAGAAAATACCATTTGCTTCATCATAATAATGCGCTATTGCGGTATCTGTAAGGGCTTTTGCCTGCTTTAGCCAGTACTCGTTAAAGGTAACTTCGTACAGGGCAATCAGCCCATCAATAATATTGGCGTAATCATCCAAAAAAGCTACCGGAATACCATCGGTAACCGGGCTGCCGTAAACCCGTGAGAGCCTGCCATTTTGACCTAACAGGTTTTTAAGGATAAAATCGGCATTCTTTAAAGCAAGCGCTAAATACTCCGGTTTTTCAAATGCGCGGTAAGCTTCGCAAAGGCCTTTCAGCATTAAACCGTTCCATGAGGCCAGTATTTTGTTATCCAGCCCCGGCCGTATGCGGTGGCTGCGTGCCTCCAATACTTTTTCGCGGGATGTTTTGATCTGACTGAGCATATCATCAACACCCAAACCCAATTTGGCGGCAAGCTGCTCATCAGTTTCCTTGCGGAAGAGTACATTGGAATGTTCTTCTTCCCAGTTACCATCTTCGGTAATATGATAGTAAATGCAGAACAGGTCGGTATCGTGACCCAGGATCTCCTCAATTTCGGTTTTGGTGAAGATGTAGAATTTCCCCTCTACACCCTCGCTATCGGCATCCAATGCCGAGTAAAAGCCCATATCGGGCGATGCAAGCTCGGTAATGGCAAAATGGATGATCTCATCAACCACTTGTTTGTAAAGTTCATCCGGTTGCCAGGTGTAGGCTTCCGAATACAAGGTGATGAGCTGGGCATTATCATACAGCATTTTTTCAAAATGGGGTACGTGCCAGCGGCCATCAACCGAGTAACGGGCAAAGCCACCGCCTATATGATCATAAATACCGCCAAAGGCCATTTTATGCAGGGTAAGTTTTACCTGTTTTGCTATCTCCTCGTCCTTAGCCAGGTGTGCGTAACGCATCAGTAATTGCCAGTTATTAGGCATCGGAAACTTGGGGGCATTGCCGGTGCCGCCTTCGTATTTATCAAAATAGCGTTTCCAGTTATCAGCTATGGGTGTTAAGTCGTCTTTAGTGTATTCCGCTTGTTCGGCAATAAACTGAACCGATTCGTATTTCTGAATACCGTCTGTTAAGCGTACCGCGTATTCTTCGGCCTCATCGGGTTTTTGCTTATAAAAATCGGCCAGGTTAAACAGGAGCGAGGTCCAGTCATTTTTACGGAAATAGGTACCACCGTAAATAGGTCGTTGATCTGGCAGGCAAATACAGTTTAGCGGCCAGCCTCCGCGGCCACTCATTAACTGTACGGCGCTCATGTAAATCTGGTCTACATCTGGGCGTTCTTCTCTATCTACCTTAATGCAAACAAAATATTCGTTCATCACAGTGGCCACAGCCTCATCCTCAAAGCTTTCGTGCTCCATAACGTGGCACCAGTGGCATGCCGAGTAACCAATACTCACCAATATCAGCTTGTTTTCGGCTTTGGCTTTGTCCAGCGCCTCTTTACCCCAGGGGTACCAGTCTACGGGATTATTGGCATGCTGCAATAAATATGGCGATGTAGAATTTGCAAGTTTATTCATAGTAACAGATATCGCGTTATAAATGTAATGTGCGAATATAATTGTACCTGCAGGTTAAAGAGAGATTAAGTGAAAAAGTTTTATGGGCGGGCGATTAATTTTTAGCAGGAATCCAGTTTGTGCTTTTTTTAATATCAATTAACATTTTATATAAACGCGTCAGGCCAAAAGTCCCAATCATTCCATAGTCGTAAATGGATTTAACGGAGCCATCGGCAAATTCAACCCTTAAAAATTTCTCGGTATCATCACTCCATATTACCTGATAATTATCTCGCAGCTTTTTTATGTCGATATAGTTTATTTCAGATTTTATTTCTGTAAGGACATCTGACGGAATTGTGCTGCTAAAAATATCGGTATTTGAATGAGTAGTTCTTTTTTTGTAAACAGCTTTTCCATCAGCACTGATTTTGATTGAGTCTACTCCATTCATGGCTATTGACTTAATGACATAATTAGCTGGCTTACTATTGTATTCAACAAAATCACTATATAAATAGACCAGAGTATCTATTTGCCCCCTTTTTTCGAAATTAAACTTCCCGTTAACTAACCTAACTCTGTTAGTGTAGTAAAGAAGCATTTGTTTACCATTGATATTAAAAGGCTTAAATAATTGGCAGTCTTCATCATCAAGCCCTCTTGATAACTTCAAACACTTTAATCCGCTTTGCCCTTTGTCTATTATTGCGAAAATATAAATTGGTTTGTTTTGGTCTTTTACAGTAACAATTAAATCTGTGAGTTTATCGTTGTTAAAATCAACCTTCTCCCACGCTTTAACCTTCTAGTTTGCCGCAACCTCACTGCATTGGAGCTTCTTTAACAAGATATCTGTCGGCATTACTGCTATAGGATCACTACCTTCAAACGCCTTTAGCCGAATCAATAGGCTTAAAACATCATCATCAGCTTTTAAGTCATCAATAGTATTCGCAAAAACAGCTGTGTTTATAAGTGTAAGTGATAAAACTAAAATGAGGTATATTACAAGTTTAGGCTGATGCATAAATAATGGTTGTTTAACGACTATAAATGTATAAATAAACATGTGAGAACCTTACTTTAACCAAGTTGTCAAGAACAAATTAATTGTGAATAAAATATGAATACCACTACTTTACAATGGTATTTAAATCGACCTGTTACCAACTTCACAATTTAATTGCCTTTATTTGCGGTTTTATTATTGACTGACAAAAATGCGCTATTTAAAACTGATCAACATTTTAGGCGCCGTGGGCCTTTTTGCTTTCGCGAACCCGGCATCGGCACAAACCGACTCGATAAAGTACAATCACCAGGACTTGTTTGGCCCCATCACCTGGCCGGTAACAGGGCAAGGCACCCGCTCCAATGCAGGTAAACCATCACCAACCTACTGGCAAAACCGTGCCGACTACCAGATAAAAGCGGCGCTTAACCAAGGTAAAGATACCACCATTACAGGCGAAGTAACCATCACTTACACCAACAACAGCCCCGATCAGTTAGATTACCTGTGGCTGCAATTAGATCAAAACCTGTTTAAGCCCGATTCGCGCGGTGCCGCAGTTACCCCAATCAGTGGAGATCGTTTTGATGTGCGTGGCTTTAGTCGCGGTGGATATCACATTGGCTCGGTTGATGTTACCTATAAAGGCCAGACTTATAAAGTTACCCCGGTTATTACCGATGCCCGCATGCAGCTGCGCCTGAACGCGCCTATGGATGGCAAAGGCGAAAAGATAACCGTAAAAATAAACTACGATTTCGCAATTCCTTTTTACGGTGCCGACCGTATGGGCCGCAAGAAGTTTAAACAGGGCTACGTTTACGAAATTGCACAATGGTACCCACGCATGTGCGTTTATGACGACGTAGAAGGCTGGAACACGTTACCATACATGGGGCTTGGCGAGTTTTATTGCGAATACGGCGATTTTGATTACTATATAACAGCCCCTGCAAACATGGTGGTTGTAGGATCTGGCGATCTGCAAAACCCGGAAGAGGTGTTATCTCCGGCACAATTAAGCCGTTTGGCCGAAGCTAAAAACAGCGACAAAACTGTGATGCTGATTAAACAGAACGAAGTAGGTAAAGCGGTAACCCGTCCGTTTAAAGGTACTTTAACCTGGCATTATAAAATGCTTAACTCGCGCGATATTGCCTGGGGAGCATCGGATGCCTTTATTTGGGATGCTGCAAGGGTTAATTTCCCTTCGGGTCGTAAAGGTATTGCCATGTCTGCTTATCCCATTGAAAGTGCCGGTGTTGATGCCTGGGGGCGCTCTACCGAATACCTGAAAAATAGCATGGAAATTTACTCAAAAGCCTATTTCGAATATCCATGGAACTCGGCCATAAACGTATCTGGCGTTGCCCTGGGTATGGAATATCCGGGTGCCATTTTCTGTTTAAGCAACCTTAAAAATGGTCAGCTCTGGGGCGATGTTACGCACGAGATAGGCCATAACTGGTTCCCGATGATAGTTGGCTCAAATGAGCGTAAATACATGTGGATGGACGAAGGTTTTAATACTTTTATTAACGAATACGCTTCGCAGCAGTTTAACAACGGCGAGTATAACGATACCACTAAACAGGCGCAACGCATTTTAGGCAGTTTCCGCAACAGCAAAGATCCTTTGATGACGGCACCAGAAGCTATCGGCCTTAACGATTACGGTCAGTATTACGTAAAGACTGCTTTGGGTATGGATATACTGCGCAATGTGGTATTAGGGCCTGAGCGTTTTGATTACGCTTTTCACGAATACATCAAAAACTGGGCATTTAAACATCCGTTGCCTTATGACCTGTTCCGCGCGATGAATGATGCCAGTGGCGAAGATCTGAACTGGTTTTGGAAAGCATGGTTCACTACAACCTGGAAGCTTGATCAGGCTATTACCAACGTGAAATACGTTGACGACGACGCTGCTAACGGTGCTCTCATTACCATCGCCAATAACGAAAAAATGGCTATGCCGGTAGATCTAAAAATTACCCAGGTAAACGGTAAAGTAGAAACCCTGCACCTGCCAGTTAACGTATGGCAACGCGGTGGTGTATGGACTTTCAAATATCCATCAACCTCAAAAATTAAATTGATGGTTATTGATCCTGAGCATGAGTTACCGGACGTTAATTTGAAAAATAACGTTTATTACGGAGAGTAGTTTTAATTATTGAATTACTGATTTAATGAATTTAAAATGGCGATGGGTTTTTAACTCATCGCCATTTTTGTTAAGTTGTATTTTATCTTTTAAGATGAAGGAAGCATATTGTAAATTTTGTAGCAGAATAACTTCTTCATATTGTAATAAATGTATAATTTATATTGGCCGAGCCTAAGGCTCTAACTTGTTGTGGTATCCTTTTTCAACGGGTTGAAACCCGTTGCTACAATATTGATCGAGGCTACGCCTCTTTTAGCTTCGAATATTTGGAGACAATAGCTTACTTTATTCAAAATAACAATTATTGATACGGCTATCGAAGTACCAGTCTCTTGTTTTGCAATTTATACAATACCTTAATTCATTGCAACTTGCAGCTAAGGACCTTAGGGCGGATATATACTGTAGCCTCTTTTAGCTTCGGATATTTGGAGACAATAGCTTACTTTATTCAAAATAGCAATTATTGCAACGCCTATCGAAGTATTAGCCTCTTGTTTTGCAATTTATACAATGCCTTAATTCATTACAATTTGTAGCTAAGGGCCGTCGGCCCGAAACATATTGTAGCCACGGGTTTTAACCCGTGGAATATATATCCGAACAATCCAAAGTGCCGTAGGCACGGCCAATATTATCAACCAGATGTGTTAGGAAGTATTTAACAGCTATTCTACCTCGCTCCATCCCCCAGATACACTGCCAGGGCGTTGATCCTCCCTGCCACAACACCTATCTGCTGTTTTACCTCGTCCCAGTTGCGTTGCTCAATGGCTTCGCGAATGCCGGGGAGGGTTTTAACACCATAGCCGGTATAAAAACCGGGCGCATAGATGGTATGCCTGTACCAACCGCGACGGGGCAAGCCTTCGGCAGCTAATAGCTGCTGCTCGGCCTGGTAAAGGAGTTTGTTTAGTTTATCGTGGTCGCCATCTTTTAGTACCGCGGTGCTCCAGTAAATGGCCAGTTTGTCGGCACTTTTCTTTAGTGAATCGAGGGCGCCGGTTAATGGTTTAAAATCGATATCGGGAACCGGAGATTTTGCTTCCGGTGCTTTGTATTGATGGGTTGGGTCGGCAGCAAGATTATAGTCGTTGGCTTTTATTAGTTGGTTATCTACGTTTGTTGCTTCGCGGGTATCGTCGGCCAGTTTGGTTAGTTCGGTAGCATATTTGCTGATGGTGGCCTGTAAGCTTCTGAAATCAAATGGCAATACATCAGCATCAGCCATCCGCAATACCGAGTGACCTGCCGTTTGGGCCAAGGCTACACCGTATGCAAAATCCGGATCTTTAAAGCGTTTGTAATCATCAAACGAATCGTAAACAGAGTGATATTCGCCGCCGCCATCCTCGCCGCCAAAACCAAAATCGAGGGTAGGGATACCCAGGTGCTGTAAAAAAGAAGAAAAATCGGAACCCGAACCCAGGGCTTCCAGTTTTTGGCCCTTGCGCTCCAAAATTTCTTTTTTATCGCTGGTCGATTTTGCATTTACTAATTCCATGGCCTTTTTACGGTCGAACACGCTTACTTTAGTTTGCGGATCGGTTATACCCTCGGTAACTTCATCAATAAAGCTTTCCAGCGCCTGTGAGCCGCCTGCGCCCAAAAAGCCACGGCCATTACTATCTGAGTTGATGTATACAACGGCCTTTTGTTGTAACTCTTTATCGTGTCCTTCTGCAAATTCGGTTGAGCCCAACAGTCCAGGTTCTTCACCATCCCAAGAACAGTAGATGATGCTGCGTTTGGGTTTCCAACCGGTTTTAAGTAAATCGCCAAGTGCTTTGGTTTCCTCTATCATAGCGGCTTGTCCGCTTATGGGGTCGCCGGCGCCGTTAACCCAGGCATCGTGGTGGTTGCCGCGCATTACCCATTCGTTGGGGTAGGTTGATCCTTTTATTTTGGCTATTACATCATAGGCGGGTACCATATCCCAGTTAAACTCGGTTTTAAGGTGCACCGTAGCTTTGCCGCCACCTATGTGGTAGGTTATAGGTAACGATCCTGCCCATCCATTGGGGGCCACCGGGCCATCCAGAGCAGCTAATAAAGGCTGTGCATCGTGGTAGCTGATAGGGAGCACGGGTATTTTTAATATAGTAACAGCATCTTTCCTATCTAAACGTTTGGCATTTTTGGTAGCGCCAACATCTGGCGTAAGCGGATCGCCGGGATAGATAACCATATCCATCACCGAACCACGCTGTACGCCAAACTCGTTTTTATAGGCCCCTTTGGGGTATACGTCACCTGCCGAGTAACCATCATCCGCTGGATCTGAGTAAATGATACAGCCAATTGCGCCGTGTTCATAAGCTACTTTGGGTTTAATGCCCCGCCAGGAGCGGCCGTATTTGGCAATTACAATTTTGCCCTTCACATCAATACCCATGGCTGCCAGTTTTATGTAATCGTCTGGCAAGCCATAATTTACAAACACCAACGGTCCGTTTACGTCGCCATCCGCGCTCCACGCGTTATAAGTTGGCAGTTGATTGGGCTGGCCGGATGTTGCATCTTCGGCCAGTGCGGGTTCTTTTAATAACGCGGTATAGGTTGTTGGCCCGGTAAGTTCCAGTACCCTGGTTTTTGGTGTAGGGAACAGTACTGTATAGGTTTCTATATGTGCATCTAACCCATAGCTTTTATACATGGCTAAAATTTTATCGGCCACCACTTTACTCCCCGGCGAACCCACATTGTGCGGAAATGCCGACAGCGTTTTTATTGTTTCGCCTATGCGCTGCGCGCTCAAAGCGGCATCAAACGCTTTTTCTGCTGTTATTTGTTTGGCAGATGATGCCGGTGTAAAACCGATCAACGCTTTTTGCTGTGCGAAACTGGTGGCCGACAGTGCCAGTAAACCAAGAGTAAGGGTCTTTTTCATTTATATTGTGATGGTGATGCGTGAAGATAATCAAAATATTTTCATCTGTTTCGCTGTCATTTGTCATTGGTTTTAATGTGGGTATGGCAGATAGGTATCTGTTATTGTAAATACTACAAAACAAAACCGGCCTCTCTATTGAAGAAAGGCCGGTTAAATATCTTGCTCAAAAGCTGCCCTTTCGGGACTTAGGCTTTTAGAAGCTGCTTCGTACGCTGTGCGCAAAAGTTTTAGTGGTCCAGTAACCGCTATCTAATATACGGCGTACGGTCATTAGTGGATAATCAGGGTCGCGTTTGTCTGCTAACTGGAAAGCCATTTTAAAACCTCTTTTCTGAATTTCGGGGAGAACTGGTTTTTTCCATACACCAAACGGGTAAGCAAAATATTCCATTTTTTTACCGGTAATTTCTTCCAGTTTTTTTGTTGGTTTATCTATCTGGGTAACCCAGTCATCAACCGGTCTGTTGGTTACTTTGCCGTTTTTACCTATGATCTTTAATACGGAATTGTGTGAGTATTTATCAACGCGGTGGTGATCCCAGGTGTGGCTGGCTACTACGTTGCCCTCGTCTGATAGTTTTTTAACCATATCTGCCGTCATATAATGCGGGCGGCCTATTGATACGGTCATCACAAAATAAACGCCTTTAAAGCCGTATTTCTTTAGTGTAGGATTGGCAATTGTAAACTGATCAAGGTCGGTATCATCAAACGTAAGCATGATGGGTTTTTTCGGCAGCGGAGCACCTGTTGTAAGGTAAGCATACAACTGATCTGGCAATATGGTATGGTAACCGCTATCGGCCAATAGTTTAATATGTTCTTTAAACGCGGCTATCTGTATAATATAATCTTTGGCGCTTTTCGAGTCGGTAGATTTCCAATCGCGTATCTGGTGGTAGCAAATAACCGGCACTTGCTTACGGGCCATAATGGCGGCATTATCGGGCGTTTTAATGGCTGTAGGTGCAACAGCGGCTGTGCCTGTTGATTTATCGGTTGGTTTACCCTGGCATGACAAGGTGCTTAATGCACAAACTGTCAACCATACAAAAGCGTGTTTAATCATGGTATATGATGATTTTTTTAATTAATTGAACAACGGCGAAATTAACATAAATATATTTTATGCCGTTGCCGATGGTAAATAAAATTAATTTATACTTTAACTATAGTGGGGAGGTAAGGATGTTTATTATTTGTTTTTATCGATGATCTGTTTTAAACCAGGTTCGCAGGTTAACAGGTGCCAGCCGCCAAATACTACAAATACTTTGTTGTGAATCTTTAACAGTGAATCGATGGTAGACAGTAAGTGTTGGTCCCTTATTTGTTTAGAAGCCCGGCCAATTTCCTGGAATTTTCCTTTCGGATCAAACGGATTGGTTGGCTCCAGTTCACGGATATTGAAAGGTCTGTTCAATAGTTTTTGGTAGTTGGCTTCGTAAAATGCTAAAGTTTGTTGATGTGGGGTTAGTTTAACGCCACCGGTTTTCATGATGTAGCTTTTGATAAATTGGGCATAGCTTTTTTTAAAAGCAGCGGTATCATCGGCTTCTTGCGGGCTTAATCCCCACATAAATCGTTCGGTAGCTATGTAGGCTAAAAACTCGCCGGGCGTATATTGTTTTAAGAGTTGTTTAAATTCTAAACTATCGGTCATATCGCCGTTTACAGTTTTAATTTTTAAACTATCGGCCAAAATTTTGGTTAGGCCAATTTCGCCGTCTTTGAGTAGTGCGGCCTGTTTTGATGCAAATTTCTTGTTTGAAACGTCGCCTCCCTCATTTACACATACATCAGGCTTAAACTCAAAAAAGGCTTTTTCAATTCCCGCGTACATTGGGTCGTCTATTTTATTTTTATCCACATGGTTTACGCCACAAAAAACAATGTGCTTTTTTGAGTTTTCAAACCTCAATATATAAGGGTTACTCGGTAGGTGACCGGCGGCATCTAGTTTAATATCCAGATAGCTAATTGTTGGATAAATATGTGCTGGAGGAGGAGCTTTTTTGCCACTGCCGCCGCAGCTCCATAAAATAACAATAAATAAAAGCAGCAATGCAAAACCTTTCATTTTTTTGTCTTAACTCTTGATTCTAACTTCTTCACTCTCCGTTTAAAGAACTATCCTTTTGCCTTCCTTTATAGATCTTTTAGCTGCGTCCAGTATCTGCATCACAATCATATTGTATTTTAAAGACGAGCGGTCGTGGCCAGATTTCATTGGGTTTTTGAGGGCGGCTGTAAAATAAGGCACAGGGGCATCCGCGGGCGATGGCAGGGCCGGGGCTTTAAAGCTGTGCACACTATTGTTTACCTTCACTTCCAGGCTATCTTTATCAAATGTATGGATATAACCTTTGGCTCCAAACACCTCCATATCTTTTATGCCGTAAGGCCAGGCCCACGAGGCTTCTATCATACCGGTGGCGTTGGGATATTCTACAATAATAGTGGCATCGTCCTCAACCTTTGGATATACATTAGGTTTATAATGCCTCGCTATAGCGGTTACCGCAATGGGTTTTTGGCCCTGCATCAGCCATGTCATCATATCGGCACCGTAGCAGCCAAAATCGTTTAACGCGCCTGCACCGTTAAGCAGCGGATCTGTAAGCCAGGCTAAAAAATCCTCGCTGCAACCAATTTCGCGCGGACCTTGATGGCCGTCGTGAAATACCATTTTACGTATTACGCCAATACTATCGGTTTTTATGGTATTATAAGCAGTTTGTACCGATGGATACCAGCTAGTTTCGTAATTAGTAAGCAGGTTGATATAATATTTGAGCGCTAAAAACTCCATGCGTTTGGCCTGATCGAGCGTGGCGGCCAAAGGCTTTTCAACCATTACCGAAATGCCCAACGGCGCGCATGTTTCAACTACATCTACATGTTTGCCAACGGCGTTATAACCTAATACAATTACCGGTTTGCGGGCAACACACATGCTTTTCAGATCTTCAAAAAACAACGAATCGGGCACGCCGTACATTTTGCCATATTTGGCCCATAGCTTTTTATCGGGCTCGGCAATGCCCACAATGTTTACGTTACCGTTGCGGTACTCGTTTAGTATCAGGTGGATATGATCGTGGTTTAGGCCGGCTATGCCTACTTTTGGCCCGGTGGCTATTTTTTTCACCGGGACGGTGTCCTTTTTTGCTAAAGCGGTATCCTTTCCCAGCTTTTTGGCTGTATCGGCAGGCAGGGCCAAAGGCTTGGTTGGTGCCAGCGGCAAAGTAGGGGTTGGTATGGTAGTTTGCGCTTTGGTTGCTGCGGTAAAGCCTATTAATACAATAGAGGCCAAAAATAATTTAAGGCCGCGTTTTACTGTTGTTCTCATGGTTTATAATCGGTGGATTGTAATATACAAGTTTATTAAAATAACGACTGGTTGCCTCCTAGTTTTATTTTACCCAAATGCTTATAGGCACTTTCGGTACACTCGCGGCCACGGGCTGTGCGCATTAAAAAGCCTTCCTGTATTAAAAATGGCTCATAAACTTCTTCAATGGTTCCCTCATCTTCGCCCACAGCGGTGGCAATAGTTTTTAAACCAACCGGGCCTCCTTTAAATTTATCAATAATGGTTACCAGTATCTTGTTATCCATCTCGTCTAATCCATGCTCATCTACATTAAGGGCGTTAAGCGCGTATTTGGCAATTTCGGTATCTATGTTTCCGTCGCCTTTTATCTGGGCAAAATCGCGGGTACGGCGTAGCAGGGCATTGGCAATACGCGGGGTGCCACGGCTGCGGCGTGCAATTTCATAAGCGCCTTCATCAGTAATAGGGGTTTTTAGTATTGATGAGGAGCGTAGTACTATAGTGGTTAATAATTTAGCATCGTAGTATTCCAGGCGGGAGTTGATACCAAACCTGGCCCTCAAGGGTGCCGTAAGTAATCCCGAACGGGTAGTTGCGCCAACAAGGGTGAAAGGGTTTAGCGAGATTTGGACCGAACGGGCATTAGGGCCGCTCTCCAGCATAATATCTATCTTAAAATCTTCCATGGCCGAGTATAAATACTCTTCAACCAGGGGGCTGAGCCTGTGAATCTCGTCAATAAACAGTATGTCGCCGGTTTCTAAATTGGTAAGTAAGCCTGCAAGGTCGCCGGGTTTATCTAATACCGGACCCGAGGTTATTTTAATACCCACGCCCATCTCGTTGGCTATAATATGCGATAGGGTGGTTTTGCCCAGACCCGGAGGGCCGTGCAGCAATACGTGGTCAAGTGCCTCACCGCGTTGGCGGGCAGCCTGTACAAATATTTTTAAGTTAGCTAATATTTTATGCTGACCGGTAAAATCCTCAAATTGCTGCGGACGTAAAACTTTTTCGATATCACGTTCGGTACTATTGAGACGTTCCGGTGCCGGATCAAGGTGCTCATTCATTACCAACGAAATTAGTTTTTTTAATTAGATTTGAGAGGTGAGATATGAGATATGAGACAGATTTTTTACATATTGAGAAAGGAGATAAATTGCAATTGATGCTTTTTATCTCACATCTCATATCTCACCTCTCAAATCTATCCTTCCGGATACTTCCTGAAAATACTGTTGATCTTCATTTTTATCACCCCAAAAATAGCTTCACCAAATATGCCCGACGACATTTTGGAGGTGCCGAGGGTGCGGTTGATGAATATAATGGGCACTTCTACCAGTTTAAAGCCATGTTTAACCGTGGTATATTTCATTTCGATTTGAAAAGCGTAGCCTACAAATTTTATTTTATCGAGTTGTATGGTTTCCAGTACTTTACGTTTATAGCACATAAACCCGGCCGTTGAATCGGCAACATCTATCCCTGTAATAAAACGAACATACACCGATGCAAAATAGCTCATAAGCACCCGGCTCATAGGCCAGTTTACCACATTAACACCGGTGCTGTAACGCGATCCTATGGATGCATCGGCGCCATCTATACAGGCCTGTCGCAGTTTTAGCAAATCATCCGGGTTGTGCGAAAAATCGGCATCCATTTCAAAAACATAGTCGTAATGGCGCTCAATTGCCCATTTAAAACCATGGATGTAGGCGGTACCCAAGCCTTGTTTCCCGGCGCGTTCTACCATAAAAAGCTGCTCGGGATATACGTTCATTAAGTTTTTAACGATGAGGTTGGTGCCATCGGGCGAGCCATCATCGATAATGAGCAAATGAAAATCATGCGGAAGGGAAAATACCTTGCGTATCATTCGCTCGATATTTTCCTTCTCGTTATAGGTCGGAATAATTACAATACTATCAGGCACGTATATTAATATCAGTGTTTAATGAAATAAAACACAAAACAACAAATTTTATTATACAATTGGGGTATCCGGATGAATTGGAGTTACTTTATTATCCTGAATATTCAATCCCTTAGCTAAAACATCGTCTACCAGGTAAGCTTTTTCTTTAAGCCTTGGGCTTACAAAAAGGAATATTACAAAGAAACCAAGGCAGATTTCTACAAACAGCCAAAAGAATGATGCTCCTGTGTAGCGTGCAAAATAACCATGTGCGCTAATGCTGTTATTTACAATAGTGTTAAAGAATGATCCTACCGAATAGGTAAAGTACCAGATAGCCGTCATTGTACTTTTCATAGATACAGGCGATTGGGTATATGCGTACTCTAAACCCACCAGTGAAACTAAAACCTCGCCTGCCGATAATACCAGGTAGGCCAATATTTGCCACCAAACAGATGGGTGTAAACCATTATCAACTTTTTCCTGCAATAAAGCGATGATCACAAAACTACCTGCGGTAACCAATAAGCCAAAGCCAATTTTGCGAAGTGGGGTAAGTTTTAAACCCAGTTTTGTTGCCAAAGGGTATAAAACAAAGTTGAACAGTGGTATCATAGCCAACAGAAACACCGCGTTAACGGTTTGTATTTGCGAAGGCAGAATATGCCAGCCAAAAATACCCAGGCTAAGGTCAAGCTGGGTTGATTGTAACACCCACTCGGCACTATTCATATCCCATAACGACCAAAATACGGGGATAAAGGCAAACACGGCCATAACGCGCCATACTGCTTTAATACCATCAACTTTTTCGTATCCGTATTTAGTTTCGGCTTGCTCCCAGGCTGCTTTGCCCGGTTCTTTTGGGTTGATCTTACATCGCAAGGTATATAAACTCACCGATACAAAATTAGCTTTGTTAATACCCTTTGCCGGTAGCTTTACGTAGCTTTTTCTGCCCGAGAAAAATATTGCAGTAGCCAGGGCCATTAATATGCCCGGTACGCCAAATGCCCATGCGGCGCCAAATTTATCGTAAATTAAAGGGATAAGGAATAAACTAACCATAGAGCCGGCATTGATACTGAAATAAAACCAGCTGTAAATGGTACTCATCAAGTGCTGGTTGCTATGATCAAACTGATCGCCAACGTTGGCAGATACGCATGATTTAATAGCGCCTGCCGAAAAGGCTATAATAATTAAGCCGGTTTGGAAACCGGCCAGGTTAGCGTCAAACATCGATAATAAAAAGTGTCCTACGGTGTAAATAAGCGAACCGATAAGGATAACGCGGTATTTGCCAAAAAACCAATCGGCAAGTATAGCGCCAAGGAGGGGAGTAGCATAAACCAGGGTAGAGAACATGTGGTTGATGCTGTTGGAGTGTGCATTAGCTTCAACAGAATTTTCGTGGCTAAAAAACTGGTGGACCAAAAAAACGGCGAGGATGCTCCGCATTCCATAAAAACTGAAACGCTCTGCAAACTCATTGCCTATAATGAAAGGTACGGATCTGGGAATTTTGCCAATTGATCGTGATTGTGCTGCTGTTTTTTCTTGCATTTAGTTGTCAACTTAAAGTTGCTAAAGTAGTATAAATCTTTTAAATCAGAATTTAATACCTGTACGGTTACAAAATATGAGTGGATTGTTTTGATTATTAGCCCCTAACGTGGCTATAATTCTAAACCTAATGTGATTTTGGAATTAACGCTTTATCTTTCAATGCCTGCTTTTTGGGGTCTACATATTCATCAGTGGTAGCAGTGCTGGTATTATCGGGTACGTTGCGCATATCCAGTTGTTCTACATAAACCCAGCGGCCGTTTTTTAGCTTATAGCCATCGTAACTAAGATCGGGGCCAAAGGTTTCGGGTTTATTCTTTTCTTTATCATCCGGGGGGGCCAGGTGATCAAACACGATGAGGTTTTGCTCTGGCACGTATCTTAACAGCATAGAAGTTTGGCGGGAGTACTCAAATACCACCCTTTTACGGGTTTTGGCCTTGCTATCAAAAACTGGCATACCAAAAGTAGGCTCGCCGTTGTTGAAGGATAATACATCAATCACTTTTTTGGTAGATTTTACGGTATTGCCTTTCCAGCCTATTAAAATGTAATAGGTTTTTGCACCATACACAGGAATTATTTTATAATACTGTGCCCCAAACCATTTGCGGTTGCTTACAACAGAGTCTTCCGGGTTTTTCAGCAATGGCGAATAATCTTCCAGCGGCGACATTTTTAAGGGGCCACCGGTATTCATTTGCACCGTACCATAAAAACGATAGCTGCCATCCAAATTCATGATAGACCAGGTAAGGATGCGGAAACGGTTATCGGGCGAATTAACGATGCTGATAGTTTTAACAGAATCAAAAGGATAAAGGAACGAGTTGGGTACTTTTAACGCATTTACCATTGTTTTGATAAACTTGTAATTGGCATTTTTTCGCTCCATGTCGTTTTCATCATTAATGAAGGTTTTGCCCAGGGTTTTAAGTGTATCCTCGTAAAGCCGAAGTTGTTTTAGCCGCTCGTTCTCGTCAGAGTGCTGGGCGTAGGTATGTAAACAAAACAGGAGGGATAGGGAGGATAGTAAAAGCGTTTTTATCACGATGAAAAATATGATTTTATGCTAAATATAATTATAATTTATAAAACCGGCCATTGCTTCGTCCCTATCTATGACAAGTTGTAGATCCCAAACTTACGAAGTTTTTGAAACTTCGTAAGTTTTCGCCGCTTTGTCATTTACAAGTTCAGAGGCCACGGATTTTACCAACGATGTGGTGTGTTTAGTAAACCTACTAACGCAAATTTTCAATAACCATTGCGCTTGCGCCGCCACCACCATTACAAATTCCGGCGGCGCCGTATTTGCCCTGGTTTTGTTGCAGCACATTTATAAGGGTAACTATAATGCGCGCACCCGAAGCGCCCAGCGGGTGACCTAAAGAAACCGCACCTCCGTTAACATTCACTTTGGCAGCATCAAGTTTCAAAAGCTGGTTATTGGCAAGGGCCACTACCGAAAATGCTTCATTTATCTCAAAAAAATCAATTTCATCTGGTGATAAGCCTGCCCTGTGTAAAGCCAATGGAATAGCTTTGGATGGCGCGGTGGTAAACCACTCCGGCGCTTGCTGCGCATCGGCGTAGGATACAATGCGGGCTATTGGGGTAATGCCCAGTTCATCAGCTTTTTCACGGCTCATTAACACCAAAGCTGCCGCGCCGTCATTTAAAGTTGATGCGTTGGCGGCGGTTACGGTGCCATCTTTTTCAAATACAGGTTTTAAGGATGGGATTTTTTCGAACTTAACTGCTTTTGGTTCTTCATCATCGGCAAAAAGGGTGATGTCGCCTTTTTTATCTTTGAGTTCAACCGGGGTTATCTCGTCTTTAAATTTACCATCGACCTGTGCTTTTTGGGCCCGTTGGTATGATTCTATGGCGAAGGCATCTTGCTCTTCGCGGCTGATGTTACAGTCAACAGCACAAAGTTCTGCTGCCGAGCCCATGTGGTAATCGTTGTAAACATCCCAAAGACCATCTTTAACCAGGCCATCAATAATCTGTCCATTACCTAAACGATAGCCATTACGGGCTTTATCTAAATAATAAGGTACGTTACTCATGCTTTCCATGCCGCCGGCAACCACAATATCATTTTGCCCCAGGGCAATGCTTTGGGCGGCCAGCATAACGGCTTTCATACCCGATGCGCAAACTTTATTTACGGTTGTGGCCGGTAAATAAGGTAAGCCGGCAAATATGGCCGCCTGAGTGGCCGGTGCCTGCCCTACATTAGCAGCCAATACGTTACCCATATAAACTTCCTGTATCTGGTTTGCCTGCAAACCGGCCTTTTCTACCGCCGATTTGATAACCTGCGCCCCAAGCTGCGTGGCGCTTATAGTGGCTAAACTGCCCCCGAAACTACCTATAGGTGTACGGGTGGCGGCTACAATTACTACTTCTCTCATGTGTCCCTCATTAAATTGGTAGCGCAAATTTAGTTATTTTGAGGAGAGTAAAAAGCTATGCATGCATAATAATTGGTATTGAGTAGTTAGTATCAAGTATCAGGATTTTTTGCGCTGCACGTTAAGGGAACCAGTAGATTCAATTATTCCTTTTTCTTCTTTGTACTCTTTTTACGGGCAAGTAAAGCCTGTTGCATCAGGTATTCTATCTGCCCGTTGGTGCTTCTAAATTCTTCGGCTGCCCAGGCTTCAAGCTCCTTTAATACATCGGGGTTGATGCGTAATACAAATGCTTTTTTCTCTGCCATATTAACTCCCCGCCGCTGCGGCTGCTTGTGCTTGTTTTAATAAAATTAAGTTTACGCCCAATAACACCAGCAAGGGCATATCTGCAATGGCTTTTAGCTTATCCAGATCAACGGAAACTTTAAATGGCTTTTTAAAGCCCCATAACGAGGTTTTAATATCCAGAATATCGCCGTACTGGTCGTTTGTTAAGCTAAAGGTACGGGTAAACATTTTTTTGTTGAGATAGGTAGCGGTAAAGCCATCGCTCATGTTGAGGTTTACCTTACGGGATAGTAGTTCTGGGGTAACAACCCCAAGCTCCATCTCATTGCTATCAATAATTAATAGCGACCGGTTAAAAATGCCCTTACGTTTAACTATCCACGTTTTTTGTGCAGTTTCTAAAGTTGTCCGGGTTTTCAACACGCTGGCATAGCTCAGTTTGCCATAAACAAACTGCCCATCGGTAAGCTCAAAAGAGGGCTTAAAAAAGCCATTTCTTACGATGCTAAGCTGATTGGTGCGTAACAGGTCGAAACTTCTGTAATCGTTCATCTCTATTTAATTGGGCCCTAAAGGCAGTTTAGGGTTTGGATCTCTTTTTAATAAATTGTAGGCAACGCCATATAAAATCATTAAAGCTAGTTCGGGTACTTTTTTTATCAGCGAAGGATCTACAGAAATGCCAAATGGTTTTTTAATATTCCAGGTGCTCTCTTTAATCGATAGCATATCGCCAAACTGTAAATTTTTCCAAACAGAAGTAACCCCAAACAAGTGCGAGCCTTTTGTTTGGATGTATGAGGCCCTGAAACCATTTTTCATGCAAAGTGTCAGCTCTTTTGTTTGTTTACTAAACGTTACAGAGCCAATAACCTCCTTATATGTGTTGCTGATACGAATTGTTTTAGTTTCGCCCCGCAAATCCCTGTCCTTTTTAAAAGTCCATTTGTTATCTGCTACGCCGATGAATTTTTGCCGCTCATCTATTTTCGCATAGCAAAACTGCCCGTCTGATAGTTCATAAACAGGATTAAAAATGCCCCGGCGCGCTATAAATAATTCGCCTGTGCGTATTTGTCCAAAGCTTCTGATGTTTTCCATAACGGTTAATGATACAGTGTACCGGTATTTACCACAGGGCTAACGCTTCTGTCGCCACATAATACCACCAGCAGGTTGCTTACCATGGCGGCTTTGCGTTCTTCATCCAGCTCTACAATATTTTTTTCTGATAGCTTAATCAGCGCCATTTCTACCATGCCTACAGCTCCTTCTACAATAAGGCGACGGGCGGCAATAATAGCTGTTGCCTGTTGTACCTGTAACATCGAATGGGCTATCTCTGGTGCATAGGCCAGGTGCGATATCCGGGCTTCCAGTACTTCTATACCGGCGCGATCAAGCCGTTCGTTCAACTCCTTTTCTAATAAAAGGCTCACCTGCTCGGCCCCTCCACGCAGGGTGATGGTTGCCGTTTCATCTTCCAGGTTATCGTAAGGGAAAGAGTTGGCCAGGTGCCTTACAGCGGCCTCGCTTTGTATGTTTACATACTGTATGTAGTTTTCTACTGCAAAAACAGCGCTGGCGGTATCTTTTATCTGCCATACAATTACTGCCGCAATTTCAATAGGGTTACCAATGCTGTCGTTCACTTTTAACTGCTGACCGTTTAGGTTAAATGCTCTTAGTGATACTTTCTTTTTTACAGTAAATGGGTTCACCCAAAAAAATCCATCTTGCTTAACAGTACCCTCGTACTTGCCAAAAAGGGTAAGTACTTTTGATTCATTAGGGTTAACCACAACAAGACCCGGGAGCAGAAAAAAGACGCCAATCATAGGTAATACAATGCCGATAGCTTCTTCACCTGTGCAAAGGCAAATGATGGCTACAATTATTAATGCAAGAAATGCAAAGAACACGGTAAAGCCGGATGGCGGGTTGATTATTTTTTCAGCGTTCATAGTGATTTAGATTGATTTTAAAATGATATCATAAAGATATCAAACTTTAATTGATAAAAGCAAATAAAATAATCAAGAATTGAGAGTCTGGAATTAAGACAGGAAAAATGTGGGCGGCTTTTTTTTAAAAAATTAAGAGGAGGGGTACCGCGTTTTATATGCAAAACTCTCCTGTCTTGATTCTTGGCTCTTGATTGTTGACGCTCATTCTACCCTCATTCAAAAAACTTATATTATTTTTGAGCGGTTAATTAAATACATGGCAAAACTATCTACCTCGCGGCAAAAGGCCCTAATGCGCAAATATGCCCGCAATGTTAAGTTTTTGATGATGCTGATGAGTATTAGCCTTATCGTTTTCTTTTTACCCAAGCAGGCAAAATTTGGCTACGAATACGAGAAAGGACGCATCTGGAATCAAAAGGACCTGGTATCGCCCTATAACTTTGCCATATTAAAAACCGGGCAGGAGATTGACAGCGAAAAGAAAACCGCCTACGAAAGTATTACCCCCATTTATCAGCTCGACGCGGCAGCGGGTGGCCAGCAAACAGATGGTTTTAAAAGCGATCTGGAAATAAAATGGCATAATGCTGCTATAAACGACAGGTTTAAACCAAAGTATATTGAGGCTGGTGTTGCCTTGCTTACCGAGTTATATAACACCGGTATTTTAAAGCTTAACGATAAGTACCTGCAACATGGAAACAGCTATCAGGTAACCATTTTAAACAAAAATGAGGGTACGGATAAAAATACAAATGGGCTGTACACCAAAGAAAAGGCCCTGGCTTATTGCGATAAGATATTGAGCAAACGCACCGATGTTGATAAGGCCTTTTTGCTCGATCTGCTGCAAAACCGCATTCAAACTAACTTAAGCTACGATGATAACTTAACCCTGCGGCTGGAGAAGGAGGTTTACGATGGTTTATCTATAACCCGTGGCATGGTGCAAAAAGGGGAGGTGATAGTTTATAAAGGATCGGTTATTAATGATGATGTTTATCAGAAATTAGAATCGTACAAAAAAGCGTTCGAGAACAATGCCCGCGTAAACGGTAATCGTGTTTTGGTGTTGCTGGGGCAGTTTTTACTGGTATCAATAGCCATATCATTACTGATGATATTCCTGTACCTGTTTCGTAAGGATATTTATGCCGATAACCGCCTGGTAGGTTTAATATTATTGGTTATTACGGCTATGCTGGCCACACTATCGGCAGCTATTAAATTTCAGTTTCCAACAAACCTGTATTATATACCATATTGTATAGTACCAATCATCATCCGTATTTTGTTTGATACCCGCCTGGCGCTCAATATTCATTTGCTGGTGGTATTAATAGCGGGCTTTTTTGTGCCCAACAGCTTTGAGTTTGCTTATTACGAGATCACCGCCGGTATGGTATCTATTTATAGTATTAAAAACCTTATCCGTCGCGAGCAATTCCTGATATCGGCGGCGATTATCATATTTACCTATTTTGTGGCCTTTTTGGGTATCTCGTTCATTCGCGAAGGTACATTTCTGGATATCGACTGGCTGGATTTTTTACCTTTCGGCGTAAGTGTATCACTTACCTTGCTGGCCTACCCAATGATCTATATCTTCGAGAAGCTATTTGCCCTCACATCAGATATTACGCTTATAGAGCTTACCAACACCAACGCGCCATTATTGCGCGAGCTGGCTTTTACCGCCCCGGGTACGTTTCAACATTCGTTACAGGTAGCCAATTTGGCCGAGAACGCCATTTACAGTATTGGAGGCAATGCGTTATTGGTTAGGGCAGGGGCTTTGTATCACGATATTGGTAAAATGGAAAACCCGTTGTTCTTTATCGAAAACCAAAGTTCGGGTTTTAACCCGCACGATAAGTTGCCTTATGAAGAGAGTGCACAGGTTATTATAAGGCACGTAAGCAAAGGAATTGAAATGGCCCGCAAAGCCAATCTGCCTGAAGTGATCATCGATTTTATCCGTACGCATCACGGCAATACCCGGGTCGACTATTTTTACCAGTCGTCATTGAAGAATTTTCCCGAAAAATTCATCAACGAGAACATTTTTAGGTACCCCGGACCCATCCCTTTTTCTAAAGAAGCAGGTGTTTTGATGCTTGCCGACTCGGTTGAGGCCGCCTCACGCTCATTAAAAGAACCGGATGAGGAATCTATAAGCGTTTTGGTTGATAGGATAGTAAAGTACAAGCTCGATCAAAACCAACTGAAAGACAGTGATATAACTTTGAAGGATATTGAAACTATTAAAGCTATTTTCAAAAGAATGCTTATGAGCATCTACCATGTGCGAATAGATTATTAAAAAGTGAAGTTTTTTTTTGACACGAAGCTTGAATTACTATATTTGCAATCCCGAAAAACGGGGAACGTTTTTAAAAGAAAACATGGTGAGGTGCCTGAGAGGCCGAAAGGATCAGTTTGCTAAACTGACGTACGGGAAACTGTACCGAGGGTTCGAATCCCTCCCTCACCGCTGATTGAATAGTCGAAAAACGCCAAAAGCCTGTAAATCATATATTTACAGGCTTTTTTGTTGCCATGAGTTAACCAAAACATACACGAATTCGCAAAGAAAATGAGCGACATCCATGGCGTCTTTTTTTCATCAAAAAAAGACGCCACGTAAATGGTATAATAATCTGATTTACAATATGTTCGATCATTAAACATCTTGACTTTTTGCCGCTGCATTTCGATATTTATTCACTTAAAAATCTATCGTTATGTTAGAAAAAAGTTTAGGCTTAATGTTTTTTTTAAAACAGCCAAGAAATTATGATGGGGGTGAAATGTATATCTACCTCAAGATTACTGTAGACGGTGTTTCCAAAGACCTTTCTATTAAACGTTCCTGGCTTCCTTCCAGATGGAATTCAAAAGGAAACCGTGCCATCGGCAATAAAGAAGATGCAAAAGTACTTAACGAGTTCCTTGATGTTATGCAAAATAAAGCATACGATGCCAGGAAGCATTTGATCGACCGGGGTAAAGTGGTAACAGCTTTAGCAATAGTAGAATTGTTATCCGGGATTAATGAGCGGAAATGGATGCTGCTTTTGTTGTTCGAAGGGCATAACAAAGACTTAAAGAAAATGATTGGTAAAGGTGTCGCTAAAGGGACTTATACCAATTTTAACACATCCTATAAACACACCTGCAAATTTATTAAGGTCATCTATAAAGTTGATGATATCAATATCCGCTCACTGGACTTGGAATTCATTAAGAAGCTATATAACTGGTATCGTACAGATTTAGAACTTAATCATAATTCAGCATTGAAAAACATTGCCAATATGAAAAAGATTGTATTGGATTGCGTGGATAACGGATGGCTGGTAGGGGACCCATTCGCCAAGTTTGAGATGACAAGAGAAGATGTTGATACAATATATCTGGACAAAGAGGAAATTCAGCGAATTACATCAAAAAGTATCCAGAATGAACGACTGTCTCGGGTAAGGGATTTGTTCGTTTTTTGCTGTTTTACCGGTCTTTCTTTCATCGATGTAAAGCAGTTAAAGCGTTCCGAAGTAACCCTGGCCCATAACAGTGAACTCAGAATTTATAAGAACAGGCAAAAAACAGGAACACCGTCAGCGATTCCACTATTGCCAATAGCGCTTCTGATTTTAAAAAAATACCAGGATGATGAGATGTGTTTAGCAAAAGACATGCTATTACCAGTACTCAGCAATCAGAAGTATAATTCATATTTAAAAGAGATTGCCGATACCTGTAACGTTAATAAGGAGCTTACCTCAAAGATGGCTAGGAACTCGTTTGCGACTACGGTGACCTTAGCAAACAATGTTCCGATGGAAACCATCAGTAAAATGATGGGACATAAGAGCCTAAAGCAAACACAGCATTACGCTAAAGTATTGGCTGTCAAAGTCACCGAGGATATGGTTACGCTGAAGAAAACGTTAGCAAAAAAGAAATTTATTCCTGAACAGCGGATTATGTTAGGTTAGACAATATAGTCGCATCACCCATTAATTAAAGTTTGAGTTATGGAAAATAACAATGAAGAAATGATGGTTCCTGATGAAGTCATTTCCAATAAAATCTATTATATCAGAGGTCAAAAAGTTATGCTTGACGAAGATCTCGCACAGCTTTACAATGTTACTACTGGCAATTTAAACAAAGCTGTAGCACGCAACATCAAGCGGTTTCCTGATGACTTTATGTTTCGGTTAACGGATGAAGAATTTAAAAACTTGCTATTCCAAAATGGAATAGCAAGTTGGGGTGGCAGAAGACAAGCGCCCAATGCGTTCACTGAGGACGGGCTGGCCATGTTGTCCGGTATACTTTCAAGTGATAGAGCAATACAGGTTAATATTCAGATTATGAGGGTTTTTACCCGGTTGTGGCGCATGTTTATTGACAATACAGAGTTGCGCCTTGAAATTGAGAAAATAAAGGCAAAATTGGACAACCAGGATAAAAACATGGAAATCGTTTTCCGGTATCTAGACGAATTAATCCAAACTAAAGCAACAAGCCAAACACGAAAAGGTATAGGCTACAAACCAAATGAATTTTGAAAAGTAGAGACAGATTCTCACAGGGAGGCAGGCATGGTCGTGGAATCATCCACTTCCATTGCCCGTTCTGCCACTGTAGTCCTGCCGGTACTTTCTTAACTCTCTTATAATTTGCTGGAAGAAGATTATAATCCAACGGTAGTCTCACTTTTTTTATCACCCTTGAGAAAATTTCTCCTTTTCGATTATTAGAGATGTTTATCATTTGCTCGTTGAAAAATTATCCACGCAGCCGAATACAATTTTACGAGGTGGTCATATACCTTTATGACACCACCCGGCAACACTAATTCGTTTATTGTATCCTCTGACAAAGCAGCTTTTAGCCACTTCCAAAGATAATCCCTGAATTGTGCCGGGTTAATTTCCTTAAACGCACATTCGATGACCAGATAGGGGTTTAATAGTTCATCTCTCTCAAGGTTGTCAGGATACCAATTCCAGTTTCTTTTCTCTTCAGCCAGTTGTTCTTCAGATATGTGGTCACTAACAAACGCCTGGTTCTGATCTTTCAGCAGCAAAATAAACAGTGATTCCAGTAACCTTACGTTTAACTCATAATAAAAAAGTAAATCACACGGCATAAAGTCTTTGTCCTCAGAATATGCACAGTTTGCCGCATGATGTTGCCATCTTTTCAATCTTTCCAGATAACGCTCAATATCGCTTATGTCGAAGAAATCCGTTAAGACTTTCATTGAATCTCCCACTTCTGATTGGCGAAGAAATTTGGGATAGTGGTCCCAGGGAGCATAAACACCACAATACATAACCAAATCATTAAACCGGCCTGCATTGACCAGTGATACAAAGTTGGCCACTTCAATAATGCTAAACCATTCCCAGCTGTTTCTATCGAAGTAAAATCAGGGCATAACTTATTCTCCTGTTATTTCTAAAACAGGCTTTTCAACACAAGGATATTTTTTTGTTACATTTGTTTATATATCATACTATCACATATCTGCCCCATGAGCGCTACCACTGAAAAACCAAATCAAATACATCAGGGCCGTAACATTAAACGTTTCCGTGAAATGCTCGGCCTAAAACAAGAGGCTTTAGCCTATGCACTTGGTGAGGAATGGAGTCAGAAAAGGGTGTCCCTTTTGGAAGCAAAAGAGACTATCGAAGAAGATGTTCTTATACAGGTAGCGGAGATTTTGAAAGTGCCTGTAGATGCAATTAAGAATTTAGATGATAATAAAGCTGTAAATATTATTGCCAATACATTCAATGATGAGGCTGTTGCATACAGCCAGTACTATAAATGTACTATCAACCCTATGGAAAAATGGCTTGAATCATTAGAAGAAATAAAGCAGCTTCACAATGAGATCAAAAAACTTTACGAACGCCTTCTAGATAAATAAGCCGTTTAGCTGTTTTAAAGTCAATCTTCCCAATCGAATCTGCGCACACCCAGTCATTACACCGCTTAAACAACCGGAGCTTAAAGCAGGAAAACGGTCAAGGGCGGGGCAAGCAGGTAAAAAACAAAACACCCCTGCCCCGTTTATATACCCTTTACCGTTTTCCTGCGTGAGCTATTTTTGTGACCGCGGTGCAGTGACTAACCGATAACCCACGGGCGGGAAAGGCAGGTGTGTATGAGGAACGAATACACTCCTGCACGTGCGGCGGCAAGGCTGACAGCGTAATGGAACCCGGAGCGAAACGTGTGGTGTAATAAAGCCGCCTGCCGCAGCCGCTTGGCCGCTTTATTTTATCAAAAAAGAAATATTTGTTTACTATAGCATCAGCAACCTTGTTCAACGCGACACCTGTTGGCCCTGGGATTTTTTCTTTCTTTTTTTCTTTTTCTCTATCTCGCTTTCCGGGACAATATTAGCACCTCCTGTATATATAGGTTCCAGCATCACTTCCAAAAAGCTTGACGCCGTCTTACCTGCTGCGGACAGCATCCCCGCCGTCGTCGTAAATAAGCCTTCTGCAACTCCCTGGGCCAGTTCCTTAGCCACCGATTTGCTTTCATAATTCTGCGAAGCGCCTTCGGCCAACACACCTAACTGTTCCCGCTGCGATAGTTCGCCATTCTTCTGAACATTAGCATATGCCATCGTATCTTTAAGCTGCCTGTCAAATCCGAACAAGCTGTCGAAAAGAGATTCCCCGCTTTGTTTGAAAGCTACCCGGTCAAACTGACCCATCTTTTTAGAATGCTCCGCATTCTTTCCCCTTGAGGTATTCATCGGGCTAAGCTTGATCTTATTGGTTATATCCTTACGGCTTACAATAACCTGCACATGCATCTGTTCGCCTTCTTTACGTTCGCCCCGTTGTTTCAGGCCTTGTTTTACTTCCGGGTCATTGTAGCTGTAATAACGGTAGTTGTCCAGCTTGGCGAACCACAACAGGTCTTCGTTACTGTTAACACCATCCCGGTTAAAGTTTTTTGCGTAGGCATCCATCACCCTGACCGCAAAGCCTTTCATTTGTTCTTTAGCGCCATCTTCGCCATATTGTTCTTTCAGAAACCTGATCTCTTTCTGGCTCGGGCTGATATTAACCAGGAAAAACTTAGCATCGTCTTTACCCAGCTTGGCGACATTACCATCTATGGTGCGCATCACCTCATAAGGCTCGACCCTGATCTCCTGACCATTGAACCAGTATTCAGGTTCCTGTTTATGGTCGAGCCGGTTTTCTTTTTCCAGGTAATGTACCAGTCCCGCGCTGCTACCTTTGTTCGCCGCTTCTTTACTGTCCGTAATATTGATAAACATAAAGTACCCCTCCTCCTGAAAGGGAAATTAAATACATGATTAAAGCAAACTGACCTGCGATCTGGTAACAGTGATGAGCTCATCTTTCTCCCGGCCCGATGTCATCATCCCAAAAGCTTCCCTTGATTTGATATAACCGTCAAGGATGAACAGGAACTGTTTTTTCAGGTGTTCCTTACTCTTTTGGTTTTTCGAGATCGTATCCATCAATGTATCTATTCCAATTAATTTCTGAGCCAGAGCATGCTGATTATTCAGCAGGTCAGTATTCGCCTTGAGAATTTGCGTATTAAAACGCTCGATGATCTTGGCCTGTGATACCGATACCCTGTCCATTTCTGTTTTGATCGGAATGAGCAGCATGTTCTCCTGGCTTTTGATAAAACCGATATACTGCTGGTGGTTTTTCATCAGGGCATTTTTCAATAATTCATCATTCAGGTCCAGGGGATCTTTCTTGCTTTTATAAAAGTAATCGACCATCTGGATAAACGTCTGCCGCTTTGTCCTGCCCAGTTTAAGGGCGATCTTTTCAAACTTCTGATCTACCGTAACCGGGTATCTCACTGATCTCACATTGATATCTTCCATACTCATCTTTTCAAACTGACCAAATAGCTGTCTATGCAGCTATGCCTTTATTCCTATATGCAGGATACCCCATAGTATCCTGTATTCTTTTATTCCATAGGCGTAAACGCCATAAAGTATCCCCGGAGGATACGTAAAACCCTCGTAGCGAAGCGTAGGGCAAGCAAAGTAGGGCTCTGCCCAACTTCCGCTTGCTCCTTCGCTTTTGCGAAGCGACCTGTACTTCTCCCATGATTGCGAAGCAAATCATTACCGGTGCCGCCAATGGCTGCACCGGATTTTATATATCGGTATATCTGTCTATCCATATATCGGAATAACTGGTTATTCGGATATGCAGCTATTGGGATAGCCCGATATACAGATATACCGTTACAAAGTATCGGGCTACACTTCCCAACCGGCAGGCCAGTAAACCTGGCTGCCGAGTTTGGGATGGTATGACGGCTCATAGCGGATGTAACCATATTCATCGAGTTCTTTGATACACTTGTGATACGTTGCGATGGATGCGACCTTGGAAAACGCCATGAGCGTTTTCCGGGTCACACTGAATGGACTTACAAAACCAGCCCGCTGCCAGCAAACAAACAAGCCCGTGAACAAACTTAGATGGGTTGGCAGCAGCCGGTTATCCTTCTCCATTCGCTTAACGAGGCTGGCATAACCAGCTAATTCTTTAACAATCTCCTTCTGCAACTTCATTTGCCTTCACCCTCCAGGATCTTGTTGATGTCTTCCAGCTTGTAGTACATAATGCTGCCTACTTTGGTAAAACGTAGTGTACCTTTAATCCTTAAGTTTTGAAGTGTGCCCGGTGATATGCCCAATAGCTTTTTTACCTCCACGCTCTTCAGCCATTTTTTAGATTGTCCCTGTCCAGGCTGCATCAGTTGTTTGATCTCCTTCAATAACTCCCCTTTAAACTCCCTTAAATCTTCCTTGGTGATCAATTCGATTGCTGTCATAGTTGATATTTTTTTTCGTGAATAATTCTTGCCCAAATTTGAGTAAGCCCTATTTAATTAATTGGGGACTTTAATAGGGTGACCCCAATTTTCTGTTTATTACATCTTGTTTAGTTTCGCATGGCGGGGACCTCCTTTCTTATAAACCTGTTCAGCGGAACAATAAAATGCCAGCCACTGAATGCAATGGTTCAAAACTGAGGGCGAAAACAGCAAAATGAATGACCATTGGAGGCGTTTGGTCACGGATGAAAAGACAAAAGTCTATTTCTTAGGCTTTTGAATGATTTTGAAGAGTTTGTCCTTTTCGGTGATGATCGTGTATTTCGGTGATGGGTTATCCTTATCGGCAGGAAAATAATTATGGGCTGTATCGATGGATATGGGTTTATCGCCGTGTTGGAAATTCTTGGCGATCAGTTTATACCACGGGCTTTCTGTCTGGCTATTGACGAGCTTGTTATCATTGGGCAGGATCAATGTTCTGATCTGATTAACCAAATCTATAAATACCGGCAGGCCTCCTTTACTGATCACGATCTTTTCACCGGCATCGTATTTCGCGGCTTCTTTCAACTGGCTTTCCAGCTCTTTTATTCTTTCCTCTAATTGATCTATACGTTTATTTTTATCACTGATGACCGATTCTAAAGGTTGTGTTTTATGCCAGCAATCAATTGTTTTAAGGAACGCCAGGAACGCTTCTAGTTTTTCTGTATATATCAGTCCTTTGGCATAGGCGCTGACGAATGGCTTGAGACCTTTATAGTATCCGATCCTTTCGGTTACGATATGATAAACATGATTGAAAAACGCCTCTTCCTGTCCAGCGTTCCCTTCCAGGTAGTGATTCAATTGGCGATTGTAAAACGGGGCGTATTCATCTTCCTTAATTTTATAGATCTTATCCACAAAGAAGTTCAGACCGAAAATCCTGTCCGTAAATATTAACCAGCCAATATCATAACGATGAGGAAATATCTCAAAGCGGCCACGAAATTTGAAGTAAGTATCTGAAGGCATAAAATAATATTTCTTTATAAACGACTTACCATAGTTTTAGTTTATATGACTGAAAGAATTTGGAATTTGCCTTCATTAATAAGTGGTTCGAGTCCAGTCCCGGACCCATTTCTAAAAAAGCCTTTTTACTATAGTAAAAAGGCTTTTTTAGCCCGCAGGTAGGTTTTTCGATAAATATACAACAGATCAAGCATGATTTTTAGGAAAAAACCCGGCTATCTGATCAATCAGCACAAACCATTCAAGCCATCAATACCTAAAAAAAATCTCTAACACCTCATTTAAAACAGCGGCATTAGAGATTTTTGGCAATTTTGTGAAATAATTTAATTGATTTCTTTGTATCTAACTTATATTTTCACAAATCCCCATTGCTGATTTTTGCCCCCATAGTAGTCGTATTGGTCGACCGCACTGCCATTTCTGAATGGAATTGCGGAATTAGTCCCTAATGTAACTTCCAGGGCTTTTCCGCTATTTACGTTGATGATTTTATAGAATCCATCGTAGGTTGGCTGAATTAACCAGTTTTGATTATTTCCGCCTGTGCCTGTATAATCCCACATATCTACGGCTCCGCCGTTAGCGCCAGACCAACCCCATACCTCCAAACACTTCCCGCCAACATGCAGAGGCGTTAACAGGTAGCTGCCATTTGCCGCAGCTTGCACTTTAAATTGCTGATTTGCTCCGGCTACATAATCCCATTGATCTGCCAGCGACCCATTAGCAGTTGCCCAGCCACCGATCTCTAAAGGCTTAAAACTATACCTATTGATAATCTGGTACACACTACCAACCTGAAATGCAGGGGACGCGCCAGTTTGTGTTCCCTGTAGAAGGGCCGCTAATTCACGTTGATCTTGTACCGCATAAGTTGACCTGTTGATGAGATGCCCAACGTCCCAAAGAAATGGGTGTAAACCGTTCCCCAAAGCCTGGTGCACATTGTAATTATACCAATATGCTTTGGAAGCAAGATTGAAATTTAAAGAGTCTCCCGTAAGGTTTCGCTCCATTACTGCAAATTCGCCCATTATTACCGGGATGCCTTTACTTGTAAACTTTTTCTGCATCCTTTGGTAATATCCGCTAAGGGTCGATTCCTCGCCCCAGGTCGGATTGTTCGCAACATCGAAGGTGGTGTGATATCCCGAGCCCCAATAAAAAAACCTGTTACCATATGATGCGTCCGCGTCCAACAAACAGAAGTTCCAGGGAGTGTAGTTATGGATTTCCACCATCAAACGACTGGATGCCGGATCAGTTGGCATTGTGTTCATCAGACTGTCTGTATAAACCATATCACCTCCTTTGGGGCCCTGGATTACCAGCGTCCTGTAACTGTTGTGCCCGCCGGTTGACCTCACCGCGTTGATAAAAGTTTGATGATAAGAAAGCAGAACCCTCATCCCTGTGGTATCAATTGCGCTGTTAGGTTCATTCGCGCTCGCAAAAAGCAGGTGTTGATCAAAACCGCGCATTTGTGTTGCAATTTGTTCCCAAAGTGCTTTTTGTTTGGCATTAACTGCAGCCTGCGCGGTGGTTGTGCAATTATTCTCCAACCATCCGCCGTCGTAATGTATATTTAATATCGCATACATGCCATCGTTAACGCAGTATTGCACAACCTGCTGCACACGGGCAAGCCAGGCCGGGTCTATTTGTTCAGTTGACGTATTTATTATATGCGACCAGTCCCAATTACAAGGTATCCTTATGGCGTTAAAGCCCATTCGTTTATAACCGTCGATGAGTGCCTGGGTAATATTAGGGTTTCCCCACCCGTTTTCGTTATATTGGGCTTCCAGTGTGTTGCCAATATTAATGCCTAAGGTCATATTTGCAGCAATTTGAGGTGCTGTACTGGTCATCCCTGTTTGATCGGGCGGAAGCGGCGAAATGTTGTAACTCGGATAACTGGTGGCGGCGAGTTTTTTAGTGCTCGTTTTAGCAAGCAGTTTAACATCCGGAGAAGCGATTTGTTGCTTCGTGCACCTTGTCAATGCCGGGATTGCAAGAATGCATAAAAAATAACTTAAAGTTTTCTTCATAAAAAAGTTGGTTAGTTGGCGATATTTAAATCGGCCGTTATTAATATACGGGTTAATTGTTTGTAAAAGAGTTAGATAAAAAAGAGCATATGTGTCATTACCTTTGAGGCCGTATAAATATTGGCTAAAGGCAGTTATCAGGATAACTGCCTTTAGCCAACTGGGCGTTAAAAAAAATAATAATAAGGCAGTTGCCATTCCGCTTAACGCGGAGTTTAACATCAGTTTCATTTTTCGATAAGATAAAACGGGCCTGATCCGGTTTATTTGTTTAATTGGTTAAACCTTGTTTTCAGGTGCGGAATTACAATTAATAAAAACATGCAATTAAAATGAACAAAAGACAACCGATGGAACAACGGGCATATTTTAGTTAGCAATTGTTGAATGGGTAGCAGGTTTATTAATTGATTAGTAAAACTACAGATGAGATAATTTAATGAAGGGATGTAAAAGTTAGAAAATAGGGAGGTAAATGTTAATTTTTAAGAAAAAATTGTGGGTTCTGTGGGTGTTTTGCATAAACAGCTGTCTTATCTGAAGGAGAATTTATAAAATGGTGTAGAGAATCTGTGTTAACTACTTAATAAACTGTAAATAAAAGTGTTTCGTCGCTTTTTTTTAACTGGATGAGCCGGATAGCCTCCTAAATAACAACCTGTAACAAGCTTTATTTCACTGTAAGTTCAGGCATGGCCCGTACCATAGTATCGGCAACCCGTTTGCTTCAGAGTAGGCTATTTATTTTCCGCTGATCAAATGAAGGAATTGCCACTTTTATCTCTTTAATTACGAATTTATCTTACTTTTATGCTATCTAAGGTGTACTGGATTGCCAAGGGCCAGGCTCCTGATTTCGAAGATCTCAACTAAATTTTAATGCGTGTAAAACTTTATATTGTCGTTTCAGTGTTGTTTTTTGTTTACACGAACAATTTTGCGCAAAACAGCCAATACCAGTTTTCGCGGCTCAATATAAGCAACGGGTTATCTCACAACAAGGTTAGTTGCATATTTAAAGATCCCAAAGGCTTCATGTGGTTCGGCACGGCTTCGGGCCTTAACCGTTATGACGGCTATACTTTTAAAGTATTTAAGCACGATGTAAATAACAAAAACTCCGTTAATGAGGATTTTATAAACAATATTTTTGAAGGGCCTGAAAAAAAATTATGGGTAATAACCCCGGCTGGATATTCTTTTTATGACCCCGAAACGGAGCAGTTTAACAATGACGTATCGTCAGTGCTCCATGCTTGCAAACTTCCGGGATATCCGTTCGTTTCCAAGATACTTCACAACGGCAAAGGCGACTTCTGGTTTTTGTGTCCCGATTCCGGTCTTTACAGGTATAATGAGCTGAAAAAAACTGCCACGCGTTATTATCATCACCATGATTCCAGCCCATTATTATATTCAAGTTCTGTTACAGACATTGTGCAGGATGCAAACAGCAACATTTGGCTTGCTTATGACGATGGCGTAGTAGAGCTATTTGATGTAAAACGTAATGCAATTACTTACCATACTGATATTTTTAAAAAAGCCGCTAATAACAGGGGTAAGGACTACTCGATAACTATAGATAGTGAAGGCGATCTCTGGGTGTTTAACCCCAATATGGATTCCGGCGTTTATTATTACAGCCGCCGTACCGGCCGGTTTCGGTACATCACAAAAGAATCGGCAGAAACTCCGCTTACATCGAATAACATCACTAATATCGTTCAGGCTGGCGACGGCCTTATGTGGATTTCTACTGATCATGGCGGAATAAACTTATTGGATAAAAAAAGTGGAAAAATTACTTATTTATTAAACAGGGAAGATGACGCAAAATCGTTGGGACAAAACACGGTGTCGCTTTACAAAGACAACAAAGGCATTATTTGGGCTCGTACGCTCAGGGAAGGGATAAGTTATTATCATAAAAATATTATCAGGTTCCCGTTATATAGGCACTTTGCCTCAGATCCCCGGAGTCTCAGCTTTGAAGATGTTAATAAATTTGCTGAAGATAAAAGCGGCAACTTATGGGTTGGTACCAATGGAGGCGGTTTAATTTATTTTGATCGCAAAACAGGCAAGTTTACCCAGTATAAACACGATCCGGCAAACCCCAACAGCCTCAGTAGTGATATTATTGTAAGCTTATGTATCGACCATGACCAGCAACTATGGATAGGTACCTATTTTGGCGGGCTGAATCATTTCGACGGAAAAAATTTTATTCATTACAAACATAATGACAAGGTGCCCACGAGCATTGCTGATGACCGTGTGTGGAATATCCTGGAAGATTCATCAAACCGGTTATGGATAGGCACTTTTGCGGCGGGTTTGCAAATATTTGACAGAGACAAACAAATATTTTCATCTCCCTTTAAGCAAACGGATATCAGGGCGCCTTATATATCTGCACTCTTTGAGGACACCAAAGGTAATCTCTGGGTAGGAGGATATTTGGGCATAGATAAAATATTAAAAAACGGACGTGGCATTATTCATTATAATAAAAAGAAAAATGACCCTAACAGTTTGACTGGCGATGATATCAATAGTATCACTCAGGATAGCCGTGGCCTGATGTGGATAGCGACAAGGGACGGACTGAGTATATTGAACCCCGAAACCAACCGTTTTATCTCGCTGACAAAAAAGGACGGGTTGCCCGACAACCAGGTTTTGAATGTATTGGAAGATAACAGGGGGGCCATGTGGCTAAGTACATCAAAAGGGCTGGGCCGAATAACATTGACACCCGACAACGGCACCTCTAAGTTTCAATTTGAACGCTTTGATGAAACAGATGGCCTACAGGGCAGAGAGTTCACTGTAAATGCAGCTTTAAAAACCAGTAAAGGGGAATTGGTATTTGGTGGCTCGCACGGCTTCAATATTTTCGACCCACAGAGTATTCATCCGAATATAGATGAGCCTAAATTAATTTTCACCGATTTTCAGCTATTCAACAAAAGTATAGCAGCCAATGAAGAAGTTGACGGCCATGTCGTGTTATCTAAAGCAATTTCGGCCACACAGGAAATAACGCTGAACCACAGCGAAAATGTGTTCACCATTGAATTTGCCGCCTTAAATTTCTTTAACCCCAATAAAATAACGCATCAGTATATGATGGAAGGTTTTGATAAAGGGTGGCTTACTGCAAATAATGCCACCCGGAAAGCTACCTATACTAACCTTGACGGAGGCGATTATACTTTTAAGGTACGGGCTATTGGCCAGGAGGGAAAATGGAAACCCAGCTATATAAAATTAAAAATTAAGGTATTACCCCCGTTCTGGAAATCTACTTTAGCTTATGTTATTTACCTGTTGATGATAACCGGGACTCTCTTTTTTATACGCCGGCGCGGAATACAAAAAATAAGGAGACAATTCATAGCAGAGAAAGAAAAATTTATAGCAGAGAAAGAAAAACAGGAAGCAAAATTGATAATTGAACAGGAGCGCCAGGAGGTTAAGCGAATGCGAGATCTTGATCAACTGAAAACTAAATTTTTGACCAACGTAAGTCACGAGTTCAGGACACCGATTTCGCTGATCATGGCACCCGTCGAAAAAATGCTTACCCGAGCTGATCAGGAACAGAAACAACAGCTGGGCATGATTGGAAAAAACGCCAGGCGATTGTTGAACATGGTAAACCAGTTGCTTGATTTTAGGAAGATGGAAGTTCAGGAGTTGAAACTGCATAGCAAGCCAGGGGATATGGTGAAGTTCATCAACGAGATATACCTTTCGTTTACTGATATAGCTGAACAAAAAGAGATTAATTTTATTTTTGATACCACGATTGATTCGTTGTTTACCAGTTTTGACCATGATAAGATAGAAAGGATATTGTTTAACCTACTATCAAATGCCTTTAAATTTACACTGCCCGGCGGCCAGGTAAGCGTCTTGCTTAATGTAGATAGCGAAACCGGTGATACCCCGCTTGAAATTAAGGTGATTGATACCGGTATTGGTATTCCGCATGAAAAACAAAGTAAAATTTTCGAACGGTTTTTTCAACATGATATTCCGGAGTCGATGATTAACCAGGGCAGCGGCATTGGCCTTGCAATTACCCATGAGTTTGTGAAAATGCACGGAGGAGAAATAACCGTTGAGAGCGAGCCAGATCGCGGCAGTTGTTTTAGTGTTAAACTACCGTTTGTTATCTATAACAGTCGGGAAAAGGACCTGCCATCAGACGATGAAATTGATAACGATAGTGTAAACGAAATTACTCATAATGAAGATAAAAGTATTTCCAAAGAGCCGCGATCAAATAAAAAGCAGGTAGTTCTTTTAGTTGAGGATAACGATGATTTTCGTTTTTATCTGAAAGACAATTTAAAAGATGTGTTTTTTTTAATCGAAGCTTCAAACGGGAGGGAGGGCTGGCAAAAGGCCCTCTCGCAACATCCTGATATTATTATAAGTGATATCAGCATGCCCGGGATGACAGGAATTGAGTTGTGCAAAAAACTAAAGAAGGACAAACGTACCTCGCACATTCCTGTTGTTCTGTTAACCGCGTTAACTGGTGACGAAGAACAGATAAAGGGCTTGGAAATTGGCGCTAATGATTACATGACAAAGCCATTTAATTTTGAAATATTGATTTCAAAAATCAAAAATATCTTAACTCTTCGGGATACCTATAAACGCACGTACAAAAAGCAGATGGATGTGCAATTGCAGGAAACTCCTTTAGAAAATGAGGATGAAAAACTGTTAAGGTGTATTGTTGAATATATAGAATCGAATATAGTAAACGAGAGCCTTTCGGTAAAAGAATTAAGCAGCAAGATGAATATGAGCCGTGTATCGCTTTATAAAAAAGTTTTAATGCTTACGGGTAAGTCGCCTGTTGACTTTATTCGTTCTATAAGACTTAAAAAAGCAGTGTATTTGCTTGAGACCAGCCAGTTGACGATCAGTCAGATTGGCTACGAAGTTGGCTTTAATTCTCCCAAATATTTTACAAAAGCATTTAAGGATGAGTATAACATCCCACCCTCTGCCTATGTCAGTTCAATTCGCCAACAAAAACTGGAAGAAAAGAACGGTTAATTAAATTTAACCAATTTATTGCCTAGGGCAAACGCATCTAATTGGGTTAACATAACTTAACACATTTCAGAAAAAAATATTCATAAATATTTGATAGTAAATATTTTATAGTAAACATGGTTAACACTAAAATGGTCGCGCAATTTAGGCGCATTCAAATATTTGTGCCTGTTGTTGGCCAATACAGGTCCCTTCGGTAGACGGATCATTTAACCACGATCTGCCAATAAAAACAAGCTATCGTTTGATGCTTATATCTTCCCGACGCCATAAGCTCATTCCATTAGCTATTTTGATGCGTTTGCCTTGCCAATTACTCCCGATTGTTGTCATTGGAGTCAATATTTTGCAAAAAAATAAAGGAAACATGAATGTGGAGTAGTTTAAAGTAATTTAACGCATTGATTTTTAGAGTTTTATAAAGTGGTTAACATTTTAGGCTGTATTCATTATCAAATTCGGTAGTCCTTTCTTTTTAACAATCATAGTTTCATCCCCCAGAATATCAGCTCAAGGTAATGTGTTTAAAGACGTTGCTTTTGAACAATATTCCACCAATAACCAATTGGACCAACAGTTAACTTTTTTGAATTAGTAAGCATGTACCTGACTGCACCTGAAGTTTTTTAACTGATTGTTCGGGCAGCGGTTTCATGTGAAGAAACTAACAGTAAAGTAGTTTTCAAAGTTTGTTTTTGAGTATTGGGCCACCTGAAAAAATATGATAACAAAACAATTATGAATGAAATAAAAACCAATTAATTACTAACCAAAAACCAATGAACCAATTATCAAACCTTAAAATCCTTTTAAAAGATGGATAAAAATTTACAAAGAAGAGTGAAACACCAGATTTCATTATTTATCACGGGCATGTTTCTTTATTTTTCTGCCCATGCGCAAACCGTAAATATTACGGGCAAAATAACAAGTTTCGATGATGATGCGCCAATGCCAGGAGTAAGTATCAAAATTAAAGGGACGGGCCTCGGGACTATATCCAGTATTGACGGTAGTTATTCAATAGCTGCTGAACCTGGTAAAGTGCTCGTTTTTAACTTTTTAGGTTATGCGCCACGGGAAATAACGGTTAAGCAAGCTGGCGCAATTAATGTCAGGCTCAATTCAACATCCAGCAACTTGAACGAGATTGTTGTTATTGGTTATGCTAAAGCGCCGAGACCAGATGTAACGGGCTCTATCAGTTCCATATCGGGAACCAATCTGCGCCAAACGCAACCAACTACTATTGACCAGGCCCTGCAAGGTAAAGTTGCAGGGGTTGTGGTGCAACAGATATCGGGTCAGCCTGGTGGGGGCGTATCTATCCAAATACGTGGCGTGTCGTCAATAAGCGGCTCTAATTCGCCATTATACATAATAGATGGTATTATTATTCCACCGGTCGGTGATCCGGGTAACGGTTCAAATCCATTAAATGCTATCAATCCTTCCGAAATAGAATCCATAGATGTATTGAAAGATGCTTCGGCAACGGCCATATACGGTTCGCAGGCAACTAATGGCGTAGTTGTTATCACTACAAAAAGGGGCAAAGCCGGCCCACCGCAGATAACTTATGATTTCTATACCGGTTACCAGGAAATGCTAAAACGACTCCCCACAGTAAATTTGCAGCAGTTTGCTACTATCATTAATGCCCGGGGCCTTGTCTGGGGCTTTGATACCAGGCCCCAATTTGCCAACCCTCAATACCTGGGCCCTGGTACCGACTGGCAAAAAGAATTATTCAGGAAGGCTCCGATGATGAATCACACACTTACAATAAGCGGCGGAGATGCCAGGACCCAATATTTATTATCAACCTCGTATTTTGACCAGGAAGGGATAGCCCTTGGATCTGATTTTAAAAGATACTCGGTAAGGCTGAATTTAGATAACAAAACCACTAATTGGCTAAAAATAGGTACCAGCCTTCAATTGGCGCATATTAATGAAAGTGTAAATACAACCTCCGGTAATGTAATTGGAACCGCACTAAGCAATAGCCCTGATGTTGTGGTAAGAAACCCTGATGGATCCTATGGCGGTGTTACCGATCCTAACGGTTGGGTAGCACCTGTTGCCAACCCGATAGCAATAGCCAAAATTGTAAAAGACCTGAGAAGGAGGGATCAGATATTCGGCAATGTGTATGCCGAAGTACAATTTACTAAAGACCTGACGCTGCGAAATGAACTATCCGGTAATTTCGATTTTAATACGGAAAATAGATATTCGCCAACTTATAGTTTTGGCAAAAGTGCTGTCAGCCTTAATTTCGGTTCCTCAAATGCCGGCCAAAATTTTTATATAGCAATACGCAATTTTTTAACTTATAACCATAATTTCAAAAAACTTCATGTTGATGCCTTAGCGGGGCATGAATCGCAGGAGAGAACTTTTGAATATCTTTACGCCGGGCGAAGGAATTTTGCTTCAGACAATGTGCAGGCCATTAATGGCGGGGATGCTACCACGGCCACAAACTCGGGCGATAATTCACAATCAAGCCCTACCGGCGGCAATGCACAGGAATCCTGGTTCGGCCGTCTCAATTTTTCCTGGGATGACAGATACCTGCTCACCGGCAATATACGGAATGATGGTTCTTCAAATTTCTCCCCCAATAATCGTTGGGTTACTACCTATTCGGGTGGGTTTGCCTGGAAAATTAATAACGAGGCGTTTTTAAAAGGCGTAAAATCTATCAACGAGTTGAAGCTGAGGCTTGGTTATGGGCTTACTAACAATCAAGGTATACCGGGCAATACTTTTGTAACCCAACTTACATCGGTGCCTAACAGCCTGTCAGGTGTAGCGCAGTTTCAAAACAATTTGGCAAATCCGAATGTGAAGTGGGAAAAAACTGATTATTACAATGCCGGGATCGACGCATCGTTCTGGAACGGGCGGTTAGGTTTTTCATTAGATGTTTATGATCGCGAAACACACGGCCTTTTATTACAGGTGCCGCTTCCTGAATACTCTGGTACTGTATCGGGCTGGGGGCCGGGGGCTATGCAAGCGCCTTATGCCAATGTAGGCTCGCTAAGCAACAAAGGGTTTGATTTCCAAATCAACTCTACCAATATTATTTCTAAAAATTTCACCTGGAAAACTACTTTTACCATATCGCGAAATAACAACAAAGTGACCAGTTTAGGTGCAGGTGGAGACCAGGCCAACTTAAGCCAAAAATCTTATACAATTAATGATATCATTGAAAAAACGGTGGTGGGCCAGCCCATTGGCGAATTTTACGGCTATGTATTTGACGGGATATTTTCAAAGCCAAGTGATTTTCTAACACATGCCCGGCCTGCCGACCCCAATGGTAACCCCTATCCGGTTTCTTCGGCAGGTGGGGGGATCTGGTACGGCGACCGTATGTTCAAGGATTTAAATGGCGACGGTGTTATCGACTCAAAAGATCAAACCTTTTTGGGCTCCCCGATCCCCAAATTCCAGTATGGTATCAATAATACATTTAACTACAAAAATTTTGACCTGAATATTTTCTTCAGCGGCAGTTATGGCAACAAAGTATTCAATCAAATAGCTATACCGGAAAATGATCCGGGAAATCATGCCACTTTTTTCACATCGGTACTAAATTATGCGAAACTGGCCCTGGTAGATCCCAAAGGCTCTGCAACCGATGTTAACAATGTATATGTTACCAATCCAAATACTACTGTTTTTGGGCTGAGAAACGATAATACTAATACTAATAACCGACCTAATAGTTTAATGATCGAGGATGGCTCATTCCTGCGGTGCAAAAATATCACCTTAGGTTACCGGATATCAGAAAGCCTTTTATCCAAAATATCTGTGCATTCTGTTAGGGTATATGCCAATGTGTCCAACGTATTTTTAATTACAAAATATAAAGGCATGGATCCCGAGATAGGTTCATGGAACCCGCTTCAGGCAGGTTGGGACGCAGGTAATTATCCGCTGCCAAGAGTATTTACTTTGGGTGCAAACATAACCTTGAAATAATAAAACGATTATCGATTTAAAATATATGTTTATGAAATCAATTCACAAAATTATCACCATACTGCTATGTGTTGCCGCAATAGCCGGATGTAAAAAGAGTTTTTTGGACCGTCCGTCCAACTCGCAGATCAGTGCTAATACTTTTTACAAAACCACTTCCGAATTGCGGCTGGCTACGGCAAGCCTGTACGCCGGTTCAGAGTGGTTTCAATGGAACACTCAGGGCTACATACCACTTGGCGACGTATTGGCCGGTACCGCCAGCTTTCCGTATAACGGCGATTTGGTACAGCTTTTTACACGCACTATTACCGCTCAAAATGGCCTTGTAACCAATGGTTGGGTTGGCTTGTACAATGTTATAGCGCAATGTAATACTGTTATCAGTGCCATACAGCAACAGGCGTCTTCGTCAATTTCGGTGGCAGACAAAAATGCGGCCATAGCTGAGGCAAAATTTATTCGTGCCGTAGCTTATTATCATTTGGCGGTGTATTGGGGGGCTGTGCCAATTATTGAAGACAACAACAAACTGATAAAAGATCCGCTGCTTCCGCGCAACATTGTTTCGGATGTCTATAAATTCGTTGCTAAAGACCTGACTTACGCAGTGCAATATCTTCCAAAAACAGATGAAAAAGGCCGGGTAACTACCTGGTCGGCGCAGGGAATGCTGGGCAAGGTATATTTAACGATGTCCGGTTTAGGCAAAAGTGGCAGCCGCGACCAGGCCTTGTTGGACAGTGCCAAAAAGTATGCGGGCAACGTATGTAAAAATAGCAACTTAAATTTGTTTCCCAGCTATTATGATCTTTTCAAGGTACAAAACAACGATAGCCCTGAATCATTGTTCGCGCTCCAGTGGGCCGGAGGTGTGGGTTATGGTATTGGTAATGCCCTGCAACAATATTTTGCGCCAGATGGTAAAGTTACTCCTCAACAACAAGGTGGATGGGAGAACTTGGCGCCAAGCTATGATTTATACCAGATGTATTCGGGTAAGGATACGGTAAGGCGTAAAGCCACTATTATGCTTACCGGAGATTTTTATCCCGAATTGAATCAAGCCGGTGGTGGTTTTACGGCAAAAGCTCCAGGCCTGAAAAAACACATTGTCGGCACCGAAAAAGATAACAACCTGCCAACAATGGATTCCTGGTCATCTCCCGAACATAATGCAATCCTAAGGTTGGCCGATGTCTATTTGGTATATGCTGAAGCTATTTTGGGCAATAATGCTACTACAAGCGATGGTGACGCTATAACTTATTTTAATAAAGTGCGGGCAAGGGCCGGCGTGGATATTGTTACTGCAATAACCCCGGCATTACTGCGTACGGAAAGAAGGGTTGAACTTGCTTTTGAAGGACAATATTGGATAGACCTGGTTAGGTATTCTTATTATGATCCAACTAATGCGGTGAAGTTTCTTAATGATCAGGATCTTAATCACGGTCGGATTTCGTTTACTTATGACCCTGCAACGAAGATAGCCAGAAGGGATACTATTGCTCCGCCAGTTACGCTTCCGGCAACTATCGCTTCATTTACGTTGCCAATCCCTTCATCCGAGTTGACTACTGACCCTAAATTGGCGCAGCCACCGGTACCCTATTATTAATTAAAACATTTTAAATATATTGTTATGAAAAAGAAATCATACTTAAGCTTGTATTTTTTGTCACTTCTTTTGATGATCGTGGCTTTATTACCGGCTTGTAAAAAGAACAATGATAGCGGCGGTGGCGCGCCTCCGGTTATCGCGGCTATTAAAACTTATGTAGCCTCACCTAATGATACGGTTTTAAATAGAGCCGAGGCAAAGGGCCAATGGATAGTAATAACCGGGCAAAATTTGCAAAATGCAACTCAAATCAATTTTGACGGGGTTCCAGCATCTTTTAACAATGCTTTATTTGCGCCTGGCAGTGCTGTTGTGCAAATACCTAACATACAGTTTGCAAAAATTGATACTGCTAAGCTATATACTGTAGACTATAGAACAACAGCCGGATCAACAACGTTTTCTTTTAAATTAGGTCCGGCAGCACCTGCTGTTTGGTCAATTTCTAATATATATGCCAACCCGGGTGATTCTGTTTTTGTTAATGGCGCAAATCTGTTTTTCGTTCGAAGCTTTTCATATAGGGGTACAGCAATCCCGTCGTTTAAATTAGACACTAACGGGACCTCTATTGGATTTTTGATGCCGGCTGCAACAACCAATGATAGGGTATTGGTAACCACCAAAATCGGTGCGGTGAATTTTAAAATAAACGCGACCCCGGTAATAGCAGGTATTTCCAATGAAAATGCCAACCCGGGTGATTCGGTTTATATTTATGGTAGCTATCTTAAAGATATTCAAACGCTAACTTTTGCCGGTACGCCAATTCCTTCTTATAAATCATCAAAAGATGGGAGCTCTGTTGGGTTCGTTTTGCCAACGCTAACGCAAAGCGGGCAGGTATCTGTTACTACAGTGTTTGGCACGGGTACTACCGTGTACAATGTGCACGATCTTGTGCATGGTATAATTGCCAATATGGATGATAAGTTTGGTATGATAGGCTGGGATGGTGGAAGCCAGGTTACCGGTAACCCTGCTAATGCTCAATCATGGATGCCATACAATCCTGATTTTCCCGGAAATACTTCAAATTTTGCTGTGCTAAAAACCAATGTTCTGGAGCCGGGAGAAGGTTATGGTAATGGTTGGCCGCCTGATTATCAACTTGCCTTTGATAAGGAGCAATGGATACCACAAGCTAATTTGGGCGATTCTATTGAGAATTATGCATTAAAATTTGAAATAAGTATTCCGAAAGCTTGGAATGGAGGTGCACTTAATATTGAAGTTAACGGTAATAGCACATTTATTTATCGTTGGGAACCATGGAAAAAAGCCGGGACTACAGCTACGGTAGCATATACTACAAAAGGTTGGATGACGCTGACGGTTCCTTTTACGGAGTTCCGTAAAACAGATCTTGATCTGGGCGCTGGCAAAGGTGTTGCAATGACACAATTTTCGGATATACTGGATAGTTCAGGAAATGGTACGTGCTATATATGGTTACATAACTATGGCGCTTTCAATACAGCAACCGGCTTTTATGGCGCTGTTGATAACTTGAGAGTTGTAAAAATTAAATAGCCTACAGTCCCACGGTAGCATATCGCCGTGGGGCTTCTTTACCAATCGAAAGCATTGGATTCGCAAAACGGAGCAGGATTTTGGAGCCACGAAATTAACAGTAAAAAAGATCAACGTACAATTGAGCCGCTATCATAGCGGGCAAAAAAAAGATATCATACCAGTATTTTTTTGCAGGGGATGTTTCTGCAATTTTTTCAAACAAATAATGAACAATTTTTAAACTATAATTAAATATTTAAAACTCAAGTAAAATGAAAAAAATCACACTATTATTTTTTGCTCTAACAATAGGCATGTTAGCCAAAGCACAGCAAACTGTATATGCCGAAAATTTTGAATCAAATGTTGCCTATGTTAGTGATGCCCATATGTATTCATTTGCACCATCTACAAAGACAGGAACATGGAATGGTGGAGTAGATTTAAAAACCGCCGGCAATGCCAATATAAATTTGCGTCAAGGTTGGGGTAACGGATTTCTATTGAAAATAGAATCCAAAGGTGCTGCTGTTACCATACCTAATATCAATGTGGCTGGTTTTACAAATTTAAACCTGTCTTATGAATTTGTTGTTGAAGATGGAGGAGATGCTGTAGTACCAAAAATTGAAGCAAGTATTGATGGCGGTGCTTCTTGGGTAGCTCTACCTACAGTTGCCAGTGGTGGAGGGTGGAATAGAGAAGCAAAATCGGTTGCTTTGCCTTCAGGAAATTATAAAACAATAAGCCTCAGAATGAATCCTAATACTGTGAATGCTAATGCTATAATGTTTGATAATTTTACAATTACTGGAAAGCAGTAAGCCTGGCGGCTGAATCGAACCAATCATGTGACGATTCAATTAAGGTTTATCCAAATTCTATTTGTTAACGAATTTAAAGGTGAAGCTGTAAATTCTGATCAACCATTTTGTGTTTCCATTTTTGATATACCTGGAAGAAAAGTAGAGACAATAAAATTTTAAGCTAATTGTCAATGGGATCTTCAATAAAATCAGGATTGTATATAGTTCAGATTGAAGGAGTATAATCAAATTACTCCTTCAATCATTTAAGTTGGTTAAAAATAAATCATTGAATTTTTTATATACAGGGCAGACGCATTACTATTGAGCCAGACCGCAACGCCACCTTTGGAGAAGAGGATGTGATCGATTCTGAATTCCAAAAAGATTAAACAGAAGTTTGTTGATAAAGGTATCCCTGTGGTGCTGGTTGAATATGGAACCTTTAGACGGACTCCCACATCCGGCAATGGTATTCCTAAGGATACGCTGATGCACAACAGGTCTGTGGATTACTGGCTAACTTTTTCGACCAAAACTATGAGAGCGAATGGTCTTTTACCATTCTGGTGGGAGGTAAGTAATGGTTTTGACAGAAAAAATAATGTGGTTAATGACCAGCGGATGGTAAATGCCATTATTGCAGGATATAAGTAAAAAATGATGTTTGCCAGAGGCAAATAAACGCTGATTCAACAGTCCTAAAATTATCCTGGATAATTAATAAAAAATGTTATCAGATGTTTTTAGTGCGGAGATTATTTATAAAAAGTTTAGTTATAGAGGAAAATGAAAAAAATGTATTTTTTTAAATCAGTAGTATTTCTAACTGCGATTATCGCCCTTTTAGCATGCAAAAATGCGAAAAGTCCGGCACCGGAACTCACGGTTAGCATGTCGACCATGATGTTTGCGCCTGATGGTGGAAGTCAGGACATTACCGTTACCAGCAATGCCGACTGGAATATAAGCAACCCTGCTTTTTCATGGATGCAACTAAGTGCTACATCCGGTAAAAGCGGCAGTACGGTTGTTCATGTAACAGTGACATCGCCAAATGGCACCGGGGCAAACCAGTCTGCAATTTTAAGCATAAGTTCATCAAACGGGCAGGCAAGAAGGCTGACGGTTACCCAGGCCCCCACCTTATACCCAAGTTATAATAAATCGCCTATAGCGCCAGACATGACTGGAGTGACCAGTACTGCCGTGCAACTGGCTGCAAAAATGGGAACGGGAATGGGAATGAATTTTGGCAATACCATGGACTCCGACATCGAAAATGCTTGGGTGACTGGAAAAATTACCGACGCGCAGCTGAAATTTGTAAAACAAATAGGTTTCAATGCTGTACGGATTCCCATGAACTGGGTTTGGACCCATTTAAGCGATCGGAAAAAGGCAACTATTGACCCTGCATGGCTTGCGCGGGTGAAAGAAGTGGTTGGCTATTGTGTGAATAATGGTGTGTATGTGATAGTAAATGCTCACGCGGATCTTGGCTGGCTGGAAGATAATGTCAATGCCATAAAGAAAGATTCCGTTAATGCAATGCAAAAGGCAATTTGGGAGCAGATTGCTACAACCTTGCGTGATTTTGATGAGCACCTTATATTTGCCGGCACCAATGAACCTAAGGCTGATAACGCTGAGCAGATGGCCATACTCAATGGTTATCACGAAACATTCATCAACGCAGTTCGCTCTACCGGAGGCAGGAACAGTTACCGGGTGCTGATTGTACAGGGGCCTCACACTGATCCTACAAAAACTGCTAGTTTGATGACTACTATGCCTCACGACCCGGTACCTAACAAGTTGATACTCGAGGTGCACGACTATACGCCTTTTCAATTTACTCTAATGGATGCAGATGCAAGCTGGGGCAAGATGGTTTACTACTGGGGGACTGGGAATCTTTCTACTATTGAGCCAGACCGCAATGCCCCCCCTGGAACAGATGAGAGTCAGATCACCACTGAGTTCCAAGGGATAAAACAGAATTTTGTTGACAAAGGTATCCCTGTGGTGCTGGGTGAATATTCAACCGCGAGGAGAACTGACCCCAACAAGCCTATGCCTAAGGATACGTTGATGCACAACAGGTCTGTGGATTACTGGACAAAATTTGTGACCAAAACGGCTAAAACGGATGGTATCCTGCCATTTTTTTGGGAGGTAGGGCAAATGTTAGACAGGGCTAATAATGTGATAAAAGACCAGCGTATGTATAATGCCCTCGTAGCTGGATATAAAAAGTAAGGTTGGATTAAAGCTTTTTCTGGAATAGCGGTACTGTGAACAGATTACACAGTACCGTTTTCTGGTGAGCTAAATTTAAAAAATTTTAGCTTGCCGTGTGTAATTGGTATTGATTGTGAAAAGATAAATTAAACTAACAAAAATGAACAATATAATAATATGAAAAAGGGTCACGGTATATTTTTAGGCTTGCTATTGTTGGTCCCATTGTTTTCTTTTTCCTGTAAGAAGAAACAGGTTGTGCCTCCATCTCAATTCACTGTTTCTTCTGTGCAAGTTGTTTTTGAATCGGAAGGAAGTAGTTCTAATGTTTCTATCACCGGCAATGATAATTGGACAGCGACAGCCAATAGTTCATCTATATGGTTCACGATAAGTCAAGCATCGGGAGGCCCGGGAAATGTTACGCTTAAATTAACCGCGAACGCTAACAACACGGGGGCCGGCCGCGAGGCGACAGTGACTATCAAAGCTTCAAATGGTGATGCCAGGCAAATTCAAGTTTCACAGCCAGATAATCAAGATCTGGAAGCAAAATTCGCAAAAGTTTCGCCGAAACTTCTCACCAATAATGGGAATCCTTTATTAGATTTTATGTTTACGGCCGACCCAACAGCTATAGAATACAATGGAAGAGTTTATGTGTATGCCACGAATGATAATCAACAGTATGACACGGTAGGATCGGGTGGGAAAAATAATTACGGGTACATCCGTACACTGGTCATGATGTCTTCCGCTGATATGGTCAACTGGACTTATCATGGCCTCATAAATACAGCAAAACTGGCGCCATGGACTTTTACGTCCTGGGCGCCTTCCATTGAATCCAGAATGGAAGCAGATGGTAAAACGCATTTCTATATGTATTATTCCAATAGCGGTGCTGGCTCAGCCGTGCTTACTTCCACCTCTCCAGTTGGCCCCTGGAAAGACCCATTAGGGAAGAACATAGTCGACCACTCTGTCCCCGGTGTGGATGGCCATGTTGTTCCATTCGATCCCGGTGTTGTGATTGACAAGCAGGGTACAGGCTGGCTGGTTTTTGGCGGCGGAACGGAAAATACACCCTATCTGCCGGGTACTGCCAGAATCGTCAAATTAGGAGCAGATATGATCAGTTTGGCCAGTAGTATTTCTAAGATACCCGCTCCTTATTTTAATGAGGCCAGCGACCTTAACTTTATCAACGGGACCTGGGTTTATAGCTATTGTACAAATTGGGATGCACGCACGGTATGGCCTTATAGCAATATTCCTAAACCAAGCGCAGCCTGCATATCTTATATGACGAGTAAAACACCCTTAGATTCGAGTAGTTGGCAGTATGGCGATAATTACTTTAGGAATTCTGGCGAAAACGTGGGGGATAACGTGGGGCCTTTGTGCAACAATCACTCTCACTTGTTCACGTTTAAAGGGAAATATTATTTTGCTTACCATTCCATGTATTTACAGAATTATTTTAACACTACGGGCGGTTTTCGTAATGTGGGTATCGAAGAAGCATCGGTGAATACAGGGAATGGCGTGAACATCCCCATGATCAGCGCAACCTATAAAGGTCCGTCACAAACTCAGCTATTAAATCCATTCGTTGTACAGCAAGCAGAAACCACCGCAGGCACTTCGGGGCATGTCAAGTTCGATACTGCTGGTGTTGTGGGTAATATGGTTGCCAAAGGACAAATAGATAAACAATGTCTCATGGTTCGGGGAGCCGATTTTAGCAAACAGATTCCTTCCAAATTCGAAGCCCGGGTGAAAGGAACAGGTCAAATTGATGTTTATGTAAATAGTCTTGCCGGCCCAGCTCTTGTTTCCTTTAAGTGTGATGTGAAGGACTGGACTACGCTCTCTCAGCAAATAACACAGAAAATACCTAAAGGAGTGGGGAATATCTATTTTGTATTTTATGGAGAGGGTTTTTTGTTTGATGAATGGAAATTTTATTAAGTCCGGTTGCTGGTTTATTGATGCTATTAATAAGTAGATGTTCGATCAAAACGGGCTGGTACCGCCGATTCGGTGAAACCGTTAAACCTTTCTTTTAGGAGTCAGGTAAGGTGCTTGATCAGGGTATGATGGATGCCATTAAAGCAGGATATAAACAGTAATGTTGGATTAAAGCTTTTTCTGGAATAGCGGTGCTGTGACCATATTAGACATTACCGTTTTCTGGTGAAAATTAAATAAGAGAGAGTTTAGTTGAATATAAGTGGATGCCTGGGGCCTTTACCGAGAGGTCCCGGCATTTTTTCTAACGCTGACAATTCTGTTTTCAACATGAAGGAAATCAACAGTGATCTATTTGAACGCATGACGATTGCCACGGCAAATGATACCCGGTTAAAAAAAGAGGATATGGAAGATCAAATTATGTCAAAAGCACCGGAATTAGATGAAAGCGAAATTAAGGCTTTGATAGAGAATTTTGATACGATTGGGGTGTTACTTAAGGAGCACGTTACTATCTTCAGTAACCCTATTTTAACGCCGGAATCGAAAAAAATGTGTAAAGAGGGCCTGGTTCTTATTAGGAAGTTCACTCAAAAATGTTTAGAACATTATGGCATGCGTTACCTTCCAAAATAAGCATTCAACTACACGCTACGTGAGTATGGGCAGACCCGAGCAGTTAAACAGGTAACAAGTTGAAAAATTAAAACAAGAAAATGTAGACCGCACGGTGTCCGTGCTGAAATTAACAGGCAGGACCATTGATTCGGGACAAGAAGAAAAGAAATAATAATTTATGAAATATACGATTGCCTGTTTTATGGCATTTTTCGTGGCCGGCGGAGTTTCGGCACAAAACAAAAGTGAGGCTGCGCTTAAAGCGAAGATCAACAGCATCGTCAGCAAAATGACGCTGGAAGAAAAGATAGACATGCTACATGGCAACGCGCTTTTTTCTTCGGCAGGCGTAAGCCGTTTAGGTATCCCGGAGCTTACGTGCGATGATGGCCCCTTAGGTGTACGTGAAGAAATAAAGCGCTTTGATTGGGCATCGGCTAACTGGACAACCGATTCTGCCACGTTTTTACCAAATGGCTCGGCAATTGCAGCTACCTGGAACCCCATAATGGCCAACCGGTATGGCGTAGTTATAGGCGAAGAAGCCAATGCCCGTAAAAAACATATCATGCTCGCCCCGGCATTCAATATTTGCCGGATGCCGCTTTGCGGCCGTACCTATGAATATTATTCGGAAGATCCTTATTTAAACAGCCTGCTGGCTGTTCAATCTGTAAAAGGGATTCAAAGTCAGCATGTAGCAGCCTGTATAAAACATTTTGCTGCCAATAACCAGGAGCTTAACCGTGATAGCGTAAACACGATAGTTGATGAAAGGGCCTTGCGCGAAATTTATTTCCCGGCATTTAAAGCAGCCATACAGCAAGGGAATGCTTACACCATTATGTCGGCCTACAATAAGCTGAATGGTTATTGGTGTTCCGAAAATAATTTTTTATTAAATAAGGTACTGAAAAACGAATGGGGCTTTAAAGGGGCGGTTATCTCAGACTGGGGAGGTGTGAACCATACCGTTGCAGCGGCCAACAACGGGCTGGACATTGAAATGGGATCAAGCGGGCCGTACGATCAGTGGTATTTTGCTAAGCCATTGCTTGCGGCTGTAAAATCAGGCCAGGTTCCGGTAAAAACAATTGACGATAAGGTACGCAGAATTTTGTGGGTAATGTACCATACCTCCATGAGTGCCAATCATCCCGTAGGATCTATTGCTACACCGGCGCATGCCAAAGCCGCCTATGATATTGCCTCAGAATCCATCGTTTTGCTAAAAAACGACAACCATTTGCTGCCTTTAAAAGCGGGTAACATTAAAAGCATTGCCGTCATCGGCGATAATGCTATCCGCACATTTGCTTTGGGTGGGTATGGCGCCGGTGTAAAAGCTAAATATGAGGTTACCGCGTTGGCGGGTATAAAATCAAGGTTCGGCAAAACAGCCAGTATCAGTTTTGCCCAGGGTTACAAGGCTAACTATTTAGCAAACAATACTGATGCACAGAATAAAGGTTATGATCAACCCAATCAAACCCTGATCGATGAGGCGGTAGCGCTTGCGAAAACCAGCGATGTTGCCATTTTATGTATCGGTTCCAATCGTGAATATGAAAGTGAAGCCCATGATCGTAAAAGCCTGGAACTGCCTTTTGGGGAACAGGCCTTGGTTAACGCGGTTACGGCCGTTAATGCCAATACCATTATTGTGATAATGGCAGGTGCTCCGTATGATCTGAATGAAATCAAAAAATCCAATCATGCGGTTGTTTGGGTGTGGTTTAACGGTTCAGAAGCCGGTAATGCATTAGCCGACGTATTAAAAGGTGTTGTAAACCCGTCAGGTAAGCTGCCATTTACTTTTCCTGTATCGTTAAAAGATTCTCCTGCTTCCGCTTTAAATTCTTATCCGGGCAAAGGCGCTACCGCAGAATATAAAGAGGGCATACTGGTTGGATACCGCTGGTACGATACTAAGAAGATTCAACCGGAATTTCCTTTCGGTTATGGGCTTTCCTATACTGATTTTTCCATAAGCCATTTTTCGGCAGACAAATCAAGCTATAAAAAAGATGAAACAATCCGTGCAAAATTTACGGTCAAAAATACAGGCAGTCGCTATGGAGCCGAGGTTGTGCAATTGTATGTAAGCGATCCGGTTTGTTCTGTTTTGCGCCCTGAAAAAGAATTGAAGGCTTTCCAAAAAGTTTTTCTGCAACCTGGCGAAATGAAAACAGTTGAACTGGATGTAAAGGTTGGCGATCTGGCATTTTATGATGAAGGAAAAAAATCATGGAAAGTTGAAGCCGGCGAATTTGTGCTGCAATTAGGTAATTCATCACGCAATATTTCAAAAACAATAAAAATATCGGTTAAATAAACTCATTTCAGAAGCCGTGTGAAGTTTATGGAAAATCTGTGAACCGGACATACAGCTATCTGAAATACGATAAACTCAGAAATAGTTTTCAGTGGAAATGGCCTGTTGGCCTTGTAAATAAGTGTAAAAAACAATTAATAATATTGACTTTGACGAAGAAAAAAATATTACCCATTTTAAGTTTGTGCCTGTTCTTGTTCACTGCAACAAGCTTGAAAGCGCAAAACCCAATTATCCAAACCACATTTACAGCCGATCCGGCACCCATGGTATACCACGACACCGTGTTTTTGTATACGAGCCACGACGTGACTACATCTTACGATTTCAATATGCAAGATTGGCGCTTATTTTCAACCATAGATATGGTGAATTGGACCGACAGGGGCGCGCCGTTATCGTTAAAAACATTCTCATGGGCAAATAAAGAAGCCTGGGCCGGGCAGTGTATTTTTCGTAATGGTAAATTTTACTGGTACGTGCCAATGAACCGGACCGACGGCAAAGGTATGGCTATTGGGGTAGCCGTTGGCCCAACAGCCGAAGGGCCATTTATTGATGCCATTGGCCATCCCTTAGCTTATACTGGTCGTGGCGATATTGATCCTACGGTATTTATTGATACCGATGGGCAGGCTTATCTGTATTGGGGAAACCCACATTTGTTTTATGTGAAATTAAATCAGGATATGATCTCTTATTCAGGAGATATACAAATGGTGCCGTTTACAGAGCAAGGGTTTGGGAAACGTACCGGAGATCCCAACCGTTTTATCCAATACGAGGAAGGGCCTTGGTTTTATAAACGAAACAATTTGTACTATATGGTATATGCTGCCGGTGGTGTGCCGGAGCACATAGCTTTTTCTACCAGTATGGGGCCAACGGGTCCTTGGGTGTACCGGGATACAATTATGCGCAGTATTAAAAAACACGGCGCATTTACAAACCACCCTGGGATGATAGATTACCATGGTAAATCCTACTTTTTTTATCATAACGAAGCTTTACCAGGCGGAGGGGGCTTTACAAGGTCGGTTTGTGTTGATCAATTTACTTATCAACCCGACGGTACAATCTCTATGATCACCCCGACTACCGAAGGCGTAACCGAAGCAGTAAGAAACCTGGATACTTTTGTTCGTCAGGAGGCCGAAACAATAGCCTGGGAATCGGGTGTTAGTACCGCAACAGGTAATAATGGAATATACGTAACAAATATAGATAGTGGTGATTATATTAAAGTACGAAGCGTCGATTTTAAAAGAGACCCAAAGTCATTTTATGCGAATGTGGCAGCAAATACTGATGGAGGTATGATAGAGATACACATTGACAGTCCCACCGGTTTCTTACTGGGCACTTTATCCGTAAAAAGCACAGGCGGTTTGGATACATGGAGAACCCAATCTGTTGCGGTTTACAAAGCAAGGGGTATTCACGATGTGTACTTTGTGTTTAAAGGTAGTCAGGGGCATTTGTTTAATTTCAACTGGTGGAAATTCAATTAGAAATAAATAAGGGCTTAAGAATTTACTTAATGTAAAGAAAAGTCGAGGTCGATGAATTTTATAAAGTTAGGCTGCCCGTGAAAAAAAGATGCGTCGGATAAAATACTGGATTTCAGGTGTTTTATTTCAGACGAAGTTAACCAATCTGCCAATGTTTGAGTGCATTCCGAATAATGAAAATGACCTGTTGGCCTTGTAAAATAAGTGTAAAAAACACAATAAATAATATTAAATTTCATGATGAAAAAGTTATTACCCATTTCAAGTTTGTGCCTGTTCCTGTTCACAGCAACAAGTTTGAAAGCACAAAACCCTAAGCTTACGCTTGATTTAACTAAACCCGGTGCAAATGTAAGTCCGCAACTGTATGGGTTGATGACCGAAGAGATCAACCATTCGTACGATGGGGGCTTGTATGCCGAACTGATCAGAAACAGGATATTTAAAGACAACCCAAATACGCCCGAAGCATGGAGCGTAATCAACGAAGGTGGCGCGAAGGCCACAATTCAATTGGTTGCCACAAACTCCGACTATGTACCGGCAGATCAGCGGCGCCATGCAATTAATGGTGCGTTAACTACTTGTTTAAGACTGTTGGTGGATACCGGCGGTGGCCGGGCCGGTATTGCAAATGAAGGCTATTGGGGCATCCCTGTTTTGCCTAATACAACGTATAACGCCTCTTTTTATATTAAAGGTACGGAAGGTAAGCCAGTGCCTAACGAGCCATGGGCTCCCAAGCATACAGCTGCTGTTACGGTAATTGCCGATAACACGGCCGGGCCTATAACCGTAAGCATAGAAAGTAATGACGGTAAAACGGTATTTGCTTCGGGGACTATTAATTTGGTAAAAAGCACCTTTTGGAAAAAATATGAACTTAAATTAACAACCAGCGCTGGTGTTAAACCAACAACTGATGCCCGTTTTGTTATTTCGACAAACCGTACCGGGGTTTATTATTTTAACCTCGTGTCTTTATTTCCGCCAACCTATCATAACCGTCCCAATGGGAACCGGATAGACATCATGAAGTTATTGGCCGATATGAAACCCCGTTTTTTACGTTTCCCAGGCGGTAATTTCCTTGAAGGCCCGAAATTGACCGATGCCTTCCCATGGAAGACTACTTTAGGCGCGCTTGAGGGGCGCCCCGGCCATACCGGCTCATGGGGCTATCGCCCTACCGACGGAATGGGCTTACTTGAATTTTTAGAATGGTGCGAAGACCTGAAAATGGAACCACTGCTTGCCGTTCATGCCGGCTATTCACTTGATGGCGACCATGTGGACGCGGGCCCGCTTTTAAAGCCATATGTAGATGATGCACTGGATGAAATTGAATATGTTACGGGCGACGTACACACCTACTGGGGTGCTAAGCGTGCGGCAGATGGGCACCCGGCACCTTTTAAACTCAGCTATGTGGAGATTGGTAACGAAGACGGGTTTGATGCGTCTGGCAGTTACGACGGACGTTTTGCCCAGTTTTATGATGGCATTAAAGCCAGATATCCTAACCTTCACTGTATTGCAACCATCGGTGGTAAAGATTGGCTTGGGACCAGGAGTAAATTAACCATTCGCAAGCCCGAAATTGTAGATGAACATTATTACCGCAATGCCTGGGGAATGGAAGAGGATGCGGCACATTATGATAACTACGACCGCAATGGATATAAAGTATTTGTAGGTGAATGGGCAACAACGGAAGGCATGCCCACCACCAATTTGAATGCCGCCCTTGGCGATGCAGCCTGGATGACCGGTATGGAGCGCAATTCGGACCTGGTTATCCGCTCATGCTATGCGCCTTTATTTGCAAATGTAAACAAGGCTACCGCAACCGTGCAGAAAGCATGGCAATGGGAATCAAACCTGATAGGTTATGATGCATTGACAAGTTTTGGTTCGCCCTCGTACTATGTACAAGTAATGTTTAATAGCTATATCGGCAATAAAGTGGTGCCTATAGCGGGCGCAAATATCCCCACCCAAACAAGACCTGCCACCAAACAGGACAGCGCGGCGAACAACATGCCCAAACCTATACCAGGCATGTTTTATGTAGCTACCCGGGACACCAAAACGGGAAAACTGTTTCTTAAAGTAGTAAATGCAACAGGAAAGCCGCAGCAGGTTGATATTGATTTAAAGGGGGCTGGAAAGCTTTCTCCCGAGGGTATTATTGTGGTAATAAAAGGTGATAAACCCGAAGATACGAACACGATCAGCGATCCGGTAAAAATAGTTCCGGTTACCTCCAAAATAAAAGTGACCGGCGCTAAGTTTATAAGGACTTTCGATCCATATTCAGTAAGCATGCTTCAAATAAATACGTTAACTAAGTAATTGAAACCAGGTAAGAATACCAGGACAAAAAAACAAATTTCAATATGAGAAATGCGATTTACAGGTTATGGACAACGGCCTTAATTACCACGCTTATAGCGCCGTGTTTATATGCACAAAAAGCCACTAATCCTATTATTTACGCGGATGTACCAGACATATCAATAGAACGTGCAGGCAATAGCTATTACATGAGCAGCACAACGATGCACATGAGTCCCGGTGTGCCGATTATGAAGTCGAACGACCTGGTGAACTGGAAGACGGTGGGTTATGCATATGATACTTTAGGAAACGTTGATGCATTAAATCTCACAAATGGAAAAAATGCATATGGGGAGGGTTCGTGGGCAAGTTCTATTCGTTTCCATAATGGCACCTATTATGTAAGCACATTTTCTGCAAATACCGGCAAAACGCACATTTACAGTACTAAAAATATCGAAAAAGGCCCATGGAAAGCCAGGTCATTTACCCCCGACCTGGGTGATCACTCCTTGTTTTTTGATGATGACGGAAAGGTTTATATGATTAGCGGGAGCGGAGATTTAAGATTAGTTGAATTAAAGGACGATCTTTCCGGTATAAAGCCTGGCGGAACGGACCAGGTTATCATTAAAAAAGCAAACGTGCCTTCGGGCGGTACCGGCCTCGGTCCGGAGGGCTCTCAGCTGTTTAAGATAAACAGCAAATATTATCTTTTCAATATTACATGGCCACCTGGCCACGTACGCACTGTTATCATACACCGGGCAGATAAAATCACCGGCCCGTATGAAGGACGAATTGGCCTCCAGGATCTGGGTGTGGCGCAAGGTGGATTGGTTGAAGCGCCAAATGGAGCCTGGTATTCTTATTTGTTCCGTGATTATGGCTCGGTGGGCCGTATTCCCTATTTGGTTCCTGTAAAGTGGGAGGATGGATGGCCCGTTTTGGGCAACCACGGCAAAGTGACCGATACACTCGACCTGCCGGCCGGTAATGGTTTGATCCCGGGAATTGTTGCCTCAGACGAGTTTGCCCGTAAAAAAGGTGAACGTGCATTACCACTGGTTTGGCAATGGAACCATAACCCGGATAATAGCCTGTGGTCTGTTACCGCGCGGAAAGGGTATTTACGACTCACCACCGGCAGGATCGACACCAATTTCCTGATGGCTCGAAATTCATTGACACAACGCACTATCGGCCCGGTATGCTCCGGGATAGTTTCGCTCGACATTTCTAAAATGAAAGATGGTGATTTTGCAGGTTTGGGCCTTCTGCAAAAAAATTACGGATTGGCTGGTGTCAAAATAACGGGGGGCAGCAAAGCCATCGTAATGATCAATGCAAGCACCGGAAAACCTGTAGAAGCACAGAAAATTCCCTTGGACCAAAAGATAGTATACTTTAAGGCGGAATGCAATTTTACGAACAGAAAAGACGTGGCAGATTTTTTTTATAGCCTGGACGGGAAAACGTGGATGCCATTAGGCACGCAATTAAAAATGGCCTATACCTTTCCCCATTTCATGGGCTATCGTTTTGCTTTGTTTAATTATGCTACAAAAAATATAGGGGGCGCGGCCGACTTTGACTTTTTTCATATAACAGATTCCATTTCCCCGGAAAAATAAAGCCTGTTAAATAGCGAACTGAAAAAATAAAAAAAAGCGCACTTGTTTTTATTAACTACCTTTTTCGCCCTGCGAAAAATGAAATTCAACCAGTTAAACAAATAAATCTGTCCAGACCTGTTTTATGAAAAAAACTCTAAATTATTTATTAGGCATCCTGACATTAACAAGATGCAGTAAGCAAGAAATTGCTGATTTAAGCGTAAAACCAGTCATTACAAACACTAATAAGTCGTTCAACGCAACCACTTATGTATTATTTACAATATAAATCTCCGATAGATGACCACAACTTGGAAAATTTTAACTTTTTTAATAGTATTTAGTTTTTGTACATCTGTAAAGGCGCAAAACACGAGTGTTGCGCTAAGCCCCCCCATGGGATGGAACAGTTACAATTGTTACGGTATGACAGTTCATGAGGATGAGGTAAAAGCAAATGCTGATTACGTTGCGCAAAACCTGAAGGCGCATGGCTGGCAATATATAGTGGTGGATTTCTTATGGTCCTTTGATAGCCGAAGTGGCGACCCGTTTCAAAAAAGACTTAAAGATGGTTCATATAGCCCCTGGCTGGCAATGGATCAATGGGGGCGTCTAACACCTGATACAATTAAGTTTCCGTCGGCATTGGGCGGTAAGGGGTTTAAGCCATTGGCTAAGTATGTCCATTCGCTGGGGTTGAAATTTGGTATTCATGTAATGCGTGGCATCCCACGCCAGGCAGTATGGGCAAAATCACTCGTAATGGGCGCTAATGGCATAACTGCTGATATGATAGCCGATACTAATTCAAAATGCGCCTGGAACAACCACATGTTTGGCCTGAATATGGCTAAACCCGGTGCGCAGGAATACCTGAATTCAATATTGAAGTTATATGCCGCTTGGGGCGTTGATTTTATTAAGGTTGATGACTTATCGGCTCCTTATAGCATTGCGGAGGTTGAGGGCTATCGGAAGGCAATTGATAATTGCGGCAGGGCCATCGTGTTCAGTACATCACCGGGGGCTACGCCTGTTTATAGAGCTGATAACGTAAAACAAAATGCCAATATGTGGCGGGTGGCCAATGACTTTTGGGACGAGTGGCCCGCAGTATTGCAAATGTTTAATTATGGCAAACAATGGGAGGGCGTTGGCGGGCCCGGCCATTGGCCCGATTGTGATATGATACAGATAGGCAAGTTGTCAAAACGGGGCCCTGTAGGTAACGAACGTTATAGCCGTTTTACAAAAGACGAGGAGTATTCGCATATGACATTTTGGACCATCTTCCGCTCCCCGTTAATTTTGGGCGGCAACCTGCCCGAAAACAGGGAACAGGAATTGAAACTGTTTACAAACGATGAGGTGATAGCCGTTAACCAACATGGGACCGAACCGCGCCAGTTATACAAAACTAATGATGCAATGGTTTGGTATTCGCACGCGCCCAATAGTAAGGATATTTATGTCGCTTTATTCAACCTGGCGGCACAGTCGCAGGATGTGGATGTAAACTTTGCCCAACTTGGCCTGAATGGAAAGGTAGCCGTTCGGGACCTTTGGGAAAAGCAAGATGTAGGTACCTTTAAAGACGGATATAAAAAAACAATCAATACACACGGGGCCGCTTTGTTAAAACTATCGTTGCTTAATTAGCTATTCGAATAAAAAAATGAAAATAAACAAACGGATATTATTAGTGCTTTTTACACTATTCCATTTTTTTCAAACGTCCGGTTATGCCCAGGTAACTTTGCCAAAAGTGTTTGGCGATAATATGGTTTTGCAAAGAGGCATAAAAATTCCTGTTTGGGGTAACGCAACTCCGGGTTCTTTGATTGTTGCAACGCTTGGTAAAGTAAGTACAAAAGCAAAAACTGATAAAGACGGCAAATGGATGTTGCATTTTTCGAAGTTTAAGGCAGGTGGCCCCTATGATCTCAAAATTTCTGAATCAGGAAATCCCGACTTCGCAATAAAACTAACAGGAATTCTTATCGGGGATGTATGGCTTGCTTCGGGCCAATCTAATATGGAATGGCAGGTACAGCAGGCGCGGGATGCTCCGAATGAAATTGCCAAAGCAGATTTTCCCAAAATCCGCTTTCTTTTGGTAGAACACGATATTAAACTTATTCCTCAATCTGATTTTTTAGCGGGTAAGTGGAAACTATGCGACACAAATAATGTAAAGCAGTTCTCTGCCGTGGCCTATTATTTTGCCCGCAAAATACATAAAGAGCAAAACGTTCCAATCGGGATCATTCAAAGTACCTGGGGTGGAACGCCGGTACAGGCATGGACAAGCCGGGAAATGCAGCTTACATCGTCTGCTACCAGGGCAAAAATGCTTGCAGTTGATACCCTGACTCAAAACAATGTTGTAAAAGATAGCCTGGATATGATACGTTTTTGGGACATCGTTTATCATCCACAGAATAATACTGATAAAACTGTTCCCTTACCGGATTATGACGATTCTGGTTGGACGGCGGTCGAGATGCCCCGGCTGATTAAAGATTTTGGAATTGGAAAATATGAAGGGATGATTTGGTTACGCAAAAAAATTGTGTTACCCCCATCTTTTGCAGGAAAAGAGTTAGTACTGAATATTGGTCACCCTGAAATGAATTACTCACTTTATTTTAACGGCGCCGAAATATGCAAAACAATTTGGAATAGCAATTCAAAGCAATCCTATACCATTCCGGCCGACCTGGTTAAAAACGGGGAAAATACCATTGGTATAAGAATGGCTATGCTGTGGGGCGGCGGCGGATTGAACCCTCCGGCCGAAAATATTTATATTACTGATGGTTATTCTAAGATCTCTTTAGCAGGGAAATGGTTGTATAAAATAAATGTTGAACCGGCCATTCCTAAAATCCACAATTACCAAAATTACCCCGCAGTACTGTTTAATGCCATGATTAATCCGTTAATTCCTTTTGGGGTCAAAGGGTTTATTTGGTACCAGGGAGAGGCGAATGATACGGAGGCTTACCGCTATAGGGAATTATTTCCTATGCTGATCAATGACTGGCGAAAACATTGGCATCAGGGTAATCTTCCTTTTTTATATGTTCAGTTGGCAAACTTCAAAAAAGAAGATCCGCTTCCTGCTGAAAGCGAATGGGCTGAATTGAGAGAGGCGCAAACACTAACACTGTCACAACCCAACACAGGCATGGCTTGTATAATAGATATCGGCGATGCCGGCAGTATTCATCCTACAAATAAGCAGGAGGTAGGACGCAGGTTGGCGCTGATAGCGGAAAAAAAAGCCTATGGGGAAAATGTTATTGCCTCGGGGCCAATGTATAAAAGCTTCGTTGTCAAAGGGACAGATATAATTATAAGTTTCACCGGGACCGGTTTGGAACTTGCAACCCGCGATGCAGCTTCACTAAAAGGATTTGTGATTGCCGGAGATGATAAAAAATTCTACTGGGCATCGGCCAGGATCGAAGGAGATAAGGTGATAGTTAGTTCGGATAAGGTAAATATACCCGTAGCCGTACGTTACGCCTGGGCCGACAACCCCGTTTGTAACCTTGTTAACAAAGAAGGGCTGCCGGCCGCGCCCTTCAGAACAGATGAATGGAAGGGAATTACCCAAAAGTGATTTGGTTTACGCTATGCTGGATGCAGGCGAAGTTGAGGCGATTGAAAAACGTCGCTGATGGGTTACATCTAAACTGGCCATCTGGTATATTTATTATCGGTATAATACCTGTTACCAAATTTGCAATATGAAGAAAAAAACAATCCTTAGAACTATCCTAATCGCCGGCCATTTTATTGCCGTTATGCTCATTTGCAAGCCGGCTTTTTCACAATATATCGGCCAGTATCAAATAGAAATGACCAAACGGTCCGAAATCACTGCAAAGGCACAAAGCTTTAATTTGCAGGATGTAAGGTTATTAGACAGTCGTTTCAAACAAAACATGGAACGCGATGCCAAATGGATGTTGAGCATTAGTAACGCAAGCTTGTTGCATACCTGGCGGTTAAATGCCGGTATCGCATCTAATGCCAAACCCCTGGGTGGATGGGAATCACCAAATTGCGAGTTACGTGGGCATATTATGGGTCATATACTTTCCGGGCTTGCGTTGATGTATGCTTCAACAGGAGAAATAGTTTACAAACAAAAAGCCGATTCGTTGGTGACAGCACTTGCGGAATGCCAGCAGGTTTTGGATGAAGGGGGTTACCTAAGTGCTTTCCCCAAACAATTTATCAACCGGGCAATTAAGGGTGAGTGGGTGTGGGCTCCCTGGTATACGATCCACAAAGTGATGGCAGGGCTAACCGATATGTATCTGTATTCAGGTAACAAGCAGGCTTTGGACATTGCAGAAAAGATGAGTGGATGGGCTTTTCATAAACTTGAGCCTTTAACTCCTCAACAATTGGCCACAATGGAAAAAACTGAATTTGGCGGAATGAGTGAAGTTGCCTATAATTTGTATGCCATAACAGGAAACAAGAACGACAAAAGATTAGCAGAACTTTTTTATCATCACGCTATTCTGGACCCTTTAGCAAATAAGGAAGATAAACTCGCGGGGGTTCACGCTAATACCCAAATCCCTAAAATAATAGGTGCGGCGCGCGGATATGAACTTACACACGATGACACGCTAAAAACGATTGCTGAATTTTTTTGGCAGACGGTTATCGATCACCATACTTTTGCAACTGGCGGAAACAGCGATCAGGAATTTTTCTTTACGCCCGATCAAATCTCGAAACATATAACAGCCACCACCACTGAAACCTGCAACACCTACAATATGCTAAAACTGACACGTCACTTGTTTACCTGGACAGCAGACGTAAAGTATGCAGATTATTACGAGCGTGCTTTATATAACCATATATTGCCATCTCAGGAAGCGGAGACTGGTATGGTTACATATTTACAATCAGTAAAGCCTGGTTTGTTCAAGACCTATAGTTCACACGACGACTCCTTTTGGTGTTGTGTTGGCACAAGTTTTGAAAATCATGCTAAATATGCTGAAAGTATTTATTACCATACGGATAATGGCATTTATGTTAACCTGTTTATCCCATCCGAATTGAATTGGGGTGAGAAAGGCTTTAAAATTGTTCAACAAACCCGCTATCCCGAAGAAAGTGTAACTAATCTCACCGTAAAGGAAGCGCCGTCGCGTATCCCGTTTTCGTTATATATCCGATATCCGCATTGGGCAACGTCTGGTGCGAAGATTACAATAAATGGTAAAGTGGTTAAAATATCAGAAAAACCCGGTAGTTATATTGAGTTAAAAAGAGTATGGAAAACCGGTGATGAAGTGGCTGTTAGTTTTCCTATGTCGTTGCGATTGATCCCTGCAAACGATAATGCAAAGGTGGCCGCAATCGCTTACGGCCCATTATTGCTGGCTGGAGATATGGGCACCGGCGGAATAAACCCGCCTGCACCTTTTGCCAGGGATCAGCTGGAATTTGTAAAATATAATATCCCTGAAGATGTTATCAGTTCGCTAACTGTAAAAAAACGGAAATTAACTGACTGGCTAACACCATTGGCGGGGAAGCAGCTTACATTCGAAACGAAAGATGTAGCGGGCAGGCCCATTACTCTGATTCCGTATTACCAGATTGATAAACAGCGTTATGTACTCTATTGGAATTTGAAATGACCGAACTACAATTATGAAATGATCGGCCAGCTCTATCCTATGGAGCAATTGCTCCATAGCATCCACCCTGCTTAATGTATTACGGGTACCATACATTGCCGAAGCAAAACTGTCTATTCCTATTTCCATGATAGTAAAATTATTTAATTAGAATAGCGGTTTAAAAAAATGGTTGCTTTTTTAGGAGCAACCATTTCTTATTGGCTTGGTATTTTAATGTATCATTAGGATACAGCGGCCACGTATTATTTTTCTGATTTTGTAACTTCCTGGGCTTTATAGTATTGTTCAATAATAGCCTGGAAATTAGGCACCATTTCTGCCAGCAGTTTGGCAAAATCTCCGGCTTCTTTCCTTCTCCAGTCTTTCATCAATTCAGGAAGCACGGCGCCACAGGTTACCGGGATAGCACCTGCCTGGGTTAAACGGAGCATGTACTTACGCGTTGAACTTTAACTTGGAAACCCGGCCAATAAGTGAATATACCAACGGTGCCCTTGAATTGGGAATCAAGCTGCTATTATTAAAAAAACAGAAGAGGGATGGCTTAAACCAAGATGTGTTTACGTTAGCTACCAAGGGGTTCCCGAGAGTTTCTTGATCTCATTGACAGCTAAACGGCCCTCGGCAAATGTCGAGTTATTGAAAATACGGATTATACTGGACTAAGTTGCAGTCTCTAAAATTATAATCTCTCAACTTGCTGGTTTTTTGAAAATAGTGTATCTTTAGTTAAGATTTGCAGAGGTAATAAAAAGAGCGGCATCTGTGGCGACTGATTATCTCATGGTTGTTAAATAGCTACAAATCAACAGTATAATAGGTTGGGTTCTATTCCCTCCCTCACCGCTAGGTATTAGAAGCCCGATTAAGCATCACACTTAATCGGGCTTTTTTTATTTGCTTGTAATGAATATTTGTTGGAAATACCCAATAGAGGCTAAATGATTTTTATGCTTCCTGTAAGGTTTTTTCTAAAATTTGTAGGCGATTTGACATCTATCAATTGCTTGCTAAGGAGTTGCATTAATTGCACTCTTTCTATGTGTGGCTCCCCAATTTTCCAAAACTTCCCAAACCGGTATTAATTCAGATGACATTTCAGTCAGCCCGTAATCTACATGTGGCGGAAATTCAGGGCGTACAGTACGGTACACTAGTCCGTCTTTCTCCATCTCACGAAGCTGAACTGTCAGCATTTTTTCGGTTATGCCTGGAATTTTACTTCGTATTTCACTATATCTCAATATCCCATCCTGAAGATGGCACAGTATCAGAAGTTTCCATCGTCCCGATAGTAAGCATACTGCATAAGTCAGGTCGCAGGTGGTTGCTATAAATCTTTCATTCTGCAGGTTTGTTGAGGTTGTTTTTCGTTTTCCCATATTATATTGACATATGCCAGCGGAATCGCAAAGTTAATTATCTTATGGGTGATTTGAATTTCTACCCCACAACTACGTAATACGAACAAAAAAGTTCGTAGCGCACAAATAGCCGCACATTCGTCATCAACCCAACCTAACCATAGTTTTGCTTACCCGCCGTTATTCATTGTGCTATTTTATAAGAATTGCGGTGGCCAACTTATTTTTCACACATAAAAACACATGGCAAAAAAACTCATGATTTTAGGACATCCCACTATAGAGCAGTCGCTTGCCAATAGTACAATCGTTTCAGCAGTTCAACAGAATGTGCAAGACATTGAAATTAGAAATTTAGCACAGCTCTACCCTGATTATAAAATTAACGTTCTGGCAGAGCAGGAAGCTTTGATAAAGGCGGATATTGTTATTTTTCAATTCCCGTTCTATTGGTACGGGGTTCCTGCAATTTTAAAAAAATATATCGATGATGTATATACCTATCAGTTTGCCTACGGAAGTGAGGGCGATAAACTAAAAGGGAAAAAAATGCAGTTAAGCTTTACTACTGGTGCATCAGAGGCTGATTACACACCCATTGGGATTGAGAATTATCGCTTACCTGAGTTTTTAAAACCTTTGGAACAAACAGCATACTATACTGGTATGGATTATTTAGATCCGGTTTTTACACAAACCATGATGTATATACCCGGTTTGATGGGTATAAAGGAGGAGGTTGTCGTAAATGCCAAAGTACATGCAGAAAGATTGATCGACAAAATCACACAAGCAGAACAATCGTTGGAAGCTGTTGCATAAAAACGCGAGTCCGATTTAAGTATTTTTTATTAATTCGAAATCCGAGCAGTCTTTAAGTGGTTTCAGAACAGAACTTGATCTTCAATGTTCTTCGGGTGACTTTTGCCTTAACGCTGGTGGATTGGGTGGAACTTGCATGTAATAACTACTGCGCATTTTAGCTCAAGCGATGGCAAATTGAGTTTTCATTTATTCAATTGCCATCGCATCTAAAGCGAGGTGTATTTAAAGATAAATATTTTTACGCGGAAATCAGAGCGATTAACTATCTTGTTTTCGATAATTATATTTCGATAAAATAATTAGTCTCTATGATGTTTTGCATGGGGATTTTAATAGGTTCAAATTCATGAATTTATTTAATAATCTCTTTCTTTCAAAATGTCAATAAGGGGATATTCGGAAGTTTATCACAAAATTAATCGACAGATAGCGATAAAACATTGCTCACGCTATTCTCCATTGAGCCGACAATTATCAGGTGAGTTTGTTCAATTGCCCGGGTTTAGTTAACATGCTTTGGTTTAATCCGTAAAGGTTTTGCTTAATTAACAAAATCTTTAAAGCAAAAGCAATCAGTTTTGGTAATTGCACTCTAAATTACTATTGCAATGATAGAAGTGGTTTTTGGCGAAAGATCGGGCAGCGGTATCGTTGTTGCACAATGGGGGCGACATATCATCTTTTTTTGTATAGGATTGAACGGCAATTGTATTTATTCTTCGGGCATTCCTATATGCGATTGATTGTCACTTTAATATGGATAATACCTGAAAAGCAATAGGTGTTTTGATATATATTTATCTAAATAAACCGTCATTATAACCGATATGCTTAAGGCCTTACTTTTTGTCACTCTTCTTTTCCCGATTGGTTGTTTTGCCCAGTTTACAATCACCGGAAGAATAATAAACAAAAACGACAATAGCCCGGTAGCTAATGCCAGTGTGTTTTTAAGTAACGCCACTACAGGCGGCAAAACTTCAAGTGTCGGCACTTTCGCCTTACACGATGTGAAGCCGGGTAAATACGATCTGGTAGTTTCCATTATTGGCTTTGAAAGCTTTAGCCAGACTGTTACAGTAACGGCAAGCAATATCAGTTTGGCTGATATTGAGATAGTACCCAAAACAATTATTTTAAAAGAAGTAACTATAAAGGCTGTAGATGATAAATACAGGGAAAGAAATTACGACTTGTTTAAAGACGAGTTTTTAGGTCACTCAAGCCTGGCTAAAGATTGTAAAATACTAAACCCGCAATTGCTTGATTTAAATTATGATGAGACAACTAAAATGCTTACCGCCTCTTCGGTTGATTTTTTAGAAATTGAAAATTCGGCATTGGGATATAAGTTAAAGTACCTGCTGTCCAATTTTAGTATGGATGATAAAGACAGGAATGCCAGGAAGATTCATTTTGAGGGCCATGTACTATTTGAAAAAATGCACGGAACGCCTGCACAAGAACAAAAATGGCAAATAAAAAGGCAAAATGTTTATGAGGGGTCGATAATGCACTTTTTGCGCTCAACGCTTAACAATACTTTGGCCGAGGAGGGTTTCAGAGTGCTGCAAATAGAGAAGAACCCCGACGCGAAAAAAAGCAGAACGTTGATGCATTTCCCTTTGAATGAGACCGAAATTTTACAACCAACAAACCAGGAAGGGATATATGCGCTGGGATGTGATAATGATGAGCTGCATATAACTTACAATAAAAAACACCGATTTTCAAAAAACGCGCAGATTTCTTACCTGAAAAATCCAAATAATACAGACGTTACTGTGATAAGTTTTAATATGCCATATGTTTTGTTTGATAACAATGGAGGCATCATTAATCCCAACAGCTTATCATTTGCCGGTGCCTGGGGCCAGAGCCGTGCCGCTGAACTTTTACCGGTAGACTATGTGTCCGAGGCAGAAAAAAGTAACCCCAATGAGCAAAAAATACACACTGACTCTTTAGCAATTTCGCAAGTTCCTTTAAAAAAGGATTTGCTTTCAATTACTTCCCGATCTGATAGCCTGGCCAATGCAAATCCTGCCGAAAAGCTGTACTTACAATTTGATAAACCCTATTATGCCATTGGCGATACTATTTGGTTCAAAGCGTATTTGTTTAATGCACCTACCGAATTTCTATCCGCCAAAAGCGGCATCTTGCATATTGATATTACTACTGATAGCGGTAAAATGGTTAAGCAATATTTAATACCCGTATCTAATGGCTTAAGCTGGGGTAATATTTGCCTGGATACTACCAATTTTAAATCCGGGGATTATACCCTGCATGCCTACACCAACTGGATGAGGAATTTTGATAACGATATTTTTTACACCCATCATTTCTTCGTTGCAGGTCCGCGCGAAACCAGGTTGTTAATAAATACGAAAATTAATGCCAGGGATACCAGCGATAAAACCCAGATCAGCTGTCAATTGCAGTTTGCCGGTATAAATAAAATACCTATGGCCGGCAGGCAATTTCAATTAAGCGTTTACGCGGAAACAAAAAAACTTTATAAACTACAAGCCAATACCGATAAGCAAGGTTTGCTAAAGATGAATTTTTCTCTTCCGCGAAAATCATCTCACCCTTTTATACTTGTAGAGAGTACAGATAAAAGCAAAAGTGCAGTTATCCCGTTGGAGGTAACCCGCCCTGAAAATACAGATCTCCAGTTTTTGCCGGAAGGAGGAGATCTGGTTGGGGGTCTGCCAGCTCATATAGGTTTTAAAGCATTAGGCGAAAATGGAAAAGGAACCGAAATTTCGGGAATAATAACCGACCACAAACAAAAACAGGTGGCTATCTTTAAATCCTCGCACAACGGGATCGGTAGCTTTGATTTAACGGTAAAAAATGCAGAAATCTATACTGCCAAAGTTAACCTGCCGGATGGGAAAATTAAAGAGTACCTATTGCCCACCGTAAAAAATTCGGGAACTATCTTAAATGTCCGGGGCGGTTTTGATGAAGATTCTGTCATTGTATCGATAGACGCAACTAACGATGTGAAACAATTAGGCGAAAACTTTTTTTTAATCGGCAAAGCCAGGGGCATTGTTTGTTATGCTGCTGTCTTAAACTTTGCCACCGGCAAAGTGCAGCAAGCAATTGCAAAACGTTTATTCCCTTCTGGTATCGCGCATTTTATTTTGTTCACAAACAAAGGCCGTTCGCTGAACGAACGTTTGTTTTTTATCGACCATAACGATAATCTTGATATAAAGACTGTCTATAACAATGTAATTTTTTCCCCTCGAGACAGCGTTACTTTGCAATTAAATGTTACCGATAAAACCGGCGAACCAGTTAGCGGCAATTTTTCAATGTCGGTAACAGACGATTCAGTGATAAAAGAAGATACATTGAATGCTGATAATATAATTGTTCATTTACTGCTTACGGGAGACTTAAAAGGATATATAGAAAATCCCGCATATTATTTCCCGGCAAATAACAAACAAACGTGGCAGGCTCTTGATAATTTATTGCTTACACAAGGTTGGAGCAGTTTCGATTGGCCGACTGATAAACAATTGCCAAGGTTCGGGGCGGAAAAAGAATTTTCTATACAAGGGCGGGTTATCAACGCGCTTAACAATCCGGTCAAAAAAACTCATGTGCAGGGTTTATCCAGATCACCGTTGGTGGCAAAGGATACAATAACAGATAACGACGGCAGGTTTGTTTTCAATGATTTCCCCCGCATTGATACCCCTGCCTTTTTTTTGGAAGCTGTAAACAAAAGCGGAAAAAGCTTCAATGTTGGCATAAAAGTAGACGAGGCAACACCGCCGCACTTTAAAACAGCTTACCCGGCAACTACGCCCTGGTATATAAACAGCGATTCGCAATTGCTTAAATTTATTATAAATACCGATTCTATTAAAGATATAACGGACGATTTTGGAGTAAACAACCATCGATTAAAGGAGGTGAAGATATTTGGAAAGAAGATTGTAAAGGGATCTCAAAATCTGAATGGACCGGGTAATTCGGATATGGTTTTGGACGAAAAAGATATGCTAAAAGCCGGTAAAAAAAGCTGGTTGGATGTCTTTCTGGAAAATATTAAAGGATTCAGAATAGTATACAGCAGGGAGCTTCCATTTCCGTATATTAAAGATCGTGTCACAATATTCGTCGTTGATGGTTTTGTGCTGGAACCATTAGAAGAGTTTGACCGTAGCGCGTACGCCTACAATGTAATGAATTTTTTAAAATCACATTCTGCTGAGGATATTAAAGGAGTTGAAGTAAATGCTTCGCCAATACATAATTCAATGTACAACATGCGATTTTTTCGCGATAATAGTTTGCATGACTGTGCATTTGTCGAAATTACCACCCGTTCGGGAAAAGGCCATTTTATGGATAATAGGCCTGGCACATACTTATACAAGCCATTGCCTTTAAGCTGGCCTAAGCTATTCTATAAACCAAGGTATACGGTAAATAGTATGGCAAAGACCCCACCGGATTTACGGTCTACCATTGACTGGGAGCCCAATATTTTTACCGATAAAAATGGATCTGCAACCGTATCTTTCTATGCGGCAGATAACCCCGGAACTTATACAGTAATTATTGAGGGAACCGATGGGGAGGGAAACTTTGGTTATAAAAGAGGAAAGATTACTATTGGCAAACCGCAATATCAAACAAAATGATTGTCAAAACAATTGATAAAACCGTTTTTTAAATGAAGCAAAATAAAAGCATAGCTATTGTAATATGCTATTTCGGTAAATTTCCATGGTGGTTTTCTTACTTTCTCCGTTCGTTTAATTATAACCCAACGGTTGATTTTTTATAATTGCTGACATTGATAATTATACAGAGTCTATCTAATACCATGCCGCCGACCTGATGCCTGTTATCTATTTTACCTTTGCCTCCCGCAAATAAGGAATCGGGATTGTTCTTAGAAAGGTTAGTGAAGGGTTTTTGTTGAGGTGGGAAAGCGAGCGAGATTAGTATAAAACAGGAGCCAAAAAAACTTCAGATAAAATTTCGGAAAGCGAAAAAGTTTACTACTTTTGCACCCCGCTACAGAGGGATAAAAGAGAGGTAGTAGGCGGGTCAAAACTTAGAATTTCGAAAGAAAAAATAAAAAAAATAAGTTTTGGAAATAAGGAAAAGGTTTCTACCTTTGCAGACCCAAACGGAAGGGTGTTAGCGATAACGAAAGAAGTTGAGTCTGAGCGAATCAGATGAGAAAAAAGAGGAGAAAGTTAACGAGAGTTGGTGAGTAAACGAAAACGGTTTGAGAGCGATTCTCAGGCTAAGAAAAATGACAAATTGAGCGGGGCAACCTGCAGAAATTATATAGCGGATTCGGATGATGAAGCGGAAAAGTTCTTTTAAGAAATAGAAAATCATGTAGAGTAACAACCGAAAGGGCGTCGAGAGACAAGACAACGGGAGTTATGATAACAACAAGTTAGATACTGTATAAAGATATAATTATATACAGATTCTATTATTAATAATAGGGTCAGTGAACAAACAAAACATTTTACAATGGAGAGTTTGATCCTGG
>NZ_JACHCR010000020.1 GCF_014205845.1 Mucilaginibacter cryoferens
AAAACGCTTTTACACCATTTGCTGAACTCGTCCGCCAGCTAAATCACTGCTCTCTTTGCCAGTGAATCTCATGGTCAACTTCCCCGGAATATCCAACCAAAGTGGGGCATATTGATAATTCCAATGAATTGGCCACTGCTGTAGGTTTAGGAAATATAAAGGTTCGGATGGAATCAGACTAAGTTCAAAAGTGATACGTTTGCTCTATTTTATTTCTTATTAAAGCGTAATGCACTATAACTTACCTAAAGGTTTTATAGATGACATGTATGATGATTTAGATTTATAATAATGGTGGTAAATAAAGCATTTATAATTCAAAATTTATCCACTGCATTATATCATTTTTTTTTAGATTGGCATAATAGAATTGGTTCGAGTTTGCACCATGAAGGTATCTAAATTCGGGCTATTTTTTGTAAATCAGCTATAAACTGGTTCGGACTTTGAACCATGACTGACCCGAAAGCCTCTCATGAGCAGGCTTTTTTATTTTTGGTGACATCTTATATAAAACATTCGTTTTGATATATCAGTCCGAAAAGTTTTTCACAGTCCCGCTTTTAGGAAATAATAAAAAATGGCGTGGAAGAGCTTTAAAAATTACGCTATGTTTTTAATCTCCATTATAATCGGGAATACAAATTATGACAACTCAGAAGATTTTAAAGAGTCTTCAATTAGGTTAAAAATCTCTTTTTAGTTTGTCGAATCTTTTTTCTCTGTCAAAACAGCATAGGTAATAACGGCTACTATTTTTTCGTAACCAGCGATATTCACCAATCTCCATGAGACAGGGGTAATATTTTCAGCACCTTCAGTAAACTCGCTATAAGCAGGACTGCTTAAAAGATACCCTTTTGATGTGGTAACAAATTGCTGGTTGGCACTCAGAGCGTCTCTGTTTTCTTCAGAAGCTACTCCTTTACCTTAATTTAAAAATGGCCATGCCGGGCTGTTATCACAGTCCAACATGGCCATCCAATTTAGTCATCCAACTAAGGTTATTTTCAATTATCTACATACTCAAACGCTATTATAAATAGCCACGTACATCATTATAAATTAAATGATACACGGGCAAACAGAAAACGTCCGTTAAAGCCAAATTGCTGAGCAGTTCTGGAATATAGGAACCTGCCCGAACTTTGGTTGGCAACAGATGTTGGATCTGGATAAATATCAAACACATTATTTGCGCCTATGGTTAAACGTAAAGCTTTGTAAAGTTCGTAACCAACACTTACATCAGATACGGTTTTGCCTTTATAAACATCCTGCGCGGTTACCACGTTGGTAGCTTCGGTAACCTTGCCAAAGTATACATCGCGCCAGAAGAAATTCCATTTACCCAGGTTGTAGTTTAATGACAGGTTAATTTTGCTTTGCGGTACCGCCGATTCGAGATATATAGTGCTGGCGGCATCAAAATAGGTGCTTTCTTTACCGGCTAATAATGGCGACGCATGTATTTTGCCTACAAGGTCGGTTTTTGCGTAGGTACCAGAAAGATCTGCCCGGAAAGCGCCCTGACCTAATTGTTTGCTATAAGTAATAACGGCATCAATACCTCTTGTACGGGTATCAATTGCATTGGCAAAGAAACGTGCAGAAGTTGCGTTTGCATTATGCAGGATATTGTAAATTTCAACATCCTGAGCTGTTCCCGTTGCGCTGCCGGTGAATTGCCCCGTATAAATAACCCTGTCGTTGATCCTGATATAATACCCATCAACAGTAATTTTCAAATCACCCAGGTTGCTCGTGAACCCGAGGCTGTAATTTTTAGATGTTTCTTGTTTTAACTTGGGGATACCTAACAGCTGCGCAATGCGGCTGTCGTTTCTGAAAGTTCCCGATTCTACAAACTGCCCATTAGCAAATATGGTAGAAGTGGCGCTGAAATAACGCTGTTGTAATGACGGTGCTCTAAAACCTGTACTGGCTGCGCCACGAAGTAAAAACTTATCAGAAAATTTATAGCTTGATGCCACTTTCCAGTTAACGGTTGAACCAAAATCCGAGTAATTTTCGAAACGGACTGCCCCGTCTACCAGCAATGCTTTGGTAAAATTGATTTCTCCATCTGCATAAGCTGCAACCGCTGTGCGTGATGCATTCACTACGTTTGCCGGACTAAAACCCGGAAATCCCTGGGCACCGCCAGCAAGCGCAGCGCCATTGGCTGCAAATAAAGTAGATACATTGCCCTGTGGATTAGGAATTAAAATTGGTTTACCGTTGGCATCTGTACCCACATTGAGCGCGTTACCATAATTAACGTACGACTCATCACTGCCTGCGTTGATTTTATAGTTTTCATAACGATGCTCGGCACCAAATGCAAGGTTAAGGCCGCTTAGTACATCTTTGTAAAACCGGCTCAGGTCAAGATTGGTGGTATTTTGTATAAACCCGTACCCGCCATCGGTAAAAGAAGTTGGCGATGAGCTTAAAAGCGATGCATTTAAACTGTTATCGGTTGTAAAATTCAACGTGTTTTGACCGTAAGTGTTGCTCAGATCTACCTTCCACTCGCCCAGTTTGCCGCGGATACCTGTGGCCAGTGATTTGTCGCTATTATCGGTAACAATCAGTGGCAAAAACCCATTTGGATAAATAGAAGCATTGGTTTGCGTTAATTGCGAAGGGGTACGGAAAAATGCCGCCGATTCGCCGTGCCTGTAGTTCAAACCGCCAAAGGCATACACCTCTGCATCTACCGATACCGGAACTGATGAGTTAAAGAACAAGCTTCCGCCACGGTTAGCAGACTGCCCCACCCTGGAGTTAAAGTCAGACCGTGTTTGCCCTCTTTTTGCCAATTCTGCATCAGTAATATCCTTGCCGGTAGGTGTACCTGGTATGGTTGCCAATGCAGGGTCATTATAGTCGGTATAAATGGTACCGGTATAAGCTTTCATCCGGTTGGTGTAATCCCTGTAATCGTATGAGCCGGCTACATTTACATATCCCCCGTTTTTACCCAGGGGCACACCATAATTTAAATTTGCCTGTACCTGGCCTCCGTCGAAGGTTTTGTCGCCTTCTGTATTTTTAGAGGCATAACCACCAGTAGTAACGCTACCGGTTAATACATTTACCTGGTCGTCCAGTATAATATTGATTACGCCAGCAATCGCGTCAGATCCATATTGTGCCGATGCGCCGTCGCGTAATATTTCAACACGCTTAATAGCCGCGGTTGGTATAGCGTTAAGGTCGGTTCCAACAGAACCTTTTCCAAAACTGCCGTTGATATTGATCAAGGAGGTGGTATGCCTTCTTTTCCCGTTGATCAATACCAAAACCTGATCTGGCCCCAGGCCGCGCAGCGATGCAGGATCAATATGATCTGTACCATCAGATATAGTTTGTATGTTGGAAGAAAAAGACGGTGCCACATAATTCAATATCTGGTTGAGGGACACCTGGGGTCCGTCCCGGCTTATTTTTTTAATATCAACCACATCTACCGGTACAGGCGTATTTAGTTGTGAACGTGGCCTGCTGCGCGAACCAATAACTACAACTTCGTTAAGGTTTCCCAACTGGTTAAGTACAAAATCGAGATTAACCGTTTCGCCCTGTGATACCGTAATATTTTTAGAGCTGCTCTCATAGCCCGCATAACTGGCTATAATACGGTAACTGCCTGCCTTAACGTTTAAAGAATAATTGCCATTGGCATCAGTGGTGGTACCTAAAGCCTGCCCGTCTACTTTAATGGTAGCACCGATAAGTGTTTGCGACTGATCTTTTATCGTCCCTTTTATTGTTTGCGCACGAAGAACAGAAGTTAGCAGCGTAAAAAAGAAGAGAATAGCATAAGTAAAGATTTTTTTCATAATAAAATGTTTTGATTTTTAAAATTGTTTAGGTTGTAGATAGTTTAATAAACGACTATATAAGCATAAGGCTGATTAGTGGCATCCAATAAACAATTGGGAATTTACTCATTCGCCGACCTGGGAATCAGGAACGTTCAGTGAAGCGGGGCTAACAACAACAGGCCGCTTTAGGCAATGATGTTATAGAAGTAAAGCTGACACAGGTGTTAAGATGCATATATTTTGCGTTGAACAGAGACTAATAAACAGCACAAAGATATAATTAATCTATTAAATCCATAGATATTATATTTATTTTACATTTAATACAAAAAAGATAATTCGCTCTATCCCGGGTATTGCCGTTTTTCTACTAAAAATATGGTAAGGTCAAGCCTCTACAATAGTTTTTAACGGAGGCACAATTAAAGGGTGGTAATACATTTTCACCCGGTACTAAAGCGATTGAAAAAGCCTTTAATCTCACCTATTTTAGCTTGTAAGATTAAAGGCTTTTGATAACCTCCACTCCCATTTTGTTGAGCTTTGATTAAATACCGTAGTATGGCATTTTTATTGGAGTGGCCAGTATGGCGATTCGGTTCTGCAGGTTTTAAGGTAGTTTTTCACCAGTTTTACAATATCCGGATGCTGATCTGCAACATTATTATCTTCATGAATATCGGTATCTAAATTATAAAGCGATAGTTTTCCATCTTTAATAATGGCTTTCCACTTACCATACCGAACAGCCTGAATGTATCCGCCCTCAAAAAACTCCCAATATAAAAACCTGGCTTTGGGCCTGGCCTGAGGATTTAGTATGTATGGAAAAAGGTTGATGCCATCTGTACTGAAATCTGGCTTCGCACCGGCAATTCCGCCAAGCGTTGCCATAATATCCGTAAAATAGCCGGGAGTTGCCGATGTGGTACCCGGTTTAATCAGCGTTCTACCCCAAACGATAAACGGTTCACGGATTCCCCCTTCATATACGTCCCGCTTATATCCTTTGAGGGTACCACTCGACTGAAAAAAATCAGCTACAGCAGTCAGTGATTTGGTTGGCTCAGAACGGGGGCCATTATCTGATGTAAAAATCACTATGGTGTTTTTATCCAAACCATTATCAATAAGATATTTCCTGATTTTACCTACAGAATTGTCTAAATAAGTAACCATCGCCGCATAAGTTTTTTGATCAGAGGTCCAATCTTTACCCTCGTATATGGTATTATGCGGGGCATCCAGTGGAGAGTGTGGGTTAGAATGGTTCACCATAACGAAGAATGGTTTTTTATCCTTTTTATGCTGTTCCATAAATTTCACAGCGTCATCTGTAATAATTTCGCTGGTATAATATTGACGCTTTCCACCCTGGTTTTCGGGTATAGGAACGATTTTACCGTTGCGATACCATTGATCCGGCCAGTAGGTACTGGTATAGGTTTGCGGGTAGCTCACAAGCCATCCATAAAAATAATCGAACCCGTGCGCTAATGGTGTTGCAGTGGTATCAAAGCCATCCACATGCCATTTGCCCACCAGGCCGGTGGTATAACCCGCTTTTCGCAGTACATCACCAATTGTTTGCTCCTGTGGCAGCAAACCTGCGCGGTAGATTATTTTCCCTTCCTTTCCGCCTGGTAGCCCTCCCTTTATGGTCATATTACCCCTAATGGTGGCATGCCCGGTATGTTTACCTGTGAGTAAAACACCTCGCGACGGAGAGCATACCGGCGCACCGGCATAAAAATCTGTAAACCGGGTACCTTCTTTAGCAAGCTCATCTATATTGGGCGTCTGGATCTTTTGCTGCCCATAGGCGCCAACATCTCCATAGCCCAGGTCGTCTGCCAGAATAAAAACAATATTAGGTTGTTTACCGGTTTGGGCGCTTACAAAAAGCGGACTAGCCAAAAGAGATAGTAACAGGTATTTTATAATTTTCATCGAACTTAATTTATCATAGATGAGCAAATGTTTTATTTAACAGGGATTGGCGGCAAAGGCAACGGAATGTAATCCTGCTGCAAAATCATCCATTCATTCAGGTACGTTTTATAAGTATGTTCAACATCCTTGTAAGCGGCGTCTTCATTGAGGTTGTTCATTTCCTGCGGGTCTTTTTCCAGGTCGTAAAATTCAAACATCGGGCGTTCCTTTCCATTGTTAAAATAAAGGCGTTCGTACGGTTGTTCTAGTTTCCCCAACAGGTGAAGTTGCTTTATTTTCTTCCAGGCAGGCCCCTCATCAAAATCAACAGGCGTATATGGAAGCTGCCAAAGAGCATTATAGATCAGCTTATATTTTTTGGAAAATACCGTACGGCTCAGGTCGAAATCAAAAGTAGAATTAGGAAGCCGGGTGCCATGCGCACCCCGCTCGGCATAAATATGATCGTAATTTTCAAAGGCCACATCATTAAAAGACTGTTTGAAACTTTTCCCTGTAAAGGTTTGAGGAACAGCAGCACCAACCATATCTAAAATAGTTGGCGCTATATCTTCGCCCGAAATGAGGGTATTGGAAACCGTGCCCCCTTTAATGTGATCTCTCCATTTAATAATTAACGGCACATGAAGTCCAAGATCGTATAACGTACCTTTCCCCCTTAGCACAGCACTACCATTATCGCCCATAAAAATAACGATGGTATTTTCGTACAAATTTCTTGCTTTCAATTCGGCAATAACAAGGCCGGCTAAAGAATCCATCCTTGATATTTCTCCCATGTGGCCTGCTACATGCTTGCGCACCTCGGGTAAATCTACCATACCAGCCGGCATTTTTATTTTAGACGAATCGGGTTCAAAAGTGTAAGCATCATACGGATAATGCGGATCATTATAGCTAACCTGAATAAAGAAAGGCTTATCTGCCGGTTTCTGATCAAGAAACTCTTTCATCTGTGGCAAAGCTGTAAAATTGCCGCCTATCTTAACATAGTTTACCCTGTCTTTAAAAGTCCGCAGATTATATTTCTTGAATACCGCTTCGGTTTCTGGGGATGTTCCAGAACCGTCGAGGTGATAATTTCTGCCGCAAATACCTGTGTAATAGCCTGCTTTTCTCAGTATTTCGGGATATGTGATAATATCCCGTGGCAAAGTATTGGCAAATCTCGACATGCGGATGTCTACCGGTGCCCGTCCCGTCATGAGCGATGCCCGGGAAGGCGTGCATTGCGGAGAAGTAGTAAACACATTGGTAAACCGCATTCCTTCCCTGGCCAACTGATCCAAATGTGGTGTTTTCACATCTGGATTGCCATAAGCCCCCATAAATATAGAACTATGATCGTCTGAGAGGATAAGCACCACATTGGGGGGCTGGGTATTATTTTGTGCAAAACATGGATACCCACCCGCAAATAAAAGAAGGGCGATAAATAGCCCTTTTATCATCGCCATATTATTGTTTTCCATAAGGTGTTTTTTAGTGGTTTTATTTTTTCAGGAAATCATTTAATTGAAAGCAGGGGATTGATCGGATGCCCTCAATAACAGATTCTGCATTGATGATGGCTCCTTCCCTGTTAGTATGGGTATGGTCGGCAGGAAAATATGCCTTCACCCGTTCAGGTCCAAGCAAATTGTACTTCCGGGCAGTTATCCCGTTCAGGTCAATAAAAGGCACGTTTTGCTGTTGCGCCACTTCTGCAGCCCACTTACCATAATCTTTATCTGCTAAAATAACTTTACCGTTTAACCACTCATTTCTGGGTATCATGGATACGATAATGGGGGTTGCCCCTTTAACTTTGGCCTCCCTGATAAATTTTCGCAGGTACCATCCGTAAGCGTGCACCGTTTCTTTTTTACCGTTTGGCCAAGTAAGCAACACGCTATCTGCACCGGCCCCTTTAAGCACACCGCGATAACCTGCTTTGGAGGTATCCGGCACCGCGCTTTCATTATGCCCAAACTGGATCATCACATAATCTCCGGGTTGTAATAAAGAATCTACATGAGCCCAGCGGCCCTCCTTTAAAAAAGTACGCGTGCTTCTGCCGGGGATGGCCAGGTTATTGACCCTCATCTTCGCAGTATCCAGGTAATCAGCAATAAGCGTTCCCCAGCCCCACTTTACCTGGTTTGTATTTCTCACAGTCGAGTCGCCGATGATATATAAAGTTGGCCGCGCCGGTAAGGAAAATCCTAAAACCAGCGCGACTACTATCAGCAGCAAAAGTTGCTTGATATGTTTTTTTGCTGTCATAACCCAAATCAATTATATCCGGGATTTTGCGTATACAAGCCGGCCTTTGTCTGAATCTCGGCTGTAGGCACCGGGTAAATAATATAATTGGCCACCACCTGGTTAACATTGGTAATAGCATCAGATGTGATCCACGCATTCATGGTATCAACAGCCAACCCTTCCCGTATCAGATCGTTCCAGCGGAGCCCCTCACCCACAAATTCGCGCCTGCGCTCCTCCATTAAGGTGCTTAAAGTAACATTGGATAATGCCGCCAACCCGGCCCGGCCTCTTACCTGGTTAACAATACCATCTACATCGGCCTGTGAACCCGGGGCACCGTGCAATATACACTCAGCCTTCATCAGCAGGATATCTGTATACCGGAGCAGGATAAAATTGATAGGCCAATCGGTACCGCTGGTTCCCTTTTTAGTGATATCAATATACTTTTTGATAAAGGGACTGGTATAGGTTGTTGCCACATTGAAAGCATACCTTTTGTCTGTTCCGCTTGCTGTATAAGAGGTTTTTAAATTATTGGTGATACCAAATGAACTGGCTCCATAACCATTACCGTAAGTATTGGAAATACCCAGACTTGTCCAGTAAGCTACCGGAGCAAGGTCACTCGGGAAGCCTGCACCATTAATACTGCTGGCATATTGCACATCAAACAGCACCTCTTTATTATCTTCATTGCTGTAAGAAAATATACTGGTATAGTCGCTCAAAAAGCTGTATTGATTACTGGCAATAATATCGTTAAACTGGGTTAATGCCTTATCATATTCGTTACTGGCCAGGCCGGGGCCATCCATACCATAATTTGGCCCCGAGCGTGTAAGATAAACCAGGCCCAGTAAACCTTTGGCTGCATAAGAAGTAGCCCTGCCCAGATTTGCCGCTGTGTATGACGCAGGAAGATTAGTGGCAGCATATTGCAGGTCGTCAAGAATCAACTGGTATACTTCGGCAATAGAGCCCCGAGCTACACTGTTTACCTCGCTGGCCGTTAACGGTGTGGAGATAACCGGCACTTTTCCGAACAGCCTAATTAGCTGAAAATAATAAAAAGCGCGCAGGTACCTGCATTCGGCCGTGTAACGGGTTACCAGCGTTGCATCGCCAATTACGCTACCTTTATCTGTCAACGCTTTTAAAACGGTATTGGCATTAAAAACACCGTTGAAGTTGGTCTTCCAGGCGTTGGTAACAAAAGCAACGGTGGTGATGTTTGGCGAAAAGTTATTGATTCCGTCCCAGTCTCTGTTACCGTCGGATATCGCGTTGATGTTATCGCTGCGCATCTCTCCCAGCCACAACAGCTGGTCGGGCACAGCCTTCAGCTGAGAATAAACACCGTTTACGCCTTGTAAAAAATCGTTGTTATTGGTAAAAAAATTAGTTGTCGCCAGGTTGGATACCGGCTGTTGGTTCAGTTGCTTACTGCAGCTGCTTATGATAACTATTAATACCAACAGGATATATATCTTATTTTTCATTGTTGTATTCTTTAACAGGTTAAAAGCTGAAGTTGATGCCTAATGAAGCAGTTTTGCTGAGTGGCATTGCACCATAATCGCCTGGCAAGGCATAGCTGCTGTTGCCGCTTACGTTGGTGTTTTGAGCTTCAGGATTTACACCACCTTTGTATTTATCGTGCCCGAAATAATTTTCAAGCGATACATAGATCCGGGCAGCGCTTATACCTTTTGTCTCTTTAAACAGCTTTTTGAGGTTGTAGCCCAGGGTGATATTCTGAACGCGGATAAAATCGGTTGAATAGATCCAGTCGGATGTTACGTAAGGAACTGTATAGGTAGAGCCAAACTTCCCCCTGGGTGCGTTATAATTTTGATTATCGGGTGTCCACCTGTCGCGCCAGATACCTAACACATTTCCGGTAGTGCTGCCCGAAAAGTCAATTGCCCTGCCGAGGTATGACAACATAGAACCACCATGCTGACCATACACCAGTACGCTGAGGTCAAAATCATGGTATTTGAAAGTATTGGTCCAGCCCCAGGTATAATCGGGCGTAGGATGCCCGTAAACCACCCTGTCGGCGGCACTTATCACGCCATCGTTGTTAGCGTCAAAAAACTTGGGATCGCCAACGGTCTCGTTTTTCACTTTAGCAACCTTCGGATCGGCAATGTCAGCCGCGGTAAGTATTCCGGTTACTTTCGTAACATAGAAACTAAACGCTGGTAAGCCCTCTTTAAGCAGGTAAGGCGCATTACTGCCGCTATAGGCGGATGCAATCTCAATAGGTGCATGATCTGGACCAAGTGCGGTAACCGTATTTTTATTGAAAGCGATGTTGGTGTTCATCGACCATTGGAAAGCCGCAGATTTGATATTGATGGTATTCACACTAATCTCCAACCCTTTATTTACAACCGCGCCTATATTTTGCAGACTTGAACTAAAACCACTGGCAGACAATACCGGTAAATTAAGCAAAAGGTCGCTGTTCTTTTTATGATAGGCATCCACTGTTAAGTTAACACGGCTGTTAAAAAGGCTAAGGTCTAACCCTAAGTTATAAGTTGATGAAGTTTCCCATTTCAGGTTAGGATTAGCCAGCGCAGACACCACCTGCCCCGTAGCAGCTACAGGAGTAGTGCCTCCAAAACTATAATTGGCGTTGGTAAGGGTGGGTATCGAGTTATAATCGCCAATATTGTTGTTGCCAGATTTACCCCAGCTAAAGCGCAACTTAAGATCGTTGATCTGTTTAACATCCTGTAAAAAAGATTCCTGCGAAACCCTCCATCCTGCTGATGCAGATGGGAAAGTTCCCCAACGGCTGGCCGAGCCAAATTTGGATGACGCATCGCGCCTCACGGTACCAGACAACAGGTATTTATCTTTATAGCTGTATTGCAGCCTGCTGTAATAAGAAAACAGGGTATTATTGCTTTCGGTGTTGGTACCCGTATAGGTTACCCCGGCAGTATTGGCAATTGCGTTATTAAGCGTAGTAATATTGTCATTAGCAAAACCGCCGGCAGTTGCCAGGCTCACCGTTTCATAGTGAACGATATTATAGGAAACACCTGCAAGCGCCGACAAATGATGATCCTGTGCTATGGTTTTATCATAACTCAGGGTGTTCTCATTCAAAAAGTTTTGCTTTTTAACCGTGGCATAAGATCCTGTAGAATACAAACCGGGGTTGGTGAGCAATGAAGAAGCCGCGCCCACGGTAACCTGGTCTGAAGTGTATTTTTTATTATTGATATCCGCACCATCGTAATTAACGGTTGATCTTAAAGCCAAACCGGGTATAATCTGGTATTCTCCATATAAGGAAGCCAGTAGTCGGGATGTTTTAATTTCATTAACTGCTGTTTGTAGGTAGGCATATGGGCTTATCAGCTTGGGGCTGGCCCAGGTGTAGGTAGCATTACCATACGCACCGGTATTTAACCCGGCAGAACTTTCTACAACCGGCACCATTTGGGCCAGTTTCATTAACTGGTTATCCTTGCCTTCTGCCGGCGGCGAATTATTGATAGAATAGGTAGGTGCCAGGTTTATCCCGAACTTTATCTTTTTACTGGCATTAGCTTCTATATTGGCTCTAAGTCCGTAATTGAGATAATTGGAATTGATCAACGTACCGTTTTGATTGAGGTAGTTACCGGATATAAAGTATTTAACGTTTTCGTTACCACCACTTGCCGATAGCTCATAATTTTGATAGGCACCTTTACGGTACACCTCATCCTGCCAGTCTACATAAGTAAGGCCGGGGTGCCCGGCTTCTGCCCACCGGGGGTCGGTCATATAACCGGTGTTGATGGTACCCACCGCCAGGCCCAATATAGCTGCACGTTGCGCGTTGGTTTGATCTGCGGTACGCCCTGTGCCCGAATTTACCCAGGCAGTATTAGCAACCGTGGTGGCCATATTCACCCATTCTTCCGGACTAAGCAAATCCAGCTTTCTGGATACCTGGCTGATACCGGATTTGGCATTCAGGTTTATTTTTACTTTGCCATCCTGGCCTCTCTTGGTGGTGATGATTACCACACCATTAGCAGCCCTAGATCCATAAATTGCAGCTGCCGATGCATCTTTCAGCACCTGGATACTTTCAATATCATTCGGGTTAAGGCCGTCTAATGGATTATTGCTAAAACCTCCGCTGGCGCTTTGGCTGGCCACATCCAAAGGAAAACCATCCAATACATACAAGGGTTCGTTACCAGCGGTTATAGAGCCAGAACCGCGCACCAATATACTTAAGCCTGCGCCGGGCATCCCGGTTTGCTGGCGAACCTGTACACCGGGCATTTGGCCTATCAGGGCTTGCTCCACCCGGTTTATAGGCTTTTCTTCTACATTCTTAGCGTTAAAAGAGGCAACGGCTCCCAATACATCACTACGTTTTTGCGTACCGTAGCCAACAACCAAAACTTCGTTAAGATTGCTTTGGTCTGGTATCAATTTTACGTTTACTATCTGACTTTGCCCAATGTTAATCTCCTGGCTTTTGAAACCAATAAAAGTAAATACAAGCGTAGCGTTCTCGGCAGGAACAGTGAGCTGAAAGTCACCATCATTTCCGGTTGATACACCATTGTTACTCCCTTTCAACCTAACACTTACCCCCGGCAACGGCGCACCCTTTTCGTCGGTAACCTTACCTTTTACGGTAAAAAGATTAACTATTTCGTTTTCACTGGATATTGCTATTAAATTATCGTTCAGTAATTTATACCGTAAGTTAGTATTTTTAAGTATCTGTGTAAGCACATCGGCTACGGTAATACCCTGCCCCTTTATGGTGATCTTTTTATCGGCAGGAAAAAGGTTATTACTGTAAAAAAACTTATATTTCGATTTTGATTCGATCACTTTAAGCGCCTTATCCAGGCTGACATTTTCTACAGAAAGTGTAATTTTACTCTCCTGAGCATACACTTTAGCTGATACCTCCATATAGGTGGCCAGTAGCAGCACGAACGTCAATTTTGTCATTAAAAGAACTTTATAAGCCATAGCGGTTCTGTTCCGGCCAGGCTTTCGGATTTTTTGCATAATATTGTAATGATTTGGTTAAAAAGGGACCGGTTCTAACGCCAATTGATCTCTGGTCCTGTTGATTAAAGTCGGGGAAGTGCTTTAGGGTATTTCCCTTTTTTTCGCTTTAGTAAATTATGATGGTATGCTCGCCCTCCTTCCTGTAATTAAAATGCCCGCTTAACATTAAAGCCTGCATAACGGTATCAAGGCCGGCATTATCCAGCGTACCGGTAAATCTTAAATTATTTAGTTGGGGGTTTTGAATAACCACCTTGATATCAAACCATCTTTCCAGCTTAGGTACAAGGTCTGGAAATTGTTCATTTTCAAAACTCAGGCTATTATTACGCCAGCCGGTCTCTTTAACCAGCTGTAGGCCAGAGATCTCATTAACCAGGGTTTGAGAATTATCAACGATGCTGGTTTGCTCGCTGCGCGCATCCGGAGCGTTTGATAAAACAAATTTTTGATTGGGATGAAGAATAACCTGCCGGCCATTGTTGGTACCGGTATTGATAGTTACCCGTACGGAGCCACGGATGAGTGAAGTTTCTACCTGCCGATCCTGCGGATATGCTTTAACATCAAATATGGTACCCAATACATGTATATCAATAGTTGAGGTATGCACGGTAAACGGCCGGGAAGCATCGTGTTTAACTTCAAAGTAGGCTTCTCCTGATAAACTAACCTCTCTGCTGTCGGCCGCAAAAGCTTTTGGATAGCTCAGTTTGCTATCGGCATTTAGCCACACCATAGTACCGTCTGCAAGTGTTAGTTTCCGTCGCTCTCCTTTGGGAACAGTAGAATACCGCATATCCCCTTCCTGCAAATAATTTTTATAAACATACCCCGCCAATACCAGAAAACCGCCCAATACTACAGCGGCGGCAATTCTGTAAACTAAAGTAAAACTTCGCTTAATTGATGTGGCCGGCTGAATCTTTGACCGGATATCTGCAAGTAATTCATCCTGCTCCAATTCGGTTAATATGCCGTCTTCCGGAAGCGCATCGTTTCCAAAATCCTCATACCAATCCCATAACGCCTGTTCCTCTTGGGCACTTGCGTTGCCCGAGTTAACTTTTTTTAATAATTCCTGAAAATCTTTCCTGGTCATCTATAGGTAAGTGTACAGGGCTACCCTTTACCCCCAAAGGCAGATCAATTAAATTTGATGGAGACCGTAATGCAGTACCAAAATAAAAGCAGGTAAAAAATCAGCAAAGTTTACCCGGAGTTTCCTCAATGCTATAGTTAATTGATTTTCTACCGTTTTAGGTGCAATAGCCAGTTTTAAAGCGATTTCTTTGGTTGACAAGTGCTCTACACGACTCATGGTGAATATCGTTTGGCATCTTTCTGGAAGTTGGGCAACGCCGCTGGATAGCACCATGGAGATCTCTTTTTCGGCTATATGATGTTCTGTGGTACAACAGACAGGTAATTCATGTTCCGCATCAAATAAATCTTCGTGTACGCGCGAGGAACGGATGGTTTTAAAAACCTGGAACCTGGTAATAGCATTCAGGTAAGCTTCTAAAGCCTGAATTTCCTGGGTATGCCTTTTTGTCCAAAGCTGAACGAAAATTTCCTGTACGATATCTTTACAAACAGCTTTATCCTTTAGCATTTTAAAAGCGTGACTATACAAACGGTTAAAGTACTTTTTGTAGATCACTTCAAATGCTTCAGAATCATCCTGCCTCAGCAGCTCAAGCAACTCCTTATCCGTACGATCCTGAATTTTCTGTAGTAACATCGGGGTAATTTTGGTCAAATATAACAAAGTCTATAGATTTTATAGACAATTGTATAATGAACACTTAATTTTTATGTATTTATTATTTAAATGACGTTTTATTTACAATTTAACATTGCAGGCCTGCCCCGTTGGAGATCACCGGATCTGGTAGATTTTCAGCTTGCTAATCTCCTGGTGCGATTTGGTAGACCGGAATCCAAAATAACCTTCCGTTAAAGGATCTTTATCCTTATAGGTAAAATACAGTTCACCGTTCGCCCGGTAAGTCACTTCCCCATTGAGTACCACAATTTCGATATGGTAGGTTTTATCAGCGGTCAGCAAGTGCTCCTGGTCTTTATATTCGGAAAGGAGGATGCGATTACCAGATCCGTCGTATTTTCTGAAACGGGTGGTAGTATTAGAGTTACCGCCCATGCCAACATAATATAGCTTCATAGTATTATATTCATCAAGCTGCCCACCCCGCACACCAAGTTGCCCGCCCTGAAGTTCCGAAGCCATAAAAAATTGGTTGAGGTCTGACAGCCGGTCGAAAACTCCACCGGCTACAATAATTTTCCGGTCGTAGGAGATCATCACATTTCCTGAAAGTTTTTTCCTGAGCCATACGGTTACACCGGCTCCGGTGTTTAAGATCAGTTGATTGTTTTCAGCATAAACTGCCGATCCCGGCGAATTTTCCATTTCGATCCTCCATACGGTCGTATCCACCTTCTTTTCAAAATTCTCTTCAAAGATGACTTTTTGCTCTCTCTTACCATCCTTTTGCTGCTGTATTGCACTTTCCTGGGCCTGGGCTTCAGAAAGTTGGAGTGTCATCAATATTAGTAAACCGCCAATATATCGCTTCATCTTTTATTTTCTTTTTTGCCCAACTATAGTTACCTGCTCTTTGGCCACTTTATGCATACCTGCGCCCAAGTAAAAGCCCGGATGCGGCGGCTGATTATACCCAACATTTTCGCCAGCAACGGCAGTACGGTATTGCGGGTCTTGCATCAAGGTAGTAAAACGGTAGGTGGTTGGTATAACCGTTGAATAGATGCGTAGCTCCCGATTATCCTTTGTTCGCCAGATCACTTCTTCCCTCCAGTCGCCAAACAGGTCTGCACTAAGGCTGGGTGTGGCCTTGGTGCCATTATTAGCTACGCAATCTATAGCGGTTAACAGATTTATAGTGCGCTTGTTAATCCAATCCCACTTATCTATCCGGTTTTTATCCAGCAGTTCGCGGGTAAGGTCGCCATCCCACCAGATCACAAAATTGGTGGACGACGGAACTACGTCACTTATCGTTTTACCGTTCAGGTCGCGTAATCCTCCGGGACCACCCCAGTTTTCAAATCCCGGATGGGTGGGATCAATATCGGCAGCCACTCCCCTGCCCACATCAATGTTTCTGCCTATGGCAAATTTCACTTTACCTGTGCGGGCATCAAATAACGCTACACCAGGTCTTGGCGGCGTTTTCGAGGTATCTTCTATCTCGTGAATGCCAAAAACCTATACACTATTACTTTCGGGGTCCATTTTGGCTACATGCAGGGCATCGCCATGGCCTAAACCGGTAGTGTATAAACCCTGCCCGTTATCGTCTATCGTCATCGCTCCTACGCAGATCTCATCCCGTCCGTCGCCATCTACATCGGCCACACTCACACTATGATTGGCCATACCCGAATATGGATTCTCCCTGTTTTTAGAATCGAATACCCAACGATTGCTGAGTTTTCCGTTCTTCCAATCCCATGCGGCAATTACCGTGCGGCCATACCAGCCCCGCACAAAAAACGCACTCGGATGTTTGCCATCCAGGTAAGCTACCCCTGCGGTGAACCTGTCTGGCCGGCCGCCGGTACTATCATTACCGCCATTACCACCTGTGCCGCCCCAACCATTTAGCGGATATCTATCGGGCACGTAACTCACCGTTGACAAAGCCGCGCCGGTTTTTCCTTCAAAAACTGTCAGGTACTCCGGGCCATTTACAATCTTGCCGTAACAACCCGAAGCTTTATCGTAAGTACGCCAGTCTTTGGTACCGTCGCCAATGGTCTTGCCCTGCCCATCTATTGTGCCGTCGCCTGTTTTGGTGATCAGTTCGGCTTTGCCGTCTCCATCAAAATCGTAAACCAACATTTGTGTATAGGCAGCGCCCGACCGTATGTTTTTACCCAGATCAATGCGCCAAAGCCGTGTACCATCCATTTTGTAGGCATCGATGATCTGGTTGGCTGTAAACCCCGTTTGGGGCGGGTTTCTGGCATTTGTTGGGTCCCATTTTAAAATAATCTCATACTCGCCATCTCCATCCAGGTCGGCAACGCTGGCATCGTTGGCAGTATAAGTATATGGCTGGCCATCAAGCGTTCCGCCGGGAGGTTGCTGTATCGGTATCGAAAAATACTGTTTCGGGATTACACCGGCCGGGATAGTAAACGGTCGTGATCTTCCGGATACAGCATTATTAACCGGCTCAACATACCAGGTATTATCCACTAGTAAATTGGCTGTACTATCAATAAAATTAGTTCCACCTGTAAACGGCAACTTGTTCAACTTAACACCGCGCTGCCCCTTTTGCGCTCTGAAAATATTAAAACCGGCACCTTCGGGATCTCCGGCCAGCAAACGCCAGCTCAGAAACACATGCCTGTCATCGTATTTAAGCCCAATTAAGCCGCGGTTGAGGTGCTCAACCTGTTTTTGTGCAAGAGCACTAAAAGTTGTACCAATAAGTAATATTATGAGCAATATTTTAAAACCGAAATTCGTCATGATTAAATTTTATTTTATCTCCTGTAACGGGATCTGATCACCTGCGTACGCCAGGCATTGAATAGCCGCGAGCCCCCATTGCGCTACTGCATTGGTAGATACATCGGCATCCTCCTCAACCGGGTTAAGCACTGCAGCCCCGGTTATCTTTTTAATTTTGATTAGGCCTGGTTTAATACCGGCCTTCCCCCCATAAAATTCGGCCCAGGCCCGTGCAGCCAGTTTTGGATCTTTTGTTTTATAGGCCGCGTAAGCGGTCAACCGCGAATGTCCCTGGCCCAGATTTAGTTTGGTAAATGACTGGCCCAGCTCCTGCTGCTGTTCTTCCGGTTTTGCATTATACAACCGGCAATATTGCAGCCAGGCTTTTTCGAACGCTGGTACGTTAACCAACAGCAGTAATTCTTCGATAATTTCGGTAAGGCCAAATACCGCGTTCAGGTGGGATACACTAAATTCCTGGTTAGTGGTTATATCAAACTTCCCGGTATCCAGGTGCAGGATGCCATGCCCGGTAAAAAAGCCATGCGGCTGAGCGGCAATGGTAATCATGCTATTGATGAGCTTCTGCTTTATAGGTTCACTGCCTGTTCGTTCCCATTCTGTAAGCCAGGCGGCGGCGATGGCACCATAGTCGGTACCAAACCCGGCCGGGATCTTATCTTCCGTAAATTCGGGCTGCTGTTGATCTCGTACACCCTCCAATTTGCGATTTGGTTGGATACGGCTCAACGCTTTAGCGGCATCTACCTGTTCCCGAAGCAGATCCCCAACACGCTCATCCGCTGTAAGATAGTAATAGAACCGGCGGTTTGCAGCGGTACTAATGCGGAGTTGCTTGGCGCTATCGCCCCAATGCATCACATTATGCCTGGAACCCAATGGCGCAAACCTGCCCAGATGATGAACATCAACCTCGCCGGTATGCCGGGTCATGGCTTCCGCGATATGGAAAACATCTGCCCGCTGGGTTTTGAGATAGTAATACCACAACCACAGATCGGTAGATAGTTCTGAATTATCCCAGCCAAAGCCACCTACATCATATCGCCAGGTATGCCGGTCGCTATCATAAGTATGCATAAAATCGCCATAGTTCCAAAAGCCGTACCAATGGTGGTAATCAACCTGTTTCTTATAATATTCAAAATAACCCTGAAGCTGCTGCTCTAAAGCCGCCTTTGCCAAATTTGTTCTGTCTTCTACAGTCCAGTTACCACCAAAAACCTGCTGCTCCTGCAAATAGGCATGGTCACCTATCAATCGTGCCGGGGTTTCAAAAGCATTAGCTATGTTACGCAGTTCTTCCCGCTCCGGTGTAGCGCTTACTGCTTTTATAACCAGTTCACTCGTGCGCGCAACTCCCTGCGGGGTTCCAAAACCGGGCTCGTAATCTTCGTAAGTAATATCCAGTGCATCGCGTTGCTTTTCGTAGGTGCTCTCGCCCATACCGTCATGATAAAAGCGAAGATCCATCGCCGGGGTTTCAGGCGACCATAACCACAGGATGATCTTGCCAACATCAGAAGCTGCATTGCGGATATCAAGCTGCGCCGGGAAACTTTGCCAGAAATTTCTGATCCCGGCTATCAGCCCACCGTCCGGCGTACCCAGGTAAACCGTTCCCAAAGCCCGGCTACCTGCCCCCGAATTAAGCCAGCTGTGCCCTCCTTTTGTGCGTTTACGAATGGTGAAACCAGATGAGTTGCTTTGAAGCAGGGTATAGTCGCCAAAGGCCGGGATATATTGCAGGTTCTTTTTAACATCCTCCGGAAACTGTTCTACGGGAGGTGTTGCCCTCCCATTAAGCTGAGCCTCCGTGATGATTTTTCCGGGGTTTCTTCGCAAACCGGTAAGCCCCCTTACAGCTTCGGCAAACAAGCCATCATTTTCGCTATTAACAAACCGAATATGGCGATTATGCAGTTCGCCGCTAAGTGGTACATCAAAGCTGAGTCCTAAACCTTTGATAAATTGCGTTTGCTCATCGGCGTTGTAAACAAGGGTATGGATGATCCTGATCTCGTCGCTGCCTGTATAAAAGTAAAGGCGAACGATAAATGGTAACAAATTGAGCTCTCCATTACTGTACACACCGGAAATTTTGACAACTGCCCTGATAGGTCCGTCCTGTTCAAGTTCTACCCTGGTAATTGTACCGGTAAGATTCTTCCGGCTGATTGAGGTTGTATCATCCTCATCCGGACTGTTTTGTATCAGCAGCAGCAGTTTCCCATCTTTTGCGATAACTTTATTTTTGATGGATAAGCTGCTGATTAGTGTATTGCCGGATTTGGGTATAATGCATTTAACAGCACCCGTATCAATAGTTATCTCGTCTGATGAAGTATTAACGCTAAGCCCGGAAATATTGCCGGTGAGTTTACCGGCAACAACAGCATAGTTGGAGCCAGAAGATAAGCCTGGAGCTGCCGCATGCGCCGTCCACTTCAGTGAACCGTCTGGCCAGTAAGCCAGCGGCCACGATTGGATTGCTGACTTGCTATTGTCCTGATCTTTTAAATAAAACGAACTACCAGCTTTGATTTTTCCTTTTGGCCAGGGAATGCCCCAGGTAAAACCGGCCGATGATCCCTTGATTGTTTTTTGAACCCAGGTGAGGGGAGCCTCAAACGCCGGGGCTTTTAAAGACAACTTATTTAAAATACCCCCATTTAATACCAAAGGTGTTCCAGACATGATGATGGAATCTTTTAAAAACTCCCTCCTGGATAAGATGTATCTGCTTTTCATTGAACATAACGTTAAAACGGCAATTAAGCCATTATAACTATGGTGTTCATTTTACCGGCTATCCCCCAAAAAACAGTGAAATATTACACAAGTTCAAAAGTTGGGGATTAATAAAGCCAGGTATTTATTTTAGCAAGTCTGAATAAGAAGAAAGGGGTAGTAAACATCCAAAATCAATAAAAAAGGTTTACAATCCCCGATTTGCCGGGATTGTAAACCTGTACATTAATTAACTAAAATACTAATAACCTGGATTTTGCTTTAAATTTTTATCAAGGTCAATTTCGGTTTGCGGTATTGGCCATAAATAATTTTTATCGGCAAACACCCTTGTCTCGATGTTTAACGGCGCACCTGTTACAGTATATTTACCGGTAGAGGGGGTTATCGTTCCAAGTTTAGCGCCATAAATAGGGCCAGACATTACCTGCGAACCAATTCCCCAGCGTTGGATATCAAAAAAGCGCAGACCTTCAAATGCAAGCTCAACCCGGCGTTCGTTGCGTACCAGGGTACGCAAGGTGGCTTGATTACCGTATACTGCTTTATCAACAGCAGGCATGCCCGCTCTTACCCGTACCGCGTTTATATCATCATACACGGTACCATCAATTTTACCCAACTCTATTTTCGCTTCGGCATCAGTTAATAAAACTTCCGAATAACGGATAAGCGGTATATTCAAACCGGCGTTGAATAACTGACTAAAGTCGGTTAGGTTTGAGTTATACTTTTTTACCAGGTAGGCAGTTGGCGAAGTATTATTACGGCTTGCATAATAATCGGCAGATGTTGTAGTAAAAGGATCGTAGTAAGTAGGGTTACCGTTCACTTGCGTAAATGATTCGCCCGGATACATAATAGTAGCTGCCAGGCGTGGGTCGCGATTGGCATAAGGATTAGCTGCATCAAAACCCGATGCGGGATCGGTAATAGGTTTACCATTGGCCATCTCATAGGCGTCTACAAGGCTTTGTACCGGGATGAAAGATGAATAACCACCCGAAGAGTTTGATGCCATTTTGCCTGGCATATTATTAGAGTAGGTTGATTGCACATATTGCGCTGATATAATTATCTCAGAATTATTATTCTGGGTTTTCATTCGGAAAAGATCAGTATAGCTTGGGTATAAAACATAACCCATTTGCATCACTGCCTGGCAATCGGTAATACAATCAGCATAATTACCATTATAAAGTTCAATCCTTGCCTTTAAAGCCAAAGCCGCACCTTTAGTAACATGGCCATCTCCCGAGTTGGGAGTAACTGATAAATCAGTAGCAGCGGCGGCAAGTTCGCTTATGATAAATTTAACAACGTCGGCTTTTGGTGTTCTTACCGAGGCAAGAGACTGATCTGCTGTAAGCACTGTTGTAACCAATGGCACATCGCCATACAGCTGGCTCATTATAGCGTATTTATATGCACGTATAAACCTCACCTGGGCTATCATATTTGCTTTTAGCGTTGCATCCATAGGTGTTTTACCTATGTTGGCTAAAAAGAAATTACACTTGGTTATAGTTACATAATCGTATAAGTTGTAAGCCTTAGTTGTAGGATACGATAAAACACCAACAAGTGAAGGATTAACGCTGCCGTTACCATATACCAGCAGGCCTTCCCATGGGTATTGGTCAAAACCATTATCCGATGCGCAATCACTGCCAATAACAAAATCTGCGTTTATCCAGCCATTATAAACACCCACAAGCGCTGCATTTGCATCATTTGCCGAGGTCCATAAATTGTTATTAGTATATCCGTCCAGCGGGCTTCTGTCTAAAAAGTCCTTTTTACAGGCCGAAAACAGAAGGAGTATTGCCAATATATTTAGAATAAATTTATTTCTCATGATTTAAATTTTTGAAAGTCTTAAAAAGTTACATTTAGACCTAAAGAATTAATTTTTACCTGGGGGTAACCACTTCCGTCTGCACTAAGGGGAGCTTCGGGATCTATCCATTTATAAAAGCTGGTAAATGTGAAAAGATTTTGCCCGCTATAATATACCCGAAGTTTGCTGATCCCTATACTTTTTGCCCAGGCTGCGGGTAGTGTATACCCTAATTGCACATTTTTTAATCGCAGGTAACTTGCGTTTCTAACCCAAAACGATGAAACAGTAGATGAAGGGTCGTTTTGCGTATAATTTAACCATAAGCGCGGAAAAGTGGCGTTTGTATTGTCCGGCGTCCAGCTGTCTAACATGGCAGAGGTTGGCTTACCCACAGCAATTCCGTTTTGTCCCAATGCAACCGACTGGATATAATTTTTAACGTTGGCAGCGCCCTGAAAAAATGCGGAAAGATCAAATTGTTTCCAGTTCAGATTTAAATTTAAGCCGAACGTTACCTTAGGGAAATTAGATCCTAATACAGTTCTGTCGCTTGCATCTATTTTGCCATCACCATTGAGATCCTTATACATAATATCGCCGGGGCCGGTATTGGGGTTTATGGCCGTTTGGCTGGCATGTGCTGCAACCTGTGCCTGGTTTTGAAACAAACCTTCACTCACATAGCCATAAAAAGAGCCCTGTGGCTGCCCAACTTGATTTATAATGCCGCCGTTTATTTGAGGTGCATTTGTGGTTCCCAGCTGTAATACTTTATTGGTTATTAGAGAAGCGTTGCCGGTAACGTTCCATCTAAAATCGCCTGCCCTATCATGATAACTCAGCGCAAGCTCCCAACCGGCGTTTCGATAAGTTGAGCCGTTAACAAACGGTGCAGTCAATCCGTAAGTTTGCGGAAGTGTTACCTGATACAGGGCATCACTTGTTTTTTTATAAAAATAATCGGCAGTAAAGCTAAATACGTTTAGGAAATCAGCATCTAAACCAATATCTGTTTGCGTGCTTTTTTCCCATACTATATTGGGATAAACTCCGGCTGTTGGTGCAAGGCCGCCAACAATAGAGCCTCCAAAGGGATAATTTTGGCCAGAGCTTACCGTTGCAATGGCCGGATAGTATCCTGTGATATCCTGGTTACCTAATTTACCCCAGGATGCACGTAACTTTAAATTGGGTATTACAGATTTTAACTTGCTAAAAAAGTCTTCTTCAGATATTCTCCAGCCTATTGATCCACCGGGGAAAACGCCCCATCTGTTAGCAGGCGCGAAGCGAGATGACCCATCATCTCTAATATCGCCCTCTAATAAGTATTTACCTTTATAATCGTAATTAACCCGGCCAAAAAATGATCGCTGCGCTGAATCATAAGCGTCATTTGCGGTCGACTGATCTGCAGGCGGTGCCGCATTCAGCGCACTTAAACTATTGTTTACAAAATTTTGCCTATAACCGGTCAAATTGTAATTATGGCTGTACTCCTGCGATGCACCGGCTAACACTTTAATACTGTGATTACCTATTTGGGTTCCGTATTCTAATAATGCTTGCGGCGAAATGTAGGTAAAACTACTATAATACTGCGTTGAATTATTAACGTTTGCCTGGCCAAGAGTACTGCCGTCAGGATTATAATATTGTACAGATGCAACAAAAGTAGAGTTTTGATTGGTATTAAGCTTGTAGTTTAATGACGGCTTAAAGTGCAACCCTTTTACTATCTCCCAGTCGGCACCAACACTTCCCTGAAAATTATAAGAATTTTGTTTATCGAATGATGGAGAATTGATCCATGCCAAAGGGCTTCCATCTGATATACTTCCATAATCGCCATTCTTAAAATACGCGGGGATTATTGGTGAAATTCTGTTGAATTGGAAGATAACCTGTGGAAAACCCGGAGTACCCGCCCGTGAGCTTTGCGGTTCTGTTAGCGGCTGATAGGCATAAGAGAAATACCCAAAAACAGATAAATTATCTTTTAATTTGGTGTTTAAATTTAAGCGTGTGGTGTATCTCTGCGTATTGGTATTTTTAGTAATACCATTTTGATCAAAATAGCCTATAGAAAGAGCATAAGTTGTTTTGTCGCTACCGCCGCTAACACCTAAATAGTGATTTTGTTGAAAGCCATTGCCATTATAAAACAGGCCCAGCCAATCTGTATTGGGATAATTATACGGATCTGAACCATCTTTAAATTTTTGTATTTCCGCATCAGTATAAACAGCCGTCTGGCCTTCATTTACACGTGCCTGATCATACATGGAGGCTGCTTGCCAGGAAGGCAGATAATCGGGCAGCGCTACGGCTTTATTTTTACCGAAAGAATTACTATAAGTAATCACCGCGGTTCCCTTTTTTCCTTTTTTGGTAGTAATTACCAGAACCCCGCCCGAGGCACGGTTTCCATAAATTGATGCAGAAGCAGCGTCTTTTAAAACAGAAACATTGTCGATATCATCGGGATTGATGCTATTCAGTTCACTGGTTCCAGAAATAACACCATCAATAACCACTAACGCGTTGGTAGCATTCAACGATTGCCCCCGCAGACTAATGGTACCTGCATCTTTACCCGGTTGACCGCTGGTGGATACAATAGTAAGACCTGGAACAGTACCTGCCAGCGCATTAGTAACACCCGTAACCGGCCTGTTCTCTAACTGTGCAGCGCCAACAGTTGATACCGCACCTGTGAGGTTTGCTTTTTTCTGGGTACCATAACCCACAACCACAACTTCAGAAAGTTTTGAATCCTGATCTGCTAAAATAACATCTATCCTGGTTTTATCGCCTACGGCAATCTCCTGGGTTAAAAAACCAATAAAACTAAAAGTTAATACCTCATTACTATTATTTACCGTAATAGTATAGCTACCATCGGCATTGGTTTGTGTACCAATTGCCGTTCCTTTAATTTTAACACTAACACCAGGAATAGGTTGGCCTTTTGAATCTTTAACTATACCCTTAACCAAAATAGCCGGCACAGGTTTTTCTTCCTGTTTTTGGGGTGTAATTACAATGGTATTATCATTAATAACATAAGTAAATGGTTGCCCCTGAAAGCATTGCGCTAAGGCATTAACCAAACTTGTATTATTAATGTGCACATTTACCGATACCGCCTTTTTGATCATTTGCGCATCGTAAATTATATTAAAGCCACTTTGTTTTTGAATTTCTTTTAAAGTGGACGTTAATGAGGCGTTAGATGCATTTAAGCTAATTGTTTGCGCTGCGGTTGATGCTGCGCTAACCTGTAGTATAGAAATCAGAAGTAAAAAGACTGACAACCTCATAATAAGAAAAAGCTTGGATAGGACACAGGAGAGCCTCCTGCATTTGATTGCAATTAAAATTTTATACATTTGAATGAGGGTAAATAATTGGTTACTGAATACGATTATTTGTTTACCTGAAACGTAATACCAGGGGTGGTTCGAACACCTCTGGTTATTTACAAGACTAATACCGGGAACTAAACAAATGCTCCCGATGATTACAGATAGTATAATAGGGAAAATAAAACTACTTCATAATAATTATCCTCCTTCCTTCAAGCTTATAATGTATGGTTTGGGTAAGTTGTATATTGTTTAGCAATTCGGTTATATTTTTGTATTTGGATATAGTACCTCCAAACTCTTTGTTTTGCACTCCATCTTTATATTCAACATCAACATCATACCACCTGCTAACCTGTTTCATTATATTGGCAATACTTTGATCATGAAATATAAAAAGGCCATTTTTCCAGGCCGTAATTTCTTCGGTATCTACAAAACGGGTTTTAATTGGTAAACCCGGTTCACCTGTTACTCCCTGCTGCCCGGGTTTAAGCATTACTGTGGCACCTGCGTAAGTCATACTAACAGAGCCCTCTAACAGTGTAGTAGCTATGCTGGAATTATCGGTATAGGCATTTACATTAAAATGCGTACCAAATACCTGTATCTGCGTTCCGTTTGCCTTTACTATAAAGGGTTTTACTTTGTTCTTTGCCACCTCAAAATAAGCCTCACCGCTTAATTCAACCTGCCTGTTTTTACCGGTAAATGCTTGCGGAAATTTGATAGACGATGCTGCATTTAGCCAAATTTTTGTCCCATCTTCTAAATCAATCTGATACTGGCCGCCGCGCGGGGTTGTAATTGTATTAATTTCGGCCGACGCTGCCGTATTTTCACCCGAAACACTTTTGTTAAAATGATAAACTAAAACACCGTTGCCTGTTTTATTTACCTTGATACCAGCATTTTGAGAAATATTTCCATTTTTGGCATCATCCAATACAACCTGGGTGCCGTTTGCAAGCGTTAAAATAGCTTTATTACCTCCGGGGGCTATATCGTTTTTGAGTAATTGGTTTTTTGTTGTCAAATTACCGATGACCGGCTTTTTTAAGAGAAAATAGGCACCTGATAAAAAGCAGAAAAGAATTATCGCGGCAGCGATGGAATACCATTTTTTTAATTGTCGTATATTATTATCGTCAGGAATTTCTTGCAGTATCCGGTTCCAGATCAATCGTTCTTCTTCTAAGACATCCTCTGGACCCTCAGCAGCCTCTTGTTTGGCAGCCTCATGAAAATACCAGCGGTCCAAAAGCGCCTGCTCTTCCGCCGTACATTGGCCGAGTTTATTTTTATTCAGTAAATCCTGGGCTTGGTCCCTGGTCATGGTTTTATTAATTGGTTGTTTAAGGTAAACGGCCGGCAGAACAGGAAGTAGTAGACGAAATGAAAAAAAATTACAATTTAGATAAAAATATAATTGCAATGGAGAGGTGGCGTAGTTTAGGGCGGATTATAGCGATGGCATTGCTGATTTGTTTTTTAACCGTTTTGTCGGAAATGTTCAGTTGATCGGCAATTTCTATATAAGTTAGGTGCTCGTTAATTCGCATTTCAAAAATCTGCTTCATTTTTGCAGGTAACCGCTCAATTTCATGCTGGAGGGCCTGTAGTAGTTCCTTTTCCTCAATACGTGCTAATATCTGGTTACCATGTGCCTCTGTAAAAGATGATAAGGAGTCTAAATAATCCAAACGGATACGTTTGTGGGCTATCAGGTCAAGAACCTTATTTTTTGTGGATACGAAAAGATATCCGGCTAAATTAACATCGGGATTGATGGATTGGCCTTTCAGCCATAAAGAGGTAAATATTTCTTGTACTACATCTCTTGCATCATCTTCACTTTTGAGCATTTTTAGTGCATGCATATACATCACCGTCCAATAACGCTGATAAATTTTGGCAAATGCCGCCCTATTACCCTCTCTTAAAAGAGCAACCAGTTCATGGTCAATAACTATCCATTCAGCAGACATAATTGGTTTATCAATCAAATGTAATGAATTATTTAACTCTGCTTTTACTAACTTGTAGTTATTCAACTCCCCTCTTTCCGTCAATTCTTCCACCAAACGGTGTGACGCCAACACTGGCCAAAGTCCGAATAGCATTCGTCGTTAAATATTTTTTTCTAAACAGACCCGGGGCTTAGTTACAATTAACCATGAATAGTCCTGCAACTTCCATTGATAATACATTTTGGGTTAACTGTTTAATACCTTCCTTTGTATTGCTACGATGCATGCTTAATGCCCCCCGTTATTAACTGCAAACAACATTATATAAAATGCGAATAGTTACACTTGAAGAACATATTTCTTTTCCAGAAATGGCAGGCAAAATACCCAAAGAAGCTTTGGGCGGTTTTGGGCAATCAGAAGCTATGCAGCGGATAGTTCCAAAACTGGCCGATATTACCGGAGAGCGTTTAAAATCAATGGATGTTAATGGTATAACAATGCAAGTGCTCTCTGTAGATAGTTCGGGCGCTAATCTCTTAAGCGCAGACAAAGGCCCCGCTTTTGCAATGCAGTATAATGACCTGATAGCCGAAAAAATTGCGGGTTTTGAGAACCGGTTTACGGCCTTTGCCCATCTGCCGATGACGGCTCCACTTGCCGCGGCAGATGAATTAGAACGAGCAGTAAAAGAATACCGGTTTCGTGGTGCCATGATTCGGGGGTTGACAGGGGATAAGTTTTTAGATCAGCCCGAATTTGCACCGATATTTGAACGCGCCGAAAAACTGGACGTTCCAATTTATCTCCACCCGGGTCTGCCGCCAAAAGGAATAGCCGATATTTATTATAGCGGCCTACCTAATTACTCGGGTATGGCAGAAGCTTTAGCCTGTTACGGCTGGGGATGGCACTCAGAAACGGCGCTGCATGTTTTACGGCTACTCTTTTCAGGCGTTTTCGATATGTATCCTAAACTAAAATTAATTATTGGGCATATGGGAGAAATGCTGCCGATGATGATGGCGAGGTCTGAGAAAGCATTTAAACCAGGAAACGGAGGTGCAAACCAACGTACGCTAACCGATACTTTCCATAGGCAGGTGCATATTACAACCAGTGGCTTTTTTACTCAGCCTCCCTTAAAAATTGCTTTAGATACCTTTGGCATTGACAATGTTATGTTTTCTGTTGATTATCCCTTTAGTACAAACGAAATGGGTATTGAGTTTTTAAACGCGATTGAACTTCCTGATGAACAAATAGCAAAGATTGCTCATGGCAATGCAGACAAACTACTGAACTTAAAGATATAACGGTATTTTTGTAGTGATGAAAAGCATTCGGATAGATCAGTTGCAAAATAAGACGAATGCAGGTTTACAGATTAAAGTTTTTAAACCCGACGATAAGCACCAAAAGATAGCGGAAAATTCTGATGTACACCGGGATGATCATTATATTTTTTTTCTGCTTACAGACGGTTCAGGAACTTTAAAGGTAGACTTGCAGGACATCATTATTACTGCCGGTCAGCTTTACTACATATTACCGTCACAAATTCATTGCCTTATAAAACCAGACCGTGCTAAAGGATGGTTTCTCGCAGTAGACACATCATTAATTTCTGCTGATTTTAGCGATGTTTTTGAGCACCGACAAAACTTACAACTGCCGTGTACACTAACAGATTACGAACTAAAGCAGTATTCAAACCTACTAAACCTTTTGCTTAATGAATTTACCGAAAGGCAAAATGATAAATATTACCTGTCCATTATACATACCCTTGTCCAATCGTTTTTAGGGATGGCGGCCAGTACCTATAATTATGTAGTAACTGCACAAAATAAACATACACGATCTGCCGAACTTGCCCGTCAATTTAAAAAATTGCTTGCAGCCAATATCCATACCATAAAAAGCCCGTCATTGTATGCCTCAAAACTTAATGTTTCGTGTGGTTATTTAAATGAGGCTATAAAAAAAGTTACAGGCTCAACGGTGAGTTACTGGATACAACAGGAAATATTTAGCGAAGCTAAGCGCCTGCTATATCATAGCGATGTTGATGTAAAGCAAATTGCTTATGAATTGGGATATACGGATTATGCTTACTTCAGCCGCTATTTTCGCAAGGTATCCGGACTATCCCCTTCAGAATTTAGAATAATCAGCCGAAAACAAATTCTCCCTCAATTATAGCACCGCATAAAAGATAATTTTCTTAATAAGTTATAATATTGAAAATTGCCTATTTCAATCGGTTCCTTTACAAAACAGTTCAAGCATCATTCATTATAACTACGCCATTTACAACACATGGCATCCCCATTAATCTACCGGAGCTTTAACCCATGCCCGTGTTTACCAGCCTTTAATCGCCCCGCCTTTAAACGCAACTTCGGCAGCCTGCGCCACCTCCGGCGATTGGTAAGCTTTTACAAACCGGGCAACATTGTCCTGATTTTTATTGTCATCCCTTGATACGATGATGTTTACATAAGGTGATTTTTCATCTTCAATAAACAAACCATCGCGTTTGGCAACCAGGCCGGCCGGCCCGGCAAAGGTGTTGTTGATTATGGCGATGGTTACGTTCTGATCATCCAGCGAACGCGGCAATTGGGGCGCCTCAAGCTCCAATATTTTTAGGTTCTTCGGATTACTTACAATATCATTTAGCGTAGGCAATAAACCTACACCATCCTTTAACTTTACCAGGCCGGCCTTTTGTAAAAGCAACAGCGAACGGCCGCTGTTTGTAGGATCGTTTGGAATGATGATTGTGCTGCCATCTTTTAGCTGATCGATACTTTTAATTTTATGTGAGTATCCTGCTAAAGGGAAAACAAACGTATTACCGAGAATAGCGAATTTGTATCCCCGCTGCTTAGCCTGTACATCGAGGTAAGGTTTGTTCTGAAAAACGTTCAGATCAATATCTCCCTGGCTTAAAGCCGCGTTCGGCATTACATAGTCACTAAATTGAACCAGTTCTACATCGAGGTTATATTTTTCTTTGGCAACTTTTTGAGCGGCCTCCGCTACTTTATATTCCGGGCCCGATTCTACCCCTACCTTAATTTGGTTGCTATTATTCGTTTTTGGCTTTCTGCCGCAGGCAGCCAGGCTTACAGACAGTATAACAATGCTGCTTAACGTTTTTATGTTCATGTTTTAAATTATTATTTACGATGGTCCACCTTTTTTGCGATGAACTCACCAGAGATCTGGATAAGAAATACCAGCGCCACCAGCAAAACCAATACCGTGTTCATTACCACTATATCATACCCAACGTAGCCATACTGGTAACCAATTTGCCCTAATCCGCCGGCACCTACTGCACCCCCCATGGCCGAATAACCTACAAGGGTTATCAGCGTAATTGATGCGGCACCAATGATAGACGGCAGCGCTTCCGGTAACAACACTTTCATTACAATTTGAAATGGCCTTGCTCCCATCGCCCGTGCTGCTTCTATTAATCCGTTAGGAATCTCTATCAGGCTGTTTTCAACCATCCTGGCTATAAAAGGCGCAGCGCCAATACTCAATGGGACCAATGCAGCCTGCACACCAATTGATGTACCAACCAACGCCCTTGTAAATGGAATCATCCACACAATAAGTATGATGAATGGAATTGCCCGGAATATATTAACAAGAACAGAAACCGTACTGTTTAACAATCGATTTTCGGAAACCTGTCCTTTGCGTGTCATAAACAGCAGTACACCTGTAGGCAAGCCAATTACAAATCCAAAAAAACCGGATACAAAGGTCATCACTATCGTTTCAAGCAAACCTCTTAAAATCATCCATACCATCGGTTCAGACATAGCCCAATACCTCCACTTCAATATGTTTGCTTTTATAATATGCCAGCGATTTTTCTGTATTCCCGGGCGTACCCGTTATTTCAATCAACATAATTCCATATTTAACATCGCCAGTGTAATCCATTTGCGCACTGATGATGTTATTATCAACTTCAAAAAGCCTGCTCACTTCAGATAAAATTGTGGCCTCGGCAGAACGCCCGGTAAATTCGAGCTTTACCACCGGATGGTTTTTGCCCGATGGTAAAGCTGTTAAACGCTCTTCGTACTCAACCGGCAATGCCGCGTGGAGCGATGATGCAATAAACTGCTTTGCCAGCGAGGTTTCGGGATATGAAAATACCTCACTAACCGATCCGCGTTCAATCAGCTTTCCATCACTGATCACTGCAACCTCAGTACAAATGGCTTTAACAACATTCATTTCGTGGGTGATCAGTAAAATGGTGATATTAAAACGCTGGTTGATATCTTTTAGCAAAGCAAGGATCGACCTTGTTGTAGCTGGGTCCAACGCGCTTGTAGCTTCATCGCATAAAAGCACTTTGGGGTTACTGGCCAGCGTTCTGGCAATAGCTACCCTTTGTTTTTGCCCTCCCGATAAATTTGCAGGATACTCGTTTGCTTTTTCTTCCAATCCAACCAATTTCAACAACTCATTTACACGATCATTAATAACCGACTTGGGTGTGCTATCCAATTCGAGCGGAAAAGCTATATTTTCAAAAACTGTTCGCGATGACAATAAGTTAAAATGCTGGAAGATCATGCCGATATGTCGCCGTGCCTTCGCCAGTTCAGATGAAGAAAGCCGGGTTAAATTTTGCCCGTTAACAATCACTTCGCCCCTTGTTGGCTTTTCTAATAAATTAACGCAACGGATCAGCGTGCTCTTACCCGCCCCAGAGGCCCCTATAACACCAAGAATACTGCCTTGCGGCACAACCAGAGATACATTTGAAAGGGCGGTTACCTGGCTGTTTTTTTTCTTAAATGTTTTGGTAACATTTTTTAGCTCTATCATTTGCAGCAAAGGTATTCTATAACCCCTATAGATTAAATTAGTTATTACAAAACTTACACTCAGATTAGTTAGACTAATAGATTAGATGGTTTCTTTTTTGAGTAACTGATCCACCTCCTCGTTAAATTCTTTGATAAACTGCGTGTTATACTCGCCTGTGGCCGGCCCGGTAAAACCGGTATAGATTTTATCCACATTGCCTTTTTTATCGATGAACAGAATAGTAGGGAAAGACAGGAAAGTATTCAATGCCGGAAAAGATTCTGCTACCGCTTTTTTGTCGGCCAAACCACCAAATAGTTCGGTATAGGTTACACCGAAACGCTTTTTAAAATTCTCCATAGCGTTTTTCACATAGGCGGGGTCGGCTTTACGCTCAAACTGTACACCAACAATCTCTACGCCACGGTTCTTATTCTTCTGATACCAGGGGGCAACAAACGCGGCCTCATCCATACAGTTGGGGCACCAAGTACCACCAATGGTGAGGATCACCACTTTATTTTTGAACTTGTCATCTTTCAGGGAAACCTGCCTGCCGTCGGCATCAGGTAAAGAGAAATCAAAGGTTTTATAGCCTTCTTTTAAATATGTTAGCTTATATGGGTCAGGTAAAGCGGCTTCCGCGTTTTTAGTGGCAGTAAAGGCACCGCCGTTCGCGGTCCCGATAATTTGTCCCTGCTCATCAAATGTGCCGGTATAGTAAGCTGCTCCACTCCCGATAAAAGAGGACAGATAAAATTGATGCCCCTGCACCACACCTTCAAGATAACGCGAATCACCGGTAATGCTCAAAAAGGTTGCGGTTAATTTGCTACCCTGCTGTTTAAAAAGCCCTACTTTTTTTTCATCTGTCCCGTTGCGGCCTTTAAAAACCACATCGTACTTGCCCGAAAGGTCTGCGGCGGGTTTTTCACCATTATCGGCAAAGCGATAGGTTTCGCCAAAAGTGGCTTCTACCGGGGTTATATGGCCCGATTTATCTTTTTTACGCAACACACCACTTAGCTTTTTATCGTTAACCTGCAATGCCAGTTCATTATCGAACTGGTCAAAGGCAACAAAAAGCGAATCGCCTTTAGTGGTTATCCCACTGGCTACAAAGCGTTCGGGTCCATTTACCAGGTATAATTTAGCCGTTGCAGCTGTTTTGCCTTTCACTTCAAAATTAAAAGGCACTTCGGTACCATTGGCCTGGTGGAATACACCACGCCAGGGGCCTTCGGCGATAAACGATTGTGCGCTTGCGGCGGTTACACCAACAGCGAGCGTAAAAAACAAGAACGATGTTAATCTTTTTTTCATGGGAGTTTTAATTAATTCAAGGGTAAATGTTCACCGTTTCGCTTTTATCATCTTATTTAATGTATGCCGGAAAGGTGCAGGCAGCTGTATTTTCTTACTGCTCTGCCGATAACGTTAGAGCCTGTGTAAATTTGATTTATTGATGCTTTTATAGTTCTAATGAGGCATATATTCAAGCGTCATTGAGGAACGAAGCAATCTCTACACAGACAGGTCGGATATCCAAATCTGCTCTGTGCAGCATAGAGATTGCTTCGTTCTTTATAATGACACGATTGTAAATAGTTGATTATCAGTATATATTTCTCACACGCAACACTCTCGCTATCGTCATTGCGAGGTACGAAGCAATCCCCAACTTACAGAGTTGCTGTGCAAATCCGCTCTGTAAATTGGGGATTGCTTCGTCGTACCTCCTTATAATGACATACTTTTAAAGTATTGATTATCAGTATGTATTTTTTAAAAACAAACCCCTCACCGCCGTCATTGCGAGGCACGAAGCAATCCCCGACCTACAGAGTCGCTATGCAAATCCGCTCTGTAAATTGGGGATTGCTTCGTCGTACCTCCTTATAATGACATGGTTGTAAAGTATTGATTTTCAGTATGTATTTTTTAAAAACAAACCCCTCACCGCCGTCATTGCGAGGCACGAAGCAATCCCCGACCTACAGAGTCGCTATGCAAATCCGCCCTGTAATTTGGGGATTGCTTCGTCGTACCTCCTCGCAAGGACGGCCTTTTTTAGATGTCATAACTGTTTTTTCCAGTTTACCACTGGTGATCACTCGCAATGACAATCTTTTTTTAGGATGTCATCAATGTTTTTTCCAGTCGAGCTGGTTGTCACTCGCAAGGACGGTCTTTTTTTAAGATGTCTTACTGTTTTTTCCAGTCCTGCTGGTGCTCACTCGCAATGACGATCTGCTTTTGTATTTTAAACAGCTTCTTATATTTAGCACCTTTTATACACGGAATACAGGTTGCCAATACATCACTTGTTCGTTTTCCCGGTTTTTCCGAATAAGTTTAAAGAACGTTTCGGGGACAAATATATGTCATATTCTATAAAGACTATAGTTTTTGTAGATTTAATTTGCAAAGCTAATTTCTTTTCCTACTTTTGGTGCCATGAACACAACAGCTATCAAAAACCCGCACCCTGAATCCCTGACCATACCGGGCCTCTGCGGTTGTTGTTGTTACTGATCTTTTGTTCAGAACAGTAGTAAATCCTAATTAATTACATGGCGCAGCCGGGGCTATCCTACATCAACTGAACAAGCACAATCGTTTTTTTTCATAACAGTAAATTTAAGATCATGCTAAAGTACCAATGAGCGTGATGATAGCTTGCCTGTGTCAAATTAAATGGAAAAATATGCCGATGTGCAATGAAGAGAACACCATTTCTAAATTAATTAACTATTGACTGATCTATAAATTAACCGAAGGATGAACATGAAAGCAGAACTAAGAATTTAAAAGAAAAAACAAGTTAGCGCTTGTTTTTAAGTGATTAAAAGTTTTATACCCGGCTGTGCCGGGTAATGGTCAGGTGGCCGAGCGGTTAGGCAAGGGTCTGCAAAACCTTCTACAGCGGTTCAAATCCGCTTCTGACCTCCACGCATTATGCGTAAAAACTCTTCTCTCAAATTTAGGTTTATAATTGGTTAGTAAACGCCCCTGCCCATCAGGGGCTTTACTTTTTCTGAATAATTGCAGGTATCTGTGATTCTATTTTCCCTTTACTTGCTTTAGCTTAATTTCTTTTTAGGCAATATTACCCTCACCATTTATAGTATTTCTACATATCCATCTGTTCCATTCACCCGGATTCTCTGCCCGTCGCTAATCAGCCGGGTAGCATTCTCCACTCCAACAACTGCCGGTAAACCGTATTCACGCGCAATAACTGCTCCATGGGTCATCAGTCCACCAACTTCGGTTATCAGGCCTTTTATGGATACAAACAATGGTGTCCAGCTGGGGTCAGTAAATGGCGTTACTAATATATCCCCATCTTCCAGATCAGCATCTTCCATGTTTAAGATAACACGTGCCCGCCCCTCTATCACCCCGGAAGAAACAGCCAAGCCTGCAATAGCTCCAACCGGAAGGTTTTCGTGTTTGTACTTGCCCGAAATAATTTCACCATCAGAGGTGATCACACGCGGCGGGTTTAGTTTTCCATATGATTTGAACTCGTCTTTTCTTTTGCTGATGAGCTGGCTGCCTGGTTTAAGGGTGCACACCATTTCGCGCAATTCTTCAAAAGTGAGGTAGTAGGCATCTTCTTTATCGCCAATAACGCTGGCTTGTACAAGTTGTTCAACTTCTTTCCACAAAGCCTGCTTATAAACAAAGAAGCGGTTAACTATGCCGTATTTTGGATATTCACGATAACCAACAAAATTCCGGATCAGGTCGATCATTGCTTTCGTTTCTTTTACTTTTTGTTCACCATCCGGTAATTGCTTCAACCCATCCAACAACGTTTGTTCTTTCTGCAGAGCCTCCTGTTGCCCCTGTTCAAATTTTCGCTTGCCGGCCCCAGGTTCAAAGTTTTTAATATTACCCAGAATTATAGGGACAAGTATAGTGGGTTTTTCGCTCCAACGGGTTTTAGTAATATCAATCTCACCGGCACATCGCATACCGTATTTGTTAAGATAGGCATCAATAGCATCACGGACTTCCTGGCCACCTTCATACTTAATCAGTTCATCCAAAAAGTTATCACCTTTTACATGCTGCAAATACTCAATTATAGCCGCATACGGACGGATCACATCCGCCACATCCAATAGTGCCAACCCCATCTCCGAAGTGATATTGTTTGATACGGATTGAGAAAGTATATCCGCTACGTTTTTTTCACCTAACCATTCGTTCATCTTTTCATTCATCCACGATGAGGCATTCATAGCCGCCATAATCACACCCATGTGTTGTGTATCAAACATCATCTTCTTTGATTGTTGGATGTCTTCCAGAATAAAATCAAACAGATCTGGTCCCGATTTCGTTTGGATGTTTTGTTTTAGTGCCTCTACCGATATCTCACTATGTTTAATCAGATCAGAAACGACTGCCGGGTCGTTTCCCACTTGCGCTAAAATATCTGTGGACGACATACCCTTGCTGCTTTTAACAAGCGCTGGCCCTTTTTCATCATTTGGTAACAATTTTATAAAATCCCCCCGCTCTACGATGGTCAGAAGTGCATCTTTTATGAGCGGATCATGTTGTGCCATGGCCTCTAATAAACTTTCTCTGCCGGCAGGCGTAGCCAAGCCATCAATAACATCAACAAACAACCTTCCGCCAGCCTTAAACATGGGCCTGCCGGCTCTTAACTGCCATAACGACAATCCCAATGGCTTCATGGGGTCGGTCATCATTTGTTGATGCCCCACAGATATATAGACGTGATTTTCCTCATCATTAGCTTCAGGCACCGGGTATAAAGTAGTAATTGGCCGGCTCTGAACAATATAAAATGTACCATCAGCCAAACACCATTCAATGTCCTGGGGGTTGCCGAAATGTTCTTCGATCTTTCTACCTATGTGCTCAAGCTGTAACATCTGCTCATCCGTCAGCACCTGCCTATTTTGCAGCTTCGGCTCAATCTCCTGTTCTCCTGTACCTCCATCTTTTAAGGCATAAATTGCCAGTTTTTTGGTTGATATCTTCTTATCAATGACCTTGCCTTTATACACCTTATAAAGATCAGTATTCACCAGGCCGGAGACCATGGCCTCGCCCAGTCCAAAGCTGGCATCAATAGATAACACTTTCCTGTTACCGGTAACAGGATCGGCAGTAAACAAAATTCCTGCCGCCCGCGGGAAAACCATTTGCTGAACAACTACCGACAGCTGCACGTTACGGTGGTCGAAGCAATTTTGAAGTCGATAAATTACTGCCCTATCGGTAAATAGCGACGCCCAGCACTTGCTGATATGCTTTAGGATCGCCTCCTTTCCGATGATGTTCAAATACGTATCCTGCTGGCCTGCAAAGGATGCCGTAGGCAGGTCTTCTGCCGTAGCACTTGACCGCACAGCAAAGGCATCTTTTTCGCCAAACCTGGAGAGATACTCTGCAACCTCTTCTGCAATATCCTTAGAAATGGGTACTCTTTCGATGGCACCTCGAATCTTTGCGCTGATTTTCCTGATATTTCCCCTCTCTTCTGCCTTAAGACGCGTTAAGTCATCCAACAATCCGTTAAACTCCCGGTTATTCCCGGTTATTTTTTTATACGCTTCGGTGGTAACGCAAAAACCGTCGGGTACCTGTATATCCTTTATCCTGCACAGTTCGCCCAAATTAGCGCCCTTACCTCCTACTGTCATAAACTTTGATCTGTCGATCTCTTGAAAATCAATCACATATATATGCGCATTTACAGTATTGAGTTTGTTTTCCGGTATCATACAAGTGGCTTTTTAGAGATGTGAAAAGCCAAAAATATAAGGTATCACGCATCAAAAGGCCTTTTCCCAACTATATTTTTTTCCGCGCAATAATGGCACAAACAGGGCGTTATCCATACAAACAAAGGGCTTTGGGGGAAAGGTTTATTTGTTAATTTTTGATGCCGGTTAGAGTCCGGTTTTATTTTGCTCAAGCACGAAAGGAGTATACCCGGTTGTGCTTATCCACATATTTAAATAAGGTGCTCCGTATCTCACGCGAAGCACCGGGTTACCTATAGTAACTATCTACTAAATCAACTATTTCGGTATATATTAACAATAATATTAGTGCATCATCAATTTACTCCTATCAACTAAGATGCAAAATACAGCTGCCTTCCATATTTTTTTGATGAATCAAAAAAACGGGATACCACTTTTAAGTGATACCCCGCTTATGATTATTAGGTTGAAAGAAAATACCTGCTTCTACAGCTTAACTCCGCAAGCTTCTGACCGGGTTGGCCAGAGCCGCTCTTACTGCCTGGAAGCTGATGGTACCGATGGCAATAATTACCGAAAGTGTACCCGCCAATGCGAAAACCCACCACTCTATATTAATGCGATAGGTATAAGCTTCGAGCCATTTATGCATGGCATACCATGCAATAGGCGATGCCAGGATATAAGAAATAATAACCAACTTTAAAAAATCGATAGATAATAAGGTAGTGATACTGGCAACAGAGGCACCCAGTACCTTGCGTACGCCAATCTCTTTGATCCGGTTTTCGGCAACGTAGGTGGCCAGCCCGAATAAACCAAGGCAGGAAATAAAAACGGTTAAACCTGCAAACAGGGCAGCAAGTGTACCTATGCGGTTTTCGTCCTCAAACTTAGCATTATACTGCTCGTCAACAAATTTGTATTCGAAAGGATATTGCGGGTTGTACTGTTTAAATACCTGCGTTATCATATCAATATTTTTAGCAATGCTATTTGCCGGGTTTAACTTAATGTGCACAATATTAAACCAGGCTTTAGGCCCTTGTACCACCAGCTGCTGAATTTTTTCGTAAGGCGATTCGTAAATAAAATCTTTAACAACACCAACCACATGCCAATCGCGGCCGTCGCACTTTACCATTGCACCTATGGGATCTTTTAAGCGCATTATTTTTACAGCTGCTTCATTTAACAGCATAGCCGTAGAATCGGCCGGATATTTTTTGATATCGATATCCCTGCCCTCGGCCATTTTTACGCCCATTGTTTTGGTAAAGTCGGCATCTGATGCCATGCGTACAAAATCAACCTTATGGTCGGCCTCGGTACTCCCCGGCCACGAAAATCCCCAGCCATCGCTGTAGCGTTGCGTAATAGGGCTCATAGATTTGGTAACCGCTGTAGCCGCTGATTTATTGAGCAGATCGAGCTTAATAAGGTCGTAGTTTTTGCTCACATCGCCCTGCATGCTTACATAGATTAGGTTATTGCGCGAGTAACCGGTATCGCGCGCCTGGGCGTAATTGATCTGGTGCTGTACAATAATTGTACAAATAATAAGGGCGATGGCAAAAGTGAACTGCAGCACAACCAATACCTTGCGAGGCGTAACCAGCGAATTTACAGCGATGAATGTCCCCTTCAATACTTTTACGGGCTGATAAGACGACAGGTAAAAGGCCGGATAACTACCGGCAAGCAGCCCTGTAAACAGGATGAACAGCACCGCGAAAAGCCAGTACGTTGGGTTAGAAAAATCGATAAACAACTCCTTACCAACCAAATGGTTAAAGCCACGCAAACTTACCTCTACTATAATAACAGCAAACAAACCGGCTAAAAACGATAACATCACACTTTCGCCTATAAACTGCAAAATAAGCGACTCTTTGGTTGCTCCCGCCACTTTACGAATCCCCACCTCTTTGGCGCGTTTTTCGCTTCGGGCAGTGCTTAGGTTCATAAAGTTGATACAGGCAATAAGCAATATAAATATGGCTATAATCCCAAACAGCTTTACCCTTTCTATCCGGCCCCCTACGTAAACACCGTTTTGCGCTTTAGAGTAAAGCCAGCTATCGCTAAATAGCTGTGTAAACACCTGCGTGGTTGATTTCTCTCCGTTTTTGGTATGGTCTATAGTAATGTTCTTGATCTTCTTGTCGAAACTGGCCTGGGATACACCGGGTTTTAGCAGTATAAATGTTTTAACCGAGTTATTGCCCCAGTAGCTATCGTCCTGGTTTATTTTTTTAAGGTATGACCAGGGTAAAATATATTCAAATTTGAAACTGGTATTGTTGGGCAAATCTTTTAACACCCCTGTTATCGTAAAATTATCGGTGCTGTCTATCTTTACAGTTTTACCCATCACATCTTCGGTGCCGAATAATTTAATGGCCATTTTTTGGGTAACTACGATAGAATTATTCCCGGTTAAAGCATTGGTACTGCCCGATAGCAGCTTAAAGCTAAACATGGTTAAAAAACCCGGATCTGCCGCCGCGCCATTAATATTCATGTGCTTATCGCCAACCGTAAAAAGGAAGGTTTCGTAATCATTCACCCTCACCGCGTCTTCCACATCCGGGTAATCTTGCTTTAGCGCGGGCGCCAATGGCTTCGAGGTTTGGCTCCAGGCCCAAAGTTCGCCGTTAAATTTATCGCGGTTATTAGCTACATAAAGGCGGTCTTTATTTACGTGAAACCTATCATGGCTCATTTCGTTTTGTATCCATAACAAAATGAGGATGGCGCTGGCCATACCTATAGCAAGACCAAGAATATTGATGACCGAAAAACTGATATTGCCAATAAGGTTTCTCCAGGCGGTTTTAAAGTAATTTTTAAGCATATATAACTATTTAAGCAGCAAGCCGGTTAAGATTGTAATTTAATAAAATATAACGATCAATTGTTAAAACAACATTTGTAATGCCAGTTTAATAAGTAGCTGATTTTTAACAAAGTAATTATACTTCATCAACCTAAAATATGTACGGTTTCGTTACAACCCAATGTACGTTGCCGTACAGTATTCTATCTGCTTAAATAGCCAACTGCTTAGTAAGTTAATGTTAGTCCACCGCCCAAGCCCATGTCGCTATCGTAATGGGTAGATAATGAAAAATATTTAGTGATGATATACCGAAGCCCGGCGGCGTATTCTTTATCCGTATTTACCATAACATTAAAACGCAGGCGACTGGAAATTGGCACATCTTCGCGCCCCAGTTGAAAACGCAGCTTACCGTTACCATCTATCCGGGCATCGGCCACAAAAAGCATGGGTAAGGTATAGGCCACACCGGCAATTACAGTATGCCTGTTTTCTTTATTACTTACCTGACCAAACAGGTTTTTATAATCGCTGCCAAAAATATTCTTTTCATCGGGGTTGTATTTTTTATAATGATAATCGAAACCCACGTAGGGCAACAACCACTGCATTCTACCAATATAGCGACCTACTGTGGTTTCGCTTTCATAACCCATTTTTGCATTTGTGCCCAGGTGCCACATGGTATTGGCCTGCCAGCGTGTGTTGGCCAGCATAACGTTACCATCGCTGCCATTACTTTCCAAACCTAACCTCGCCATTAAATGGGGCATCCTATCGTCCATTTTTACCATGTTATATGCCATAACAGGGTCGGGCACTTCGGGGTTGGAGGGCGAGTTTTCGTATTCGAAGATCCGGCCCATGCCGCTCATCATGTGGTATAAAATATGACAGTGAAAAAACCAGTCGCCGCTTTCTGTGGCGGCAAACTCTATGGTATCCCTTTCCATGGGCATTATATCCAGCGTATTTTTCAGCGGCGAATAATCGCCTTGCCCGTTCAACACTCTAAAAAAGTGCCCGTGCAGGTGCATAGGGTGCCGCATCATGGTATTGTTGTACAAAACGATGCGCACGTTTTCGCCTTTATGAATCAATATCTTATCGGTTTCTGATACCGTTTTGTTATTGATGGTCCAAACGTACCGGTTCATGTTACCAGTTAACTCAAAATATAAGTTTTTGGTGGGTTGATTGGGCAGATTTGTTTTTTTTGTAGCCTTTAACATGCCATAATTAAGGGTAACTATATCTGTAGACGAACCTCCCATATCCATATCCGCCATATCGTCCATTTTCTTCTCGGTATCGGGATGCTTGTCCATTTTCATCCCGGCCATGTCGCCCTTCTTTTTTGCAGTACTTTCGGCACCCGAAATTTCGGGGTACATCACCGTGTTCATATCCATCACCTGATTGCTCATCTCCATGCCGTCCATCTGCTTCATATTGCCATCCATCTTCATCATGCCGTTCATCATTTTCATGCCGGCAAAATATTTCAGTTTGGGCAGGCGCGCGGCGCTTACCTTTTTGCCCGAGCCTAGCCATAGCGAGGTGCTTTTAGTACGATCTTCCGGCGTAGCCAAAAACTCATAACTGCCAGCCTTGGGTAAAGTAACAATCAGATCATAAGTTTCTGCCGGGGCTATAATCAACCTGTCAACTTCAACAGGCTCTACATCTTCCCCATCGTTGGCAACTACGGTTATTTTGCCACCGGCATAGGTTAACCAGAAATAAGATGATGAACCGCCATTGGCTATGCGCAGTTTTACCTGCTGCCCAGGCTTGTATTGTGGCTGTTCGTCGGTTGTTTTACCGTTTATCAAAAAACGGTCATAGGCCACATCACTTACATCCATCGCGGTCATTCTTTTCCACTCGTTGGCCAGTTTGGTTTTAAAATTACCAGATCGCAGTGCTTCGGCATAACTTTGGGTTGTACCTTTCTGAATGCTAAACCAGTCTGTTTGATTATGCAGGCTCCGGTTTACCTCTTTCGGGCTCATATCTGTCCAGTCGCTTATTACCATGGGATATTCGGCTATCTTGGGCTCATCCCTTTTGTGAAAGATCAACGCCCCGTACATGCCCGATTGCTCCTGCAAACCCTGGTGCGAGTGGTACCAATAGGTACCGTTTTGAACAACCGGAAATTTAAACAAATGCGTTTTACCGGGTGCTATAGGCTGGGTAGTTAAATAAGCTACCCCATCGTACTGGTTTGGCAGTATAATACCATGCCAGTGAATAATGGTTTCTTCGGTTAGCGCATTATGTACATAAATTTCTGCGGTATCGCCTTCGGTAAAGTACAAAACAGGCATTGGGATAGAGCCATTTGCAGCTATAGCATGCTTTGGCTTGCCCGTATAATTTACGGTAGTATCTTTAATATAAAGATCGTAACGAATGGTTTTGCCCGCCTTATTTAAAGCGGCGACAGGCTTTTTTTGTTCGACCGGTTTTACCGGGGTAGCGGCTGATTTTGGCATAGGCATATTCATTTGCATTTGAGCAAATGAATATGCGCTAAGCAAACAAAAGCCAACCATAAAGGACGCTCTTTTCATTTGCGGCTATTTACTTTAACTCTTCGGCAACCTTACCACAGGTAAGCATTTGTTTTCCGAAATAAGGGTTTTTGATTGCTACCTCGGCAGATAGCCAATAGCTTTTTTGCATTGGGCAGTAATCATAATAAATAGAACCGCTGGTTAACTTAACAGCTTTGGCCAGCTTAAAAAAGTTGGCAGAGAAATTAGCAAAATGCTCACGCTGGTGGGCAATATCTTTACTTTCGGACATGTGCCGGGCATCAAAGGCCAGCTTATTTTGAAGGCCTGTAAAAGCCGCCTGCTCTGATGATGGCAACGATTTAGCATCAATGCTATTAACAGTTTTTAAAAAACTGCCGGCATTAATAGCGGCATCGGCACTATTTGAATTAACTAATGCGTTTTTAACCCCATAATAAGCTGTAAGCAATGGTGTAAGTTGGGTTGATTTGCTATCCTGGGCAAAAATCTGTTGGGTACATGTAGTTGCAAAAAAAGCAACCAATAAAAATATTTTTTTCATGATGATCTGTTAAAACGTTATATAATAATTAGGTATGGCAAAGCCATGTTATGGGGATGAATAACCTAAAATCAGATCAGAAAACTTTGGATAGCTATGCGTACATCGGTAGTTGGAGGCCGCTGCCGCTCATCAATTAGTAATTGATGGCTTACGGTTACAACAGGTACAGGCGTAAACGCGTACTGATATGCCAACCGGATACAGGCCACAGCAACCGGCACAAAAACCTTTGCGGGCTGTGGCACCAACTTAGCCAGCGAGGCAAAATTATTAACGGCATCCTGGCAGCAGGCATCCCGTTTTTTTACAGTAGTAGCCAATTGATGATCGCTTTGGCTTTGAAGCGATAAATCCGGCTGATAAAGTTCGGTACTTTCATCGCAGCAGTCATCGTCTTTTTGTAAAGCACAGTTTAGCCCGATTGCTGTATTAAGCAAAAATGTAACTAACAGCAACAGTGCTTTAACTCTTATCATCAATTACAAAACTAAACAATAGGGCCATAAATTGTTTTATAAAATTCTGGTTTTAATTTATGGTATTTTGTGATTTGCCGCGTATTTGTATAATCTGCGCCCTATCTCCCCGCCAATTCAATAACCTGCAAATCCTGAATCTTATCGCCATCTATATTAAAGCGCATCAGCGTGCGTACTTTGTGCCAGCCCTGTTTACCGGCCGCACCCGGATTTAGGTGTAAACAATTGATCTTTTTATCGTGCATCACTTTTAAAATATGCGAGTGACCGGTGATAAATAATTTGGGAGGATTGCTATAGATCTCGGCCTTAATATGCTGGCTGTACCTGCCAGGATAACCGCCAATATGAGTGATCCATACATCCACACCCTCGCAATTAAAGCGTAGGTTTTCGGGGTAAACAATCCTAACGTCTTTACCATCTATATTGCCGTAAACACCTTTGAGTGGCTTAAAAACTGCCAGCTGGTCGGCAAGTTCTATAGTGCCAAAATCGCCGGCGTGCCAGATCTCGTCGCAATTTTCAAAATGTTTAAAAACAGCTTCGTCGAGGTAACTATGGGTATCAGATATCAGGCCAATGCGGGTCATGGGGTAAAGATAGATGCAAGATTTAAGAATCAAGAGTTAAGACAAAAATTAAATTATTGCTCACTCAAGTTTGAAACCCGTTTGCTAAATCGTTTTGGCTTTTCAACTGAACGGAAGCTGGAGGCTTCTACCTGTATTACCCACGGGTTACGCTGCGCTAAGCCCGCGGAAGAATGGTTTAAAATATAGTCAGGAAATCTTTTAATGCCGCCCGGTAGATGGCGCTATATACTTTCGGTTCATCGTATATCACCAGATTATTTTCGCTAAGCTCAGTTGCGCCTAACCCAAAAGCCAGGATCTCCCGGTGGGCTTCATCTGTTTTAAATGAATATACGTGTATTATTTTTTGGAGGTGAAGATGGTTTTGCGTCGCCAATTTTTTTACTAAAGTGGCGGTATCTGGTGGTAATACCAGCCAGCAAACCCCATTGGTATTTAACTGCTTTGAGATCGCCTCTGTCAATGCTTCAAAAAAACCATCTGCGGCATGTTTAGCAAGATTAATCTTTGCGCCAGGTGATTGAAGAGAATTAATGTAGAATGGAGGATTAGAAACGATAAGATCATATTTATTATCGGGATGAGTTTCGAAAAAATCCTGAAACCCTGATGAATAAAGCGCAAGCCTATCTGTAAATACCGAACGCCTAAAATTGCCTTGGGCGGTTATCGAAGCGCTCTCATCAATCTCAACAGCATCAATTTGCGCCTGTTTAAAACGCTGGGCCAACATCAGGGCAATTACACCGGTTCCGGTACCGATATCCAATACCGACTTTGGGCCATCGGCTGCCGCCAATGCGCCAAGCAAAACACCATCAGTATTTATCTTCATGGCGCAGCCGGTTTGGTCAACGCCGAATTGTTTGAAGTGGAACATTAATGCGAAGCTACCAAAATATAAAATGACATTAATAGGGTATCAAATCACCGAACAAATCAACTCCGCCAAACTATTCACCTCCACAAAATCATCATCGATAGCCTGCATGTTCGCGTGCGAATCTGTACTGATCAATTTTTTGATGAGGCCGCTGCTTTTTAGCCGTTCGATGCCGTTGTTAATGAACAGGCCATGCGTGGTTATCACATAAATATCGCCCGCGCCCGCGTTTTTATAGGTTTGGGCCGCGTTGATAATGCTGCCGCCAGAGCGGATCATATCATCATAAATAATTACGGTTTTACCAGCTACATCGGCGTTGATGGCGCTTACTTCGGTATGGTCGCCCTTTAGCCTTCTTTTGAGGATAAAGGCGGCATTTACGCCCATATCATTGGCTAACGACTCTACCCATTTTGCCCGGCCTGCATCGGTGCTGGCCATTACAAAATTATCGCCTCCATATTTTAAGGCGGCTTTTATAACCAGGTCTTTACAGTACACATGTACCGGGTACAGGTCGTGCTCAAAATAGTACTGGATTCCTTCGGAGTGCAGATCGAACAATACCACCTTATTGCCCCGGTTTGATTTTGGGATAGCCGAGATCAATCGGGCACGGGTTTTGGCGGTCACTATCTCACCACTCAATACGGCGCGTTCCATAGTCGAATAACCAAAATACGGGATCACCAGCGTTAATGAATTGGCTCCATAACTTACCAGTGATGATGCAAGGTCATAAAGTTCGAGCGTGGCCTGGTCTGTTACAGTACCGCCGATAAGAATAATGTCGCGGTTTTCAATTTTCGATAAAATACGTTGATAGCGTTCACCATCGGTAAAGGTGCTTACCTCTATTTGCCCTTTTTCAAAGGTTCCGCAGGCCATTACTTTTTCGGCCAGGTATTCATAATCTTTTATCGCGAACAGTAGCTTTTTCATTGTTTATATCAGTTGGCATTTACATTTGCCTTTACCTGCTCAAAACTAATAGTATTTATTAATTCTCCATTCTCAAAAACAGTTTTCAACAGGTTTTCTATGCCTGGTTCATCATCTTCGTTAATGGTTTTAAATATGCCATCAATTTTCACCAGCTTTAATCTGCCACCTTTACTCTTTTTAAAACTTGTGGTAATATTGCCCTGCGCGTCCATTTCGGCCGGGCTTTTTTCTACGCTAACCTCCTGGCCATTAACAATAGCGCTGCTGCATTTGAGGGCAAATTTCTGGGTATCCCGATCAACCTTTTGCAGTAAGGCGCCGCCCATACCCAGTACCAGGTTTTCGGCGCTGATGCCATTTTCCGTCAGGGCTTTATAAATATTACCAATTTCGGTATAGTTTACCCCATCTCCCTGTATCACCCTTACCTGTGGCGGCAAAACCCTGTACCCTTTGGCATTTGTAGTATAACCAAATTTACTGAACAGGATATTGAAGATCTCTAACAAGGTCATGATCGGGTCGCCGCTATCGGGGCGGATAACCAGGGTGCCATCCCTGCTCAGGATCTCGTCGCGCAGTTCGGTTCCCCAATATTCGGTACAGGCTTTAAAAATATTGTAGCTGTCAGATACGCAGGCAATAATACCTGTGGGGAAAGTTTTTAATACATGCCTGAAAACTTCCAGCTCTCCTTCCCTACCCAGCAATGTACAAATGCTATGTTCTGTAGCGGGAATGCTTAGGCCATACACCTTTTGAGCATTGTAATAATTAATGGCCATTGCAGAACCGGCCAGGTTATCGCTGCCGCTGAAGTTAAGCAAATGGGCTGCTCCACCAATTTTTGCACTCTCCACACTGCTTACGCCACGGAAACCAAAATCATTCAACACAAAGTCTATACCGGCCTCAGCACCCGGCGTGGCGGTAGTTTCATAATATTGGGTAACTACTTTTTTTATCTGGTTGCTTAAAGTTGCTACGGTGCATGGGTACCAAACCTGCATCAGCAGGGTTTCTAAAAAATTGGTAAGCCAGTAGCATTCGGGGTCGGTGTTTTCAATGGTCATTAAGGCATTACCTGTTGGTACAGTGGTGCCTTCGGCTACTGCCCTTATCTTCACGGGCAGTTTACCCTCGTATTTATCCAGAATATATTGAAACTTGCTTTTATCAAACACATCATCACGGCCAAATACCTGCTGTAAAAAGCCATCAGCTTCGTCCAGGTCCTGTTGTGTAAATGCTGGCCCTTGCAGGTACTCCTTTAAAATATATTGCAGCCCGAAAAAAATGGTTTCGTTAAACATGCCGCCACGACTTTCCAGGTAGCTGTATATTTTGGTGGTACCGGGGTAATATAATTTATGGTGGGCGTACTTGTAAGCATCGGCAAGTAATACTAAGTTTTCGCGTTTCATAAAATTAGATATGAGATAAACTTCGTTGAGGGCTCGACTTAAATTTACTGCTCATACAACTCCAGCGGCAAGCCATCAGGATCTGTAAAAAATGTGAAGCGTTTCCCGGTAAGCTCATCCACACGGATGGGTTCTACTTCTACCCCTTGTTCGGTGAGCTCAAATACCGCTTCGTCGAGGGCATCTACCTCAAAGGCAAGGTGACGCAGACCGGCAGCTTCGGGGCGGGATGAGCGCGGCGCGGGGTCTGGAAATGAAAAAAGCTCGATCTGGTAGCGGTTGCCCACTTCCAGATCAAGCTTGTATGAGTTGCGTGCTTCGCGATATACTTCGCGCACTATTTTCAAACCAAGTACCTCGCTATAAAAATGTTTCGACTTTTGGTAGTCGGTACAAATAATGGCAATGTGGTGTACCTGGTTCAGTTTCAGCATTATTCGCCTAAAATAGAGTGTAATACATTGCTGTGAACCATTTTCACGTCGGTAACGTGGCCAAACAGTTCTTCATCTACATTCAGGAAACCGTTGTTTACAGTACCCAGTAAGCTAAATTCTGTTTCGCTGGTTGCCATAAACTCAATAAAGCGTTCCTGCTCTTCTGGTGCTACGGTTACCACTATCCTACCCTGTGCCTCACCAAAAAGGAAGGCATCCTTGCGGATAGCTGCATCTGTTTCGATATCGAAACCTAAACCGTTTGGCATAGCTGCTTCTAACAAACAGATATATAAACCACCATCGGCCACATCATGCGCGCTTTCCAGCACACGGTGTTTTATCAATTCCTTAATGGTTTGCTGCGTGGCATACTCTTTTTCAATATCGAAATACGGAGCTGGCGCAGCAGTAATTTTGTGCCATGAGGCCAGGTATTGTGATGAAGCGATATCATTAACAGATTCGCCTATTAGATAGATCAGATCGCCGGGCTGTTTAAAGTTGGCGGTCATGATGTTTTCGGTATCTTCCATTACGCCCAGCATACCAATAGTTGGTGTTGGGAATACAGAACCACCATCGGCAGATTGATTGTAGAAACTTACGTTACCACCGGTAACCGGGGTTTCAAACTTACGGCAGGCATCGCCCATACCTTTAATGGCGCTCACAAACTGCCAGTAAACTTCGGGGTTGTAAGGGTTACCAAAATTTAAGCAGTTGGTAATGGCAACAGGCTCGCCACCGGCGCAGGTAATGTTACGTGCAGCTTCGGCAACGGCTATGGCAGTACCCTTGTAAGGATCGGCGTATACGTAGCGCGAGTTACAATCTGTAGTTAATACAATGGCTTTGTTGGTATCCTTAACAGCAACAACAGCTGCATCGCAGGCCAGGTTGGCGGTCATGGTTTGTACACCTACCATGCTATCATACTGGTCGGTTACCCAACGTTTTGATGCTAAGTTAGGGTGTGCAGATAGATGTTCGGCAACCTCTACAAGGTTGGCAGGCTCGGCAACATCATCTATATTAAATTTCTGATTAATGGCATAATAAGCGGGCTCGCGGTATTCGCGTTCGTAAACCGGGGCACCACCACCTAAAACAAGGTCATCGGCAGGTACATCGGCAACTTTAACGCCGTTCATAAAATATTCTAAACGCTGGGTATCGGTAACCTCGCCAATAATAGCGCAGTTTAAGTCCCATTTTTCAAATACGGCTTCAACCTCTTTTTCGCGGCCTTTAAATACCACAATGAGCATACGCTCCTGAGATTCTGATAACAGGATCTCGTATGGCTTCATATTAGCTTGGCGGGTTGGTACCTTATCCAGATCTATACGCATACCGTGCTCGCCTTTGGCGCTCATTTCCGAGTTGGAGCAAATGATACCGGCAGCGCCCATATCCTGCATACCTACCACGGCACCGGTTTTTATAACTTCTAAAGTAGCCTCTAACAACAGTTTTTCCTGAAACGGATCGCCTACCTGTACGGCAGGCAAATCGTTCACCGAATCTTTGCTGATATCTTTCGACGCGAAAGCCGCGCCATGAATACCATCTTTACCGGTGGCCGAACCTACGATGTAAACCGGGTTACCCACACCATAGGATGTTGCCGAAACGGTTTCGCCCGCTTTAACAATACCTGCCGACATGGCGTTTACCAATGGGTTTACGTTATAGCAATCGTCAAAAAACAATTCGCCGCCAACAGTTGGGATACCAAAAGCATTACCGTAATGGCTGATGCCTTTTACTACGCCTTTAACCAGCCACTTGGTTTTATCCAATTTAAGATCGCCAAAACGCAGGGAGTTTAGCTGGGCAATGGGCCTGGCACCCATCGTAAATATATCGCGGTTAATACCGCCCACACCTGTTGCAGCACCCTGGTAGGGTTCAAGGGCCGATGGGTGGTTATGTGATTCTATTTTAAAGGCGCAGCCAATGCCATCGCCCAAATCAACCAAACCTGCATTTTCTTCACCTGCTTTGGCCAGCATACGGTCGCTATCCTTAGGTAAAGTTTTTAGCCAGGTTATGGAGTTTTTGTATGAGCAGTGCTCACTCCACATTACCGCGAAAATAGATAGCTCGGTAAAGTTGGGCACACGCCCTAATATTTCTTTAATACGTTCAAATTCTTCGGGTAGTAAGCCTAAATCTTTGGCGGTTTCAACGGTGGTTAATTCCTGGTGCTCCAATGTAATATGTTTTATTTGAAAGGATTCGCAAAAGTAGGAAAAAAGGAGGAAAGGCGAAAGCTAAAAGGCGAAAGGTTTTGAGGGTGCGGGGCCAGCCCACCAGCGCAATTTCAAACCCGAAACAAAAACAGGCCATATCACATAAATGATACGGCCTGTTCAATTATAAACCCAACCTATTTTGGTACTAATACTAACAATAAAAAAGCTGATACCGGCTAACCGATATTAAATTATACTGTTTTTGTTTCTTCCACGGGTACAGCAACAGGTGTGTTAACCTTTGGCTCCGGGTTTTGCGAATCTTTAAACTCTTTCATGCCTTTTCCAAGACCACTCATTAATTCAGGTATTTTCTTTCCGCCGAATAATAACAAAACGGCACCTAATATTAAGATAATTTCCGGAGCACCTAATCCCATGGTTTTATGTTTTAATGGTAAATAATAAATTTATAACTCAATTACGTTTAAGCAGACTGAATGGTTTTACGATTTGAAAATAATAGTTTTTTGGCATCAAATGCCTGTTTTACCGGGAGCATAAAAGCTCAGATACACTTACTCCGTAAACCTCCTCAAATAACTTGCTGAAATAAGCAGGAGTATCAAAGCCTGCTATATAAGATATTTCTGAAACGGTACGATACTTCCCGGTTTCTATAGCCTCTTTTGCAACCTGTAAACGAATACCCCGAATGTACTGATTAGGCGTTACGCCAAGTATAGATTTGATACGCCTATACAGCTGCCTTTCGCTGATGGATAATTCCTGGCTTAAAAGACCAATGTTGATATTCATATTGCCCGTATATTTTTTAACGAGTAATTGTAATTCGAAAAGCCAGGCCTGGTCTGGCGCAGATAAATGCTGCACTGATGTTACTGCAAGCTTATTTACTATTGCGCTGTTACTACTTAAAGATAGCGGCTTGTCTGCTTCGTTTTTTTTATCGGTAATGTTTTTTGCAATGGCAAAAACAACCTGTTCTGCTTTTATTGGTATTGATGTCCAGGTAAACCAAACAATCTCTCCCGATTTTGTAACATACCTGTTTTCGAAATTTAAAAGCGGGGTACCATCCAGGATCTCTTCTCTTCTTCTTCCTGTAGCCAATTTATCATCCCCGTGAATAAAATAACTTATCGGCTTCGAAAAAAGTTCTTCATCACTATACCCAAGTGTTTCAGAAACGGCAGGGTTTATCTTTTTAAAATAACCATCAAAGCCAGCTACGCATACCAGATCTGGCGATAGATTAATAAAAGATTCTAAATCAAATACATTGTTTAAGGCCAGTAGTTCCATCATTGCAGCCAGGGAATTTACAACAGTTAGGAGTAAATATATAAAATCGTTTTACTATCGCAAGCATCATGCCTGTATTATTGGCAGTTTTGTGGATTAATCCGTCAGTTTACTTTAATATGTTATAATGAATTTTACCATCAGGCTGGTTGCTAACTTAAACCATTTTACAACCGAACGAAATTAACGTTATGATTAAACTCAAAATACCCGCACCTCCGCAAATATCCAAGCACAAACATCAAATAAGTGAAATATGCAGGTATTGTAATTCCTTTGGCCTCGACAGTATACCCCGTGGCGGCTTTGCTAAATTGTTTTTGTTTTGGTTTCCCTTAAAAAAGTATATCTGCTACAATTGCCTGAGCAAACAATACCATTTCAGAAACTAAAATATAAATATTCAGTTTTGCTTACCCTATATCATTTACAATTTAAACAAACAAGGCCCGCGTATTGCAGGCCTTGTTTGTTGGCTCCCCCGGCAAATTGGGGGTGTTAGTGGTATTATCCCTTACTCTATATCTTCTCCAGCACCAACACCACCTTATTAAAATCAGAAGATGCGTTGATGATCTTCCGAAACGAGTCGAATTGGGTTAGAGGGTATAGGGGTTTACGGTATTGTTCCACAATGTGAATAGTAAGCAGGTTGCCTTTTAACTCGTAATCAGAAACAAATCCCATTGTTAATTCGTCATTTTCTTTGTAGGTCTGGTCAATTTTAAGATCGTTAATGTTTCTGATCTTATATCCATCTGGAATGGTAACGTCCAGCCTTCTTTCTTCAACGTGACCGAAGCCTACATCAACGGGCTGTTGCCTTGGTTTATCCTGGTACATTTCTACCTGGGGGCCAATGGCCAAACCTATTTTTAAAAGCAACTTATTGCCCGCGTTTTCTATAAAGGCGCCTGATTTGGCTTTTATATGTACAATTAATGGGAGGTTAGTGCTCTGACTTTCGAATGATTGGTTTAAAACCTCAGATGAAAGGATAGTTTCTGAACTAAAATAACTTTTGGTTAACTCTTTTAAAATTTCTCTCCGTTGCTCATCATTTGAATAATTGAACGCATCGCGATAGCCCGAAGCCGCATAGCCGCCAAAAATTTGTTTAGCATCGGTTACCAGCGAATCTAAACCTTTGGTGAAGGTAATGGTGGCCTCCATATTTTGCATCGATTTGGTATAATCTTCCAGCTGCACAGTTTTTATCTCAGCTATAGCTGTCGAGAAACTACCCAGGGTAGTGTGTTTACAAAACATACCATTGGTTGCCCCCCAAAGCGATGGTATCCATGGGTACCTCAAATCGGCACGGGTTGGTGCCAAAAACTTTGTTTCTGCCGGAAAATAAAATACCGGGTAATCGCAGTTATTCCAGTTCTCGAACGTTTTATCAATCAAATACTTATCGCGGCCACTGGTTAACACAAATTGATAATTCACATTCAGGTTTTGAAAAAAACCGCTGTATAAACGCATAATGCCTATCATCCCCGCGTTTTTGTTACGCAGAATGGTTTCTACCCGGTTCTCATTTTCGCCTCTTACCTCTTCGTGGTACGAGAAATTCTTTTTTACATAGTTCTCTACCGCGGTTATTTTGGCAACCTCATCTGTAAGTTGATCCCAGCCATTTTTCTTCACCACATCGGCAATGGCGCTGGTTTCTTTGTCGGTACAATCGGCGTATAAGCCGTAAATTCTTTTGGCCAGCCCGTTCCAGGTATACAGTCGCTCGCCTTTATTTACGGCATCGTTATAAGCCAGTTTAAACTCAACCCTTTTGAGGTTTGGATAATAATTGGCGTATTTTTCTTTGTCGACTCCGGGTGTTTCCAAAAAGCGGCATTCGGTTATCGCCTTATCGTTAAGCAAGGTATCCTTACTGGTAACATCGGTATTGTACGGCTTTATTTCAAATCGCAACCTTTTTGGGGCCACAAGCTGAAATACACTTTCCAGTACTGGAGCGCTGCCTTGTATTATTTCTTTACCAAAAAAATTTGCGGGCCGTTTAAAGGTGTAATAATATTCAATCTCGCTTCCTTTTTCCAGGCCATCCATGGCAAAAATCTTGTAAACATTGTCGTCCTTATCCTTTATATCTTTGATGTTGCTTTTATCAAGCTCTACAATTTTACCGTTGGGGAGTATGCTGCGGGCTTTTACATCAACTATATCGGCCTTATCATTAATACCCAGGTAAATTCTGTTATAATTTTCAATACCCCTATCGTTGTTAATATGAATGATCTTGTGCAGGGTATAGTATTCTGCCACTTCTCCTTTTGCTTCATCAATATATTCAACCCTTCGCTTATCAAAAATAATAACGTCAGATTCTTTACTGTATTTAGCATCAATTTTGTGGATGGCGGGGCTCCCAGCCCAGGTTTCTTTTTCTATCTGCGACGATTGGGCGTGCACATATTGCACCGATAACAGCATTGTTAACAGGCCTAATGATTGTTTTATGATATGGTTCATTTTTTTGAAAGACTTAGGGTTTCTTTATATAGCGGATACAGGTTTTCGAGCACTTTATTCCATTGGTCAAAATCGGTTGAGGCAAGCATCAGGTTATCGTTATCAAACTCCTGGGTCATGGTAACCAGGTTGCCTTTTTGCAGGTATTGGATATCAAAACCCCATACTTTATTATGATAACTTTTGCTTTGAGGCAGGTACGAAACCTGGTACCCATCTGGTACTTTAAATACGGTAACGTATTTTTTAATATAATTAAAGCTATGTTCAATAGGCACTTTACGTTTGGGATAGTCTATCTGCTCGTTTTGATAAAATTTAAACAGGTTGATGTTCAGATAATAATCATCTCCTAGCTTTTTGCCATAATCGGGTAGTGTAAAACCGGCGTAAATGGATAACTCATCTGCGCTTTGCTTTTTATCTACATAAAAAGTGTCAAGCTTAAATTTGTTGGAACCACGAACAAACTCGTCCTTCATGTACTCATTAAGTTTTGTTTGATCCCAGTACATGAGCTTACCATGCATATCCATGGCAAAATAACCCTTTACATTTCTCTTTATCCGGCCGCTTATACCATTGGCATTTAACTCTAACCAGGTGGTATCTACCAATACATTTTTACTTTTCTCTACCACGGGGATGTTTAAAACCTGGTAGTCCTTCTCATTGATAGCTATCAACGCCTCCTTTTCCTGAATGCCCGACGAAGGCATACCAAAAACGCAGGTAGGATCGGTGCCATCTAAAAAAATATACTTATCGCCAAGCTTTATGGTACATATCATATGGTTGCTTACCAGCGGTAATGGTGTTTGGGTGAATTTATAAGGTAAATCGCGCGTACCCAGCCAGGTAAAATATGCCTTTACCCCTGCTGTGTTTAGCATTTGGGTTAAAATACTGGCCATATCCTTGCAATCGCCAAACCTGCGGCTGCATACCAATTGTGCATCGCGCGGAATAAAGCCCCCCATACCATCTTCAAACGCCACGTACTTAATACTGTGCTGTACCCATGAATAAATGCTCCGGGCCTTATCTTCTTCAGACTGTAAACCATTGGTTAACGAATCGACAATATGCTTAACTGCCGGGCTTACCTCGGTATTTACATTTTTAAGAAAACTGTAATTAAGGTGATACAGATCATCCAGGTTGGAAAGGTAGGGCACCGTATTGCCCTTATCATCTTTATAACTATCTATATAAAAAACCACATGCGGCGAGTACCAGGCAAAACCCGGCGCGTTATGGTACGATCTATCGGCCGGGCAGTTCTTATACTGAAAGGTATAGATTTTACCACGACCTTTGTTTTCGATATTAACAGTGATATTGCTGGTATCTAACCCTATAAAACGGTATTTTAAAGAGATATCCTTTGATACCGTTACCTTAAGTTCACTGTTGATAACGGGCATATAGCCGGTAAAATAGTACGATGATAAGAGATGAGGATCTTTATTTGCCCATGCCACCTTTAAATTACCAATAGCGCCAGGCTCAACAGATGGAAAATGAAAAGAGGTTTCTTTAACATCATCATAAAAAACAAAGCTTTCTTTATCGTTACTTGTTTTAAAATCGGTAACCTTTTGTTTTTTACCATCTGGACTTTGGGTAAATGCCTCGTACGAAACCAGTTTGTGAAAATCGCTGTGCGAAAAGCCATAGCCTCCCATGTAAGCGGTAGCGCTGCCCAGCAGGTATTCAATTTGTTGTAATTCTTTACTCTCTACATGGGGGGCACCATCTTTAATATCGATGTTGTATTCAAAAACCCGGTTTAAAAGTACGGCCTTTTCGTCGGGAAATTGTTTACGCAGGGTTTCAAAATCCTGGGCTTTTGCTGCGTTAAAACACAAATAAAAACAGGCAAACAGTGTACTGAATAATAAATACGATCTACCCATTATTTTACAGATATAAGTTTGCCATAATAATACCACATGGTTTTAGTTAACTTTCCACCGCCATCAAAATATTTGGTTGGCCCGTGGTTTAATCCATTATCAAGGGCTATTTCTTTTTGAATGGTTCCGGTTGGATAGTATTCCTTACAAATACCTTCCGCTACATCTTCGATATAGTTATAAGCAGATTTTAGCTTACCATTAGGGTAAAACTCGTTTGATAAACCGTTGGCCAAACCATAAACCGGGCTATCTTCAGACCGTATCTGACCATTGCTATAGTATATAATATCGTGACCGTTTTTTAGCCCATCACTATAACTGCAAACTCTTGATGGCTTGCCATTTGGAAAGTATGCCTTTAGGCTACCATTAACAACGGCAATATTTGCGGGCGGCGTTAGCTTACCATCTGCTGCCTGGTAAGTGTATGACGTGGCATAACTATCTTCAAATTTTATCTGGTAGGCCAGGGTGCCATCCGGGTCGTATTTTTTTGTATCGCCATTTAGTATATCGTCCTTATAGGTTCCAATATAGTCTTTAACGCCGGTTTCAAAAAAGTAGGTTCTTTCGCCATTAAGCAAATCGTTGATGTAATTTATGGTACTGCTTAGTTTCCCTTCTTCGGTATATAGTTTCCATATACCCACTTTATTACCATGCTCAAAACGACCTTCGGTGTTTTTTTTACCGCCGTAGTAATAGCTTACATAGGTACTATCTAAAAGCCCTTGTTTATAGTAATAACTACTCTCTACACTGCCATCAAAATAATAGGTTTTATAAGCGCCTTCAAATTCGCCTTTGCTGTAGGTTCCTTCGGTCATGGTTTTTCCGTCGGGATAAATAAGCTTGTATTTGCCGGTTGCTTTGGGGAAGGTATCTGCAAGCATCACTTTTTCAGTTGTATCGTATTCTGTTACTTTCTCCAGCCAGCCCAGGTGGTATTTTTCTTCCAGGTTTTTTTTACCATTAGGGCTATAAGTTTCTTTAAACCCATCCAGATCATCGTCAAGGTAATACGATCTGGTATTAAGCCTGCCCTTCTCGTCGTAAACCACCCATTCGCCCTGGTGCTCATCGGCCTGCATCCAACCCTCAGACTCTGCCGTTCCGTTTACGTGAAAGGTTTTTGAGTAGCCATTTGCTTTACCGTCGGCCATTGCTACCTCCGATTTCTTTTTACCATTAAGGTAATAGGTTACAGAAGGACCATTAAGATCGCCATTCTTATATTCGTTTATCTGGTTAATTTTTCCCGATGGATAAAATAAGGTATCGGCCCCATCAAGGTCCCCTTTAGCATTAAGGTTCCCGTGCGATTTTTTGTAGCCATCTTCTGTATAGCCAAAAAGATGCGTTAAACCGTTTTTAGAATCGGCCTGGTAAGTTGATTTCCCGGCCTTATCGGTATAAATTATCGATTTAATGATGCCATTATCATACATGGCCTTTGAAAACACTTTACCATCCTTATAGTAATTAAGTACTTCGCCGTTGGTTTTACCTTTTTTTGCCACAAATGCAGATGATAGCTGCCCGTTTTCGTAATACTCCTGATGAATATCCTCTTCGTTGTTATTAAGGTAATTACGCTTCTCTTTAAGCTTACCTGATTCATAATAAAACTTCCATTCACCTTCGGCATTATCCTTAATAAACTGCCCCTCGCTTGATATACGCGAAGTTTCATAATACGATTTATAAGGCCCCTGTTGTTTCCCGGCAAGATATTGCCCGGTGTTTTTTACCTTACCACTTTTAAAATATTCGGTTGCCGTACCGGTAAGTGCGTCAGCAACATAATTGTTGATAGCTTTTAAACTGCCGTTTGAATAAAACAAGCGCTCTACTCCATCTTTTTTGCCTTGTCTGTAATTAGCGGTTGATTTAACGTTGCCGCCATAACTGTATGTGGTGCTTAATCCCTCTGAATTACCATTAACATAGTTTTCACGAGAGCTTAAATTACCGTTCTCATAATAATATTCCTGTGTACCAGTAAGTTTTTCGACTGCGTAGTTCTCCTTTGCCTTTAAACCTCCCAAATAAAAATAGTATGTCCAGATGCCGGTTCTTTTCCCCGCTGCATCATAACTGCCGGCGGCTTTTTTATTGCCGGCCGCGAAGTATGATACCCAGGGGCCGGTAACTGTTTTACCATCGGCCAATACGGTTCCCTTTCCGATAAGGCTGCCATCATCAAAAAAATATTTTTCTTTAATCGTATCCCGTTTGCTAAAATTCAATTCGCGCGTTGCACGTATCAGGTTAAAGTAATCACCTGCCTGGTTAACAAATTTGTCGAGGTCCTTTTTATTGTTCTTCTTGTATTCTTTTACAACCGGCAAATTCACGTTAGAAAATATGTGAAATATAAAGGGCTCCAGCTTACCCTGGTTAAAAATTTGTTTATAATAAGGCAGGTAGTATTGTATCCAAAAATCGTTATTCCCTTTTTGGTATTCCAGTTTTTCAAATAAAGCTTGTATTTGCCTGCAAATAGGGTCGTCAATAGAAACTAAAGATTTGTACGATTTATCGAGCGCTATTTTTGAAAGCAAAATATCTTCTACCTCCTGGTAAGTTTCATCGGCAGGCCCGGTTTTGTTCTTTTTAAATTCGAGTACTTCGTCGGTACCTTTCGCTATTTTATCCAATATCCCGATAGATCTCGACCAATATTTACCTTCGGGATTAACCAACAAATAGCCTATGATGCTCAGAAATGATGGAATAAGCTTCCCTTGTTGTAAGGCTGCATACCCCAGTTGAAAATGCGCGCTATACATATAAGGGTTAATAAGCAAGGTTTTTTGAAACATTGCCTCGGCTTCGGCTGGCCGCTTTAGTGCAAGCAGCGCTACCCCTTTGTTAAAATACAATAACGAATAGGCCGGATATTTAGCTATCGCCTGGTCAAATACCTGCACTGCTTTATCCGGCTGGCCCAAATCACTTAAAGTGTTGCCATAAGTGTTATACAGCTCGGGTTCGTACTCGCGCTGTTTGGTAAGGGCAAGCCCTTCCCGGCAATATTTTATTGCATTGGTAAACTGGCTGTCGGCCTCGCAGTTAACCGCCTTTTCGTAAACCGACCATACGTAATTGGTATCGCTACGGCTAACTTTATTAAGTACGGTAAGTGCATCCTTATACTTACTGGAATCGTAAAAAGTAATTGACTGTTTAATTATTTCGCCAGAATTTATACGTTCAATTTTTTGTGCCGAAGAAATTTTAGAAAATGTAAGCAGGAAGAAAAATAAAAGATAATATTTCATGTAATAAGAGTCGATAAGGTCTTCAGACAGTGAAATTAATTGTTTTTTTGAAACAAACTATAGTTTTTTAAAACAAAAACCACCTGGTAATAAAAGCGATTAATCAACCGCCCTTATCATGACTCTCCTAAAAATCCGAAAATACAATAGTCTGGCAGTCCTAACTCCCTTTCAGCTTTTCCTTAAACTTCTTATCTTCTTTCTCCTTTTTCTTTTCGGCCTTTTTCATGGCTTTGTGTTTTTCCTTTTGCTCCTTTTGGGTAAGGGGTTGATCTTTTGTTTTTTCGTCGGCTTTGCCTACACCGGCGCAAGCTTTGAGGCCATTGAGGAGGGCCGACCAAATGGTTTGAAAAAAGGGATAGTTTTTGGGGCGGATAAAAGCAACGTCGGCCACACGGGCGATAGTTTTGCCATTATCGGGGTTATCGCTTTTGAGTATTATGGCGTTTGCCAGTAGCGAGATAAGACCTTTTTTGGCATAGCCTTTCTCATCGTCGCGTTTCAATACCTCTACCTTAAGGTTGTGGTACAAAAAGGTTACTTTACCGGTACTTATGTGCTGGTTTCCACGGATGTCAAAATCTAAACTGTTTACCGTGCCCGAGGTAACTTTCACCAAACCCAGGGGCATTACGGCTGGGTTAGCATCCTGCATATCCATAGCCCCAAGGTGCCCTTTATACATATAGCTATAAGCAGCATCGGCAAGGTTAAACCCAAAGATGAGATTTAGCCTGTCCTTGCCCATAAACAGGGTGCTGAGATTAACCGTACACAGGGGCTTCTTCTGCAACAGCATTTTATTGTTGGTAAGGTTAAGGAACCTTCCGGTTATGGCGTTAAATCTTACTGTGCCTGTTTTACGCGATCCCTCTGTTTTAAATTCGCTATAGTTTACATCAAGTTTTTTAATGTCCAGGGTATCTACCTGCAATCCCATTTTAAGCTGACGGATAGCCCAGTTGGGGAAAGTAACCAGTCTATCTGTTGTTTGAAGCGGTCCATTGGGATTGCTGAATATATTGAAAGCGCCATTATTAAGGCTGATACGCCTAACATTGATACTCTGCCTGCGGCGGTAACTGCGGTAATCGAAATGGTGAAATGTTACAGCTTCCAGGTGCAGAGCAAAACGGTCGGTACGGCTTTTGGCCAGGTATTCTTTTACAGCGAGGGGCTGCACATCCAAACCCATAATATCAAGCCGGGAGGTTTGAGTAGATAGTTTTACAGCCGCCACTTTATAAGTGTACAGGCCATTGGCGGCTTTACCGGTATAGTGCTTTAGTTGGGTCACAATGTTCCGACAGTAGAGGGTACGGGAGGTATCGGTTTGCGAGGCAGAATCTATGCGCAGATCAGTAGCCCGCACATCCATCTCCTTAAGTACCGAAACAGATGGTTTTGAACCCGATTTATCCCGGTAGGTAAAGGTTATATCACTAAGCCGAATGTTATCTACATGAATAAGTTTAAAACTTTTGGAAAGCTTTTGGTAAAGGGTACGATTGCCCTGCGTTTTTTTAGCATGTGGCGTATCATCGTACTTACTAAGGTACACTTCAGGATTATTGAGTTGAATAAGGCCCACCTCTACCCTTTTATGCAGCCAGATAGCCAACGGGTGCACCCCGGAAACTTCCAGCCGCTTTACTTTTAATTCTACTAAACTGTGTGGATCATGACTGCTTTGCCGCATACGGTGATACACGGCGGTATCGGGCGTAAAACTGATATCGTACAATACGGCACTGCCGCTAAAAATATTAAGATTGGCCTTGCCAAAATTTATGTGATACAGGCTATCAGTACCCTTCAATACCGCCTCCTTCAATTTGCCCGAAAGCCGACCTGCTAAAAAACTGTTTAAAAACAGTACCACGGCCAAAATCACAACAGCCAGCGCCGCTAAACAAATTGCCACCACTTTTTGCCACCTTTGCTTAAAAACCGAACCTGCCATATTGATCTGTTTTGCATTTAAGCGACCAACCCGGCGGCTCTTAGTGGTTGATTAACAAGAGAACGAGGAATTTGATTGAAGGAATGAAAGAAAGAGTATAGAGCCAGCATGACGCGCTACAACACCGCAAAAAAAATCCCGCTCCTTTGCAGGAGCGGGATTTACAAATGATTATATAGGGTATTAAACTATTTTAACATTTACTGCATTTGGACCTTTACGGCCTTCTTCTACGTCGTAAGTAACTGAGTTATTCTCGCGAATGTTGTCAATCAGACCTGAAGAGTGTACGAAAATTTCGCTACCACCATTAGCTGGTGTGATAAAACCGAAACCTTTTTCGTCATTAAAAAATTTTACTGTTCCTTGTTGCATTATATTGTATATTAATAAGTTGCAAACATACGCTTAATTTATCACATTTTTACTATTGGTAAAATTATTTAATTTCTGGTAAAAGATAATCATCCCGATACCCAAGGTGCTTTTATGAGAGAATACGATGCGGCAGAGCCTTAAAACGTCATCAGATTAATAAAATCAGTACGATATTGCCTATCTTAGTTTTACCATGGGTTGACATTAGTTACCCTATCCATCTGCTTTTTATGATCAAATCCGTTATAACACTACTTTTTGCATTTGGTACAATTGCTGTTTTTGCACAGGCACAAACAAATATTAGCGGGCATATTAATGGCGAGATCAGTAGCAAATCCATAGTTGCTGACACCATTTTTTTTACGCACGGGCCACTTGACGATAAGTATTATACCAACGGCCTGGCCTCATCCCCATTAAAAGCCAATCATTATATCATTGATAATAACCTGCCTTATCCGCAGATGTATAAAATTTATTTTGCATCAGATAAAAACATATTGGTGTGGCGAAAGGGGCTGTATTTTGTTGATGCAACCACAACCAGCATACAAACCAATTACCTTGCCGATAATTGCAGCCTGGTAAACGGTATTACAGCCGGCGAATATCAAAACAGGTTTATCCCATTTGCAACCAAAGGTGTGCCCTATGATTGCAAATCAGAGTACCTGTCAGATCTGTTTTACAACAACGACTATAAAGTTGATAGTTTATTATTAAAATACGTGCCCCAAAACCGCTCATCCTATGTTGCTTTATGGCTGTTAGCGGGGCGTTTTAGTTCTTTTGGCCAATCGGCGCTGCGCCAACAAACGCTGGTTGAGTTTTCTGCCGAAATAAAGAGCGGCAGGCTCTGGAAAACCCTGGATGAAGACTTTAAGAACTCAAAAATTAAGGAAAATGAGACTTTCCCGCAGATAGATCTGAAAACGCTGGACTTAATCGCAACAAAGTTAGTGCTACCGAAAGCAAAGTATACCCTTATTGATTTTTGGTTTGCCCGTTGCAGGCCTTGCCTGGATACCATCCCTGCGCTAAAAAAGCTGTATGCTGGCTATCAGCATAAAGGATTTGAGATTGTAAGCATTTCTGTTGATGAAACCGTAAATGTACCCATCTGGCAACGAAGAGTTAAAGAACACGGCCTAACCTGGCCACAGTATTTAGAAGAAAATAATTTTAGGATAAACGAGCTAGGCATAAAAAGCTTCCCCACCTTTATATTACTGAACAGCGATGGAAAAGTAATATGGAAGGATTTTGATCTGGATGATCTGGATGTATTTTTGAAGAAGAATATGTGAGGAGAAAGACCTAGCCCACAACCGGCTTTCTACAACAAATCTTTTATCTATTAATCCTTTCTCTTTGCTCTATCTTCTATTATTTTAGCAATAATGAAAAACATTACCTTAATAAGAACCACCAGCGATAACCCCGATTTCCGTACCCTTACCCGCCAACTTGATGCCGACCTTCGCCTCCGTAACGGCGATGTGATGAACCTTTACGACCAGCATAATGTAATTGATAAGATAGATACCGTAGTTATAGCCTACCTCAACAATCAACCTGCTGGCTGCGGCTGTTTTAAAGATTTTGATGCCGAAACCGTAGAAATTAAAAGAATGTTTGTGCGCCACAACGCCCGCGGCAACGGCATCAGCACCCTGGTATTACACGACCTGGAAACCTGGGCTGCCGAATTAGGCTACCATTATACCGTTTTAGAAACTGCCAGCAAACAACTGGAAGCACATAGCCTGTACCGCAAATTTGGTTATGTACAAACAGAAAATTATGGGGTGTATGTTGGCCTGCCGGATAGTTTGTGTTTTAGAAAAATGTTGTAATTGAAGTTAAACGCTAATGGTTGTAAACAATTTATTATCAATATAATAACTACCGTCATTGCGAGGCACGAAGCAATCCCCGATTTACAGAGTAGCTGTGCAAATCCGCCCTGTATTTTGGGGATTGCTTCGTCGTACCTCCTCGCAAGGACGGTCTTTTTTTAAGATGTCATTACTGTTTTTTCTGGGTTACCCCCGGTTGTCACTCGCAATGACGATCTGTTTTCAAGATGCCATTACTGTTTTTGGCTGGTTAAATCGGATTGTCTCTCAATCACAAAATGGGTAAACGAAGCACAATTCTTCATTTACCCATTCACTATCCGCCATCAGCATTCACCCTAAATATCAACCTCCATCACCTAACTGAAAATTAAAAGGAATACTGTAAGCAACGCGTACTGGCTGCCCGTTTTGGATGCCGGGTTTCCAGGGTTTGGCCAGTTTTAGTACCCGGATGGCTTCTTCATCAAAGCCAAAACCCGCGCCGCGACTTACCTTTATGTTGGAGATCTGGCCATTTTTTTCGACCACAAAACTCAGAAACACTTTACCCGATACACCCTGCTCCTGCGCGGCCGGTGGAAACCTTAAATTCTTTTGTAAAAATTTGGCCCAACCTGCTGCGCCGCCTTCCGGCTCGGGCATTACTTCAATCCCCCTGAAATCGTGTATGGATTGATCTTCTACAATATCGCCTTTACCACTGCCATTGCCCGGCGGATCGATGGGATCAACAACCACCGGGCCATTGCCATCTGCCTTAATTGTTTTAGGGCCTATTGCCCCATTTAGCTCGGTTATTGCAGGTGGCTCTTCAGTTATGTCCTTATCGGTTACTACCGGGGTAACAAAGCGTACTGTTGGTACAGGGGTCGATGTTTTTGGCGGGCTAACCGGCTTTTCCAAAACAGGCTTTTTAATTTCATCCTTAGCCGGGGGCTGAATCAGTGTGTTTAGTGAAGCCTCTATTATCCGGGTATTATCCGCAGGTACAGGTTTATGCCTTAAAGCAATACTAACCGTAACCAAAACAGCCAGGCCGGCAAATGTTATTCCCATAGCCTTGCTCATGGTTTTACTGTAGTGCTGCCTAAGTTCATAGGCGCCATACGCTTTGTTGCGCTGGCTAAATACAAGGTCGAGCCACTCCACATTGTACAAATTAAATTTGCTGATATTCATATCTTTAAAAATTAAATTTCTTACAGAACGAATATAAACAAATTATATTTTACAAAACAAATATATTTAAAATTTTATATTGATTATTTAAAAATAACATCGTTTTTATTTGGCAAAACACAAAAAAGCCCCGTTTAACACGGGGCCAAAACTACACCACTCACCTACCATCACAATTACTACAAGTTTTGCAAACTATCATCCCCTTTTCTCCCCTACTGTTCTGCTAATTGAAAATTCATGGGTATTACATATTTAACCCGCACAGGCTGGCCGTTTTGCATTCCCGGTTTCCAGGCTTTGGCCAGCTTTAAAACACGCATAGCCTCTTCATCAAACCCAAAACCAGCGCCGCGCTCTACCTTTATATTTGATAACGAACCATCTTTTTCAATCACGAAGCTCATCATTACCCTGCCAGACAAACCTTGCTCCTGAGCAACACCCGGAAAACGCAAATTTTTTTGCAAAAACTTACTCCACGCTGCCGAACCGCCCACAGGCTCGGGCATTACCTCAAGGCCACCCATGCCTACATCGTGTATCGTATTATCAACAGCCGCACCGCTGCCGCCGCCACCGGGTCCTTTATCTTCCAAAACATTGCCCGACTTATCTGTACCCTTACTATCGGTGCTACCTATAGTGCCTGCCATTAATTCGGTAGTTTTATGCGGCTCAACCGGCGGATCATTTGGCACTACTACCGGGGGCAAACTCTGTATTGTTTTTACCGGTGTTGTTGGCTTTATTGGTTCGGATTTGGGCGGTTGTGTTTTCTTAAGTTCTGCTTTAACCGGAATTGCAACCACTTGGGGACTAAGAGTTACCGGCGTAAATTTTAATATAGGAACAGGTGCTGGCCTAAAAACAATGCTTGCTGTAATTAAAACAGCCAAACCTGCAAAGGTTAACCCCATAGCCTTACTCATGGTTTTACCATAAGTCTGTCTCAATTCATAAGCACCATATTCTTTGTTACGATGGTCAAATACAAGGTCGAGCCACTCGCCGTTGTACAAATCAAATTTGGTTATAGGCATAGTTTTAAGAATTAAATTTCATATATAACGATTATACATTAGTTATATTTTATAAAATTCAGAAAATATTCATTTTAAGTAAAATAAATTTCAGCACAATTTAATTTTCGACAAATTCATCCCGAATGAGAAAATCACACAAAAAAATATTAAAAATTCTATAATTTCCTCTACAATTATTCAATACAGGCACATTTAATCGATAAAAAACTACATATTTATCACACAAAACGACAAAAACTTAAAATATTTACAAAAAAATAGCTATTATTTTATTTTTTTATTACTTTTAGACATGGTTAATAGATTTTATAGATTTATCGCCTTAATTATTTTGCTCTTTTCCGGACTTTCAGCCTCGGCAAGGGGAGGACTGTACCATATTAACCACAAAGAAGAAAAAAAAGCCACCATTTCGGCAACAATAAACCACCACAACCCTTACAGTTACGATAGCATCCTCAATAACGCACCGATACAGGTTATAAACCTGCAGCAACACCGGAGCGCGCACCCTTTACCTTTTCTTTATACAAGCCCCAATTTTTATACCCTACCGGTAAAGTACTTTCACTTTATTTACAACCGGGATACAAGCGGGCTTTCGCGTTTCCGCAAACTCATCCTTTTTCCATTTCATGCTTTTTGGTAATAGCTAAACATGTTATACAGCTGCGCTGATTACGCAACTGTAATTCTTGTTTTTTAAAATTTAGTTTAAATACTGTGCGGCATTTTGATTGGGTGCCTGCAAGTATTGTTTTTAATACTGCCCGGTATTTTGATTGGGTACCGGGCAGTTTATTAAAACGCTAATAAATTTAATCCCTTAAACAACCTTTTTAAACCAGATTAAAAGCTTTAACAACCAAACCCAGGCTCTTTGCTTTGCGCAACAAGCCTGTAGCTTCTTTATTAACTATCCCTAAAACCCCAAGCATGAAAAAATTCATTCCATTTGGCGTACTTTTACTTGTAATAGTACTTGCGCTTATATTCCCATCTGTTGATGTTACCACTATTAAAGACAGCAAAATAGATACCGGCGACACCGCCTGGCTATTAGTGAGCACCGCCCTTGTATTAATCATGACTCCCGGCCTGGCTTTTTTTTACGGCGGCATGGTGAGCAAAAAAAACGTACTATCAACCATGCTGCAAAGCTTTGTATGTATGGGAGTTATTACCGTAATATGGGTTATATTCGGTTTTAGCCTTGCCTTTGGCGATTCCATCGGCGGTTTTATTGGCGACCCACGCACCTTTTTTATGATGAAGGGCACTCTTGGCAATGCCACCTGGAAACTTGCCCCAACCATCCCGCTGGTATTATTTGCCATGTTTCAGCTTAAATTCGCGGTTATTACCCCGGCCCTTATTACCGGTGCCTTTGCCGAGCGCATTCGCTTTAACTCTTATGTGATATTCCTTTGCCTTTTTATGGTATTTATATACGCCCCGCTTGCCCACTCTACCTGGCACCCCGATGGCTTTTTGTTTGGTAAAGGCGTACTTGATTTTGCCGGCGGCACAGTAGTACACATGAGCGCAGGCTGGGCCGCCCTTGCATCGGCCCTATACTTAAAAAAACGTAACGAAACAGCTCACAACCCAGCCCGTATCAGCTACGTGTTATTAGGCACCGGCTTACTATGGTTTGGCTGGTTTGGCTTCAATGCCGGCTCGGCATTAGGCTCTGGCACACTTGCAGCAACAGCCTTAGCTACCACAACTACAGCATCGGCCGCAGCAGCAATGGCCTGGATGTTTTTTGATATCCTGCGTGGTAAAAAACCGGGCGTACTGGGTGCCTGTATTGGCGCGGTTGTTGGCCTGGTAGCCATTACTCCTGCAGCCGGCTTTGTAACCATCCCACATTCCTTAATAATAGGTATTGTAGCTGCTGTAGTAAGCAACCTGGTTGTGATCTGGAGAAGCAAAACCAGCATCGATGATACACTGGACGTATTTCCATGCCATGGTGTAGGCGGCATGGTTGGCATGCTGCTAACCGGTGTATTTGCACACCAAAACGTTAACGCCGGTAACACCACAGGAAACGGGTTATATTACGGCGAAACCCATTTGTTTTTTGTACACCTGATGGCCTTGGTAGCTGTATCTGCCTTCGCTTTCTTCGGATCATTGCTATTATTGAAAGTAACCGACATGATAAGCACACTGCGCGTAACCCCCGAAGAAGAACTGGCCGGCCTTGACATTAGCCAACACGACGAGGAACTATAAAAACATAAAACAATTTATTGACACGAATTTCACGAATAAGGTCGAATTATCACAAACGAGCCCAATTTAACTTAATCAACCAAAGCAAACTTTCTTATCAAACATATTTAAACATCAAATAAAATGGACGGACACAAATTTCACGAGTGGAAAAACAATCATTGGCATTGTTAACACCACCAAGAAACCAAACATAACAACGCACAAAAAATTAACGTTTTTATATTGTCTCGCCAGACTGTTAAAAAACCAAAAGCCGTCTCTGATTTAAAGAGACGGCTTTTTTTTGGGGAACTATCAGATAAGAAATCTTAAGAGTAAGGACTGAGAGAGCAAGGAACAAAGACAAGGTAATAAACGGAATAAAGTTTTAATAACTACCTCAACCAAACACCAATAAACTAATGAACCAATAAATAAACACCCCTACCAGTCCTTGGTCGAGATCTTTTTTAGAGCTTTATCGGTTTTGGGGGCCGATGAGATCTTTAACATGTAACTTTTTAAAACCGCACCATTTTGGCGACTATTGGCAAGTATCTTATCAAGATAAACAGCAAAATCTTTTTTATCAAGCTTATTTTTAGCGTCTTCCATAGGGATACCTACACCCGGCTGTAACACATCCATACCATACCTATCGCGCGTGTACGGACTAAATACAAAATCGGTAAACCAATAACGATATTTCCCGTCTTTTACTTCTATATGCAACGTATAGGCAATCTGGCCGCCCATACTGCTCAATATCAATGCTTTTTTTGTTACCACAAAACTACCTTCGCCGGTTAAAACACCGGCAGCCTCGTCTGTTTTTGTAATCTTAAGTTTACCTTTAGGGTATGCCTTGCGCATAAAATTCAATCCCCTGTTAAACAAAGTATCCTTAACCAAGGCCGCTTGCTCAACCGTCTGATAGTAAATATATTTATTACGCTCATCAAAAGCCAATGAATCTTTTTGAGCCAGGGCCACTTTAGCCGACAATATGAATATTAAGGCAACAACAATATTTTTCATCGAATGTGTTTTAGTTCAAAATCAATATAAAAAGCACCTTTGCTTAATATTGGAGCCAGGGAACGAGCTTAGGGGTTTCCATCTCCCCCTCTTTTCTTAATTATTGACTCTTACTTCTTGATTCTATTCTGTATAAAGATAAAAAGCCTCCCGGTTATATCAGGAGGCTTTTTGTAAAATAATGTTTTAATTAAAATTAGAAAGCATATACAGCAGCTAACAAAAACTGAGATGCTGATTTTGTGAAGGTCGAACCGTCACTTTTTACAAAAGCATCGATGTTTTTAGTATGATCAAGCCTAACTTCCGGAATAAAAGTTAATGGACCAGCCTTGATGTTACAGGTTAAAGTTGAAGCAAATACCGAATTACCCGGAGCAATACCAATATCAGAACCGCTATTGGTAGCTTTTGCTTTAAAATACTCTTCCCTTAAACCAAAAGTAACCACTTTTGACACCGCTAATTGTGGATACAGTGCATAACCATAATAATTTAATGCACCTTCTCCGCTTTTGCGCGCTGCGTTTAAGCCCAATTTAAAGGCATCAGTTATTTGGTAAGCAGTTGTTAAATCCAATACAGTACCCGAGTATTTACCGCTTGCAAGGTTAATATAAGCGGTCCATCCTTTAACAGGTGCTAAAAATAACTGTGCGCCAAAGGTTGAAACCTCAGGAGTGCTTGAATTTGATTTATAAGTATTCCAGTTATCGTTAAAAACACCGGCCATTAAGCTAACCTTATCAGAGAAAGTATAGGTTGCTTTAAAGCCTGCATTTTGAAACGGACCGGCACTAAACAAATATGAAGTTGAGTAGTTAAAATTAGCTGTCGGGCTAATTACCTCGTAACCAACAAACGTTGCCATATAACCCGCGGTTAAGTTAAAGCTCGAAGTTACATCATACGATACATATAAGTTTTGAATATGATAGCTTGATACACCGGTTGGCAAGCTTCCTGCTGATGCATCGGGGATCGATTGCTCCTGGCCGCGCGGGCCAAATGACATTTCGCCAACAAAAGATGCCTTACCTACTTTTTTCTTTAAACCCAAATCAATCATACCAATTGATATGGAGTTTTGATCTGATCCGAAAGAGGTTTGAATGTTGGCGTGTTTAGAAAAATCATTTTTGTAATAGGTATCTACCGAACCGTAGATAACCAGTGGAGCATCTGATGTGGTTTTAACTGTATCCTGTGCTTTAACAGCAAAAGAGCCAGCTACAAGAACTGATAAAAGTAAAAGTGTTTTTTTCATGATAACGATTTAATTGATTTGATTTTGATTTGGGTTGAAATGTAGCTTCCCCATTAGGGCTATGCACAACACATCCTTTAGGTAAAAGCCGTTAAAAAGATTGAAAAATACCTGCGCGGTTGGTAGTATGAGGTCGTCGGTAAATACAACCAACCACGCGAGGTACTATAAGAGTTTTATTATGCTGTAGTTGGAGATTTTACTCCTTTATCAAAAAGACCACTTAAGCTGATCTCATCATCCTGAGCTGGGTAAACTTCGATACCATGATCGAATACATCGATACCACCTGCACCTGTTTCACCTTCTTCTTCGATACGCAATTTCCATGGATGACCTAATTTATTGATCACAAACATCATGATATAGGTTACCACAAACACGGCAACAGTTATAACAAGACTACCAATAAACTGGGCTTTAAGTACACCAAAACCACCGCCGTAAAATAAACCGGCAACTGGCGAAGAGTTATCAGCACCGGTTGGAGTTGCAGCGCCATACTGGCCAGATGCAAATAAACCTAATGATAATGTACCCCAGATACCACATAAACCATGTACAGAGAAAGCACCGATAGGATCATCAATACGGAACCACTCTATAATGTAGATACCTGCAAATACTACAAAACCTGCAACTGCACCTAATAATATAGATCCGAACGGACTTACCCAGTAACAAGGACAGGTAATGGCAACTAAACCACCAAGGAAACCATTAATGGTAAAGCCAAGATCGAATTTACCTTTTGTTGGGCCCCACCATAAACCGGCAAGCATAGCGGCAAAGCCACCGGCGCAAGCGGCAAGTGTAGTGTTGGCAGCAACGCGGCCAATACCCTGCATATCCATACCAGACAAAGTTGACCCCGGGTTAAAACCGTACCATCCAAACCAAAGGATAAAACCACCCACAGCAGCAACTAATAAGTTATGACCGGCCGGTAATCCGCCTTTTTCTTTATCGTCGCGGGCAAATATCCTACCCAACCGTGGGCCTAATACCATTGCACCAGCTATAGATGCCACACCGCCAATGGTGTGTACAACTGTTGAACCGGCAAAATCGCGGAAAGGCTGAGCGCTTAAATGAGCAAATACGCTTGAAGTACCCATTACCGCAAGGAAACCATCTGGTCCCCAGGCCCAGTGACCAATTATTGGGTAAATAAAACCTGTAATACCAATACTGTAAAGAATATCGCCACGGAAACTTGTACGGCCTATCATTGCACCAGATACAATAGTTGAGCAAGTATCTGCAAAAGCGTACTGGAATATCCAGTGTGCCAACACAGGGATACCTGTTGAACCGTAAGTAGCAGGTGTATTTTGCAGAAAGAACCAATTGGTAATAGTTTTACCATCGGCACCTAAACCGCCCCAGCCAATAAAGCCATTACCGTTACCAAACATAAACGCGTAACCTACAGCGTAAAATAACAAACCGCAAAGGCAAGTATCAAAAATACACTCCATTAATACGTTCACCGTTTCTCTTTTGCGGGCAAAGCCGGCTTCAAGCATTACGAAACCAGCCTGCATACCAAACACAAGGAATGCTGCAACCAGGGTCCAAACAGTGTTGATAGAATTCATCATAGATGTTTCGATGTCTGTTGGTTTAGCCGGAGCCGCGGCAGCTGCATGAGCAGAGGTACCCAATAGACCGGGAATGGTTATCATGGCTGCCAATACCAGCACAAGACCAATCATTTTTCCTGTTAAAATGGTAGCACCCAGCGCCCATTTCTCTCGTGTCAGTTGTCGGACTGAACTTAGGAGGTTTAATTTTGTAGAACTTACTTTCATTTGTTTTTTAATTTAGTTTGATTGTTTTTAAATAGTTTAATTTTAGTTTGATTGCTTGTACGGTATAATTAGTTTGATTGTAAAGGTTAAATTCTCAAAAAACAGCTTTAAAAACACACCTACTATGTTTTAACCAATAAACGTTATATATTTTTATAAAAAATATAATATTTATAGCATTTCTGTAAATTATTTCATGAAATTAGGTAGTTATTTTAACAATAACAAATTTTAAACAAAAAAAACATTTAAAAAACATCAATAATTATAAAAATTGCAATTGAAAAGCAAAAAACAAGTTTAATTTTATTGAATTTTTAATTACAAAAGCACTTAAAATCAGTTAAAATTCAATTAAAGACGATAATAACTGGTTTTATATTACAAATTATACATTTTTATCGCTTTTAACCGATAAAACATAAAAAAACAAAGTCAAAAATGAATTTTTACCGTTATATACATTGTAAATGAGCTTTGATTATTTAAATGAATTATAATTCGGGCAACACTTTATTACCTTTATCTATTATATTTCATTAAAAATTGATGCATATTTTAAAGGATAGTTCTATTTTTGAATTTGCCATTACATTAAACCTAATACAAAAAGCATATAAATTATGTCCAACATCCGTTTCAAAGCACTGCAGGACGTTCTGAGCAGAACCATACCTGAAGTGAAACCTCCCGCTGCTAAGATCTCTGAATATTTTGGTGCCAATGTTTTTGATAAAAAGAAAATGAAGGAGTACCTTTCAACAGAGGCCTATCAGGGTATTGTTAACTCTATTGAAAAAGGTGAACCCATTCCGCGCGATTTGGCCGAGCAAATAGCTTCGGCCATGAAATCATGGGCATTGGGCAAAGGCGCTACACATTATACACACTGGTTTCAACCACTTACCGGCACCACTGCCGAGAAACACGACGCTTTTTTTGAGCCAACTGCCGATGGCGGTGCAATTGAGCGCTTTAGCGGTGATGCCTTATCACAACAAGAGCCCGATGCATCCAGCTTTCCGAGCGGTGGCATCCGTAATACATTTGAGGCCCGCGGTTATACCGCCTGGGACCCATCCTCGCCTGCCTTTTTAATGGCGCGTACCTTATGTATCCCAACTGTATTTGTATCATATACCGGCGAAGCCTTAGATTATAAGGTACCTTTATTAAAGGCATTAAGTGTGCTTGATAAAGCAGCTGTTGATGTTTGCCATTATTTTGATAAAGGAATTGAGAAGGTAAACGCATCATTAGGCCTGGAGCAGGAGTATTTTTTGGTTGACATTGCCTTATTTAATGCCCGTCCCGATCTTTATTTAACCGGCCGTACGCTTTTTGGCCATATATCTGCCAAAAACCAGCAGTTAGAAGATCATTACTTTGGTTCGATACCGGGCAGGGTGTACGCCTACATGCAGGATATGGAGACCGAAGCCTTATTATTAGGTATACCATTAAAAACACGCCATAACGAGGTTGCCCCTTCACAATTTGAGTGCGCGCCAATTTATGAAGAAATAAACCTGGCCATTGATCATAACCAGTTACTGATGGATTTGATGGATCGTGTAGCCCGCCGGCATAACTTTAAGGTATTACTGCACGAGAAACCGTATGCAGGCATCAACGGCTCGGGCAAACACAATAACTGGTCGTTAATTACCAATACCGGTAAAAACCTGTTATCGCCGGGTAAAACGCCCAAGAATAACCTCATGTTCCTTACCTTTTTTGTAAATACAATAAAAGCGGTTCATGAGCATGCCGATCTGTTAAGGGCATCTATTGCATCGGTTAATAACGATCATCGTTTGGGTGCCAACGAGGCACCTCCTGCCATTATCTCTATTTTCCTGGGCAGCCAGTTAAATGATGTACTTGACGAGATAGAAACCTCCCGCATCAGCAAAAAAATAAAAGAAGATAACCTGTTATGGCAGGGTATCCCTAAAATTCCACAGATATTGCCAGATAATACCGACCGTAACCGCACCTCGCCTTTTGCCTTTACCGGTAACAAGTTTGAGTTAAGAGCGGTAGGTTCATCTGCCAATTCGGCCAGCCCGATGACTATCCTTAACCTGATAGTGGCCGAGCAGCTTAAAAAATTCAAGTACGATGTAGATAAGCTCATCAAAAAAGGCGAGAAAAAAGACCTTGCTCTATTGATCGTAATTAAAAAATACATCAAGGAATCAAAAAACATCCGCTTTGAAGGTAACGGCTACAGCGATGACTGGGAAAAAGAGGCCGAAAAACGTGGTTTAGCCAACATTAAAACCACTCCAAAAGCGCTCGACGCATTTTTATCAGAAAAAGCAGAAATCTTATTTGCCGAAACCGGTGTATTTACACCACGCGAGGCACATGCCCGTCATGAGATATTATTAGATAGCTTTTATAAAAAACTACAGATAGAGGCCCGTGTAATGGGCGAACTGGTGCTTAACGTAATTATCCCCGCTGCCATTGCCTATCAAACCAAACTGATAGAAAATGTTAAAGGTTTAAAAGACCTTGGCCTGGCTGCATCAACTTATGAAGCCCAGCTTGATCTGATCAACAAAATATCAGACCATGTTAACTTTATTAAAACCAATGTAGACCAAATGGTTGAGGCTCGTAAAACAGCCAATATTGTGGAAGATATTCGCCAGCGGGCCATTGATTATGATGAAAAGGTAAAATCATTCTTCGCCCCTATCCGTTACCGGGTTGATAAACTGGAGCAACTGGTTGATGATGGCATGTGGCCTCTGCCAAAATTCAGGGAGTTGCTGTTTATTAAATAGACACTAATTTCACGAATTGAGGTGAATTGCACGAATTTGATTTTTTAGACGAAGTTTTGAAAACAATAAAGAGCTCATCATTGCCAGTAACAAAGCAATGATGAGTTTTTTATTTAAATGCATTAAAGCCTCATTTACACGCTTGAAACTTCCCCTGCCTCATCAACCTTATAAGGAATGGTAAAACTAAACGTACTCCCCACTCCTAATTCACTCCTGGCACTGATGTTTCCTTTTTGCAACTCAATCAATTGCTTGCAAATGTATAGGCCCAGGCCGGTACCTACATTGCCACGGGCTGAGTTTGCCTGGTAATATTTCGAAAACAGGCTGGCTTGTTGCTCTACGCTGACGCCATCGCCGGTATCGGTAATTTCAACATTTAACTTTGTTTCGTTATCGGTATTTAATAATACAGCATCAATGGTGATATTCCCGGTTTTGGTGTACTTAATGGCGTTACTAAGCAAGTTTACCATAACCTGCTTAAGCCGGAAACTATCGCCGGATAAAACGACTGTTTCATCGCCTTTAAAGTGATAAATTAAATCCAGTTTCTTTTTGGCGGCACTAAATTCCATGCTTTCTGCAACTTCTTTTAATACTTCACTGGGTTTAAAAGGAGTTTCATGAATCTGTAATTCGCTGCTTTCCATCTTCGCAGCGTCAAGCGTATCGTTAAGGGTATGCAGCAGCATATCTGATGACGAACGGATAGAAGTAAGCATATCCGACTGCCTGGGCGATAGTTCTGTTTTACTGAAGATAAATAAAAAGCCTTTGATGGCCGTAAGCGGATTACGAATCTCATGCGTCATATGCAGCAGCAGGTCCATCTTTTGCTGGGCTATAATAACCGCCCTATCATTTTCATTCCGCAAAAGCACCTCCGACCTATCGAGCTTGATCACAAACACAATAAGCATTGTTGCAAATATCAATACTAATAAAAGTGCGCCCAGGTACAGTTTATTAAGCAACAAAGTAGCTTCACTGTAACTATGCAGCGCTATGCTTCTGAACGAATCTGTAATATTATAGTTTAATTGTTTCAAATCATCCATCAGCTGCTCCAGCTCATTAATAATCTGGGTATTTAAGCCAATGAGTTGTTTTTGCAGGTCCCTTAGTTCCAGGTTGGTTTGCTGCAGGAGTTTAAATTTACTCGCAAAGGCTTTATTATTGTTCGCCAGCTCGCGCTGGGTAGCCGGATCAATAGTTTTGTGGCCACGGCCAGGTTTACCGCCGGCAGGCTCGGCATAAGCGTTGGTATCTTTAATAGCGGCTTTTATACGCGCAAAAAAGCCCTTTTTCTTAAGCTTACCCATGTTGTATTGTTGATCGGGCTTGTTGCTAACGGTGTTTGCGCGTTCCATTTTATGATACTGGCCATTGATCACCAGCAGCGAATCAAAACGATGCTTTACCTCCAGCAACTTTTCGGATAACTGAAGCTTTTGAGCATACCAGCTATGAATCTGCAAACGCTGCGCCGCCGGTAATTTAACCGTATCAAAACTGGTTTTAAGCAAAGTATCTACCTGCGCAAATGCCCTCGAAAGCTTATATTTATAAACCTCACCCTTATGGCTATCGCTATCAAGCAGTGATGCCTGAAATAAGTCTTCGGCCTGGTGAAGTAACAACAACACTTGCTGCGGGCGCGACTGGTCTAGCTCTATCTGGTGCGATAACCCTGCAGTTGCCGCCAGCTTTTGGGCAATACTATCCCGTACAAAAAGCGCGGCGATAGCTAAAATAATAATCAATACTAAAAACGACAGGAGGATTTTTCTGGATAGTAGATTTGTATAGGTTACCTTCATGGTATAAAAACGAAGTAAAACGACTGAAAAAGAGGCCGATACTCTCTAATAAATTTAAAGCAATAATAACAATAACACGGATGATACTTACAAGAGTTATGCCAATTTAACAATTAAAGCCTTGCACCTTAAGCAAACAAATCACTCGCCTTATGCTGCTCAATAATAACCTCGCGGTATTTGCTTAACAAGGCCGATTTAGATATGAAACCAATAAACAGGTTATCCTTAGTTACGGGCAGCTGCCAAACATCAATAGCGTCAAAGGTTTCCATTACACTGCTGGCGGGTTGGTCGTAATCAATTACGGTTGGTGGCACCACCATAATATCGGCTATAATATTATCGGCAATCTCCTGGTTAAACAAGCGGCGGCGAATATCATCAACCAATACAACCCCTTCCAGTTGGCCATCCTCTTTTAGTACCGGAAAAATATTAGCATCGGTTATGGCCAATATCTTATAAAAATCGTTAACGGTGGTTTGCTTATCAACGGCGGTATATTTTTTATTGATGATGCTATCCATAGTGATAGCATTTAACATACTATAATCTTGCCCCGGATGGATGTTTTTTTCGTGAATAAGATGCTGCCAGTAAATATTATGCGGCGATGAAAGTCGCGAGATGATGTAAGATATAGATGATACAATCATCAATGGAATAAACAATACATACCCCCCGGTAATTTCGGCAATCAAAAATATAGCCGTGAGCGGGGCGTGCATTACGCCGCTTAAGGCACCGGCCATACCTACTGCTATAAAATTACTGGTATTTAAATGCACCAGCCCGGTAAGGTTTACACCATAGGCTACCGCCAAACCTAAAAACGCGCCGGTAAACATGGTAGGTGCAAAAGAGCCACCGTTACCGCCAGAGCCCAGGGTAATGCCGCTGGCAATTATCTTCATAAAAACCAGGGCCACAATAAACACCAGCATCAGCCACTGGTTGGATAACCAACCGGCGAAAAACGACTCATCTTTCAACGCGTCGATATTGCCATTTAAAATAGCTTGCAGGTAATGGTAACCCTCGCCAAATAATTGCGGAAACACCATAATAATAAGCCCAAGAAACAGGCCGCCCAAAAGCGCCCTTACATACCTGTTTTGCTTTTTCAGTATCCCCCCTTCCAAATTGCCGCCTATTTTATTTATATATATAGATATCCAGCCGCTAAACAGGCCAAGCACAACGTAAAAAGGAATGGCGGGTACCACCCAACCTTCGGTAACCAAATGAAACAACTGGCCCGAGTATAATAATTTAGATACCACCACCCCGGTAGCCGATGCTATTAATAAAGGTATAAATGTAGGTATAGTGATCTCGCCTATCAAAATCTCTAACGAGAACAACACCCCGGCAATAGGGCTGTTAAATACCGCGGCTATCCCTGCCGATGCACCCGCCGCCAGCAATACCGTTTTTTCATACGGTGTAAGCTTAAAAAACTTGCCCACGTTTGAACCAATGGCCGCGCCTGTTGCCACAATAGGAGCCTCCAACCCCGCCGAACCCCCAAAACCTACGGTTAACGAACTGGTTACAATATGCGAGTAGATATTATTTACCCTGATGTTTGAGCGGTTCTTTTTAATGTTGGCCAAAATACTGCCGATCCCTTTTTGAATTTTATCGCGGTTAATAAGGTGCTGCCAGGTTACCGCCAAAAAAATGCCCAGCGCCGGTAAAAACACATAGGCTATATGGTAGTACAAATGCGACGAGATATTACGGCTCACATCCTCCATAAAATGCACCAGAAACTTTAAAGCGATAGCTGCCAGGCCACCAAAAAAACCCACAAAAACGCTGCAGTAAATTAAAAAATTACGCTGGCTGTTTCGCCTTAGGCGCCAGCGGTTTATTTTGTAGGAGATTGTTTTTAGCATCAATACAAATTTCACCAATTAAGTGGGATTAGCACGAATTAAAACAAATTAACAAACAGGCACCATTGAAAGCGAATTAGCGTCAATTTAAACCAAACTTTTACAAGGTATGCAATTTGACAAGCATTTGTAACAGTTATACCATTCGTGAGTTTCGTATCTGATTAATTATATTTGCCCATGATTTCTTCGCAAAGATATGATCAAAGAGGTGTATCTGCCTCAAAAGATGATGTACATAATGCTATTAAAAACATTGATAAAGGCATTTTCCCTAAAGCCTTCTGTAAAATAGTACCCGATATATTAACAAACGATGCCGACCATTGCAATATTATGCACGCCGATGGTGCAGGTACTAAATCGTCGCTGGCATATACCTACTGGAAAGAAACCGGCGACATTTCGGTATGGCGCGGTATTGCCCAGGATGCCATCATCATGAATCTGGATGATTTGCTTTGCGTAGGCGCTACAGACAATATCCTGCTATCGTCAACCATCGGTCGTAACAAAAACCTGATACCGGGCGAAGTTATTGCAGCCATTATAAACGGTACCGAAGAAATTTTAAGCGAATTACGCGATGCCGGCATCGGCATTTACTCTACCGGTGGAGAAACCGCCGATGTGGGCGACCTGGTGCGTACCATTATTGTAGACTCTACCGTAACCTGCCGTATGAAACGCAGCGATGTAATATCAAACCATCGCATTAAACCCGGCGATGTTATTGTAGGCCTTGCGTCATACGGGCAGGCCAATTATGAAAAGGAATATAACGGAGGCATGGGCTCCAACGGCCTAACATCTGCCCGCCATGATGTGTTTAACAAAACCATTGCCCAAAAATATCCCGAAAGCTATGATGCCGCCATCCCTTATGAACTTATCTTCAGCGGCAGTAAAAACCTTACCGACCTGGTTGATATTGGCAATGGCCAAAGCATTACCGCGGGTAAACTGGTATTAAGTGCAACACGCACTTACGCGCCTATTATTAAGGCGATGTTAGATAAGTACCGCAGCCAGATAAACGGCATGGTACATTGCAGCGGCGGCGCGCAAACCAAGGTACTGCACTTTGTTGACGAACTGCACATTATTAAAGATAACCTGTTCCCCGTTCCACCGCTGTTTAAACTTATTCAGCACGAATCAAAAACCAGCTGGCAGGAAATGTATAAGGTATTTAACATGGGCCACCGTATGGAGCTGTATGTACCTGCAGAAATAGCACAGGATCTTATTGCGATATCCCAAAGCTTTGGGGTTGATGCACAGATCATAGGCCGGGTTGAAAAAGCCGATGTTAAACAGGTAACTGTAACCTCGGAGTTTGGCGAGTTTGTATATAATTAAAACAGCTTAATCCATTTAGCTTAGGGACATCCCTAAACTAAAAAGAGTCCCGAACTAAATTGTCCGGGACTCTTTTTTGCTTGCTTAGTTTCAATTAGAAACTGTAGTGGAAGCTCAATTGGCCTCTCCAGCGTGAAAGCAGATCATTTACGAAGTAAGGTTTAGTCTGACCATTTACAGTATTCATTTTCGTTTGATCGAACGTGAAAGTTGGATTGGTTGATTGATTTACAACAGTAAATAACGATACATCCTGATTTGATGTTCCATAGCTCCAGCCAGATTTTTTATCAATCAGGTTACCAACGTTAAGTATATCTAAAGACACAGTAATACGGTGTTGGTTAACTAAGAAAAAGTCTTGAGAAATTTTTAGGTCGAACCTGTTTTCCCATGGTGTACGGTCGCCGTTACGTGGTATAACTTTACCTTCGTATTTCTTCAGGTTAGGATTACCTTCAATAAAGGCTTTTAAATCGCTCCATTGTTGCGCTGCCGTTCTGGTAACGGTTGTAACACCACCGCTGGTAGCAGTAAGATCAACCAATTTGTAACTGGTATAACCAGTTGCATTACTAAGTTCTGCTGCTGATGGTACGTAAACCAAATTGGCATTGTTATTACCGGTTTTACCTGTAATATCATCGCCGTTGATGTTTTTAGAATAAGTATAGCTAAAAGGTAAACCAGATTGGCCGGTGTAAACCAAACCAATTGTTGTAGCTGCACGGTTATGAGCGTATTTAAACGTTTTTGAAATATAACCAACTATACGTGATCCCGGATCGTAGTTTGAACGGGATTCGTCGAGGCTGTTTAAACCGTTGGTATTATATGCAAAGCGCCAGTTTGATAACGCTACCGAGCTTGTACCATCATTTACCGAGTAAGATGCACCGTAGGTATAAGCAACACTACCAGACCATCCGTTGCTGAATGGTTTTTGAATTTGAGCAGTTAAGTTATAAGAGTAACCTTTGTTGGTATTGGTAAGTTCCAATACATCGGTAAACTTGTTATCCAAACGGGTAAAATTATACCATGGACGGGTGCTGCTGCCAATATTTACATTACCGGCCTGTGCTGCTATATTAAGGTTTTTGTAAAGTATGTTATTGATGTTTTGAGTAAACAAACCTTCCAAAGTACCTATTAAACCCCAGAAAGGCAATTTCTGATCAACAGCTAAGTTAGCACGGAAAATTTGAGGAACCTTAAAGTTTGGATCGGTAATATCAACCTCTGTTGCCGGAGGTGTATTGCCCGATGGGATATAAGCGCCACCTAAACGGGCATTTGGATCATAGTGAAAATGCAGATCAGACGGAACAGAAGTACCGCTTGGAGCATATTTAACTGTTGTTACACCCGAACCACCGTATGAGTTAGAGATCCATACCAATGGCGTTTTACCTGTAAATATACCGGCACCACCTCTTAACTGGGTACTGCCATCGCTGTTTATATCCCAGTTAAAGCCTGCACGCGGGCTAAACAATATCTTTGATTTTGGATGCAGGTTATTTTGGATACCGCCAAAATTGGCATCAGCATTAAAGGCATCATTAGCTACCGGGCTATTAAAATAAACAGGCAAATCAAACCTTACACCATAAGTTAACTTAAAGTTAGGGGTTACTGCCCATACATCACCAGCATATGCACTAAACTGGGCTACATGCATAACAGAAGGAGCCTGATCATTACCACCTTTGGTTGAATAGTTTAAAGTATAAGAGTTAGGCACCGAAGTTGGGTCCATAAAGGCCGCTATATTATCGTAGCCGGCAGTGGTTTTGTTATAGGTATAGGCACCTGTATAAGCTTGCAAAAACACGTTATTGCTATTGTAAAAACCGTTATCGGTACCAATAGTAATGGTGTGATTGTCTTTGTATATGGTGTAGTTATCTGTTAAAGTAAAGTTATTTTGCTTTAACGAGTTTGCCGATGATGAAAAATCGGCGCCGAAGTTGTACGATACCCCGTTTTGTGTAATTGCAACGTTAGGGAACGGAGAGGTTTCTCTTCTATCGTTTATGTTATTATAGGTTGCACGTAAAACGTTTGATGAATTACTTGAAATACTACTGTTTAACTCAACAACAGATGAGTTGGTAGTGCTTTTAAAAGTGTAGCCTCCGTTTGCATAAGTAACAGAAGTTGGGCTGCGGCTGATAATATAGTTACTGCCATCAACATAACTATGCCTAACGGTTAACTTATTTTTATCATTAATATTCCAGTCTATACGGGCAAATATTGATGTTGCGCTTTGGGTTTTATTGATGTTTGAAAAAGATCCCGGATCGTAGTTATAGGTACTTTTCAAATAATCGCTTATTTGTTGCAGCTTGGCAACATCGGCCGCGGCAAACTTTGTACCAGAACCAGCCTGTGTAGGATCAAAAGCTAATGGCGTTGAGTTGGTAAACCGCTCGGCATTGGCAAAAAAGAACAACTTGTTTTTAACAATGGCACCACCTAAGCTTGCACCAAATGTTTTGTTACTAAAAGTGCCGTATTTTTGATTATTGGTAACGCTTTTACCTACGAAACCCTGGTTTTGGAACAGGTAATAAGCCGAGCCATGAAAATCATTAGTACCGCTTTTTGTAACCGCGTTGATACCGCCACCGGTAAAACCACCCTGGGTAACATCATAAGGAGAAAGCAATACCTGCACCTCCTGAATAGATTCGAAAGGAATTGGGTTTACACCTGCCTGACCGCCGTTTGTGCCCGACGAAGACAAACCAAACGCGTCATTTGCATTGGCACCATCAATAGTAAACTGATTGTAACGGTTGTTTTGACCGGCAAAAGTAATACCGGTAGGGCTGCCATCACTGGTGCTAACCGATGCTACCGCCTGTGGAGTTAAGCGCGTAAAATCCTGGATGCTTCTTGATAAGGTAGGCAGGTTTTGAAGTGTGCGCTGAGAAATATTGGTTGATGTACCATTTCTTTCCGAACTGATAATAGCACCTTTTCTTTGCCCCTTAACAACTACCTCCGATAAGGCCTTAGACTGATCGTCTAAAGTAATGTTAATGTTTAAGGGAGTACCTAAACTAAGGGTAATATCTTCTAACACCCTAGAATTGTAACCAACAAATGAAACCTTTAAAGTATATGGGCCACCAGAGCGCATATTTGGTATAGTAAATTGCCCGTTAGAACGAGACACCGTGCTGTAAACAGAACCCGAAGGCACATGGGTTGCCACAATAGTTGCACCGGGTAAAACACCCTTGGCATCTTTAACTACACCTGTAAGACTACTTGTTGTAACCTGTGCAAAGGAAAAACTTGCAGTAATAAGGCTAATGAATAACAAAAGAAGTAAATGCTTCCTCATAAATTGTTTTTTTAATTATAAACTTAATTAATTGTCGGCAAAAATACTAAATCCTCTCTTTATCAATGTTAAGTTAATATTAATAATTAACATGCAACTATCATGTTATAAACAAAAATAAAACACTGAAAACCAACATCATAAAACATGATTCTCAATATAAAAAGAGCATATAGCAAAAAACCCCGGCCAAACTGACCGGGGTTTCATATTTTAAGTTAGGTATTATTTAGTTACTTAACAGCGATTGCCTGTATCAAGTTACCAAGTGTATTGGCTACATAAACGTTACCTGCATTATCTGCAACAACAGCAGATGGCCCGTTAAATGGAGTAACCAAATTATAATAGCCACTACCTGCTACAGATGATACAACACCAGCAGTAGTAATTTTGCGTACTAGGTTATTACCGGCATCAGCAACAAACAGGTTACCAGCATTATCAATAGTAATACCACTTGGGTGACTAAATGATGCTGCTTTACCCGTACCATCGCTGTTACCGGCTTTTCCAGTACCTGCAATTGTGGTTACAACGCCAGTTATGTCAACTTTGCGGATGCTGTGATTGTTTGCATCAGCTACATATAAATTACCTGCAGCATCAACAGCTATGGCGCGTGGCCCATTAAATGAAGCTGCGGTACCAGTGCCATCAACATTTCCAACTGATTTACCTGCAATTGTTGATACTGTTCCATCAGGTTGCACTTTACGAATCGAGTTATTAGTGTAGTCGGCCACATATAAATTACCAACAGCATCAATTGCTAAACCAGCAGGGTTATTGAACAAACCTGCTACAGCCGGAGTTGTACCAACAGCTGCCACTGTGTTAGCAGAACCAGATTTTCCGCTTGTACCCGCAAATACAGTTACAGCTCCGGTGGTTGCAATTTTGCGTATGGTTTGGTTACCAAAATCAGCCACGAAAATATTTCCTAGAGCATCAACAACAACACCTGTGGGGCCATTATATGAAGCAGCGTCGCCAATTTTGGTTGCATTTGCACTACCCGAAAGCAATGTTCCAGATACGGTGCTTACAACGCCAGCCGAGGTAATTTTACGAATTTGGTTATTCCCCTTATCTGCAATGTATAAATTACCTGATGCATCAAGCGTAATCCCATTTGGATAATTAAAAGAGGCAGCGGTGCTGCTTCCGTTTGCTGCGCCAAATGCTCCGCTTCCGGCAACTGTAGTTACAACACCGGTGGTAGCTACCGGATTGGGCAGCGGAGTGACCTTGTTGTCGTTTTTACAAGCTTCAAAAAAGAAAGCAGGAGAAAGCGCAAGTAATCCAATAATTATATTTTTATTCAATTTCATAATTGTTCTTTTTTTTCAATTAATAATAACTTAATTAAATATGTATCTAACACCAATCTGAGCCTGGAAACGTGAGAACTGGCTTATATCTGTCTTATATGAACTTGTAACAGGTGTAGCTGTGTTTGGATCAAGATAAGGGAAAGAATAAGTAGCTCTGCCGGTAGCAGGATCTTTACCTGCATAACTCAACACAGTGGTTGCACCGCTGTTAAAGCCGCTGTATGATACCTGGTATAAGCCCCAGTTACGGTTAAGAAGATTAGTTAAGTTAATAACATCAAAAGTAACTTCCAGCGTGTTTTTAACTTTTCCGGTTTGGATAAAGAAATCCTGTGCAAAATGCAAATCGACACGTTTGTATGTTGGCAATATAGCACCGTTTCTTTGTGCATACTCACCCCTGTGCTGACTTAAGTATGGATCCTGACTAATGAAATTATTTAACTGAGTCCATATCTGTGCTGGTGTACGTGTATCCGGAGTTCCATTTGCTGCGTTACTTGCTTTAACTAACATAATGTCACCTTGATTTTTTGGAATATACAAAAGATCGTTTGTGGCACCGTCGTTATTAGGATCGCCCGAAGTGATGTACGATACGGCTCCATTGTTTGATGCTTCAAAAATTAAGCCGATAGTGGTTGCAAGATTTTTGGCGTATTGTTTACGATATGACACCGTCGCAATAATACGGTTTGGCTGTACATATGAGCTGTTTGAAAGATTATCACCGTTAGGATTACCAGCAACATACCGAGTGCTCCAAATAGTACTGGCGGTTGAGCCACCATCATTAACATCTTTTGATTTGGTATAGGTATAAGCTACACTGGCTCCAAAACCGTTTGTAAAGCTTTTTTGTAATTGACCAGTAACAAAATATGAAAATCCTTTGTTTGTGTTTTTCATGTAATACAAACCAGTGATAGATGGATTTGCAGCGGTTGCGGCTGCAGCTGCGGGAGTTGTGTTTTTAGAATCATATTGAATCTGACCTTCAGCACCCGGAAGTGTTGTATAGCCGTCAGACAATACTAAATTCTGATGATAGATAGCACGGATATCTTTAGTATAAGCACCTTCAACAGTACCGATGATACCACCAGGTAGTTTTTGGTCAACCGCAAGGTTTGTTCTCCAAATTTTCGGATATTTCAGGTTGGGATCTGCAACATCAAGTTCGTAAGATGTATTGGCTACTGCATTTGACGGACGGTTTGCATTAACATCCTTATTAAATACTAACTGCTGATTTGTTGGATCGTTAGCTTTTGTAATTGTGCGTGAACCAAACAGTAAACCATTGTTTGAAGCCTGATTGGAGATCCATACAAATGGTACCGAACCTGTAAACAAACCAGAACCACCACGTACCTGGGTAGAACCATCGCCATTTACATCCCAGTTAAAACCTACACGAGGAGAAAGCTGGATTCTATTTTTAGGCAATTTAGAAACATCAACTTGAGTACCACCTTGGAAAGTTAAGCCAGCAGCATTACTATTTGCCGCCAGCGACGTAGGGAAGGAATCATAATCAGCTCTTAAACCATAAGTTAACCTAAAGTTATCAGTAACATGGAATTTATCTTGTATATAAAGGCTATATATAGAAGCTTTTATTTTAGCTAACGGCAATGAGCTACCTGAAGCCGGGTAACGCAAAGTATATGCTGCAGCAGGCAAACCATTTATAAAATCTGATGCTGAGTTATAAGTATATAAACCATTATAATCCGGGGCAAAACCGTTAGTATAACTTTGGATCTGATTACTTGTACCTATTGTAAACTCGTGTTTACCAGAATAGATGGTAAAGTCATCAGCAAATTGCCATATATTAGTACTTAATAAGTTACCTGCAGTATAAAGCTCAGAACCAAAACTTGTTGCTGTTGCTGTAGCAGCTGTAACAACGTTACCAGTTGCATCAGATGTACCATTGCCAATATCAACCATTGGCAATAATCCATTGCCTAAAAAGGCACGATAATCTCTCAATGCAGAATAACCAACAGTTAGCTTGTTTGACATAGCATTACTAACGCGCGTATTTAACTCAACAATACCTATATTAAAGTTGTTGTTGATAGTATAACCAGAGCCATAAAAAGGCAAAGTGTTTGGACCAGGAGCACGGGTTGTGCCGTAACCTACGCTGGTTTTACCATCACTATTGCTGATACCTGAATTACTGGCCGGTTGGTCTTTAAACGATTTTAAGTAGAAATACTTAGCGCTTAAAGTATTGTTTTTATCAATGTTCCAATCTAATTTGGCAGTTAACTTATCGCTGGATGTTCTATAAACATAGTTTTCATAAGCCCCCGGATCGTAGCCGTAGCTTGCCAGTTTAGTTTTAATAGCATCCAATGTGCTAGACTGAACCGCAGAAACGTTAGAACCGCTTAAGCCTGGACGACCGGCTAAATACGATGTTGCCGGCGGTTGGCTAATTCTTTCCTGCTCGCCAGATACGAATAAGAACAATTTATTTTTTATAATAGGCCCACCTATAGATACACCTACTGTATGATAATCAAATGGTGTTTTTATTACCTGAGTGTTTCCTGCATTGTAACCGGTAATACCTGTACCACGACCGTAGTAGTAAACAGTACCTTTAACTGTATTGGTACCCGATTTTACTACAGTATTTACACCTGCACCCGTAAAGTTACCCTGACGAACGTCATAAGGAGCAATATCTACCTGAATCTGATCTATCGCATCCAATGAAATTGGCTGCGAAGATGTTTGTCCTCCCAAAGTACCAGATAAACCAAATGAGTTGTTAAACAGTGCACCGTCAACTGTAATATTATTAAAACTACTACTACGGCCACCAAAACTTAATCCGTTCGCAGATGGAGTTAATTTGGTAAAGTCGCTTAATGAACGGCTTACAGTTGGCAAGTTCTCAATTTGCTGGCGGCTGATAGTTTCACGGGCACCTGTACGCGAAGAGTTAATTACCTTGCTTCCCGAAGCTACTACTTTTACCTCACCCAATGAAGTTGTATTGTCATCAAGCATAGCAGAAAGTTTTTGATCCTGGCCGATAGACAGGCTGATATTGTCCTGCTGGTAAGTTTTATAACCAATAAAGGTTACTTTAAAGGTGTAAGGACCACCTACCCTTAAGTTAGGAATGTTGTAACGGCCATCAGCACGGCTAACCGTTGCGTACACAGTACCGGTTGGTATGTGTGTGATGGTTACAGTTGCACCCGGGATAGCGCCTTTAGTATCGGTAACGGTACCGTTAATGCTGGCGGTGGTAACACCCTGGGCAGCGGCATTTCTGTTCATCAGAAATGTAAAACCCGTCAATAATAACAAAAGAAGTAAAGTCTTCCTCATAAATTGTTTTTTTAAATTATACTTTCAGTTAATTAGTAACAAAGATAAGTAAACGCCTGATTGCCAATGTTAAGTTTGTGTTAACAATCGTTGAGTATTTTTCAACATAATGCCATAAATACACAATAAACCATACTAATCAGGTAGATTTAATATGATATTGATAATTAACCAGTCGCTTTATTGCCATACCAACACCCGGCTGTAAAAATTACTTTTTATCGCATTATCAAAGTGTAGTATTTTCTCATTTTGCCCCTTTTTACTTAGCTTTGGGCCTTTAAAAAATTATAGCCAGACGTTAAATAACACCTATGGCTGTAATCCGTGCAAAACAAAAATTTAGTTATCAAAGTATATTATTAAAAATATGGACTACGATTTAATTGTTATAGGGTCGGGCCCGGGTGGCTACGTAGCAGCTATCCGCGCTTCACAACTCGGTTTAAAAACTGCCATCATCGAGAAAGAATCATTAGGTGGTATCTGTCTTAACTGGGGTTGTATCCCAACCAAAGCCTTGTTAAAAAGCGCGCAGGTATTTGAATACCTTAATCACTCGCAGGATTATGGTATTAAGATAAATGGTACAGGCGAAGTTGATTTTGCAGCTGTTGTTAAACGTAGCCGCGGTGTAGCCGATGGCATGAGCAAAGGCGTGCAGTTTTTAATGAAAAAAAACAAGATCGACGTAGTTAACGGTTTTGGCGTATTAAAATCAAAAGACACTGTTGAAGTTAAAGCTGCCGACGGTACAACCAGAAAAATAACCGGTAAACATATTATACTGGCAACAGGTGGCCGCAGCCGCGAGTTACCAAACATTAAACAAGATGGCGTAAAAGTTATTGGTTACCGCCAGGCCATGGTATTGCCTACCCAGCCAAAATCAATGGTGGTAGTTGGCTCTGGTGCCATCGGTATCGAGTTTGCCTATTTTTACAACTCTATAGGTACTAAAGTTACCGTTGTTGAGTACTTAGATAATATTGTGCCTTTAGAGGACGAAGAGATCTCCAGAAACCTGCAACGCATCCTTAAAAAACAAGGTATCAACATTATGACCGGCGCTAACGTTGAGTCTGTTGATAGCACAGGTGCACTTTGCAAAGTGAGTATTAAAACCGCTACCGGTACCGAAGTTATTGAGGCCGAGATCGTTCTATCTGCCGTTGGTATCTCTACCAACATCGAAGGCATTGGTCTGGAAGAAGTTGGTGTTAAAACCGAACGTGGTAAAGTTTTGGTTGATGATTACTACAAAACCAATATTGAAGGTGTTTATGCTATTGGCGATATTGTAAAAGGCCAGGCATTGGCACACGTTGCATCTGCCGAAGGTATCATCTGCGTTGAAAAAATTGCAGGCCAAAACCCACATCCTTTAGATTATAACAACATCCCTGGCTGTACTTATTGCTCACCAGAAGTTGCATCGGTAGGTTATACCGAAAAAGCGGCTAAAGAGGCAGGCTACGAAATTAAAGTAGGTAAATTTCCATTCTCGGCATCGGGCAAGGCAAGTGCTGCCGGCGCTAAAGATGGGTTTGTAAAACTGATATTTGATGCCAAATACGGCGAATTTTTAGGCGCGCACATGCTGGGCCTTAATGTTACCGAAATGATTGCCGAAGTAGTAACCGCCCGCAAGCTGGAAGCTACCGGTCACGAGATCATTAAATCGGTACACCCTCACCCTACCATGAGCGAAGCAGTAATGGAAGCAGCCGCTGCCGCTTACGATGAAGTGATACACTTGTAAGGGGGCTAAGTAAAAATTCAAAAATGCCTGTCTTTTGGGATAGGATCTATAAATTTCAAAAGGTCGATAGTTAACGCTATCGGCCTTTTATTTTTTTCTTTAATATTACAACAGAAAAGCTTTTTGAATTTTGACTTTTTAATTTTCACTTAATGAAACTCCACACCATAGACACCGGCTTTTTTAAATTAGATGGGGGCGCCATGTTTGGCGTAGTGCCCAAAAGCATCTGGAACAAAACCAACCCTGCCGATGCCAATAATCTTTGCACCTGGGCCATGCGCTGCCTGCTGGTTGAGGATGCAGGCCGGTTGATATTGATAGATACAGGCATTGGCGATAAACAAGATCAGAAATTTTTAAGTCATTATTATTTACACGGCGATGCTACTTTAGATAGTTCCCTGGCTGCCCTTGGTTTCCACCGGGATGATATTACCGATGTATTTTTAACCCACCTCCATTTTGATCATGTTGGCGGCGCCGTTATTCGCGATGGCGAAAAGCTGCTACCCGCTTTTAAAAACGCCAGATACTGGAGCAACCCCAAACACTGGGATTGGGCCGTAAACCCTAACGAGCGCGAAAAAGCGTCGTTCTTAAAAGAGAATATACTCCCCATACAGGAAAGTGGCCAGCTTAACTTTTTAAACGCCGAAGACGGTATAACATTCAGCCCCAATTTTAACATTCGTTTTGTATCTGGCCATACCGAGGCCATGATGCTGCCACTTATTAATTATAAAGGCAAAAACATCCTGTACATGGCCGATCTGCTACCCTCTGTAGGTCACCTGCCCCTACCCTATGTAATGGCGTATGACATGTTTCCGCTTACAACCCTTAAAGAGAAAAAACTGTTCCTCACCGAGGCCCTGGAGAACGACTACGTACTATACTTTGAGCACGACCCCATTAACGAATGCTGTACACTGCAACAAACTGAAAAGGGCATCAGGGTGAAGGATACGTTTAAGTTGAGTGAATTATAAAAATAGAATCAAGTCGCAAGTATCAGGTATCAAGATTTTTTTGAATATGCCCCTGCAAAATGCAGCTATCTATATACCTGATAATCAATACCGTGAAGTCAACAATATTTAGTCATAAGTAGACTTTTTCTCTTTTCTATACCTAGAACTCAATACTTTCAACTAAATACTAAGCGTCAATTTATCTTTTACAAAACACTACCCGATACTCATTGATATTCTAAAATATCTCCCGGCTGGCAATCCAGCGCTTTGCAAATAGCTTCGAGGGTTTCTATACGGATAGCTTTAGCTTTTCCAGTTTTTAGGATAGATAGATTAGATATGGTAATACCTACCTTATCGCTCAGTTCATTTAATGACATTTTGCGTCTTGCCATCATCACATCCAGGTTAATGATTATCGGCATGGCTTAAATAACTAATGATTGTTCTTCTTTCAGCCTTGCTCCCTGCTTAAAGGCTTCGGCAATAATAAATGCCACTATAGCGCATATAAACGACGAATAATCAAACGCGGTTGTATTTATCACTCTAAGCGGTGCCTGAATTAATTGCGACTGCTCAAGGTAACTTAACTGTTGGTATGCATAATCTGCCAACGATAAAAACGTTAATAAAGCTCCCACATTGTTGATCAATTTAATACAATCCCTGTCAAACATACTTCCATCCGATATTTTTTTAATCACACGGTTTATATTATAAGCCACCATACCCGCCATAATTGTAATGCCAAGTATCAATATCCATTTTAGTGCTACAGCAATATATGGGGTATCCACCTTATTATGGTTAACCCGCATATCGCCCATGATCCTTACATTTTCAAGAATGTACTTGTCGCCTATTTTCAACTCGCCGTTAGGGGTGTTTGTAAGATAATTACCGTTAATAACCGTATTAATAGCAGTCCCCTGCCTAAAGCTATCATCATTCATACTTAGTGCATCGCCATATCCTTCTTTAAGGCCCTGTAATGCACCTATAGCTACTGCCCTTAAAACAAACGAACCAAACACAAGGTAAACCAGTATTTGTAAACTGCGTATTTTTTTCATGATCCCGTAATTATTTTATATCCAAAGCAAATGAATATTTATTACAAATCAAAATTTATTTATTGAATTACAATAAATATTAATTGATTAACGATTTATGTACCTACTGGCTCACTGCCAAAAAAGTATGCAAAACACAAAAACAACGTGATGGTGAGGGATAAAATCCGGGATTCTGCAACGTGTAATAAGTAGGATCAAAGCAATTGCAGTCATTTTTCGGCTTTGTATCATTAAGGGTAACACAAAGGTTGGCAATAGGTGCCGAAGTCAGAAAATTTGGGCGTAGGTAACCGCCGCATTTTTGGTTAAAAAGAATGGATTATTCGCTTAAAAAGATACGTAAATTTAGGTAGTGTTTTGCGAACACCACAAAAACCATACCGCTTGCCTGTTTCACCAATTTTTAAATCAAAATTGAACAATCGCCAAAAGTAACTTTTTCAAGTATCTATAAATCAAGCAATTAAAAAAAATCTCCATAGCTTATTTTTTTTGAAAATAGACTGTACAATTGTAATTTTTTACAACAATTTTATAACTTTGGTTGTTCTGTAGTTAAATAAAAAGTACAGAGCGGTTTATAAATAGATGAGACAACTCAAAATAACGCAATCCATCACCAATCGCGAGTCGCAGTCGCTTGATAAATATCTTCACGAGATTGGTAAAGTTGATCTGATAACAGCCGAAGAAGAAGTAATACTAGCCCAAAAAATACGCGAGGGCGACCAGGCGGCATTGGAGCGTTTAACAAAAACCAACCTGCGCTTTGTTGTTTCTGTTGCCAAGCAATACCAAAACCAGGGCTTAACACTTGGCGATTTAATTAACGAGGGTAACCTTGGCCTTATTAAAGCCGCCAAACGCTTTGACGAAACCAAGGGTTTTAAATTTATATCCTACGCCGTATGGTGGATACGTCAATCTATATTACAGGCTATAGCAGAACAATCGCGTATTGTACGTTTACCGTTAAACCAGGTAGGCTCATTAAGTAAAATAAGTAAAGCGTTTTCTAAACTGGAGCAGGAGTACGAGCGCGAACCATCGCCCGAGGAGCTTGCCGATATTTTGGAAACCACTGTAGATAAAATTTCGGATACACTGAGCAACTCCGGCCGCCATGTATCCATGGATGCGCCATTTGTGCAGGGCGAAGAAAACACCCTGTTGGATGTACTGGAAAACCATGAGCCCAATACCGATTCTAACCTTATCAACGAGTCGTTATCTGAAGAGATCAAACGTTCGCTATCAACCCTTACAGAGCGCGAACGCGAAATTGTTATATTATTCTTTGGTTTAGGCACCAACCACCCCCTATCCTTGGAAGAAATAGGCGAAAAATTTAACCTTACCCGCGAACGTGTTCGCCAGATAAAGGATAAAGCATTGCAGCGTTTACGCCATACCTCCAGAAGCAAAATTTTAAAATCATACCTGGGATAACTTCTATTCAAAAAATATTTGAAAGCCATTGGTAATACCGATGGCTTTTTTGTTTACTGCTAAAAAAGCGGCTACTGTATTCACATCTTTTAGATAAAAGAAAAATGTCACGAACGGGGTACGAGGAGAAACTATCTCTTGAACGATAGCGATTTTTTTTTTACACCATGCGTAGCAGCATTGCAAAGCGTATAAGATTTCTCACCCTTTCCCCACACATGGCCACCCGTCAAGGGTTCGAAATGACAACGATTTTGTTTAGAGGTACCATTCTAAAAGATGTGTCCATACGATAGCTGTAAGTCGGGGATCGCTTCGTGCCTCGCAATATTTATTTTTAAACAGGATCTAAATTAAATCGTTTTAGATATTGATCTTTAGAAGATTTCAACTAATTTACGGGCACCAATTGAAAACTGATTAAATCTAAAATATGAGTACCCTGCCTAAATTTACCGAACGAAAATATCTTGTTGTATTGATATTTGTAACCTCCCTGTTTTTAATGTGGGGCGTATCCATGACGCTTGGCGATGTGTTGAACCGTCATTTTCAAAACGTGCTGCATATTACTAAATCCCGGTCAGCGCTGGTACAGTTCTCCATATTCGGGGCATATTTTATAATGGGTATCCCTGCCGGGATGTTTATGAAAAAATTTGGTTATAAAAGTGGTGTATTAATGGGCCTCATCCTTTACGCTGTAGGCGCATTCCTGTTTATTCCAGCGGCCAATGCCGAGTCGTTTACATTTTTCAGAGTAGCGTTATTTGTACTGGCCTGCGGAATGGCTACGCTCGAAACCGTAGCTCATCCATTTATAGCATCACTTGGCGATCAGCGAACCAGCGATCAGCGTATCAACTTTTCGCAGGCTTTTAATGGCGTTGGCGGGGTAATTGGCCCGCTTGTGGGTAGTTATTTTGTGTTTAGGGCTGGGCAGCTGCATTCAAATGACCTTATATCTGTTAAACAACTTTATGTTGTGATTGGATGTGTTGTGGCGGTAGTGGCTTTACTCTTCTCATTTATAAAAGTGCCACCGCTTACAGATCCACACATCATCTCGGATGACTCTTATGCCAATGATTCGTTGGTTAATGTGGATGAAAAAAAAGGAGATATCAGGCCTCGTCATTTTATTTTTGCAGCCGTTACTCAATTTTTTAATGTGGCAGCACAAGGTGGCACATGGGCGTTTTTCATCAACTACGGTCACGATGTAATGCATTTTTCTGATGAGCATGCGGGCTATTACTTTTCGCTAAGTATGGTAATGATGATTGTTGGGCGGTTTGCAGGCACCTACCTCATGAGGTTTATAAAGCCGTACAAGTTGCTGGCCACTTTTGCACTTTGTAATATCATCATGTGTATTATTGTTGCACAGGGTTTTGGCTGGCCTTCTTTTATCGCACTGTTGTTTGTTAATTTCTTCTTCAGTATTATGTTCCCAACCATATTTAGTTTAGGTATAAAAGATATGGGGCCGCATACCCAGCTGGCCTCATCGCTTATTGTGATGGGTGTAGTAGGCGGCGGGTTGTTTCCTTATTTCATGGGCCTTATAGCCAACCACAATGTAGCTACCGCTTATTATTTGCCTATTATTTGTTACGTAGTTATATTTGCATTCGGTTTTAGCTATCCAAGGTTGAATAAAAAGTCGGCCTAAGTGTAAAAGCAACTTATACTTTCCCGTCAAATTATATCCAGTTAATCGATTTACCATCAAAATAAATCGATTAAACTGTTATTGCAATAAATACAATTTGATATATTGCCCTATATTTGAAATAACTAATATAAACGGGTGAAAAAGAAATTATCTATTGTTGATATCGCCAATGCGTTAAACGTATCAAAAACTACTATATCATTTATTTTAAATGGTCGTGCCCAGGAAAAACGCATCAGCGGCGACCTGGTTGAAAAGGTAATGAAATATGTAGCCGAAGTTGGGTACAAACCCAACTCGCTGGCCAAAAGCTTACGTACCGGAAAATCTAACACCATTGGCCTGATGGTGGAAGATATCTCCAATCCATTTTTTGCAAGCATAGCAAGGCTTATTGAAGATCGGGCCTATAAAAACGGTTACAAGATCATATACTGCAGTACCGATAACGATACCCAAAAAACACAGGACCTCATCAACATGTTTCGCGACAGGCATGTGGATGGCTACATTATGGCCCCGCCCGAAGGGATTGAAGAAGACATCGAATCGTTGATTAACGATGGGATGCCGGTGGTATTGTTTGACAGGCACCTGCCTGGCGTTAAAACCGACTTTATTGAGGTAGATAATCTTTTCAGTACTTTTAACGCCACCAAACATTTACTTGACCAAGGCTTTAAAAACATAGCTTTTGTAACCTTCAAATCCCACCAAACCCAAATGGTTGACAGGATAAGGGGGTACCAGGATGCCATGAAAAGCAACGGGCTGAAACCCACTATTATAAAAGAGATTGTATTTAACCAGGATGAAGAGCAGATAATGGCGCCCCTTCGCGATTTTTTTAAAGGAAATCCCGACGTTGATGCCATCCTGTTCGGCACCAACCACATTGGTACCTGCGGATTGAAAATAATGCAGGAGCTGGGCAAAAAAGCCCCTACCGATATTGCCATAATTTCTTTTGATGATTACGATGTATTTAAGCTTCACTCGCCCCCGGTTACGGCTATTGCGCAACCGGTAGAAGAAATTGCCGATAACGTAATTACCGTTCTGTTAGAGAAACTTAACAATCTCTCTGTATCGGAAAAACCACAATCAATCATTTTAAAAACCGATCTGAAGATCAGAAACTCATCGGTAAAAATAGGTTAAACCTGCTAATGCCGACAGAGCGATGAAATCCGTTAAAAAAGTTTGTCATGCTGAGGAACGAAGCATCTATTCGCAGACTTTACAGGGCGAATACGCATGGTGTAGAATAGACTCTTCACTACATCAGTATGACAAACTGGTTATTTTCTAATTTGTCATGCTGAGGTACGAAGCATCTATTCGCAGACTTTACAGGGCGAATACGCATGGTGTAGAATAGATTCCTCACTACGTTCAGAATTACAAAAGGGCACTTTTTTAACATAGCATGGGTAGATATAAAGTCCATACACCCTGAAGGTTTGGGATAACGTAAACTAACCAAGGCTAAGACTCACCCTGTCGAAGCTACGCCCGACATCCCTCTCTTCAACTTCGTTGAAAAGAGGGGGTTGAACATTTGAAACTGGCTTTTACCCTCTATGCGACGAAGTCGGAGAGAGGGTCGACCGGCGTAGCCTGGTCGGGGTGAGTCTTCGCCAACATACAGAGCAAACTAACAGATCTCACCCAGGCATCTTGCTACTGCTTCTCTCCATTCCTAACGCTAACCTTAAAACCCAGCCTGTATCCCAATATTTATCACCCTTTGGTTAATATAGGCATCGCCTGCGGTATTGGTAGCCACTTCCGGATCTTGCTGGTATTTTTTAAAGTTATCCCAGGTAAACAGGTTGTAGGCGCTTAAGTAAATACGCGCGTTATTGATTTTGAAGGGCAGCATTTTAGATGGAAGCTGGTAACCTACATCAATTGTTTTTAGGCGAATGTAGTAGGCGTTGATGAGCCAGTAATCAGAAAAATAGGATGTTGGACTATTAACTGATGTTGGATTCATGGTTAACCTCGGAAAGTTGGCTGTAGCTGCTGTGGCCGGTGTCCAGCGCTCTTCATGGATGGGCTGAAACTGGCTTTGGAATGGCTCGATACCGGTACCTAACACCGCGAAGCTGTAATTAAACGACCCCGCAAACAGCACGCTGATGCTGAAACCTTTGTAAGCCGCCTGTAACGATAAGCCCAGTGATGTGTTTGGCAAATTAGGATTGCCTATGGCTCGTTTATCAAACACGTTGATAACACCGTCACCATTCAGATCCTGGTAGCGCAGATCGCCGGGCTGCAGGGGTAGGCCGTTATCTGGTACAGCTATAGGGTTGCCTGCATTAGAGCCGCCATGCGCTGCCTTATAAGCGGTAATGGCTGCAATATCATTAGCCGTATAATAACCTAGGTAATGGTAGCCAAACTGCTGCCCTATAGGCTTGCCTGTTGAAGCCAGCCATGGGTAAGCAGGCGCTGCCTCATCCTGAAAAAGGATCTTGTTTTTGGCATAAGAAAATACCAGACCTACGTTGTATTGTACCTTACCAAGGGTACTATGGTAAGATACCTGACCATCAAATCCCTGGTTACGGGTTTTACCAATGTTTACAGCCGGCAAAGCCACACCAATTATTTCAGGCACGCTACCGGGTACAATAAGCTGGTCGTAACGTATATCGTGGAAAAAGTCGATAGTGGCCGATACTTTGTCGTTAAACAAGTTCATATCCAAACCCAGATCTATTTTCTTAGCCCTTTCCCAAACCACATTTGCATTGCTCAGCGCATCCTCATAAATGGTTCCGTAACCTTGTGGAGTTTCGCCAAAAGTGTAGCCCCCACCCTGCTTGTAAACCTGGTTGTATACATAGCGGTTACCCGGTGCAGCATCAGAACCTACAAGGCCGTAACTTCCCCTTATCTTAAACAGGCTAAACACCGGGAACTTATCGGTAAAGTATTTTTCCTTAACCAGGTTATAACCCACGCTTATAGCCGGGAAGTAACCAAAGCGATGATTGGCTGCAAACCTATCGGTACCATTGTAGGCTATGTTAAATTCCAGCAGGTATTTCTGCTGGTAGTCATAACCCAGTTTACCCGATACGCCCTGAAATTTTTGCGGAACGGCCACCAGCGAAGCATCTAAAAGCGCCTGGGCATTATAAGTTTGCGATGTTTGGTTAAACAACAACAAGGCGGTTACGTGGTGCGAGTTGCTAAAATTATGATCGTAATTGGCAAAAAGCTGAACATCGTAGTTATTGGAGTTCATATCGGTATTACCCGTTAACACGTAGGGTTGGTACACATAAGTGCCGCCCGGCCGTAAAGTATATTGGCTGGTGGTAGCATCGTAATGATAGGCCGGGATACCGCCGCCATTAAAGGTTTGCTTGGTAAACTGCTCGATGCTAGAATATGCCACTCTTCCGGTTAAACTCAGGCCATCGGTTATGGCATCCAGCTTTTGGGTAGCGCCAAATAAAAAGTTAAAATCGGTACGGCGCGAGTGCTGATAGCCGCCTGTTGCCAGCCTTGCATTCAGCGTTGGCAAATGATCTGGGTTAAAAGGCGAGTAAGCGTAAGAGTACGAGCCATTGGGGTTGATGTAGGGTGCGGTAAAGGGTGTTTCTTTTGTAAAATTATAGATCTCGCCTACTGCGTTCTGGTTATATGGCTGATTAAGATCCGAGAAACGGGTGGTTACATCTAAACGCAGATCCAATGTTTTATTAGCCTTCAGATCAAGGTTGGAGCGAAAATTGTACCTGTTGAAATAGTAATTGGTGTTCACCAAACTTTGCGGATCGGCAAAATCGCGTACCAAACCATTTTGTTTCAGGATACCGCCTGTAATAAGATATTTAATAGTGTTGTTACCGCCAGAAATATCCATGTTGGTATTGGCCTGATAGGTGTTTTTCTTGAAAATCTTATCGTACCAATCTACATTTGGGTGCCCGTAAGGATCATCCCCGCTTTTAAAATGGTTCAAATCCTGCTGGCTAAATGTGGTGGGGATACCATCGTTAGTTTCTGCCTCGTTTATTAACACGGCCGAATTATAAGAATCAAGGAAAGTAGGTGTTTTGGTAGGTGCCTGTAAACCGGTTTCTACCCTTAAGTTAACTTTTGGCGCGCCAATTTTACCACGGCGGGTTGTTACTACCAATACACCATTGGCTCCCTTAATACCGTAAATAGCTGTGGTTGATGCATCTTTTAATATCGAGATACTTTCAATCTCGTTAACGTTTATCTGTTGTAACTGATCGTAGCTGTACTGAATATCATCAACAATAATAAGCGGCTGATTACCGGCCGGGTTTAAAGAACTTACCCCACGAATGTAAAAATCAGATGCATCCTTACCCGGCTGCCCAGATGACTGCTGCGAGAAAAAGCCCGGCAATTTTCCGGTAAGCGCGTTTTGCACGTTGGCGGTTGGCACGGTGCGGATATCGGCCGCAGAGATAGAACTTACCGCGCCGGTATTGGTAGGTCTCGATCTTTTGCCATAGCCCACCACGGCAACTTCATCCAAACCATTGCTGTTGGTTTGTAAAATGACATCGGCCGTATTACCTTCTTTAAACACATACGTTTGCGGTATGTAGCCTATAAACTTAATAATGATGGCGTTTGATTGCCCTTTGAGGACAAGTGTAAACTTGCCGTTTCCGTTGGTAACTACGCCATTGCCCGGTAACCCTTGTTCAACCACTGATGCACCCGGCAACGCACCGGTAAGGTCGCGCACGGTACCGGTTACGGTTTTGTTTTGTGCAAATACCACCACCGGAAGCATGGCTATTATTATTTGAAAGAAAAGTATGAATTTTCTCATAACTGCTTAATTAATTGGTTAAATTGATTGAGGACTACCATCCGGGGTTTTGTTTCATATTAGGGTTCTTTAACACTTCATCGTACGGGATAGGGTACAGGTACATGTTTGGCTGGTTAAACTTAGTAGTGAGGGCGGCAACAATATTGTAGGTTAAGCCCGATCCTATTTTAGTTATAGACATGCCATTAAGCGGCTGGTTAAGTACTGTGTTGGCCGTTTTCCACCGGCGGATATCCCAGTAGCGGCTCTCTTCAAAAGCAAACTCTACACGGCGTTCGTTATGGACCACATCGCGCATATCTGCCTGGCTCATGCCCGCTTTTAATCCATATAAGCCATCGCCACCGGCAGCAATGCCTGCCCTTTTACGAATGGCGATCATAGCATTATAAACATCGCTGGTAGCGCCATTAGCCTCATTCTCGGCTTCTGCATAACCCAGTATCACATCGGCGTAACGAATAACCAGCCAATCGGCATTATGCGACTGGAAGCTATTGGTATTCTCTTCGTTACCCATAAACTTGCGCATATAGTAGCCTGTTTTGGTTTGTTGCAGCGTGCCGTTGGGTTTGCTTTGGCCACCTTCAAAAAGTTGCAGATCGCTGTTAAGCCAGCGGGCCCCGTTAAAAAAAATGGTGTAGGTAAGGCGTGGGTCGCGATTGGTATACGGGTTATTAGCATCGTACCCCGATGCCGGATCGGTAATGGCCATGCCATTATTCATGGGGTAAGCATCAACCAGTTGCTGGCTGGGGCTTGTTTGCCCTTTGGCAGCCGCACCAGGGAAACCAATGGGTGCATTGGTCGATTCGATAATATTATCGGCCCCGGTTTGCCTGATGAGGATCATCTCGGAGTTATTTTGTACCAAAAAGATATCTTTAAAATTGGCCATCAACGCGTACGAGCCAAGGTTCATCACATCCTTAGCCGCCGCCGATGCCGCCTGCCAGCGTGTAACACTATTATCAGTATAACCGGTAAGCGGGTTGGCTGCGTCGATATTGCCGCCATTAAACAACGGGCTTGCCGCGTACAATAACGCCCTTGCTTTTAAAGCCAGCGCGGCGCCTTTGGTTACGCGATGCGCATCGGCATTGGGGTTGGCCACCGGTGCGGTAAGCAGGGTGTCTTTAATGGCATCGCACTCGCTTACAATATATTTTATACAATCAGAAAACGAGTTACGGGGTAACGCTACATTATCGCTTATGGTAAAAACCTTATTGCCCAACAGCGGCACGCCTCCATAGCGTTTTACCAGTTCAAAGTAAAACATCGCCCTTAAAAAACGGGCTTCGCTTTTCCATACGTATTTCATGGAGTAGCCGTTGTATTTGGCCATTACAGGCACCACATCAATATTGTTCACAAACTGGTTGGCGCTACGGATACCTGCGTAATAATAGGCCCAAAGATTTTCATCTGCTGGTATAGTATAAGAGTTATAGGCTGCTGTAGCCAATATGGTAACCGGGTTTGTTGGACCCGATGCCGACGACATGGCATCGTCAGAAGCGGCATCCAGATAATCGCCGCCTACACGGTTATGGCCGCTTTTTAGTACCGGGTAAATGCCATACAAAAACGCCTGCGCGTTGGTACCCAAAGAATCTTTAGGATCGAACACGTATTGAATACCCACCTTATCAACCGGAAATTGCTCATACTTTTTACAACCGGCCAATATTACCAAAGCTACTATGGCCGCTATGTGTATATTTTTAATTCTCTTCATCATCTTATTTTTAATGTTGGCCAATAGTTAAAGCTTAATGTTTATACCTGCATTAAATACGCGCTGTATGGGGTATGCCAAACCATATACCTCGGGGTCAACCCCTTTGTAGCCGTAAAACGTCCAAAGATTTTCGCCATTGGCAAATACCCTGAGGCCCGATAAACGCAGCTTATGCGCCCACTCATAAGGCAGGCTGTAGCCCACTTCGGCGTTTTTAAGCCTCATATAATTTGCCGACCGGATGTAAAGTGTAGAAACAACGCCATTATTAATATTGCCTAATGAAAGGCGCGGTAAGGTGGCTATATCGGCAGTTTCGGGTGTCCATCGGCCGGTTAAGGCATCGTAACCCTGGCCGGCGTAGTTGTTACCATACGGCCCAATACCCGCAAAGCCATTAACCAAATTACTGTTGTAAATAATCTGGTGATTGGCCACGCCCTGCATCAACACACTTACACTAAAGCCCTTGTAATTAACCCCGAATGAAAAGCCATAATACACCAGCGGTTTGGTATTGCCTATAGGCGATTGATCGAACTGGTTAATGATACCATCGCCGTTAAGATCTTTATACTTTACATCGCCGGCTTGCGGGGTATAGCCAACTGTTGTAGCGCTGCTGGCGGCATCCTGGGCATTTTTAAAAAAGCCCAAAGCGGTGTAACCAAAAATAACATCGTTTGGTAAACCGGTACGTTTTAGCCAGGGATAAGGCGTTGGTTCCTCATCGCTAAATACATTGATGGAGCTTTGGCGCGATGCATTACCGGTAATAAAGTAATTTAAATTACCCACATGATCCTGGTAGGTTAAGGTAAGTTCGGTACCCTTGTAAAGCTTTATACCAATGTTTTCGTACGGGTAACTGGTACCCAATAAGGCAATACTGTTACCGCGTACCTGCAGCAGGTTGTAATACCTGTCGTGATAATAATCGGCCGTTATTTTAAAGTGATCTTTAAACAAGGCTATATCGGCACCAATATCCAGTTTTTTGGCATCTTCCCAACGGATGTAAGGATTTGCCAGCGTATTTTCGTTATAGCTTTGTATTACGCTGCGGGCAGTACCCAGAGTATAGGGGTAGCCGTTTGATGCGCTGTAGGTTTGTAAAAAGTTGTAATAGCCAAAATTATCAACGTTGGCATTGCCGGTTTTACCGTAGGTGGCACGCCATTTCCACGAGCTTATCCAACTGATGTTATCTTTAATAAAATGCTCCTGCCCCATTTGCCAGCCTAAACCAACGGCGTAAAATAAACCATATTGGTTGCCCGGCGGATACCTGTTATAACCGCTGCTGTTGGCCGATGCCTCAATAAAATATTTACTATCGTAGTTATAACCAAACTTAATAGCCCGGTTGGTAGTTACGCCCGACAGATCGTAGTTTAATACCGTCGACCGGGTATCATATAACAACATGCCGCTTACGTTACTTTTGCCAAATTGCCTGTCGTAATTAACAGCCGCCTGGGCAAAAGAGTAACGGGCGCTTGATACCGTAGCAAAACCGTTTGACTGCGATACCGGTGTGCCTATAGCCGAGTAGGTGCTATCCCTGTTAAACAGGTAGGCATTGTTCTGCAAGGCTCTGTACACCAGCCCCTGCGACTCAAAGGCCAGGTTACCTTTTAGCTTTACCGATAAGCCCTTAGTTACGCCGCTCAGATCATAATTGAGATCGAGGTTGGCCATTACATCGTTACTGTTGGTGCGCTGGTATCCAGAAAATTCTGACTGCGACAACAGGTTGTTGGTAAAAAGTGTTGTACCGCCAAATGATCCGTTAGGGTTATAAACCGGGTAGGCATTGTTCGGCGTATTGTATAATGTGTTTAAAATACCCGCGTAGCCGGTACCCGGCTGCGTTGCCTGCTGAATGCGGCCAAACATTTGCAGATCAACCGTAAACTTTTTAGTAACGTTTATGCTCAGGTCCGAATTGATGATATAGCGGTTCAGATCGTTATTGGTGTTATAGGTAGCATCGGGCGATGTTTTAAACATGCCCTGCTGATCAAGGTAGCTTAACGAAACGCTATACTGTGCCACATCGCTGCCGCCATTTACATTCAGTTTGTAGCTGCGTAGCGGCGAGTTGTTGCGCAAGAGGGTTTTAAACCAGTTTACATCCGGATGGTAAACCGGATCGGTATGGTTGCGGTAGGCGTTAAAATCGTTACTGGTATAAATGGCTGGTTTGCCATCGTTTTGCAGCGCTTCGTTATATAAATAGGCGTATTGGTAGGCAGATAACGGTGTAGGCAGATCTAATGGATGCTGTGAACCAACTTCTGCAGTAAACGAGATTCGGGGCGCGCCGGCCTGGCCGTGTTTGGTAGTTATAAGTAATACACCGCGAGAGCTGTTGATGCCCAGCATTATGTTTGATAAGGCATCTTTTAAAACCGATACCGATTCGATACTTTCGGGATCGATAGAGGAGATCTCGCGCTGCACACCGTCGATAATAGTAATAGGGGCTTGTCCGCGCAGCGATAAACCTATCTCGGTATTATCATTTGCCGAGTAATTGTTGTGCTGCACCACGTTACCAACAAAATCGGCAACGGTTTGCGAACTTGTTTGCGGGCTGGCAAAGCCGCTGTATTGCTGCGTGTACAAACCCGGTAACTGGCCCGGCAAGGCATAAGTATACAATGATGCCGGTGTGGTAGTAAGCTGATTGGTATAAATAGTTGCCACGGCACCCAAATTGGCCGAAGCCTTTTTGGTACCATAAAGCACATTTATTTTATCTGGCGATTGCAGGTAGGTATCCAGCAATCTAACGGTTACAATACCCTTATTTTTGATGGTTACCTGGCGGGTATTATAATTGGCCAGCGTAAATACCAGTTGATCGCTGATGGCCGCGTTGATCTCGAAATGGCCATCCCTGTCGGTAACTGAGGCTTCGGCTTTTCCTTTTACCATCACCTTTACCCCTTTTAAAGGGTTGGCATACTCATCAAGTACAATTCCGCTTACCCAATCAGCATGGGTACTACCCCTGCCTGTGGTATCCTGCATAGCTGCATACCCGGTTTTTACCAGCATAAGCATCAATATCACGAAACCTGTAAAGCATTTCTTTAAGTAGCAATAAACCATAGTATAAGATTTAAATTGTTGGCAAAAATTAAAATATCGTTTTAGCAGATGCCCAAACCTGTATCTCATTTACAGGTGATATTACAGCATCGTGGTGTATTATTAATTGGTTACGAGCACTTAAACGTATAGGTAAAAGGCGCTAATGTATTGCCATAGCCTACCTTGGTGGCCCCCGTTTTATCGGTTATAAAATACTCCATCCTGCTAATGGTTTGCGTGCCCGTAGTACCAAAGAAAGACTTAGGCCACAACGTGATCTGGTATTTGCGACTATTGGGGCCCGTTTGCGTCATTCTTGTTTTATCTGTTTGCTCGCATACGCTTATGGTTTTACCATCGCTGGTGTAGGCTGTGGCGCACAGATAAGTTTCTGTAGCATTATTAAGTTTGGTATCGGTAACCGTGCCATCAAAAGTGAGGGTGATAAAATCATTATCCAACGATTTTGGCGGGTTAATGGTGGTTAATTGCGGGTTACAAAAATCAACCAGATCGCCGGTACCGCCGGTTAATTCAAAACAGGGGGTTATCAGCTCACTATAATACGTTCCGTTATTATCGCTGGTGAAGCCGTTACCTGTATCGGTAATTACATAGCCTAATTTTACCAGGGTGTTGTTACCATCGGCACCAACTTTTATTTTAATGTGCAGGTCGCCGCTTAAAGCATCGCCATTGCTGTGCGGATAGGCCTTATCTGATTGGTAGGCCACCCACTCCACATCATCAATAAGGTTGCCGCCATTCTGAAAAGTTTTTTTCATATAGGCAGGCCAGGTTAAACCACCGCCGTTTTTAGCAACGGTACCATCGGGTACCAGGTTCATGGTGCCATTACCCAGTGGACTGGTGTAAGTAATGGTAGTATTTTGTGCCCCTTTCCAGCCTTTGGGTACCAGGAAACCAAATATGAGGTAATCGGGGCCGCCGTTACCAAGGGTAGGAATATTGATATGAACCGTGATAGGCACCACCGAACCTACGGTGGCCGTTGCAGGCTGATCTACACCGGTTATAATTTCGCCGCAGCAAGCTAATACAATGGCCAGGGTTATAAAAGCGCAAAACTTCCACAAACCTTTACCCTTAATATGTAAATATGATCTCATAAAATCTGTTTGATGTTTGTTTGTGGTTAATTAACTTTTTGCAATACGTATAAATAACTGTTATTGGGGCAGCCCGGACTAAAAGTGATGCTTAGCTGCCGTTTGCCGTTTACTATGGGGTAGGTAAAAGGTGTAGAAACCGCTGCCGCCCCATTTGCGATAAAGGTTATTTTAAATGGATATTGCGGATCATCGAGCGAAAACTTGCCATCGTCGGCCACCAGGAAAGGCAGCTTGTTTACCATGGTGTAGCCCCCATCTTTAAAATTAATTCTGAATTGCGAAAAATCTATGATGCCGGTTAAATCGGTGCCGTTGCGGGTTGCCCTTACCACCTGCCAGCTGCCGCTGATATCTTTAACAGACTCATTAACCGGTAGCGCCCGCTCGGCCTTGCACGATGCTATAAGCACAACTATTACCGCCATCAGCAAAAAGCCGGCTTGTTGAATGATATAATTCTTTTTCATTTGCTTTAATCTTGTTTATGATGATCAATAACCCGGGTTTTGTAACATCTCAGGCGATTTGGCCACCTCTGTTTGCGGAAAAGGCCACAGGTACATAGCCGTACGGAAATTGCGCTTACGTACCGGGAAGGTTTTATAGGTAACCACGGTGTTATTTCTGTCAACCTCCATACCGTAGGTTTGTACGTTTTCGGTTTGATCGGCAATTTTCCAGCGCCGTACATCCCAAAAGCGGTGTTCTTCAAAGGCAAGTTCAATGCGGCGTTCGTTTTGGATGGCTTTACGCATATCATCCTGGCTTAAGCCGGTTGGCAGCTGGTAAGGGTTTAAGCCCGCCCTTTGCCTTATAGCTTCCACGGCCTGGTAAACCTGGCTGGTAGGACCATCGTATTCGTTGGCGGCTTCGGCGTAGTTAAGCAGTATTTCGGCATAGCGTATCAGCGGCCAGCATCTTTTAGATGGATGGGTAAAATCCTGCGATACAGCGTCGGGGTCGAGCATTTTATTGGTATAATACCCGGTACGGGTACCCACGTTTACAGCATCCGGTCCGGTGGTACGGCCCATATAAGTACCTATAAAAATATCTATTGGCGATTTACCCGATGCCAGCCTGATCTGTAATGGTGTTTGATCATGAATCACGGTGTAATCCAAACGTGGGTCGCGACCGGCGTATGGGTTTTGAGGATCGTAGGTTGATGTTGGGTCGGTGATCAGTTTACCATCAGCCATCGGGAAAGCATCAACAAGCCCCTGTAAGGGCAGCGCCCCGTTTTTACCGGTACGCGATGGCGGTTGCCAAAGGCCTTCAAAATCGGCATTAGATGGCCTCATCAGCTGAAAAATATATTCGTTATTAAATGGCAGCGTAAAAAGATGCTGAAAACCAAAGCCTGCGGCGGTAGCATTATCAATATTAAGTTGATAAGCCCCGGTGCCTATCACAGCAACGGCAGCGTCTTCGGCCAGTTTCCAGCGTTCTTTATCGTAAGTTGCATAGCCTACCAACTCCTTGGTGGCCCCATCCCCTATGGATTGCCCGTTAAACAACGGACTTGCAGCATAAAGTAATACCCGCGATTTTAACGCCAGGCAAGCACCTTTTGATGCCCGCCCGTAGTTTAAACCACTTTGCACCAATGGCAAATCGAGGGCTGCGGTATCACAGTCGGCCAGGATATAAGTTACCGTTTCGGCATAGGTATTTCGCTTTGCCGGAATGGCCTGGGTATAATTGTAAATACTATCCCTCACAATATGCACCCCGCCATAATGCTTTAACAGTATAGCATAATACCAGGCTCTTAAAAAATGAGCCTCGGCACGCATTTGTGTTTTAGCAAAGGCTTTAATGGGCGATTTGGGCAAATTTGCCAGTAACTGGTTTACCGCGCGGATGTTTATATAGCTGTTTTTATAAGCATCATCGGTAACCACGGCGGCGTTGATGGTACCCGATTCAAAAGCCAGGGCGGTAGAGCCGGCAGATGTGTAAACCTCTGCCTCGTCTGATGCCGCATCCAAACCGCCGTTGGTTGTAGGCGCCAAAATGGGACCATACAAAAACCTCCCGGGGTTAAAGCTAAATCCAACACCACTATAGATGTTTGATAAAAATGCCACCGTATTGGCACTATCGGCAAACACCGTGGTTTTGGTTAGGTTTGATGTGGTGGTTTGCCCCAGAAAGCCATCCTTTTTACAGGATGCCATGCCCACCAATGTAAACCCGAACACCGAGAAAGTAAGAACCCTGAAGTAAATTTTTTTCATATTATAGGTTTATTTACAATAGCATATTTTACACTACAGCTTCGATTTTTCGAAAATTGAAAAATCGATTTAGCACAGTTGGGTAATCTTACGCAGATTGCCCTAAAAAAACAGTATTTGTATTAGTTGGTTTATAACAGATATTTAATCTGACTGCTAATTTAAATCATAAAAACGATTTAGCAAATTTTTTTGACACTTTTTTTTAATTTATTTTCTTTGCATCAAACGCCCGCAAAAATTAAAAAAGTGTTTATAAACCGGGCTTAATATTATAAGCCCGGTAAACAAATTTATGGTACACTATCCCCTACTTTATCTTATTAAAGTAGCGGCTAAAAAACAGCATCTGGTAATTGATAGCGTTACCCCAATATTCCCAGCTATGGGTGCCTGGCCTTATCGTAAAATCATGCGGAATTTTGCGCATCAGCAACTCATCATGAAAGGCTGAATTTACCTTGAAGGTAAAATCATCGTAACCGCACTCAAAAGTAATGGCCAGCGAATTTGGTTTAATAAGGTATATCATATTGATAACCGTATTTTTTTCCCAGGTATCGGGGTGCTCGCTGTATTTGCCCAGCATCTGCTCTATACCAAAGCTATCCTCAAACGGCCTTATATCCACAACCCCGCTCATACTGCCCACGGCGCCAAATTTATCTTGGTGTTTAAAAGCCAGGTACATAGCGCCATGGCCTCCCATACTTAAGCCGGTTATCGCCCTGCCGCTTCTATCATTGATGGTAGCGTAGTGCTTATCTACATAATTAACCAGCTCGGTACCTACGTAAGTTTCAAATTGCCAGTCCTTGTTCACCGGGCTATCAAAATACCAGCCTGCAAAAGCGCCATCAGGGCATACAATAATAACATGGTATTGATCGGCCAGGCCAGCTATGGCCGGTACTTTGGTTATCCAATCGCTGTAGTTGCCGCTAAAACCGTGCAACAGGTAAAGCACCGGAAATTTTTTATTGATGTTGTAGCCGGCCGGCTTAATTATCACCGCCTTAATATCCTTATGCATAGCATCGCTATGGGTTAAAACCGTATCAACCGTTGCAGCGTTTGCTTTTACAAACGTTATAAAGCTGATGATAAGCAGTAAAAATGTTCTTTTATAAGTATTCATATCAAATAGGTTCGGGTATTTTATTTTACAGCAACAACGGTAATGCGGTGATTTTGTGGTTTGTTTATGGCATATATCTGGTCTGTTAACACATCCATTTCTTTTTGCCAGGCATCGCGCAAACTTTTATAGCGGGCACGACTGTAATTATCCTTGTTACCATTTACAAACGGGTTTTTCACCGCGTATTTTTTTACCGTATCCATGGCGGCATTACTATCATTATGTAACAGGCCTTTATCCTTCAAAAAATCAAACTGCATCCAAACGTACATTCTTATACGGCGCTCAATGTCCCAGCGTTCCTCGTTCAGCTCCCTGATCTGGATAGCCTGCTGGTATTGCGGCGTAGTGGTAATTTCGGCCATATTTATACCATCTGCTATTTGCTGTGCCGACCACCGGCCAATCTGCTCACCATCAATCAACACTTTATAGTCGCCGGCTTTTAAGCCTTTAACCGTTAACGTTTCCTGGTTAAATTCTTTTGTAAACGGAACTATTTTTAACGCATCGGCCTGCTTTTTATGATTACCCCATGCACGCGGAATGGTATCTATAGGATAAGGCAGCGAACTGGCCAGGTAGTTAAAACTTACAGAATCGGCCCCCCCAGTTACATTGGCAACGCGGCAATTTACCGCTTTTAATACTTTTTTATTTTGCGCGTTTACGCCAACTTCGGCAACGGGCTGGTTATCCAATCCCTGGGCTTTTAAAAACAGGTAAGCCATTACCAGGTGCCCGTCATTATCAGGGTGTATCCTGTCGTTGGGGGTTAAACTAAAGGTGGAGTCTTTAGCCTGTTCGCGCAGGTTGATAGCCGTCATCGGGTGAAAAAAGTCGACATAGCCGTAGCCATTCTTTTTGGCGGCATCTTCCTGAAAATCGATAATTTTTGAAAACGCCTGAACCTTACCCGGGTAAAGATTTTGCTTGTTAAACTTAGATGCAAAATCATAGGGCGAACCCAGGATGAAGATCTTTTTAATATCCGGCCGTTGCTTTAGCTTCTCTTCCAGCATACCGTAATATTTGTAGCTGCCCTGTATCCTTTTATCCATAAAATCCTGCGCATCAGCACGGTACCACTCAAAATAGCCGCTATCATTCATGCCCCAGGTAAGGGTTAAAACATTGGGCTTTTTAGAAAACACATCATCATCAAACCTATCATATATCTGGTTAATGGCATCGCCGCCAATGCCCGCGTTAAAGCAGGTGATACGCGCATTGGGGAAATGTGTCATATAATACAGCCAGATGTACGAGTGGTAATGCCCGCCATCGGTAATACTGTTGCCCACAAAAGCCACCCTATCGCCGGCCTTAAACCGTGCTATCTTTTGGGCGTTAGCAAAGCTTGCAATGCTTAGACCGATTAGTAGTAAAAACGTTTTCTTCATTGTATATTTTAAATTATCTCTTCGTTTAAAATCTTATTTGCCTATGTTTCTTCAAATCCCCTCTCGAGAGGGGCGCATCGGACTGGGCGTTGGCAGGGGGGTGTTCTACAGCGTTCTTTCGCTTGCATAAACACACCCCTCCGCCCCTCTCGAGAGGGGATTCGCACCGCCCCTGCCCTATATTCTAAAATCAAATTGCCTATGCACCTTCAAATCCCCTCTCGAGAGGGGGCACGCCGGACTGAGCGTTGGCAGGGGTGTGTTCTACAGCCTTCTTTCGCTTGTATAAACACACCCCTCCGCCCCTCTCGAGAGGGGATTCGCACCGCCCTCTACGCCTCATTTGAATTAAATATTATAAAATCGATTTAGCATATCTTCACAAACAAACCTTTCACTTTTAAACACCTTTACTTTAAATCCCCCAGTTTTTGTTTGGCTTGCTGCCCATAATTAACACCAGGTTACCACCCGCGGCAATGTCTTTATAATCCAGGTAGCATTTGCTATAGGCTTTACCATTTAGCTTCGCGCTTTGGATATATACGTTGGCTGCCGAATTATTTAAGGCGGTAATGGCAAACGTTTTGCCTTTGGCATATTTGGGGTCGAGCTTTAACACTACCTTGTTAAATACGGGGCTGGTAATTTCCTGACGGGTATCGCCGGGGCAAACCGGGTGGATACCGCTGGCTGCCAACACGTACCAGGCCGACATCTGCCCTACATCTTCGTTACCAACCAACCCGTCAACCGAGTTATTGTAAGCCCTACGACAAATTTCGCGCGTCCATTTTTGGGTAAGCCACGGGGCGCCCAGGCGGTTATATAAGAAAGGCACATGATGTACAGGTTCGTTAGAGTGATTATAATAATCGTTCCACATCATGTTATCGGGTGTTTTTTCAAAAAAGTTGTTCAGGTCTGCAATCACTTTTTCTTTGCCGCCCATCATTTTGGTCATGCCCTGCACATCCTGCGGTACAAACCAACCTTGTTGATAAGGGTTGCTTTCAATAGTGCCGTACCATTGTTTGGTACGTGCAGAATCGGGCCAGGCTTTCCAGTTGCCATTATCATCTTTTGGTCGGTACCATCCCTTTTCGGGGTCGAATACGTTTTTATAGTCCTGCCCGCGTTTAGTATATTTTTCGGCATCGGCAGTTTTACCCAACCATTTGGCCAATTGCCCGGTACACCATTCGGTATAAGCGTACTCAAGGGTATTTGAGATGCTTAAATCTCCGCCGGTAAAACCTTTATCACCGTTACCAAATTTTTCGTCCGAGCCAACCGCCAGGCGATAAGCTTCGGGTACATTAAAATTACGGATACCTTTGGCGTATGCATCGGTAATAACAGATACCGCCGGATTGCCCAGCATACAACCGCTATAGGCATTTAAAAGCTCCCAGCGCTCCAGGTAATCTTTTTGCTTTTGCTGCGCAAGGGTAACCAGCGAGTTGATCTCGTCATTTACCAGTGATGGGTTAATGATAGTTTGCAAAGGCATCTGGCTCCGAAAAACATCCCAGCCACTAAAAATAGTACGTTTATTAAAGTTGGCAGCGTGGTGCGCCTTGCCATCACCGCCGGGATAGTTACCATCCACATCGCTTACAATCCTCGGATCGATCATGGTATGATACAGGGCGGTATAAAAAACTATTTTTTGTTGTTGGGTGCCACCATCAACACTAATTTTTGAGAGCGCGTTATTCCACAAAACAACTGCCTTTTGATGTACACCGTCGAAATTAAAATCTTTGATCTCGGTATTTAAATTATTTTTTGCTCCGGCGATACTTATGAAAGATATTCCTGTTTTTAATATCACCTGCTCGTTGGCTTTGGTAGCAAACTGGGTATAAAATCCTAAATGTTTACCCTCTTTTTCTTTAACGCCTTTTAAAATTGGAGCGGCTGCCACCTGGTTAAGGTATTTGGTGCCGGTTACATCATCCAGTTTACGGCTCCAGCCATCGGGAATATCTGCGCTCCAAACACCAAAATCGGTTAGGGGCTTACTAAACTCCGCATAAAAATAAACGGTATAATCGGCATGGCCATCGCCATTGCCCCAGCCACCACCATCGGGGGTACATTTCATCCAGCCTTCTATGGCGTGGTCGTTCACTACTTTTACATACTGTAAAGTTGATGTGCCCCCTACCCTGCGGGCCAGGTCTATCTGGATGCGTGATTCTTTATTTTGCGGAAAAGTAAACCTTAACATGCCGCTGTGCGGGGCGGCGGTTACTTCTGCCTTAACATTATAATCGGTTAACAAGGCACTGTAATAGCCGGCAGATGCTTTCTCGCTCTTTTTATCGTATTTAGAGCGATAGCCATCTATGGAGCCATCTATTTTACCGGCAATTGTTTTCAGCTTGCCGGTGGTAGGCATCACCAAAAAATTACCCAAATCGCCATACCAGCCAATACCACTCATTTGGGTCATGGCAAAACCTTCAATACTCGTGTGCTCGTAGCTATAGCCAGATCCGTTATCGCCACCGGTGATGGTATTGGGGCTCACCTGCACCATGCCATAAGGCGTAGCCGCACCCGGAAACGTTTTACCCAGGCCATGATAAATACCGGCATCGGTGGCGTTGGTAGTAGCACCAATAAATGGATTTACGTAGGCTGCCGGGCTTTGCGCCTTTAACACAGTTGTGCCAAGCGATAGCGTAGCTGTTAATAATAAGGCTAAATATTTTTTGCCCGGCGAAGCCACAAAAACGGCCTGTTTAATATTGGTCATCTTTTTAATACCTGAAATATGTTGTAGAAACGGTTTATAGTAATTGGCAATTATCACCCAAATTATTTATTAAAAACGATTTAGCAAAATATTGTACAATAAATTTTATACTTTTTTTTAAAGGTGCAAAAAACGTTAAATGCCCAACATGGATAATATCATTTTTTTGATGCATTATAACTTTGCCGCATTGATAAACCTTACTGTTCTGATGCCAAATTTTTGCATCGAAAAACCAGAGGCTTTACCTGTTGCAGTTTGCCTGGTTAATGGCAGCACATGTTTAACCCTGCCATCCAATTCTATCAATTCTGCACTATCTGCATTACAATCAACAATTGCTTTAATTTGCTTAGCTGGCCCGGCATTAAAAAATCTTACCAGCATATCGCTCCCATCAAATTGCACCGATGTGATCTCGATATCCCGGTCATCAACTTTAATCAACGATCTGCCTCGGGCATACGTGGGTTTGCCGCTTGCAACAATCAAGGGTTCGTTCCATTGGGTAGCATCGGCCCAAATGCCTGCCTTATCCCATTTGCCGGTATGAGCTATCAGGGCGTAATGTATTGCTGTAGGGCCATCTATGGTATAATTTCTCCCCCATAAGCCCATGCCAGAGTATTGAATATCCAGCCCTAGGGGGAAATTTTCACCATGCGCGTAGCTTGTAGTATGATCGGTAAGCAGGGCCATGCCATATTTATCGTTGTCGCCAGTAACATCAACCCAGGTATGGATCACATTATTTTTGATGCTATCCCAGCGGGTATAAAAAGTGTTATCCAGTTTGCTTTCAGTAACGTCAAAAGGTGCGTTTTTATATACCTTTTGACGTTGTAAATTAAGGGGGAACAGCGCCAGTAGCTTGTTACGGTCGTCATAAAATGCCTTGGCGGGTAATTCTAACTTGTAAGTGCCGGGTTTGGTATCCTCCCCTATTCCGGGATTGCCTTTCCAGCTGATATTTAAATCGATATCTATCCTCGGTTCGCCTTGTTTAAGAGTAATAACCTGGCTATAATCGCTGCCATTAATAGCACCTTTTAAAGCAATTTTTATACTTACAGGACCACTCTCCAGAATCTCAACTTTTACCGGATTATCTTGACTCGATTTAAAGCCCCCATCCCTGTAAAAATTGCCGCGCAATTCGTTAAAGCCCCTTATATTGTTTTTATCTACAAACTCCTTATTGCCCATTTTTTTGGCTACCAGGCTTTTGATCACCCCACCATGAGCAGGGTCGATAATGATGCTGTACAGATCTGTTTGAAGCCGGTAGTTACCGTTAGCAAGCAACATAACGCCACTACCTGTAAAGCTGCCAGCTTTTATTTCTTTAAGCTGATAAACCGTATACCCCATTGATGATACTGCTGCCTTAAATGCAACTCTGGCAGGAGCTAAACCATCAGCCTGGATCACCTGCGCAGCCACCCGCTTACCATCAGTATCAAACACACCGATGGCATCTGATTGAATTTTCGATGGAACATCCGCGTAAACAGTTTCATTACGTTTAATGCCCAGCGTATTGTACACTGTGATGTAATTGCTATTGCCATTACTCAATAATGAGGTTGCCGCCCTTATCACGCTATCGCTTTTATTATTGGTAAAGGCTGTCCATGTTTTTACTTTATCGGCCCAGGTATCGCCGGGACTGCCGTTGTAGGGCACTATCCAACAATCGTGATGCTGCGAGAGCAGTAATGTGCGCCAGGCAGCGTCAAAATCTGTTTGGGGATAGTTATTGCCAACATAGATTTTTGCCATAGAGGCCAGTTTTTCACTCTGGATGATCTTATTTTCGGCCACCCTAACCCGTTGTGCAATTTGCTGCGTAACCTGCGAGCCCCAAACCAGGCTCACCAATATATCTTCCTGCGAAAGCTTCCAAACAGGTTTTGGATCAGCCTTAGCCACGTTGGCAAAATAGTTACGCCAGGTGGTATACGTACTGTGTATTCCGTTTTTATCACCATTGCCAATAAACGGACCGCCCTTCCAGCCGGCATCTTGCAATGTCATCCCAATGGGGTGTTTAATACCATTGGCATAAGCTGCTTTGAGGTAGTCGGCCGAGTTTTCCCAGGCGATGGTTTGCCAGGTTGATTTTGGCGATAATTGCTCAACCGCATACCGTGGCGAAGTAACAATACCCGTACCATCCGGCCCAACCCAGTTAACCAGTCCCCCACCATGTGCACGTGTATAACCACCAAAACAGGTATTAGGATTTTTGAGCGACGCATATTTAAAGCCAAACGACCTTAATACCTGCGGCAACGCACTGGTAAAGCAAGGTTCTTCTGACGAGTACGAGGTAAATACCGCACCGGGGAAGTGTTCCCTGATCTTTTTAATGCCGTAATAAAACTGGCGGATAATGCTTTCGCCAGATATGTTGTAATTATAACTTTGGGCACACTCCGGGTTTACGTATTCTATCCGGCCGTTTAAACTTTGATCTGCAAACAGGGCTTTAAAATCGGCATAAGCGGCGGGGTCAATTACCTGCGCCCTGTCCCAGGTTTCGGGCTCCAGTTCGATGTTGATCTTCCAGTCGGGATGCTTTGTTAGCATATCGGCCATAAAACGGGTATTCCAGTCGGGGTAATGCCCCCAGATACCACCGTGGTAGCCATCTATATACCAGGCTGTTTGGGCAGCCGAATTGGTTGCCATGCAAACTACCAACATTAAGCTCGTCAAAATTATACTCAGTTTCATTGTGTTATTGGTCGGGGGTTATTTCTATAAGGTGGTTAAGGGGTTTATTAATGCGGTAGATTTGGCTGGTAAGCAAGTCCATCTCTTTTTGCCATGCATCTCGTACGCTTTTAAAGCGGGCCTTTTGATAAGTGGGTAGCGTTACCGCCACAAAAAAATCTTTTTTGGCGTACTTACTTAACGAGTCTAAAGTTGCGGGGCCATCATTAAACAACAGGCCTTTTGGTTTCAGGATAGAATAATGCATCCAGTAATACTCGCGCAGGCGGCGTTCAATCGTCCAGCGTTCTTCGTTGAGGTGCATAATGGCAAGCGCTTGTTGGTACTGCGGGGTGTTAGTAAGCAACGCCATGTTGATACCTTTGGCGTAATCGTCTCCACCCCAACTGCCCATAGGCTGGCCATCAATTTTTAGCGTGTATTGCGCCGAAGCTTTCAGGCCTTTTACCTGCAAAAGCTCCTGGTTAAATTCATCGGTAAATGGCACCAGCTTTATCACCGCCGACTGCGGTTTGGCCGGCCTGCCAAAACCACCGGCGATAGTATCCAGCGGATAAGGTAACGAGTTAGCCAGGTAATTAAATTTGATGTGGTTTATATTAATTACGGGAGCCGTAATGGTGCAATTTTCGGCAAGGGCAACCTTCTTGTTATTTACATTAATAACAACACCGGCCACTTTTTTACCGGCCAGCCCCTGCGCTTTTAAAAACAGGTAGGCCATTACCATTTGCCCATCATTGGTTGGGTGGATGCGATCTGCATTTTGCATAGTAAAAACAGAGTCGGTTTGTTGCTGCTGCAAATTAATGGCGGTCATGGGGTGGTTAAAATCCACAAAATCCCAATGATTGCTGGCTGCTGTACTTTGCTGATCGGCAGCTATCTTGAGCATGGCGGCATTTTTACCCATCAAGGGGGTTGTTTTTATTTTGGAAGTTTCGTCGTAGGGAGACGAAGCGATCATCACTTTTCTTACTGCAGGATGCTGTTTCAGCTTTTCTTCTATCAGCCTGAAACTTTTTAACGACTCGCCTATTTTGGCAGCATAGGTTGAGTCGGCTTTGGCCCCCTTCAGGTTTTGGTAGCCGGTATCGTTCATCCCGAAGGTAAGTGTAACTACTGTGGGCTGTTTGGCAAATACATCGTTATCCAAACGTTCCAGCATCTGCCGGGAAACATCGCCGCCAATGCCGGCGTTAAACACGGTTATTTTTCGGTTAGGGAAATGGGTGATATAATACAACCAGATATACGAGTGGTAATGCCCGCCATCGGTAATGCTGTTGCCGGTAAACACCACCCTATCGCCCTGCTTAAAGGGCTGTACGGTTTGCGCATAAGCGGGCATTACAAAAACGCATAGCAGTAAAAAGCTATAGTAATAGTTCTTCATTTAATTATAAAAAAGTGTTTTAGTTATTTAAGCTAAATTGATTTAGCAAATCAACATTAAATAAATCGATTTAGCAAATGTTTGAGAGAAAAATTTTCATTCGTTATCAATCATGACTACAGGTTTTACCCCGTAGCCATGATCGGTTGACTTATTTATTTTGAAGAAAAGTTGATGCGATTTACAGCACTACATTTATCAACCCCAAACTTAACTCAACGAAGGAAACGAGATCCCTTTGATCTTCCTAAACAGTTCCACCGCATACAAGTCCGTCATCCCCGATACAAAATCCAATACCGACTGGATCTTGGAGTAGTCGTCCTCGTTTTGGGTTAAAAATTGTTTTGGCATAAGCTCTACCAGTTTTTTATGGTATTTGGATGTATTTTGCAGGTATGCCGGGATAAACTCTTCTAAAATACCGCCCATAACCTTATAACCGGCAACCTCTATCTGCACAACCGACGAATAATTATAGATTCTTTTTATAGATAACTTCTCTATATTTTTCATGATAGAGCGGAAAGGCTCATCTATCATCTCTATCAGCGATTTATTAAAATCGCCGTTAAGGATGGTTTGCTGCTGGTTATAAAACAGGGTAGAACATTGCTGTATCAGCGTGTTTATAGACCGCGCCCGCAGGTAGCCTACTTTGGCATCATCATCATCAATATCATCCAGGCGGCTCCTCATTTTGGGGTCGTTGCATAAAGGCAGCAGCAAGTCTTCAATTTCCTGGTAGGATAATATTTTGAGGCGATGGGCATCTTCCAGATCAATAATGTTGTAGCAGATATCATCGGCAGCCTCCACCAAATAAACCAGCGGATGGCGTTTATAGATCAACGGCGAACCTTGCACCTGCTCCATTTGCAGCTCGGCAGCTATCCGCTCAAAACCGGCCTGTTCTGATTGAAAGAAACCGTATTTTTTGGTGTAGATGTTTGCCTTATCGCCACCGGCAATAGCAGCGCATGGGTATTTAGCAATGGCCGCTATGGTACTATAAGTTAGCGCAAAACTCCCGTTACCTTTACCGGCGTACGGATGGGTTAAAATGCGCAGGGCATTGGCATTACCTTCAAAATTGATCAGGTCGGCCCATTGTTCGGCAGTAACGCTTTTTTGATATTGTGCGCCATCACCCTCAATAAAGTAATGAGATATGGCAGCTTCGCCCGAGTGACCAAACGCCGGGTTACCCAAATCATGAGCTAAACAAGCAGCAGAAATAATGGTATCAATATCAGCAATTAACGGTAGCCGCTTATCAATTTCGGGTTCCTGCTCCTTAAGTTTGTTGTAGTAAATGCGTCCTAATGATTTACCTACACTGGCCACCTCCAAACTATGTGTAAGCCGGTTATGTACAAACACACTACCGGGTAAGGGAAATACCTGGGTTTTATTCTGCAACCTTCTGAAAGGCGACGAAAATATAATACGATCATAATCGCGCTGAAACTCCGACCGGGCATCAACCTGGCTCGCAATATATTTATCCTCGTATCCCCAGCGCTTGGCCGATAGTAGTGTTTCCCAATTCATAATCAATGTAAATCTCCTCTGTATTCGGCGGCAATATTATCCTATAAATTTCATAAACAGAAAAGAGATAAACATTTTATGGTCATAACTAATTTCAATACAATGCAAAAAAACAAAAACCCGACCACTTAAGGGTCAGGGCTTTTGTTAGTTAAGGGTATTAGTTTAATTAAATAGAGGCGTGTTGGGCATTGGCATTATGCTTGTACTCCATGTACAAAAATTTGATCTCGTACTGCTTGTTTACGTTATCGAAGATGATGAGATCTGCATCCTGGTGAAAATTACTTTGTACACCATAACGGAAACCATTTTCAGCGGGGAAGCTTTTATAGATATTTTGCAGTGTTAAGCTTAAAACGGGTTTATCGGTGCTTACGCTGTAAAAGTACTCTTCTACAGGTTTAGGGCCTTTACCCTGCTGGGCCAACTCATTTTTGCTGTAAAGCAAAAAGCCGGCGGTATCTAATACCTTATAAGCCTCGTTTTGGTAAAACCTAAAATCGTGGTTACCCTCGCGATAGCCAAATATCTCGCTTTTAGCAAGCTTTATGTTTTTACCCTGGTAAGTAAGGCTCACATTTTTACCATCCAAAAAATCGTTGAGGTGCATTTTATCGCCCGCTGCCAAAACGTAGCTTAATTTGCCGGCTTTATAGTCTTGCTCTGTTAAATAAACACCGGTATTATTTATTTTACTTTGAGCTTGCAGCGTACTGATCTGTAAGCTAACAGCCACTATGGCAATCAGCATTTTAATTGAATTTTTCATTTTACCTTTATTTTATTGTTGTGCGTACTATTATTAATAGTAGTTTTTTAAAAAGCCGGGCGGCAAAACCCGGCTTCCAACCATTACTAAACTTAGCCAAACAATCAAGCATAAGTTTTGCCGGTTTTATAATGTCGTATTAAAATCTAACCAATAGTGCGGCTATAAACCTTGTTTCGGAGTTTACCAGGTCGGGGGTAAAATCGGCAGGGAGCGTGGTAGTATTGTAGCCATCCGGAGAGGTAACACCACCATGGCCGGCAAAATAAGGCACATTGGCGTGGCGATGAACAACCTCTAACCTAAAGGTGAGGTAATCGTTAGGCATCAGGTCGATAGTGGTCGAATAATCGTAGGCTTTAAATTTATCGCCCGGATTGGCCGAAAAAGGATGTGTACCTACTGCACCTGTATTTATAGCCGGGATTGGGTTAGCATCGCCCGTAGGGTACAATACCAAATAACGACCGGGGTTGTTCATAAAACCACCGCCAAACGTCCAGCCCAAATGACCTTTGGCCATCACCATACGGTGGTATAACATGGCGCTGGCAAAATATTGTGCAGGGCCTTTAACAGGGTCTGATGTAAAACCGTTTACACCGTCGCCCTTCTCATCGCCAAGGTCGCCGGTTATAGAGAAAGCGGCGCTGCTTACAAACGAGCTTTTATCTGTGCTTTTGTAATACCTAACCTCAATACTGTTATCGGTGTGGAAACGCTTACGACCAGGTTTATCCTGGGTATCGGCACCGTAATAGTTGTTTGATAAAATTTGTAACCACTCCTTAGGGCGCCATAATACCTGGCCACCTATCCCTGGCCTGCTGTTAAACATACCGTATGATTGCCAGCCGTTTATTAACCAAGGCTCAATTTTCAGTTTATCTGATACAAATATCTGCACCCTTACACCGTTAAAAAACCAGGGGGTATTATCAGATGTAAATGATGGCTGGTAAGCCCAGTTTTCGGCGTTGTAGTACGAGAACAAACCGATGTACGACATAAAGATACCGGCATCTACGTTAATACCATTTAACACGTTAAAGTGATATCCGGCGTTGGCTTCGCTTAAGTAACGGTAAGCTGTTGAAAGATCATACTGACCGCGGGTAACGCTCAAATCGTTACGGGGCACTACGGTAGCGCGGGTACCAAACTGGGTAAGCACACTGGCACGCACGTTATCGTAATGAAAATCGCCGCCAAAGGCTACGGTTGATATTTCAAACTCATGATCGCGGGCCAAAGCGGTTGACCCCACTACGGTATGATCAATTGGGTTATTGTTGGATGCGGTGTAATTAAAATCCAGCAAAAAACGACCGGTAAAATATTTGGTATCCAACAGGGCTTTGTGCCTGCGGTCGTTGCCGTTAAGCCAGGTAAAATCGCCGAAGGCAAATGGTTCGGGTTTTGTTTTTACGGAGTCGGTAACCGCTATGCTGTCTTTTTTAACAACAGCAGTTTGGTTTTGAGCGTAGGCAGTAGTAAATAAGGAGCCTACAAAAATTGATAAGAAAAGTTTTTTCATTTTAAATATGGATATTACTTGTTGGCATACCGGGCAAAGCGTTGTGTTTTTATGCTTTGCCCGTATTTGTATGCGTTAACTATGGCACGTATGCCAATCGCTATTCCAGATTTTGGGGTCTGGTTTATTTTAGATTGATTATCAGCTATTTAATTATCAAGCTTCAATCAATTGAGTTTCGAGATCAGTAAAAGCTTCTCATTTTGTGATGGTCGCTTTCTCATCCTGATCATTTGAGCAGTATCTGGTACTCTTCTATTTTGCGGTAAAGGGTGGCCAGGCCAATACCCAATACCCGGGCGGCTTCGGTTTTATTGCCTTTTACATATTTCAGTATCCTGCGAATGTGGTGTTTCTCCACACTATGCAGGTCGAGTGCAACCAGGTCGTAATAGCCACCGTTATGAAATTCGTTGGGTAATAGCTTGGGGGTAAGCAGGGGTTCGTCCATCAGGATAATAACCCGCTCTATTACATTTTTAAGCTCGCGGATATTACCGTTCCACTTATGCTGATTGAGCAGTTTAAAAAAGTCGGGATCAACTGCCGGCTGCTTTTTTTTCACCTTTGCCGAGTACAGTTTAATAAAATGCCGGGCCAGTACTTCAATATCGCCCACACGCTCGCGCAGGGGTGGCAAAACAATAGAAAAGCCGGATAAGCGGTAAAACAGATCGAGCCTGAAATGCCCTTCCTCAGATTCCTTTTGCAAATCGCGGTTGGTAGCCGCTATCAGCCGTACATTTACTTTGGTAGTTTTGGTTTCGCCAATTTTTATAAAGGTGCCGTTCTCCAATACCCGTAATAATTTAGCTTGCAGATCGTGGCTCATTTCGCCCAGCTCGTCCAAAAAAATAGTGCCGCCGCTGGCCTCTTCAAACAAGCCTTTTTTATCTTTTATAGCACCGGTAAAGGCGCCGGCTTTATAGCCAAACAGTTCGCTTTCTAATAGTTCTTTACTAAAGGCGCTGCAGTTTACAGCTACAAATGATTTATCTTTTCTTAAACTCTCGGCGTGGATGGCTTCGGCAAATACTTCTTTACCGGTACCGGTTTCGCCCAAAAGCAAAACGGTTGCATCGGTATGGGCTACCTTTTTTGCCAGGTCAACCGCCTCTAAAATAGCAGGCGACTGCCCTAAAACTATTGGGAAGCCATGCTGCGCCTCTACCTGTTTTTGTAATTCACTCACCTGGTATTGCAGGTTGGCCTTATCAATGGCCTTACTTACCAGCGGGATAATTTTATCATTATCATCGCCTTTGGTGAGGTAATCAAAGGCCCCGTTCTTAATAGCCAAAACCCCATCGCTGATGGTGCCAAAGGCCGTAAGGTTAATAACCTCTATATAGGGTTTTATCTTTTTTATCCGCTCTACCAAATCTACGCCATTTGCATCGGGCAGTTTTACATCGCTTAAAACTACCCTGATGTCTTCGCGCTCAATAAGCTTAAGTCCGGCTTTGGCATTGGCAGCCTGTAGTACACTATAACCTTCCAGCACCAGTATGCGGGCCATCAGCTCGCTGAGTTTTACCTCATCATCAATTATTAATATGCCTGATTTCATTTTTGTATTTGTTAGGATTGTTGATCAGCATCAGTGGCAGCGCGTCTAGCAGTCTGATGTATAAGCTGATCCCTTTTTTGATCTCTTCCAGATAAATAAACTCATCCGAAGAGTGTGACCGGGCCGAATCGCCGGGCCCTATTTTTACCGATGGAATTGACAGCCAGGCCTGATCAGATGTGGTAGGCGAGCTATAGGTTTTACAGCCTATGGCGATGCCTGTTTTTACGATGGGGTGATCTATTGATACGGAAGATGCCCCCAGCGAACCCGGGCGTGCATTAACCTGGCACGATACATTTTTTTTAATGATATCCAGTATTTCCTGTTGCGTAAACGTATCGTCGTTACGGATATCTACCGTAAACTCGCAGCGGGCAGGCACAATATTGTGCTGCAAACCGGCCTTAATGGTGGTAATGGTCATTTTAACCGGCGATAAACTTTTTAGTTGCTGGTTAAACTGGTAGGTGCTAAACCATTCCAGGTCTTTCAAACATTTATGAATAGCGTTATCTCCCTCTTCCCTGGCCGCATGGCCCGAGCGGCCGTGGCTGATGCAATCAATAACCATGTTACCCTTTTCGGCTACGGCCATTTGCAACAGGGTTGGCTCGCCAACAATGGCAAGCTCCAGTTTACCCAATTGCGGGATAATGGATTTAATACCGTTTTCGCCAGAGTTTTCCTCTTCGGCGGTTATAGCAAGGCAAAGGTTAAAGCCAAGGCCCTGATAGCTATAAAAATGCAGAAACGTGGCTATTAACGATACCAGGCAACCGCCGGCATCATTACTGCCCAGGCCATAAAGTTTACCATCAATTATTTCCGGGCAAAACGGATCTTTGGTATAGCCCTCGTTTGGCATAACCGTATCCAGATGAGAGTTAAGCAATATTGTCGGTTTGTGTTCATCATAGAATTTGTTAAAACACCATAAATTATTTCCTTTACGCTTTACTTTTACCGAGTAGCCAAACAAGTACTGGTGCACAATATCGGCCGCATCATTTTCTTGCCCGCTCAACGAGGGCGTTCTGATCAGGTGCTGCAGCAGTGCAACAGATTCGCTAAAAAAATGGGGGTTTAATGGCAAGCTCCCGGCAACTTTTGCAAGGCTTAACCGCTGGTTGAAATCTTTTATCATAACCATGTTTTCAATTAGTTTAATTGTGGATCAAACAACATTGCGGTGCAAAGGCAATTGCACCTGTTTTTACTTTGCAGCACGTCGTAATTCGCACAGCTTTTGCAGCTATCCCAAAAACGGGTTTCCTGGGCAACCTGGGCATAGGTTACCGGTTCGAAACCCAGCCGGGTATTCATTTTCATGATAGCCAGGCCCGATGTAATGCTGAAAACTTTGGCAGCGGGGTATTTGCTGCGCGACAATTCGAAAATTTGGGTTTTAATTTGCGAGGCTACGCCGTTGTTACGGTGTTTGGGCGATACGATGAGACCACTGTTGGATACAAATTTTTCATTGTCCCAGGTTTCGATGTAGGAGAAACCAGCCCATTCGCCGTTTTCGGTAATGGCAACTATGGCCTTACCCGCGTCTATTTTTTCAATTACCGAGGCTGCCGATCTTTTTGAGATCCCCGAGCCACGCGCTATCGCTGAACTTTCCATTTCACGGATGATCTGATCGGCAAAAACCACATCAGCCGGGATGGCCGATCTTACAATAATTCGTTCATCTTCCATTGCTTTTATTAGTTTATTTCAGTTACCGGCACTAAATGATCAATAACTGTATATACCCCAATGCCAAAAGAATGCCCCTTATGCAAATACGCCCCTGTTTACCGGCTTTACCTGTGTAAATGAATAATTTATATTTTTTTCAAATATTGATGCAAAAAAAAAGCCTATCAAAATGAAAGGCTTTTTTTTCAATTTAAGTGGTTTTAATGATTAATGAACCGGCAGATGAGCTTCTGCTACCTGCCGAACCGGCTCCAGGAAACCTTCGCCGTTAACCGCAAGGCTGCCAGTAGTTTTAATAGGGGTAATTTTCTTTGTTTTTGGGCCTGCTAAAGGAACTACAATCACTGCAATAAAGGCTATTACTTCGAGTACGATATAAAATGATGTCATCACGTTTGTTTTTAATGTATTATCAACTACAGCATGCATTACTATCAGCATGCCAAAAAAGTACATCAAAAGCATAATTAGCCCTAAAACGGCTTTAAATGGACTATATTCATAAGATACGGGTTATTATACACTTAAAAGTCTATCATTTTGAAAGGGTGGTCCTATCAAAATGAAAAACATGATAGACAGGAGTGGGTAACATGCTTTTTGCCTATGCAGCATGCACGAGCGCCGAAATATGTACCGAGCCTACGGCTCTCTTCATCTTTTGTCCCCATTTTTCAACGGATTAAAATCCGTTGCTACAATATGAGCCGGGGCTACGCCCCTAAAGAATAACAAAATTATAATAATCTATATATCAGTTAATTAAAATACAAAACTAATAACATACTCAGCCATAACCCACTTTTAAAATACACTTGTGGCTGAGTATGATTTATTATACTCAGCCACAAGTGTATAAAATTGTATAGTTATGGCTGAGTATCGTTATTTAGAGCCTGTTTAAAAATAAATAAACAAATCGTCACTGCGAGGTACGAAGCAATCCCCGACTTACAGAGTAGCTGTGCAAATCCGCCCTGTATTTTGGGGATTGCTTCGTCGTACCTCCTTATAATGACATGCTTTTAAAGTATTGATTACCAACGTGTATTTTTTCAAGCACAACACAATCGCCGCCGTCATTGCGAGGTACGAAGCAATCCCCGATTTACAGAGTCTTGTAAGTAGGGGATTGCTTCGTCGTACCTCCTCGCAAGGACGGTCTTTTTTTAAGATGTCATTACTGTTTTATAATGACATACTTTTAAAATATTGATTATCAGTGTGTATTCTTTCAAACACAACACCCTCGCCACCGTCATTGCGAGGTACGAAGCAATCCCCGACTTACAGGGTAGCTGTGCAAATCCGCCCTGTATTTTGGGGATTGCTTCGTCGTACCTCCTTATAACGGCATGCTTTTAAAGTATTGATTATCAGTGTGTATCCTTTCAAGCACAACACCATCGCCGCCGTCATTGCGAGGTACGAAGCAATCCCCGATTTACAGAGTTGCTGTGCAAATCCGCCCTGTATTTGGGGGATTGCTTCGTCGTACCTCCTCGCAAGGACGGTCTTTTTTTAAGATGTCATTACTGTTTTTTATGGGTTACCCCCGGTTGTCACTCGCAATGACGATCTTTTTTAGGATGTCAATAAATTAGTCTTTTGCATCATATTGGGGTATGTTTTTGGCTACATTTCGTGGGGCGGCGTTTATAATTTTGGAGTATTAATTAACTCCACATTGTTTAGCCTTTCCCCTATATTAATAATTGTTGGCTTGGTTTATTTTGTCAAGGTTTTAGCCAAAAGATAGTTTTTTTGCCAACCGATAATAAAAAAACTGGTGTAAATTATTATATCATCGACTTTTCAAATACAGTTGCAGCTGATTATGATTTATTATACTCAGCCGCAACTGTATAAAATATCGTTAACACCCTTTTGATCAGTTGCCTCCCGAAACTATTTTGATCTCCGTTCTTCTGTTCAATTGATAATCGGCTTCTGAGCATTTTACCTTATCGGCACATTGGTTTACCGGGTTGCTTTTACTATAGCCTTTGGCGCTCATACGGGTTGGGGTAATGCCTTTTTTTACCAGGTAGATTACTGCCGATTTGGCCCGGCGTTGCGATAGCGCAAGGTTATACAGGTAAGATGCCCTTGAATCGCAATAGGATGCCAATGCTATTTTTAGTGAAGGATATTGTTTTAAGATACCGGCCAGCCTGTCCAGTTCGGCAGCGGCATCCGGACGGATGAATGATTTATCAAGATCGTAATAGATGGGCCTGATGTCGAGATCGGGCCGGGATACACCTGAAAGCGGATTGGGTAATGCTGGTTTTCCTATTGTAACAATTGGTTGCGGGTTACCTGTTATTGGTTTTATAAAAATGGAATCTTTTGTACGGGTGAAGGCATAAATATCATCGCTCCCCTGGCCATTATCGCGGTTAGACGACAGGTAGCCGCTTTGCCCATCCCGGGTTATCAAACTAAAATCGTCGCTGGTAGAGTTGATGGGGTATTTAAGGTTTTTAGGGGTATCCCAATTTACCTTTTGGCCCTGGGCAGCATAAATTTCGTACCCGCCCATGCCGGGCAGCCCTTTAGATGCATAGTATAAAACGCCGTTTTCATCAACAAAAGGAAAGCTTTCTTCCGCTTTGGAGTTGATGGTTTTGCCGCAGTTTACCGGTTTGCCCCACGTGCCATTACTTTGCTTTTCGCAATACCAAATATCTGTTTTACCCTGCCCGCCCTGCATATCCGAACTGAAATAGATGAGTTTACCATCCTTAGATAAAGCCGCGTTACCCACCGAGTATTGCCGTACATTATTATAAGCAAAACTACCGGTAATAAGCCACCTGTCATCCTTTTTAACCGCGGTAACCAATTGCAGGCGGCGGGTATAAAGCCGGGCGTTACTTTTACCGTTGCGTTGGTCTGTTGGTAAGTTTTTGGCAGCTATTTCGGTAGTTAGGGTAATGTAGGCGGTATCGCCTCTGCTGTTTAACACCATGGGACCAACATGGTAGGCATCCTTAAACTCTTTACTGTTGCCGGGGTCTAAAAACAGCTGTTTTGTTTCTTTTGTGTTTAAATCAAAAGTGTATAATTTAAACCAGCCGTTGCCGGTGCGGTTATCTGTTTGGTTATCGCCGTTTTCTCTATCCGACGTAAATATAATAGCTGTTTTACCATCATAAGCCGCGCCCCAATCAGATGATGGCGTGTTCACATTTGCCAGGCTATTTACTTTGTATGGCGATGGCTGTTTCGTCCATACCATAGCCGAATCTACGTCGGCCAGTTTTAAGGCCAATGCGCCGGCATCATCCGTAAAATACAGCTGATATTGCTGTTTGGCAAGGTTAAACTTTTGGTTACGGAACAATACCTCGGCATAAAAATAATGGTCGATCTTCTCCGCTTTAGTATCGGTTAACGCTTTGGCATACCAATCTTCGGCATCCTGGTATTCATTAATATAGCGGTAACAGGTGGCAATACGCTCCATCAGCTTAACGTCGGCCTTATGGCTTGCCAGTTTCAGGTAAAATTTAAGGCTTTTAAAATACTCATAGCGGTCAAAAAGCTTATCGCCCTGTTGTTTTAAAGATAGCTGCTCCTGGGCCAGGGTAACCTTTACCAGTAAAGCCATTAATAAACCGATTATGATAAACTTTTTCATTTGCCTAAAAATATCTTGGGCTAACTACTCGTTGCCCCTTACCCGGAAAACTGATACTTAGCGAAAGCTCGTGCGAGCCACTTTGCGAACTGGCTAACCGGCTTGTTGTAAAATCGTAAGAGTAACCTAGCCTGAAATTATTGTTTACATAAAATTGCACCATGGCGGCCACTGCATCTGTTTTATCGAGCCCGGTTTGCAGGTTGCTTTTCTGCCACAGGTTGATGCCGGTACGGTATGATGCCCCCACCCAAACCGCTTTATTAAATACAATGTAATTGCTGATATCTAAATTTGTAGGCCCTTTAAAATCCTCCTTTAGCAGCAGCGAGGGTTTTATATCAAGTGTTTCGCTTAGCGGCACCATAGCGCCGCCGGTTAAATAAACCGTGCGTGCCTGTTTATATTGCTGTAAATTATCGAGCGTATTACCCAGTCCCGAAAGTAAATTAAATACCGAGGCGCCAACATAAACCGTTGGCGAATAGTAGTAAATACCGAAACGAAAATCGGGTGTAATGCTGCTTTGCGTACCGGCGGGTATATAAGTATCTCCATCATCGGTAGCATTAAACTTGGTACCATCTAAACGGTATTGTATGGCACCAAAGCCAAGACCAAAGCTTAAGCGTTGGGTATCATCGTCATTAAGCCTTAAACGGTAGGCGTAGTTTAAATATACCGATGATGTACTCTCCGGCCCTAATTTATCAAAAGTGGCTATGAGCCCTAAACCCATATTTTGGTTGGTACTGTTAGTTAAGCCATCAACAGATAATGTACCTGTTTTAGGTGCATCATTAATACCCACCCACTGTATGCGACTGCTTAAGTTAAGTGTCCAATCTTGCTTGTAACCGGCGTAAGCGGGGTTTACGGCCAGGCCGTTAAACATGTATTGGCTAAACTGTATGCTTTGCTGGGCCTGCAATTTTACGGTGAGTAAAACCAGGCCGGCAATAAGCGTAAATAGTTTAAAGCCTTTTATCATTTGCTTAATTTAAAAAACACCCAACCCTTAAGCGGTGTAAACTGGCCGCTACGCTCCTTCCTGTTCAGGATATAAAAATAGGTGGCTTCGGCCAGACCGCTGCCGTTCCAGTCGTTTTTATAATTATCGGCCCGGTAAACCTCGTTGCCCCAGCGGTTAAATATGGTAAGCTGCGAACCAGGATAACTTTCCAGTCCCACAATTTTAAACACATCGTTTTTGCCGTCGTTATTGGGCGTTATAATGTTGGGGATCTGCAAATCGGCAGAGATAACCTTTAACGCTACCGTATCGGCGCAACCGGCGGCGTTGGTATAAATAAAATGATACACCCCTATTTTATCCAACCTTGTTATGGTGGTAACGCTACTTGCGGGGCTGGTAATAGTTGCTAAAAAAGCATCGCTTGCCGCCTGCGTAAAAGCCCCGGTGCCAGTTGCCGCCATGGTAGCGGCAGCGTATTGAAATATGGTTTGATCGGGACCGGCATAAGGACCCTGTATAATATTAACCGTGTTGGTTTTTATATTGTTGCACCCCGTGCCAGATGGTAAAGCATCGCACTCACTGGCAGGATCGGCAGGTGGTGCCGCATCGGGGTTTGTAGCATCCGGGTCTGTAACATCTGCTGGGCGCAGCATGCCTGCCGTTACCGAAAGACCGCCGCTTGCAGATAAAGCTATATTGCCCGTAATGGTAAAGGTACGGGTTGCACCATTTGCCATATCCATATTGGCATGGTAGCTATCAGCCGCGGTTACCCCGCCCGATGTAGCTGAAGCACCACTGGTGGCAACGCTGCTAACCTGTATACCGGTAATTTCTGCCGGGAAATTAAAGCTAAACTGTGCACCTGTAACATTATCGGGGCCATTATTTTTCACAACTACGTTGTACACCACCGGCTGGCCAGAGCAGGCGGCCAGGGCCGTTATGCGCTCTACAGAAAGATCGGCCTCCTGCAACACAAAACTTACCGCTGTATTTACGGGGTTGCTTTTTATATAACTCCAGGTATCTATGCATTTATTATTACCAAAATCGGCATCGTTTAAAGGATTGCTCGTAGGAGTACCCCATTTGTGCCCGTTTAAAGCACTGCTTAAGCCGGTTAGGTTTTTAATGGGGTTAGATGGCGTACCCACAACAGTTATAGGGGTATCGTCCCAGTACAGCGAATCATCTGGCGCAAAGGTGCCGTTTGTGCGGGTAAGCAACAGCCCGTTAACATTACGCTCCACATCAAAAAATGGAAAATGTACCTCGCCCGCCGTAGTGGCTATGGTAATATTGGCTTTATAGCTACCCGCGCTACTGGCAGGCACTTTGGCGCCCTGACCATCTAAACCATCCCAAAATACCTGGTTGCTGCCCGCGTTGGCCTGGCCTGTTAATTTACGGTCGATGGCATCGGTAAAAACACCGTTATTGTTTACATCTATAGCAATAACGTAATTACCATTACCGGTAATATCGAAGTTAAAATTGCCCCCTAAGGGATTGGTACCGGCCTTGCCTAAAGTTCCTTCGGCACCGGTAAAGGTTACATCGCTTATGGCGGGTTGTACCGGCGTATTTAAAAGCCAGGTTGTGGCCGAGCCGGGTGTATTGGCAACCGCCGGCATATCAGTTGCCGGTGTATTAAAAAATATTTTTTGGGTGATGTCTGTTTGCGAATCAGCAGCCCGTGGGTCCTGCACGTTAACGTTTGGACTAAGTCCATCGATGCTTTTGTAAGATGCTTTGCCATCGCTCCCCCTAAAACCTTTGTTGTTTACAAAAAAGGTGAAGCCATTACCAGCCTGCCCATTGTTGTTTAAGGTATATTGATAGCCATCTTTAGTTAAAATATGAAAAATGGCATTAAAGCCTACATTAAAAGTACCCAATATACCCGAAAACACCTGTGTATACACACGCCCGCTTATAAAGCCGGTATTAGCGGTGTTACGTACCGATACATCAAAAGCGGTAATGTACTCGGCCACGGGTTGGGTCCAATCGGCGTTTGAGGGGATGGTTGGCGGGTTGCCATTTAAATCAGATCCAAAGTTTTCGGCCACAAAATCAATTTCCCAAATTCCCTCCTGCCCCGCCTGTACTATTTTAATAAAGGGCGTAAAACCACCCACATTAGGCAAGGGCCCAGCCACTTCCTGCACCCGGTTATTAATGAGCCCGGCGCTTGATGTTGTACCGCTGGTATAATTGTTACCATCAGGCGCACGCAGGTTGATAGTACCGCCGGCAATTCCCTGGGCGCTTGACCCCACATAAATACTCTCGCCTGCTTTTACATACACCTTCATGGTACCTAAAGTTGGGAACGGGAATGAAGCATTGTTTACTGTATTGCTCGAAAACAGGTACGCCCGGTTTCCGCCGCTTGCATTTAGCTCTTTACTGCCTTCGGCCCGTAAACCAGATACAGCAAAAAACAGGGCAAGTACCGTACAAAAAAAGCGCTTTACAGATAGCTTAATGTACCAATACGGTTTACAGCAAACAAATAGCGCGGTATTAAGCATTCAGGTTTATTTACAACGCTGTAAGTTATAAAAAACAGCCGAATTGACTATAAAAATTACAAACCTACAGCATATTAGTTTTTGCTCTCAAAGCTCCCGGTTTAAGTTTTTAAGGTAACAATTGGCATGTATTGCTTTAAATAAAAAACAGCACCCTTTGCGGAGTGCTGTTTTCAAAATAGCTATCAAAAATAATATTAGTGCTTGGGAGCGGCAGATTTATGATCAACCAGGCTGGCATCAATGTTTTTCCAGCAGTAATATCCAAAATAGGCTATGTACAGGTAACATACCAGTGGTAACATCATGGCTTTTTGCAGGCCAAGCACATCGGCCAAAGCACCCTGTACTACCGGTACTACGGCACCACCCAATATAGCCATCACCAGTAAAGACGAGCCCTGCCCGGTATATTTACCCAAACCGGCAATAGATAGGGTATAGATATTGGAGTACATAATAGAGTTAAAAATACCAATACCAATAAGCGACCACATGGCCACATGCCCATCAAAAAATATGGCTATAGCCAATAAAACAATATTTACCAGCGCAAATAAAAACAAGGTGCGGGCGGCTGCAGATTTACCCAATATAAAGCCCACAAGGTTTAGCACCATAAAAATAAGGTATGGATAGATCTCGGCAAAAGTAACATCAACAATACTGTAAATGAGCAGGAAAACAGCCACCGACGTAATAACCATATAAACCAGCTTTTTTGCGGGTGCCAGCCCATGGCTTAATGATATAGCGCCAATAAAACGGCCTATCATAGCGCCACCCCAGTAAAGTGCCAAAAAGTTTTTGCTGATGGCCTCGGGCATATCGGCAATATTGGCCTGCTTTAAAAAAATGATGATAAAGCTGCCGATAGCAACCTCGCCGCCTACGTAAAAAAATATGCCGAAAATGCCTCGCTTAAGCTGCGGAAACTTTAATGCTCCAAAACCACCTGTTTCGGTATCGTCGCTGGTAAAGGCCGGTAATTGCACTTTGTAAATAACGGCGCCCAATAACAGAAAGATGCCGCCGAATATGAGGTATGGAATTTGGGTAGAGCTTGCAGAGATCGTTCCTTTTTCGGCAAAAAACTGGAGGATAAGGTAGCCGCCCAAAACAGGCGCTATAGTGGTACCAAAAGAATTAAAACCCTGTGTTAAATTTAACCGGCTGGAAGCGCTTTCTTCAGACCCAAGCAGCGATACATAGGCATTAGCCGCAATTTGCAGCAGCGTAAAGCCCAAACCAAGGGTAAATAAGGCCACCAAAAAGATACCATATTTTGATGTAGCCGCCGCGGGATAAAATAAGAAACAGCCAATGGCCGAGATCAACAACCCCAGCAAAATGCCATTTTTATAACCAATACGGTTAATTGGGTCGCCTTTAAAATAAGAGATAATAAAATAAATAACCGACCCGATGAAGTATGCCCCAAAAAAGCAAAACTGCACCAACATCGATTCTAAATAATTTAACTGAAACAGTGATCTGAGGTGCGGTATCAGTATGTCGTTCATACTGGTAATAAAGCCCCACATAAAAAACAGGGACGTAAGGGTTATCAGCGGTACAAGATTGCTGTTCTTTTTTTCCATGGTAAATTTTTGCCAAATATATCAGTTCCCCTTAGTTGAAACGTATAATAGTGTAAATTTTACGCTATGGTATATTAAACATAATTCGCACATTTTTCAAATAAGATAGCTTAACCCATATAAACGCGACGGCCATAATATACTCGTTGCCAGGAGCAATATTTTTTTATCCGATAATTCCACTTTCCACGTTTGTTAACAATTTCATTATCCCTAAGCAATCCTAAGTGTATAAATCAAAAATTTAAAAGCGTTCCCTTGCCTTTTTACTAATGCGTGATGCTATCTTATTTAAAAAATCGTATTTTTAGGCGTCTTTTCAGATCATCATATTGGCAACAATAAACTATAATTAACTAAGGGTATGAATGCCATTCACAATAAGGATATTGGGACTAAACAGAAGGCACTTGCCATTAATCTCGACCCCAAAATATACGGTTCATTTGCCGAAATAGGTGCAGGCCAGGATGTTGCCGCTAATTTTTTTAAAGCAGGTGCTTCATCTGGCACAATAGCCAAAACCATGTCGGCTTATGATATGGTATTTTCTGATGCCATTTACGGAGTACAACAAACCAGGCGCTATGTGAGCGAAGCCCGGTTAATATCGATGCTGGATCACGAATACGGCTTGCTGATTGAACGATTGGCAACCCAGCGCGGAGATTCCACCACTTTTTTCGCTTTTTCTGATACCGTATCGGCACTAAACTATAGCAAAACCAATGATGGCCATGGCTGGATGGGCGTACGTTTTCAGTTAGAGCCAAACGGCGCGTTTAACGATGTTGTTATACACGTAAACCTGCTGGATAACGATACCAATTTGCAGCAACAGGCAGTGGGCATATTAGGCGTAAACCTGATGTATGCCTGTTTTTATTACAACGAGATCCCACCCGTATTTCTGCTTTCGCTGATGGATAATCTATCCAGAGATAGGATACAGATTGACATGATCCGTTTTGAAGGGCCCGACTTTACCAAAGTGGATAACCGCCTGATGAGCCTTCACCTGGTGAAATACGGATTTTCTGATGCCGCTGTATTTGGCCCCGATGCTAAAAACATGCAGCCTACCGAGGCCTTGTACAAAAAGCATATTGTAGTTATCCGCGGTCGCTTCCGGCCTATTATTAATGTGCATTTAGATATGCTGAATAACGGCGTAAAACAATTTTTACAGGAGCCCGATGTTGATAACTCAAAAGTAGTAGTAGTTACCGAACTTACCCTGCAGGCCCTGAAAGAAAGAAATGCCGATTTGAACGCCGACATTGATGAAAAAGATTTTTTAGACCGTGTAGACATCCTCTGCTCCCTTGGGCAAACGGTTATGATCAGTAATTTTCATGAGTATTATAAGCTGGTTGCTTATCTTTCAAAAATAACCCGCTTAAAAATAGGCATGGTATTGGGCTTTCCCAACCTGGAGTATATCTTTTCTGAAGAACATTACAAAGATCTTCCCGGCGGCATTCTCGAATCGTTCGCCACGCTGTTTAGCCGTAAGGTAAAACTGTTTATATACCCTACCCTACGCGACGGCGTAATATGGAATTGCCTTAAATTTTATCCGCCACCACACCTTATCGACCTTTACCGGTACCTTATTGCCAACAACAAAATTGAAGATATAAGGCACTATAATGATAACAACCTGCATGTTGATACCGACAACGTGCTAACGCTTATAAAACAAGGTGCCCCGGGATGGGAAGAATATGTACCCTCCGAAGTTGCCGCCATGATAAAAGACCGGTGCTTGTTTGGCTTTAATTGCGAGATTGAACCGGCTAAAGAAGAATCAACAACCACTAATGGCGACGCAGCAATTGCCCTGAATAAAGCTTAACACATTTATATACAACCAGCATCAATATTTTGGCCGATTACAAAATGGAGGCTGCAAAAGCAGCACTAAAGTTTATAAAACCCGGCCAAACTATTGGTTTAGGAGCCGGCGCTACCATTGCTAATTTAGCACAATTAATAGCTGCCGATGTAGATTTGGCAGCATCTCTTACTTTTACCTCGCCATCCTTTAAAACCACTAATTTATTGGCATCAAAAGGATTTAATGTAAAGTCGCCGGCATTATTAAGTCGCCTGGATATTTATTTTGATGGATGCGACCAGTTTGATACCGGGCTAAACGCGCTTAAAAGCGGCGGCGGTATTCACACAACCGAAAAGATACTGGCCGCTATGGCCAATGAGTTTATACTAATTGGCGATGCCGGTAAATTCAGCAGCCAGCTAACCACCACCTATCCCCTGGTTATTGAAATTTTGCCCGCGGCTTTACAAATTGTATTAAAGCGCCTGGCTAATGATTTCCCCGATGCGAAACTAAACCAGCGCCTGAGCACCCAAAAAGATGGCCCCGTGGTATCTGATAATGGCAATATGCTGGTTGATGTATATTTTACCCGGCTTTTGCCACTTCAGGAGCTAAACACCAAAATTAAAATGATACCGGGAGTTGTAGAACATTCCCTGTTTTACCAAATGGCTACCAGGGCCATCATCGCCGGCGAAGAAGGCGTAAAAATTGTTACTCCTCAACCTTAATCGTCAAGTTTTTTTTTGCCCCATTAACGTAATTTATTCAACAACTAACCTATTGGTGGGTTATTATGGGGTATAATATTCCCGTAAAACTCCCCGTTGTAGCACAATGCCGCTAAGGTTTAAGCTGGCACAAAATTGGAGCCCTGTTGCAACATTACCACCTGAATGTTTAATTCGGAATATATAGCTATTTTTATATGCCGATCGCAAACCGCCAGCAGGATATGTTGCACCCTATAGTTAAAACTCATTATCTAAACACAACAACCAATTGTACAAAGCAGTACAACTGTTAAACCTCATGGATAAAATTACCGATAGATATCATCAACCTGTAAATAACGACCGGAAACATCTCGATCCGCTGTTCGATTTTAAGGAGGTGGCTAAAAGAACCTATCAACTTGGTTTTTCTGCCTTATCATTGGGTATTTTTCTTTCTGTTTATGATGCCTTTATTGGCATGTATGTATCATCGTTTCTACTGGCTTGTTTTTGCTTTGCCATTTTAATGTTTATGATATTAAAACATCAGGAAGCCATTAAAGATCTTACCATATCTATCTTCTCGGTTTTGTGTGGCTTGCTCATTTGCCTTGTTTTACTGGAAGGCCTTCAGTCCGACCAATACCTGTACTTTTTTCCAATCCTGATAGCTGTACCCTTAGTAGTTGATCTTAAACAAAAAAACTCCAACAAGCCCGCCGTCTTTGTTGGCATTATGATATTTTCTTTTATTACCTGTATTGTAATTGGTAATTACGTGAAGCCCATGGAGCAATTTACCGCCCAGCAAGCGGCAAAACTGATACTGGTTAATCGCTTTACGGCACTGGGTTCAACTATTGTGTTCGCGGCGCTATATACCTTTTTCGAGAAAAAATATATTGAAGAAATACTAACCCAAAGCGAGCGGGTTATCAATACAAAAACGCAATTTCTGGCTACCATGGGGCATGAGTTACGCACCCCGTTAAACGGCATTATTGGTGTTGTAAGCCTGTTAAAAAATGAGCAGTCGGCAGCTAAACAAGAAGAATATATTAAGATATTGCAAAGCACTGCCGACCATATGCTGCAACAGGTAAATGACATTCTCGACTTTAATAAAATTGAAGCCGGTAAGCTGGAGCTGCATCCTATTAAAATTAACCTCGATAACTTTTTGCTTAATACCAGTCTGCCCTTTAAAGTGCTTACCGCAAATAAAAGTGTAGAAGTACAAACAGAAGTTGATAAGCAGTTAAGTACTACCATATTGGCCGATGATATGCGCCTTACACAAGTACTGAACAATCTTTTTGCTAACGCTTTAAAATTTACCACTCACGGTTATGTAAAACTTAAAGCTACCTGTATTAAAAAGGATGCTAAAACAATAACCGCCGGTTTTAGTATGGAAGATACCGGTATAGGCATTGATAAGGCCGACCAGGAAAAGATCTTTGAAGGATTTTGGCAGGTATACCACGAAGACACCCGCGAACTTGCAGGTACAGGCCTTGGGCTTACCATTTGTAACCGCATTTTGCGGCTTATGGGCAGCAAACTATCGCTCGAAAGCGAAAAGGGCAAAGGCAGTAAATTTTATTTTGAGTTAACCTTTGAACTGGCCGCTACAGCTCCCGTTTATAACCCCATAATGATAAACGCGAGCAGCGATCTTAAGCAGTTAAGAATATTGTTGGTTGAAGATAATAAGATAAACATGATGGTGGCCAAAAAGGTGCTTACCGGTTTCCAGGCATCGGTTGATAGCGCTTATGATGGTGCCGAAGCATTAACCAGCCTGGCACATTTCCCCCATTATGATATTGTACTGATGGACCTTGAAATGCCCGTAATGAATGGCTATGAGGCTATTTTTGAAATGAAAGAGAAATATCCGCTTATTCCCGTAATTGCATTTACAGCATCCCTGGTTGACCAGCAAATGCTATCGGATTTGTTGGCCAGTGGTTTTAACGATTGCCTGCTGAAACCATTTACGCCTCAGCAATTGTTAAGCGTTATCAAAAAACATGTTGGCACACCTCAGCGTGTGTGATTTGCACGCGGGAGACGCAATTATGCGTCTGATAGCAAATGGACGGTTGTGGACGCTCTTTAAAAAGTGGAGGGAATGTGCGATTCCCCTCTCGAGAGGGGCGGAGGGGTGTGTTTATGCACGCGAAAGAACGCTGTAGAACACACCCCTGCCAACGCTCAGTCCGGCGCGCCCCCTCTCGAGAGGGGAACAAAATGATGAAGACACCTAATTGTATCTTGGGCATTAGAAACTTAACACACACACTGATAATCAATGCCTTAAAAGCATTGATTATCAGTGTGTGTGTTCAAGCACAACACCATCGCCGCCGTCATTGCGAGTGACAACTAGGGTTAACTGGAAAAAATAGTTATGACATGGTTGCAAATGGGCGGTTGTGGACTAAATAATAAGGAGGTCTTATTTAAAAAAGT
>NZ_JACHCR010000021.1 GCF_014205845.1 Mucilaginibacter cryoferens
CCAGGATCAAACTCTCCATTGTAAAATGTTTTGTTTGTTCACTGACCCTATTATTAATAATAGAATCTGTATATAATTATATCTTTATACAGTATTCACGGGTTTCATCAATTCGTTTGACTCGAAAATAATTAAATTTTCTTCCCGCTACGTCATATGTTATATCTTAAAACAAAGAACTTTTCGCCTTCTCTCACGATTTGGCTTTTTATTATTTCTACCATCATTGCGATGGTCAACTAATCAATGTTATTTAGCAATTGTGCTACCCTGATTGCGGGGTGCAAATATAGGGTTGTTTTCGATAAAAAAAAATAAAATTATCTTTTTTTTCAAAGCACCCTCCTTTTAAATACTCCTCAAAACATCCTTTAATTTAATCAGAGCAAAATAAGCAATTAATAAACAGCTAATTACCGTAAACAAATAACAAAAAAACAAAGTTTAAAACGACCGATTTACAGGTTGAACGCATCAAATTTTCGCTTTCCAAAAATCTGCAATGTAGAAAAAGCGCTTATTGGATCATTTTCTTTCAAGATATAAGAAAAATTACCCGGATTTATTAAACACGATGCGACTGAATTTCCAAATCTTCCTCTCGCCTTTGCCATTTGGGTTTTCGTTTATAGAAGAATTAAAAAAAGTCCTGTTACTATATGACTATTCCGAGAGGCTTGACCAGTTTGTTCTGTGCACTTTGGAACACCGAGTTGGGTAAGCTACCAGGAAAATCGCAATTAATAATCAATAAATTGATATAGTAAAAATGTTACGGAATTAAACTGTTTGCTATTCGGGAACGAGGGGGTCAGTGACTCGGGAATATTCAGCCTAAGCGCTTTACTTTCTTCTTTTGTTGACAAAACTCAAAACAATATGAGTAACATCTGAGTACCACAAATCAGGAAAACACGTCTAATTATCCAAAAATTTAAACAAGAAGGAAAGACATAACAAATTTTAAACAAACAGATTACATTATGTAGGTTACCCAATATTTGGTTGTTTTACACTCCTACTTGCCGATACAGAACTTACTAAATATATTCTCCAACAAATCATCCGTAGTAACCACACCCGTTATCTCCCCTAAATAATGTAATGCCTGTTTAATGTCCATTGATAGGAAATCTGATGTAATGCTGCCATCAATGCCTCCCAACACTCTTATCAGCGCCTCTTCGGTTTTTTGGAGGGCTTCGAGGTGGCGAATATTGGTTACCAGGGTTTCGTCGCCACTTAGTTGATCTTTAATGGCCGATGAGTATATCTTTTGTTTCAGTTCGTCAATGTGTTGTTTTTGTTTGGCCGATATGAAAATTGTCCGGAAGTCTGGAAGTCCGGAAGTTTGGAAGAAATCGCGGATGGCCTCCAATTTATCGGGGGCTATACTTGCCAGCTCCGTTATATCTATTTTATTGGCTACCAGCAGCATAGTAACTCCCGGTTTTTCTAAACTTTCAATATCACTTTTTAATTCTTCAAGCGTAATTTCGGCAGCATCAAATACGTAAACCAATAATGCAGACTGGCTTATCTTTTCCATGGTGCGCTGCACTCCTATCTGCTCAATAGCATCGGTAGCCTCGCGGATACCGGCAGTATCTATCAGCCTGAAATTAATACCTTGTATGTTCAATACCTCTTCAATCGTATCGCGGGTGGTACCAGGAATATGGCTTACAATAGCCCTTTCCTCGTTCAGAAGCGCATTTAACAATGTGGATTTGCCCGCGTTCGGTCTGCCGGCAATCACCGTATTTACGCCATTTTTGATGGCATTACCAAGTTCGAATGATTGAATTAACCGGCCAACTATTTTGGTGATCTCATGAATAAGATTCTTTAGCTGATCGCGGTTGGCAAACTCTACATCCTCCTCGGCAAAATCCAGTTCCAGTTCAATCAACGACGCAAAATTTACCAATTGCTCGCGCAGAGTTTGCAACTGGGTACTAAAACCGCCACGTAACTGCTGCAGAGCTACCTGTTGTGAAGCCTTGGAGTTGGAAGCTATCAAATCGGCAACGGCTTCTGCCTGCGACAGATCAAGCTGACCGTTCAAAAATGCCCTGAGGGTAAACTCTCCCGGCTTGGCAGAACGTGCCCCTTTTTTGATAAATAGCTTAATGATACTTTCTATAATATAGCCGGAGGCATGACAACTAATCTCTACCACGTTTTCGCGGGTGTATGATCGTGGAGCCACAAACAGGGAGGCCAATACCTCATCCAGCACCAGATCGCCATCAACAATATGACCGAAGTGAATAGTGTGCGAAGCCTGCTTGCTCAAATCTTTACCTCTCCAAACACTATTAGCTATAGCAATGGCATCCAGCCCCGAAAGGCGGATTACCGCGATAGCGCCAATTCCGTTTGGGGTAGCAAGGGCAACTATGGTATCCTGATCGTTAGTCATTTTAGTTGATAGTTAATGGTTCATGGATCATGGCATCTGCCCTCACTTACCAGATTGCAAATGTAAAAACAAAACCATGAACTATGAACCGAAGCAAACGAACTACTTTACAACGATTTAACAACAAGATCAAAATCCAGGCAATCCAATAACTAATGAACAGTGACCAATGATTAAAAAGCTTTAGATTTGCCGTACGTATGGTAACTTTTTTTGAAGCTTCGCTCGATAGTATTTCGGTTCATCATGTTGGCAATCCATTGCAGGATGAGCTGTACGCTTTGTCGGATAATCCACTGGAATTGAAGGATGATATTATCCCCAACCTGTTGATGCAGTATTTTTTAAAACCTTTTGAAAAGGCTAACGAGGTTTATCACCTTACGCACAGCAGCGGCGATCTGGCGCTTAACGAACTCCATAATTTTGCCACCCAGGTGTTTGATGATAGGACGAAATTTCACGAAGCATCAGAAAAAATTGCCAAACACCTGTTTAAGGTTACCACCCACCCCAACATAAAAGGCGGCGAGCTTTACGTGGTTTACTTTTACAACGTGCAAATTGAAGGGAACCCCTTGGATACCATTGGTATTTTTAAATCGGAAAATAAAGAAACCTATTTGCGGGTATACCCGGATAAAGGCGGCTTCCAGGTTGATTATGAGCAGGATGCCATTAACATCAACAAACTGGATAAAGGCGTGCTCATTTTCAACATCGAAAAAGAAAACGGCTATAAGGTAGTTGTGGTTGATAAAACCAATGGCGGTCAGGACGCAGCCGTTTATTGGAAAGATGACTTTTTACAGCTCAAGATCCGTAATGATAGCTTTAACCAAACCAACAATACCCTGGGCATTTACAAAAACTTTGTAACCCAAAAGCTCGACGATCAGTTTGAAATGAGCAAGGCCGATAAAATAGACCTGCTTAACAAATCGATAAAGTATTTTAAAGAAAAAGAAACTTTTGATATAGATGAGTTTAGCAATGAGGTTATTGGCAACCCGGAGGCCATCGAATCATTTAAAACCTTCAAAAATCAGTACGAGCAGGACTTTGACAGCCCTATTGCCGATAGTTTCGAGATCTCTGGCAACGCCGTAAAAAAACAGGCGCGCGATTACAAGAGCGTATTAAAGTTGGATAAAAACTTCCACATCTATATCCACGGCGATAAAGAGCTGATTGAAAAAGGCTTTGATGATGGTAAAAATATGAACTTTTATAAAGTGTATTTTAAGGAAGAGGCTTAATATTGGTTAATTAAGTGAGTGGTTGATTGGGTTGATTAGTTTACAACCGATTAGTATTTTTAACCTAATCAACCACGCACTTTATCAACTCAATCAATCAACCACTTACAATAACTAAACTGACTCTACCCTTTTCAAATGTAAATTACTTACCGGTTTAACAACCAGCGGTATTTTTTCTATACGGGTTTCGCTGGTATCCAAACCGAAGGCTTTGGCTTCTGACTGGGCGAATTTTTTAATAGCAAAATAGCTGTTCAATATAAAACCTTCGCTTACGCTGAACGAGTTATTATAACTTAAAAATTTCTCCATAATAACAAACCTGAAATCGGCCGGGATATTGTATTCGCTAAGCGATGGGTATTTACTGGCAATATCAATCTCTTTACGTTTCACCATATCCTCTACCACATTACGGAACAGTACATTCACCCTCGGCTGAATCCTGAAACCTAAGCGATATTCGATACGAATAACCTTGCCGGGTTCAATATGGTCAACACTGTATTCCATAGTGTAAGGCTCTTCGGTAGTCTCAATGTGTACAAACCAATAAGTATCTGCACGTTTAGGCCTACGGCTCATGATAGAGTACATGATCTTTTCTTCTATCTGTTTACTGTTATTAGCTTTTGTTAGGTAAATTAAGTGGGTAGCGTACTTGGTAACCGAAGTATCGTTACTTATTGCATTTAACAAAGGCAATTGCTCCTTAATATCAATAAAATGCAGGAAACGATTATTGATCTTACGCGCCCTAAACCAAATGTACATAGTGAATATCAGCCCAATTTCGAAACCAACAAAAAACAACCGTTTTAATATTTTAACAGCATTGGCTACAAAAAAGGAGAACTCGACAGTTAAAAACACGCATAGTATGATAGTTACCAGCCACACCGGCCAATGCTTTACATAGCGCATAAAATAATACATTAAAATGGTTGTGCTTAACATGGCTATAGTGATACTAAAGCCATAAGCAGCCGTCATTGCGCTTGATGTACGGAAGTATAACGATACCAGGATACAGCCCACACACAATATCCAGTTAATGCTGGGGATATAGATCTGTCCGCGGATGTTTGACGGATATTTGATAGTGATACGCGGCCAAAAGTTCATGCTCACAGCCTCGCTGATGAGCGTAAACGAACCACTAATTAATGCCTGGCTGGCAATAATGGTAGCCATAGTAGCCAGCGCGATGCTTGGGATCAAAAACTGGTGGGGCACAATCTCGAAGAATGGATTTACACCTGTGAAGTTTTTACCGGGCGCTTGCGAAAGTACCCACGCACCCTGACCGAGATAATTGAGAACAAGTGTAGTTTTTACAAAAATCCAGCTCACCTGTATATTTTTACGACCGCAATGGCCAAGATCAGAATACAAAGCTTCGGCACCTGTGGTACACAAAAACACCGCACCTAACAACCAAAAACCTTTGGGGTGATCCATTAACAAATGAGCACCGTAATAAGGATTTAGTGCTTTAAATATAGATGGATAGTGTACCACCTGCATGGTACCCAAAATGCCCAGCATAATAAACCACATTAACATTACCGGGCCAAACGCAGCGCCAACCACCTTTGTACCAAACTGCTGAAAAAAGAAAAGCAGAATGATAATTACAATAACGATTAACAAAATGAGGTTATTGCCGGGAATAATTATGGTTGCAAAATATGGCACCAGGTTTAATCCTTCAATAGCCGATGTTACCGATATTGGTGGTGTAATAATACCATCGGCAAGCAAAGTACCCGCACCGATAATGGCCGGTATTGCAAGCCATTTACCATAACGCCTTACCAAAGCATAAAGCGAGAAGATACCACCCTCGCCTTTGTTATCGGCCTGTAGCGTTATTACAATGTACTTAAAGGTGGTTTGCAGGGTAAGTGTCCAAAAAATGCAAGAGATGGAGCCTAAAACAAGGTCCTGGTTTACTTTACCACCCTCTACAAGCAGGGTCTGGAATACATAAAGGGGAGATGTACCGATGTCGCCAAAAATGATACCGAGGGTAACGATCATACCCGCGAAAGTGAGGTGCTTAACGTGTGAGCTCATTTAAATTAATTAGTGAATCCGCTAAAGGCAAAACACATACCTCAAGGCAATAATCCATACTAACACGCTGTTATATAACTAATTGACTATTTTTAGTAAAATGATAAAAGCTATCATTTTGATAGGTTTTATCATTTTGAGAGGTCTGATTTTTTTAGTATAAATTTGTAAAAATGGCTTTATCAGCAATAAATTATAGTTTCAATTAGTTATATTTGAATAAAGAATCGCCAAATGATCATCGAAAGAAACAGCAAGGAAGTTATCATCAGGTTGCCGGCCTCGGTAAATACTGATGACCTGCAGAATTTTATTGATTATGCACGCTATAAAGAGCTCGTCTCAAAAAGCAAAGCCACACAGCAAGATATTGACGAATTGGCCGATAACATTAACAAAAGCTGGTGGACCGAAAACAGGGAACATTTAACCAAATAAATCCTATTCATTCGCCAAAGCACAGCTTTATTAAGTAATGAAAATTGTTGTTGATACGAATATTGTGTTTAGTGCACTCCTGAATCCCGGGAGTAAAATCGGCAAGATACTTATCAATTCAAAAAAGCATTTTCAATTTTATACTTGTTATTTTCTAAAAAGCGAATTATTAAAGCACAGGAGCAAATTGCTTAAACTAACAAGACTTTCGTCTCTGGAACTTGATGAATTGGAATTTTTAATAACAAGAAACATTACGTTTATAAATGAAAACTTAATATCTGTAAAAACAATTATAGCTACCGAAAAAGTTTTAACTTATATTGATTTAAACGACACTCCTTTTGTTGCCCTTGCCAAACACATTGGGGCAAAATTATGGACCGGCGACAAAGAATTGATGATTGGCCTTAAACCAAAGCAGTTCATAGATACTTTAACAACGGCCGAATTATCTGATCTGCTTGATAAGTTGGAACGCGATTAACTAAAACTGCACGCCCCAACGCTCTTCTATTCCTAACCCAAATAAGGCGAAATCATATTTCACCGGGTCGAGCGGATCAAATTGTTTGAGTCGTTCGGTTAGTTCGAGGGCGGTTTGCCAGTCGGTTTGTTTGCGGGTGATGAGCAGGAGCTTGCGGGAAACCCTATCCACATGCAGATCAAGCGGGCAGATCAGGTCGGCAGGCTTAATGCGGTTCCAGATGCCAAAATCAACGCCGTTATCATCCTTGCGCACCATCCAACGCAAAAACATATTTAAACGTTTACAAGTAGATTTTTGAGAGGGTGAAGACACATGCTTTTTAGTACGATGAGGATAATCTGGTAGGGAGAAGAAATAGGAACGGAAGCCCCCCAGCCCCCTAAAGGGGGAGTAATCACCATCAGCGGGAATAAAAGCATCCTCCAGCGAATCAAAATTCTCATAATGATACCTAAAAAAACTAATGAAGTACAGTGTATCGATATCGTTAAAAGTACGATGCTTAAAACTTAGCAGCTTTTTAAGGTCGGGCTCTTCATGGTTAATTATAAAATCGTGAGGCGCGCCATCCATTAAAGTAATAAGCTCCTTACATTTTTTAATGATGGTAACGCGCTGCCCCCAGGCCAGGGTTGCCGCCCAAAATCCCATAATCTCTATATCCTGCTGCTTACTAAACAGGTGCGGAATAACTATCGGATCATTCTCAATAAACTCCGGGCGGTTGTATTGGGCAACTTTAGCATCGAGGAAAGATTGAAGCCCAGCCCCCCCCGCCCCCTGAAGGGGGAGCTTTTCATTAGTATACTGGATTGACATATGTATCTATATCCTCCCCCTTTAGGGGGTCGGGGGGCTTAACGCTTGCTTCAAATCTTCCAGCAAATCCTCAATATCCTCTACGCCTACACTTAAACGTAGCAAATTATCTACCACGCCAACTTTCTCGCGTTCGGCTTTGGGGATAGACCCGTGGGTCATACTTACCGGGTGATTGATCAATGATTCTACACCTCCTAATGATTCGGCCAAAGCAAATATTTTAAATGAAGATGCTATACGGAAAGTTTCCTGCAAATCGGCGCCTTTTAACACTATCGAGATCATACCACCAAAATCAAGCATTTGCTTTTTGGCAACTTCGTGGTTAGGGTGATCGGTAAAGCCCGGCCAGTAAATTTTTTCAACTTTTGGATGGGTCTTTAAAAACGCTGCTATCTGCCTGCCGTTCTCACAATGGGCTTTCATACGCAGGTGCAGGGTTTTTATTCCCCTGAGCACCAAAAAGCTATCCATTGGGCCCGGCGTAGCACCGCAGGCATTGTAAATAAACCAAAGGCGTTTGTACAGCTCCTCATCGTTTAGCATCAGGGCACCCATTACCACATCGCTGTGGCCGCCAATGTATTTGGTTACCGAATGCATGACCACATCGGCACCCAGGTCTATTGGATTTTGCAGGTACGGCGAAGCAAAAGTATTATCAACCACAAAAAGCAGGCTTTTCTCTTTGGCAATTTTACCTATCGCCGCTATATCCACAATTTGCATCGTAGGGTTGGTAGGTGTCTCTATCCAAACCAGCTTGGTTTTATCGTTGGTGTGCTGGCGAATGATCTCTGGATCTGACAGATCCAAAAAATGGAACTTAATGCCGTAGTTAGCGTATATTTTGGTAAAAATACGGTACGAGCCTCCGTAAAGGTCGTTACCGGTAATTACTTCGTCGCCCGGTGCCAACAGTTTCATTACCGCATCTGTAGCGCCCATACCACTAGAGAATGCCAGGCCAAACTTAGCGTTCTCTAATGCGGCCAAACAATCTTCAAGCGCCTTGCGGGTAGGGTTGGTACCACGTGAGTACTCATAACCCTTATTATCACCCGGCGATTTTTGCCAATAGGTTGATGTCTGGTATATCGGCGTCATGATAGCGCCCGTAGTTGGATCGGGCTCCTGCCCTGCGTGTATTGCTTTAGTTGCGAATTTCATAGGTCCCCTACCCCCCTAAAGGAGGAATTTTTGATTTGCTTCCTTCCCTAAAAAGAAGCTTGTTTGGTGTTTTATCCTTTAGGGAAGGATATTAAATAAACCCATTGCATTTGTTTACTCATAAAGCAGTAAATCAAAAGCTCCCCCTTCAGGGGGCTGGGGGGCTAATACGCCCGTGCAAATAACACCCGCTGTACAGACGGCTTACCCGTTAAAATACATTTGCCTTCTTCTTGTTTGTTATCCAAAGGTATGCAACGGATTGTCGCTTTAGTTTCCTCTTTTATTTTTTGTTCGGTTTCTGGCGTACCGTCCCAATGTGCGCTCAGGAAACCTGGCTGCTCATCAAGCATGCGTTTAAACTCTTCGTAGGTATCAACCTCGGTAGTGTTTTCGGCACGGAAATCGAAAGCCTTTTTGTAGATATTGTTCTGAATTTCGTCTAACAAGGTTTCAATATGTTGGGCCAAACCATCCTGGTTTACAGTCTCTTTGGTTTTGGTGTCGCGGCGGGCCAGTTCAACGGTGCCGTTTGTCATATCGCGGCTGCCTATGGCAACGCGTAATGGTACACCTTTCAGCTCATACTCGGCAAATTTTGCGCCGGGGCGGTGAGTGTCGCGTTTATCAAACTTAACCGAAATACCTTTTGCTTTAAGCTCTTTGGTTAATCCGGCTACGTAAGTGGTAATATTATCCAGTTCTTCCTGGTGTTTATATATCGGCACAACTACTACCTGTATAGGAGCCAGTTTTGGTGGCAATACCAGGCCGGCATCATCAGAGTGGGCCATAATTAAAGCACCTATCAAGCGGGTTGATACCCCCCATGAGGTTGCCCAAACGTGCTCTATCTTGTTTTCTTTATTGGTAAATTTTACATCAAACGCCTTGGCAAAGTTTTGGCCTAAAAAGTGTGATGTACCCGCCTGTAAGGCTTTGCCATCCTGCATCAATGCCTCAATGCAATAGGTATCCAAAGCGCCTGCAAAACGCTCGTTGGCAGTTTTACGGCCCTTTACTACAGGTAGTGCCATCCAGTTTTCGGCAAAATCGGCGTAAACTTCCAGCATTTGCTCGGTTTCGGCTATAGCTTCTTCTGATGTTGCATGCGCTGTGTGACCTTCCTGCCATAAAAACTCGCTGGTACGCAAAAACAAACGGGTGCGCATTTCCCAGCGCATTACGTTTGCCCACTGGTTTACCAGAATTGGCAAGTCGCGATACGATTGTATCCAACCTTTATACGTATTCCAGATAATGGTTTCTGATGTTGGGCGAATGATCAGTTCTTCTTCCAGTTTGGCATCCTCATCAACCACAATATTGCCGCTGCCATCATCTTTTAAACGATAGTGGGTAACAACCGCGCATTCTTTGGCAAAACCTTCAACATGGCTCGCTTCTTTACTAAAAAAGCTTTTGGGTATTAAAAGCGGGAAATATGCGTTGCTGTGGCCTGTATCTTTAAACATGCCATCGAGCACGGCCTGTATCTTTTCCCATATAGAATAGCCATACGGTTTAATGATCATACAACCCCTAACCGGCGAATATTCGGCCAAGTCAGATTTAATTACCAAATCGTTAAACCATTGCGAATAATCTTCGTCTTTACTAATAACACCTTTGCTCATATTGATTGGAATAGAATTTTTGACTTTGCAATTATTGTATATTGCGCCCAAATTTATAAATTTAAAACTTATTCGTACCCGAACTTTTACAACCTGCACATGAAACGGAATATCGCAATAGGAATTTTTCTCATCAGCGCCATTGCACTGAGTTCCTGCTCAACCCAAAAACTCGCTACCGTCGCCAATAACGACGATGTTTATTTCTCCAATGCCAAAGCGGCCGACGAGCCAATTTACGCAACCCAACCTGTTTACAACCAAAACGACGAAAATCAGCAAAGCGTACAACAGGAAGAGGATGACGATGATTATTTTTATTACGATGATTACTCATCGCGCATAAACCGTTTCAGCTATTACTCTCCATTTAGTTATTACGATAATTTATATTACGGTTACAGCAACCCCTATTACAACAACGGTTTTAGCCTGGGCTTTAATTATGGCCCTTATGGATATGGCTACTCTCCTTACGGTTATGGCGGTTGGGGCTTAGGATACGGTTATGGCGGCTATGGTTATGGCGGATGGGGCTTGGGATATGGCTTTGGCTACGGGTACGGCGGCTATGGCGGTGGTTACGGCGGAATATATGGTGGCGGATACAGAAGCGGGTATGCCTCGTCGGGCACTCCACGCCCGGTACGTGGTACTGGTAGCCCATTTGGCGGCAGCAGGCCTGCACCAAGTGCTTTTGGCGGCGGTACGCGGGTAGCATCAAGCTCCAGAACCGGTATTGGTTATATTCCGGGTGGCCGTACATACCGTCCCACCAATGGTGTTGTAAATCGCGGCAACTCAAACAACAGTAATACCAGCTATTCAAGAGATGCTTCGCGACCTACCAGGAGCGCCGAGCCCATCAGGCAGCAAGATACCAGGCCACAAACCCAAAGTGTTGAACGCTCATCATCCCCTTCACCTTCTCCATCATCTTCTTCCAGTTCGGGAGGCGGTGGTAACAGTGGCGGCGGCGGTGGTGGCAGACCAGTTAGACCATAATCTTATCAGCTTAAATCTATGAAGATCAAATATTTACTTACCGTAATTGCTATAGTAGCAATTACTAAAAGCAGCTTTGCGCAATATTCGCAAGATGCCATCCGCTTCAGTACCTTTCAAACAGGCTCTACATCGCGTATTAAAGCAATTGGCAATGCAGGTACCGCCATTGGTGGCGACTTAAGCTCCATAAGTGGCAACCCTGCCGGGCTGGGATTTTTTACCCACTCAGAATTAAGCATAACGCCGGAGTTTAATGGTTCAAAGGTTAACTCAACCTACCAGGGCCAGTTTGGCACCGATAGCAAAAGCAACCTTAATTTTAATAACGCGTCTGTTGTTATTTACCAGCAATTAAGTACTCCCAGGGGTCGCGATAAAACCAAGGGTTGGTTAAGTATTAATTATGGCGCAGCATATAGCCGTACCAATAACTTTTATGAGAACATAACTTATGGGGGTGCCAATAAAACAAGCTCCATAAGCGATTATTATAATAACCTTGCCAAAGATCAGGTGAAACAATATGGCAGCGTTAATCCCGATGGTCTTGACGGCTGGGCCTACGACCACTACCTTATAGACAATTTTGGGGATGCAGCAAACCCTGCCTCTTATTCGAGCACAGTAAATGTACCTGTTAACCAAATAAATAACACTATACGTACCGGCGGCCAGTCGGAAGTTAACCTGGCATTTGGTGCCAATTACAGCAATAAACTTTATATAGGTTTAAGTGTTTCGCTGTCAGACATTCGCTACAATTCATACAACTCATTTGGCGAAACCGGTACTACTGTACCTGTTAACGGCAGCAGTACGGATGCTGGCTTTAATTCGAGCTTTGTACAGGACCAGATAACTAAAGGCTCGGGTGGTAACGTTAAACTCGGAGTAATTTACAAACCGGTAAATGCGGTACGGTTAGGTTTAACAGTAACTTCGCCTACCTTTTATAGTATCGACGATTCGTATATTGAAAGCTTGCACACCCAATTCCAAAACGGCAACAGCTATAACAACCAATCGCAGGACTATCAATTATCATACAACATGCGCACACCTTTTAAATTAACCGGTGGCGCTGCGATATTTATAGGCAAATACGGCTTTATTTCTGGCGATGTAGATTATATAGATTATACCACAACTCACATTAGCAGTAATGACAGTTATACTGCCGATTTTGATAACGGCAACATTAAAGCGCTATACCGTGCAACGGTAAACGCCCATGTGGGTGCCGAAGCCCGCTTAAACAGCATGTTTTACCTGCGTGGCGGTTACGGCATACAGGGCAGTCCGTTAAAGCAAAATGGCAGCGATATTAAAACCGTTACCGGTGGTATTGGTGTAAGGTTTGGCAGTTATTATATTGATGCCACTTACGCGCACCTAAGCAGTAATCAAACTGTTTACCCTTATGAAATTGCAGCAGCAAGTCCGGCAGCCGATCTTAAGAAAACAAATAACAACGCATTCCTTACTTTAGGATATACATTTTAACAGAAGCGAGTGTTAAGTTAATAGTACTAAGCCGTAAGTTAAATTTGTTTTTTTTCAACCTGGAACTTACGACTACACATAGCACCAACCGTGCTATAAAAAACCGCCGTACTGCAATTAATGCAGTACGGCGGTTTTTATTTACAGAAAATTTAGCTTTAGTAAAAGCTGCTTTTTATTTACTGACAAAAAAGTTATAAGTACCAGAATCTGATATATTGCCATTGGCATCAACGGTAACTACCCGCCAGTAATAGGTTGTGTTTGCTCCTACGTTTACATCGTTCACAAAGCTGTCTGTTATGTGATTTCTGAACAGATCTGGATTACTTGAGGGGCCGAAATAAACATCGTAAGCCACTATATTTGAACTTACCGAGCTGCCTTTCCAGGTTAAGTTTACCTTGGTAGTACCAGAAGCCACCACAGCACCAAACGCAGGGCCGGTAATCTCTGCCGGAAACGGCGCGTAGGTAACCACACCTGCACCAGCGTTATAAAACTTCCACACATCGCTTTTGGTTACCACCGATGTTTTTTTTGCCTTTGATGAAATATACCAGGAGTAAGGCGTATTGCGCAACAATTTTACAGTTGCGGTAGTTGTGGATACGGTTTGGGTAGTTGCCGTTTTTGTTAAAAGATTGGTTATGGTTAAATCGTAGTTATCAGTATTTTGTGATGGGTTCCATGAAAACGCCACCGAGCTTTCTGTAGCCGATAACACGGTACCTGTAAGGCATGGCTGATCTTTTAACGGAGCTGTAAGCGAGGCTACACCGGGGGCTGGTACAGGTGCCTTTTTTCCGCACGATATTATAGACAGTATTATTATTAAGGTTAAAATACGTTTCATCATTTCTTTATAATTTTATATCCCGACTTATTGTTATCAAGGTTTAAATTAAGGTAGTAAACCCCGTTTGGTAAACCCGACATATCAAACTGCATTACACCCGACTGATTGGTGTACTGATTGTTATATACCCTTTTGCCATTAAGTGTGTTCACTATATTAACACTTACATTGTTTACATTAAGGTTGCCAATATTTACATTAAGCACGTTTTGAAATGGATTTGGAAACGGAATGATCTTATCGGCCACCACTATAATTTTTTCAACCATTCCCTGGCATAAATTATCGGTTGTTATACTCAGTTTATTGTAGCCTGTAGCTAAAGGCAAACTGATCTCTTTTTGTGATGTATTATAGGTTACGCTATTTAAAACTATCTTAAACGAATTGCCCCCATCCAACTGTAAATTCAAATTATTAAGTTTTGGATCTATGGTTGAATAAACCGAAAGGTCTTTGGGCTCGGTAATTTTCACCTGGTAGCATTGGTTAAATATCTCGCCATCTACCGAAAAGCAAATATTATAATTACCCGGCGACAAGCTACCTATGGTAAGCGAATCGGTAAACGGATACGACTGATTAAGGTTATTGCCCGAAAGTACGGCAGTATACTTTAACTTTTGTAACGCAGATACATGAATAGAGCCATTGTTACTGGCCTTACAGGTTGCGCTTGTAACCATTAAACTAAAGTTATTAGGCGGCAACTGCAATTGCGATAACACACTGGTGTATAGCGAATACGTAGTATAATTATTGGCAGTAATAGCAACTGTATACCCTCCTGTTTTTGTTGCAACATAAGTACTGGATGTGGCTCCATTTATGGCATTACCATCAACAGACCATTGATAGGTATACCCCGTTGCCGGAGAAACCGAAAGCGTTACGCTACCTCCATTAATAATAGAGGTTGCCCCTGTAGTGGTAATAACCGGCACAGGGGCAACGGTAAGATTACCCGCTACATAGTTAAATGTATAATTTTTAGCATCGGCTCCCTTGGCAACTATGGGATAATTGCCCGCTGCCGAATTTGCAGTAGCCGTGGTAGTAATTACAGGTTTGCTTACCAAAACTGTTGTATCGTCGGCATAAGCAAATCCCTTATACTTTACAGTTAACAGCGGATTATCTTTCAGTGCCGTTTTTATTTTATCCTCGGCGGTAACAGTTAGTGTAGCTTTATTAACCGTTAAAGGCTGACTTACCGGCAATGCCGCCGTATAATTAACATTTGCAGCCTGGTTGGCTGTTATTACAGTGCTTCCGGCCCCGGTAATATGAATTTTATTATTCACTACAGTGGCTATAGCCAAATTATTACTACTATAAGTTATGGCTATAGTAGTATCGGTACTGGTAGCCAGCGGGTCGAAATCAACGTTGCCATAAGTAACTGCCGGTACCTTATTAAACGTAATAGTTTGAGAACCTATACCAACACTGATATTTACTTTGGTACCAGCAAAACCACTGCTGTTGTAACCGGTTATGGTATAATCCTTAGCAGCGGCAATTGCTGTGGGCGTACCCACAATAGTACCAGTGCTATCAATACTTAAGCCAGCTGGCAGGCGCGGGCTTACGGTGTAACCATTTACGGCTACTTTCCTAATGCGGTCGTTGCCCTGGTCGGCAATTAAAAGGTTATCGTGCCCGTCGAATGTTAAACCCATGCTACCTCTATAGCTACTTAAAGTATCGGTAGCATCGTTAAAGGTTTTGTACGATCCACCAGAGAAGGGCACCAATCCTACCTGCTTACCGTTGCTATCAAACTGTATAATACCAAAAGCATCCACGGTTGACAGGTATACCCTGTTTAAATTATCAACAGCGATGCCATAAGGCGATATGTAAGTGGTATCAGAAAATGTGGATACAAACCCCGGCCCACTGGATGGAGCATATAATGTTCTGATACAGCTATTTCCCTGGTCGGCTACATAAATAACCCCATTTTTGCCTATGGCAACACTATAGGGTATTTTAAAAGTAGCGTTTGTGGTGAAGCCATTGGTACGCCCGGGGGCACCTGTGCCCCCAATTGTAGTAACATCACCGCCAGGAGTTATCCGCCTTATCATGTTGTTATAAGTATCTGCCACAATGATATTACCTGATGTAGGATCAAAAGTTAAGCTATACGGGTGGTTGAAGTTTGCGGTAGTACCATTACCATCTTTACGGCCATCGTTCACGTTACCGGCAAATGTGCTTACCAGGCCACCCGGCGTAATCTTCCTGATCATGTTATTGCTAAAATCGGCTACATAAACGTTGTCAGATTTATCAACGGTAACACCCGTTGGGTAATTAAATCGCGCGGCGGTATCCTGCCCGTTTTTAGCACCTTTTTTGGGGTTACCGGCAAAAGTGCTAACTACACCATTGGCCGAGACCTTTCTGATCATGTTTAAATTGGCATCGGCCACATACATGTTTCCCTTGCTGTCAAAAGCAACGCTCACAGGGTTTTCAAACCTGGCTAATTTTGCCACGGTATCTTTGTAGCCATAAAAGCCACTCCCCGCCAAGGTACTTACTTTCGAATAAATTTGAGCGGGTACGGCTCCCCCGGTATGTTTGGGTGGCACGGGTGTTATTTTTGTACCTACAGTAAGTTTTTGCGGAGTGGTATACGTGAAGGCTGGAACCTGCGCATAACTGTTTTTTGAAAAAAGCAGGAAAAGTAATGCGCAAAGTACCGAAAGGTAAAGTTTCCTCATAATTCGGTGCAGGAATTTTAGATAAAGGTTAAGTAATAATTTCTATGGAAAAATATTAAAAAATACCGTAGCTATCAAATGAATACAAAAATACTTTAAAAGAATATTAGCGTCGTCACAATCCCCATAAGTGCATTATTTGTTAATTTATGATTAATAAATAAACTATCTGTTATATTTAATACCTGCTCAAAGCAGACATCAATACTTCACAAAAAAGCCAGGCCATTTTATTGGCCAGGCTGCGTAATATTATTTTAATTATTTATACAGCTAAATGCCCGACAGATCGCCTATCTGTTCGGTTTTAACCAGGTGCCGTACATCAAAACCTTTGTTGGCTGCGCGTACTACCAACTGGTTATAAGTTTGATCATCCAGCGTGGGCCTGCGGCTAAGTATCCATAAATATCGCCTGTTTGGGTGCCCCACTACCGCGTAGCTATAATCCTTTGCCAGGTCAATTATCCAGTATTTACCTTTAAACGGCCAAAAAAACTGTACAGCCAGTTTGGAATTGGTACTCTTATCTGTTACTGTGGCCCGGCCTTCGGTTACCTTTAGTTTATTATCTTTAATACAACGATTTTTTACGATAATGCTGCCATCGCTATTTAAGCCATAAGTTGCAGAGGTGCATGAACATCCTTTTTCAAAACTTTGAGGGAATGCAGCTATCTCGAACCATGTACCCAGGTATTTTTTAAGGTCGACATATTTAACGGTTTCCAGAGGTTTTTCATGAGCATGCAGCGCAAAAGCAGCTAAGCCTAATGCTACAGAAGTTGCCAAGATTTCTTTCTTCATGCAACAATAACGATTGGTGTATGCAAAAAGTTTAAGCATTAAGCACATATTTATGTCACTTATCGGCCTCAAATATTTAATTACCTTTGCCACAAAGCGTTAATTTTGGATACCTCGGCTACATTTCAGAACAAAAATACCATTAGTATATTAGGCTGCGGCTGGTACGGACTGGCATTGGCAAAGTCGCTTATTGGAGATGGCGTACAGGTAAAGGGATCAACCACATCGCCTCTAAAAATGGAAGCTTTACTGGCCGATGGAATAGAACCTTATCTGGTTAATTTTTCTGCAGATGCCGCAAACTATAACGGCGAGTTTTTTAACTGCGATGCACTTGTGATCGCGATCCCCCCTAAGGCCCGTTCTGGCGAGGGGGCAGATTTTATTCCCAAAACAGAAAAAATTATAGCCGCCATAAAGCAACATAAGGTTAAAAATGTGGTGTTTATTAGTTCCACGGCGGTATATGCCGATCTAAATCACGAAGTTGACGAACAAACCGATCCTCAGCCTAACACAGAATCGGGAAAGATTTTATTTGATGCCGAAAACCTGTTAAGGGCCGAAACAGACTTCAAAACAACCATTATTCGCTTTGCGGGATTAATTGGGCCCGGCAGAAATCCGGGACGTTTTTTTGCCGGGAAGAAGAATATCCCCAACGGCAATGCGCCAGTAAACCTCATTCACCTTGATGATTGCATTGGGTTAACCCGGGCAATATTTGACCAGGACGCTTTTGGACATTTGTTTAATGGCTGCTCACCAGAGCATCCAAAAAAATCTGCTTTTTATATCAAGGCAGCAAGTGATGCTGATTTAGAAAAACCTGATTTTATTGATGAATTAAAAGAATGGAAAATCGTTAAAAGTGTAAATACTTCAACTATATTGAGTTACAAATTCGGACATTCAATATAACAATCTGTATTTTATAACAATGGAGGTGCAAACGGTTTTCCCCCCATTACAAAAACCAACTTCCCACCTTTCAAAATATCCCGGTGACTGATATAATTTTTTAAATAAGGTTTGCCATTTAAGCTGATGCTTTGCACGTATTTATTAGTTACCGAGAGATTTTTTGCCTCGATAACAAAGCTTTTATTACCGGGTAATGCCAAACTTACGCTGCTCAGTTGCGGTGCACCAAACACATACCGCCCATCGGCAGGGTTAACGGGGTAAAAGCCCATCGCGGTAAAAATATACCAGGCCGACATTTGCCCGCAGTCATCGTTACCCGAGAGGCCATCAGGTTTGTTCTGGTAAAACTGATCAGAGATTTGCCTTACCAATCGCTGCGTTTTGGCAGGGTAGCCGGCGAGGGTGTATAAATAGGCTACATGATGGTTAGGTTCGTTACCATGTGCATATTGCCCTATCAAACCGGTAACATCCAGTGTAGAACCGTTGCCAAACACTTTAGAATCCATCGAAAACAAAGAATCGAGCTTGGCCAGGAAAGGTTTATTCCCTCCCATCAGCTTAATAAGGCCGGGAATATCCTGCTGCACCTGCCAGGTGTATTGCCAGGCATTGCCCTCGGTATAATCGCCGCCTATGGCCAATTGGCCACTATCCAGGTTGGCAAAGGGTTGTACCCAATTGCCATCGGCCAGTTTACCCCGCATCAGGTTGGTACTTTTATCAAACAGGTTTTTATAAAACCCCGAACGATGGCTGAAATAGTTATAATCTGCAATTTTGCCGAGGGATTTGGCCAGTTGGGCGGCACACCAATCATCGTAGGCAGCCTCCAGGGTACGCGATACCGCTTCGCGCTTTACAGAATCCGACGGCAGGTAGCCGTACTTCATATACAGCCCCCAATCGTACTTGGGATTTTTATTGGTGGTAAGGGTAGCTTTTATAGCCGCAAAGGCCTGCTCCTTGTCAAATCCTTTAATACCTTTCAAACTGGCATCTACAATAACCGGAATGGAGTGGTTACCTATCATGGCGTAGCTTTCCTTGCCAAACAACGTCCACACGGGCAGTAGTTTGGTTATTCCGAAATGCTGCAGCATGGTTTCAACCATTTGGCCGTCTTTATCGGGGCAAATTAATGTATACAGCGGGTGTGCCGCCCGGTAAGTATCCCATAATGATAATGTGGAATAATAAACCTTATCTGCCGATTGATGTACCAGGCCATCTGCTCCCCGGTATTTGCCATCTACATCGGCAATATTATTGGGTTGAATAAGCGCGTGGTAAATACTGGTATAAAAGGCTATCTTTTGTTCTTCAGCACCTGTTGCTTTTAGCCTGGCGAAATAACTTTCCCAAACTTTAGCGGCTTCTGATTTTACCTGCTCAAATGTTTTACCAGCTGTTTCGGCAGCAAGGTTTTTGCGGGCACCGTTAATACTTACTGTTGAGATACCAACCCTGGCTTCAATGGTTTCGTCTGCTTTTGTATCAAAATCAACTATTAAACGCCGGCGGGCATCGCCATCAATAAAATGCGATCCGGTAAATGGCTTGCTGAACTTAGCCGTAAAAAACACTTTCTTATCAACCCATTGGCTGGTATAGGCATAGCCGCTAATACTGGTTTTATTGTTAAGCGTGATGCTGCCCTCAGATACATGCTCCTTTAATTGTTCGGCATCTTCTACCAATCCGCTTTGCATGTCTATCAGTAAATGCGATTTGCCGGCTTTATTAAAGGTATACCTGTGTACACCTGTATGTGCCGAGGCGGTAAGCTGTACCTTAATCTGATGATCACTTAAAACAACCTCGTAATACCCAGGTGAAGCTTTTTCTGTTTGGTGCGAGAATTTACTGGTAAATTTTACCGGGTTATTGCCCTGGAAGGGGAAAAACAATACATCGCCAAGGTCTACACCTCCGGTGCCGCTAAGATGTGTATGTGCAAAGCCGGTAATAACGGTATCTTCATAACGATAACCAGAGCAATAGTTCCATCCAAAATTGCCCGTCTCGGGACTTAGCTGCACCAATCCAAAAGGTACCGTAGCACCCGGGAATGTATGCCCGGTGGCCGATGTACCAATAAATGGGTTAACATACTTACCATAGGTTTGCGCATGCAGGTAAGCACTTGATCCCAAACAGATCAATATTAACAGTATCCTCAACAAAACCCTATTCATCATAACCTATAAATGAAACATGTAACGCTGCGGATCGAGCAACTTGCCGTTTGCCGTTTTTAACAGAATGAGGTCCTGAGTACGATTATTATTGTCTGCTACGTAATACCCGCTTATTGGGTAAACTCCTTTTTTAAGGTGCAGCAACGCCTTTTGCGGCTCAACATAGGTATTTCTGTTTTTGTAGATAATCGCCTGGTTATTTAAAAACAAAGCCGGGCTAACCTCAAAACCCGAAGTAAGCTCATAATCGCCCTCTTCCTCTATTTTAATATATCCGCTCATTTTAACCCAGGTAAGGTTGCCGTCTGTAACCGGCAAAACCATTGGATTGGTAGAATTAACAATAGCTGTAGCCACCTGGTTTACGGTATCTAACTTATTGTAATTGGTTTCTTTTGATTTGATGAGTTTGTAGCTAAATCCCGAAGTTAAGGCAACCTCATCTAAAATATGAGGTTCGATATTAACATGCTTTACGGTGGCCACCTGAAAAATGTGCTGCTTATTAAGCGTCCACGTTGTATAGGTTTTAATGACCAGGCTATCCTTAAGCGCAGCGCTGATATTTAGCGGAAAAGCTTGCGGCTTTGCCGCACTATCGGGCATTTTACTATTAACCGAATAACGTATCTGCGCACCCGGCAAAGGATATTTAAGTATCATACCAAACTGGTTGCTGTTGGTAACAATGTTATCCATGCCCACAATATCGGGCAGGCGGGCGTTCCAGTTCCAGAGTTTAAAATAACCGTATTGCTGTTTCATTTTATACTCAAACCTGCTGATATCTTTATCCTCTTTTGCCGACCAGGTTAACTCGGCCACCGCAAGCGCCCTTGGGTAAACCATGTATTGTAGATGCGTTGCATTCGGTATCTTCTCGGCCCAGATATTGCCCTGCGCGCCCAAAATATATTCAGCCTCTTCGGAACTTAACTCTTTAGACATAGGCTCGTAATTATAAACCATTTGCCAGGTAACGGGCGGGTTCCAGCCAATAGGTTCCAGATCTTCGTTGGCCTGTGGGGCATCAAAGTACATATAAGGCAACGGGGTCATCACTACGTGGTGATGCATTTGGGCGGCGGCAATACCGCCGGCTTCGCCCTGCCAGCTCATTACGGTTGCAGATTCGGCCAGGCCGCCCTGCAATATCTCGTCCCAGCCTACCAGTTTTTTATTTTTAGAGAGCAAGAATTTTTCAATGCGCTTAATAAAATAGCTTTGTACTTCTTTCTCGTTCTTTAAGCCTTCTTTCTTCATTAAAGCTACCGCAGTAGGGCTCTTCAGCCATGCTTCCATTTCGGCCTCATCGCCGCCTATATGAATGTATTGGTTGGGGAACAGTGCCATAACCTCGGTAAGTACATCTTCCATAAACGTAAAAGTATGTTCGCTGGGGTCCAGCATACGCACCCGGTGTTTGGCACCTGTCGAATCCTGGCAACCCAGTTCTGGGTAGGCGAAAATAGCGGCCTCGCTGTGGCCGGGCATCTCAATTTCGGGCAAAATGGTTACATACCTGTCCTGCGCGTATTTTACCACTTCTTTGATCTCGGCCTGGGTATAAAACCCATCCCGGCCACCTCCGTCAATCAGGTTATCCAACTTGCGAAATTTGCCCTGCTTTTCGTAATACGTGATCTTAGCGCCAACTTCGGTGAGTTTTGGATATTTATTGATCTGAATGCGCCAGCCCTCGTCATCTGTTAAATGCCAGTGAAACACGTTTAGCTTATAATGCGCCATTACATCAATATATTTCTTTACCTCATCTACCGTAAAAAAATGGCGGCTTACATCCAAACTTAAACCCCGCCATTGAAAGCGCGGCTCATCGTCAATACTACAGGCAGCCAGTTTTAAAGGCCCTCCAACGTTACCCGGCAGTAATTGAATTAATGATTGTACCCCGTAAAACACACCCGCACCGTTACCGGCTATTTTGGCAATACCGGGTTTAACGGCCAGGCTGTATGCACCCGCTTTATTACTAACCGTGGTAACCAGCTGTATAGCTGTGGTAGCCGGCACTTTGGGGTAAACCTTCAGTTTTAAATTGAGTTTATAATTGGTTGCAAGGTAGTTTTGCAGGTATTTACCTACAGACTCGCTTTCTTTATCAACCCCTATAACCACCTTGCTGCTTAAAATAAAGCTACCTTTTTGCACCGTTAAATGCAGCGGTTGCGGGATGATATGCAATTGCGCTTTTACAGATACAGACAAACCAATACAGATAAAAAGAGTTGCAAAATATTTGATACGTGCGTTATTCATTTACGAGGTGCTTAAATTTTAACGGTGATTTTTTTGATGTACAATATCCAAACAGGTATAAATATAATGATAACGGTAAGTATAGCCGATATCAGCGAAGCATTCTCCGGTGAAAAATTTGGTGTAAGCAAGTGAAAATACATGTACGACCAAATATTACTCTTATGCCCGTTATCAGTTACCGGAATAATAGACAGAATCTCCGGGATCACATCGGCTAAAACATAGGCAGCTATAGCATTGCGGCCAAAAGCAAGAAACGGCGGCAGCAGCTTTTTATAACCTTTTACATCAATAAACCAGTAAGAAACCGACAAGATGATGATAGCCAGCCCGGCTGTAAAGAGTACAAAGGAGCTTGTCCACAATTGTTTATTGATGGGAAAGAATGTGTTCCAGATTAAACCAAGTATAACCAGCAGTACACCGGCCCCGGTAAGTTTAAATATCTCGTTGCCGTTTTTAAGTTTATCGCTTTTAAGCCAGGTACCGGTAAATACGCCCAATAAACAGGTACCGATTGCAGGTATTGTTCCTAATAAACCTTCGGGGTCCCAGGTTTTGGATGCTTGCCAGAGGTGGTTGGTGGTAAACATCATTCTATCAATATACGCCCCCAAATTGGTTTCCTTTTCCAAATTTGGATGGGCAAAACCGGGAACAGGGACAAGCGTCATGATGAGATAATACCCAATTAAACAGCTTACAGCTATAATAATTTGCGTGCGGATATTGGTTTTAAGATAAATGATAGCGGTAATGCCAAATACCACCCCTATACGCTGCAGCACACCCGGAAAACGCAGATGGGCAAACTGTAGATCGCTGATCAGGGGCAAACAAACACCTAAGGCCACAATGATGAGCGTGCGGCGCAGAATGGAAAGCATTACTTTGCCATGGTTAGCCTCATCTGCTTTTTTGCCTTGCATGGCGTAAACTATCGATACTCCTACCATAAATAAAAAAAAGGGAAACACCAGGTCGGTTGGCGTACAACCGTTCCATTTAGAATGTTCCAGCGGCCAGTAAATGTGGCCCCAATCGCCGGGATCATTTACCAGTATCATGGCGGCTACCGTAAACCCTCTAAAAAAATCTAACGAAAGCAGCCTTGGCCGACTGGTGCCTGTGGCCTTATCGCCAACTACCGTATTTGCCATATATGAGTTAATGTAAGTTAGCAGTAATTAGTCGGCACCCTTTTTATTTAGAGGCTGTTTTAATTGATATTAAATTTTGAAGAAACGCAACTATGCTTCTCCCTCTTGCAAATCGCATAGGCAAATCCGCTCTGTATAGTTTTAAAACAGGCATCAATTTTAAACAGCACTTATAAAATGATCCCTATTTATTTTTTTTGCCAAGCACCTTTAAGGTATACACAAAATGGTATGTACCCGATACTACGTTCATCTGCTCGTCGTTACCTACCTTTTTAATTTCGGTAATATCTTTTTCGGTATTAATATCAAGCCCGTTTTCTGTTACCGGGTCGTTTACCAATGGCAAAATAACCTGCGCTGTAGTATTTGGCGGCACTATAATATCAAGGGTGAAGATACCATTATCAATACTCCATGCCGATTTTATTTTACCGTAAAGCGTCTCCAACTCGGCCTGCGCACTGGTTAATTTACCACCCGGGTGCGGGGCTATAATGATCTTATGGAAACCCGGATCATTATCGTCGGTATTAATGCCCGCTATAACCCGGTACATCCAATCGCCAATGGCACCGTAGGCGTAATGATTAAAAGAGTTCATCTCGGGGTCTTCAAAACTACCATCGGGTTTAATACCGTCCCAGCGTTCCCAAATGGTGGTAGCGCCGTTTTTAACCGGGTATAACCACGATGGATACGATTCCCTCATCAGCAGGTTATAAGCAACGTCTGTACGCCCAAACCTACTTAGCACATGGCAAATATAAGGCGTACCCAAAAAGCCCGTGGTAATGTGCTCATCATAATCATCAATATTATCAACCAGCCTTTTAGCTGCCGATGCCCTCAGGTTTTCGGGCAGCAAATCAAAATTAAGCGCCAGCACGTAGGATGTTTGAGTGCCCGATATCATGCGGCCGTTTGGCGTTACATACTCGCTGTTAAATGCTTTTTTAATGTTATAAAGCAACTGTGTATATTTTTGCACATCATCACTTTTATCAAGCACTTTTGCCGCATTGATGAGCAGCTGGGTTGAGTGCGCGTAAAAGGCCTGCGCTATCAGGTTTTTATCGGTAAGGGCAGCACCGTCTTCGTAATTGGTACCGGCGTAAAATAGCCAGTCGCCAAAGTGGTTGCCGGTATCCCAAAGGTAATTACGACTATGGAGCTGAATATAGCCTACCCAGGCCTTCATACTTTCGTACTGCTGCTGCAATACCTGTTTATCGGCATAAGCCTGGTAAATATCCCAGGGGGCAATAGTAGCCACATCGCTCCAGCCTGATGCTGCCGACGATACACTATCCAACATATTAGGGATCACATACGGTACGGCCCCATCTTTATGCTGATCGGCGGTGAGGTCTTTCAACCATTTTTTATAGAATCCGGCCACATCCATGTTAAAGGTGGCGGTACGGCAAAAGGCCTGCGCGTCTCCTGTCCAGCCCATGCGCTCGTCGCGCTGAGGGCAATCTGTAGGCACATCAATAAAGTTGCCTTTTTGCCCCCATTGAATATTATGCTGTAACTGATTCACCAACGGATTGGAGGTAGAGAATTTACCCGTTTGGGCCATATCCGAGTAAAGCGCGTAAGCAGCCAGGTTGGTAGAATCAAGCGGACCACTATATCCCACAACCTTTAAAAACCTAAAACCCTGGAATGTAAAATGAGGCTCAAAGGTTGCCACGCTATCATCCTTAAAAACATAGGTAATTTCCTGTTTGGCGGTGCGTAAGTTTTTAGTATAAAAGTTCCCCTTTTGATCCAATACCTCGGCATGGAAAAGCCTGATGGTATCGCCTGCTTTTCCCTTCAGTTTAAATTGTACCCAGCCTACCAGGTTCTGGCCAAAGTCAACCACGCGCTCGCCGGCGGGTGTTGTTAATACTTTTAGGGGTAAAAACTTCTCATGTTTTTTCACAGTAGGGCCCGCTGTAGCTATCAGGTTATCTTTAATGGTTTCGTCGGTTTTAACGGTATCCCAGGCCAAATCTTTGTAGGTCGGGTTTGTCCAGCCTACTCTTTCTTTACGGGCATCGTAAACCTCGCCATCAAAAAACGAAGAAGACCGAATAGCGCCATAAGCTACCTTCCAGCTTTTATCCGAGTTTATTATCTCGCGTTTGCCATTAGTGTAAACTATCTCTAACTGGCAAAGCAGGGCCAGTTTTTTACCATATACATTCTTTTTGCGGTTGTAGGTATAGCCACGATACCAACCATCGCCAATAGTAACACCTAAAGCGTTATCGCCTTTTTGCAAACTGGAGGTAACATCATACACATTGTACTGGATGCGTTTATTATAGCTTGTCCATCCCGGTGCAAAATAATCGTTGCCCACACGTTTGCCGTTTATCTGGGCTTCAAAAACACCATGAGCGGTAATATACAAGTGCGCCGCGCGAATCTTTTTATCTAACTTAAAACTTTTACGAAACATGGGCGCCGGGCCACCGGTTGTATCAGACAGGTAGGTGTTCTGAATCCATTTGGCCGTCCAGTCGGTTGGTTTCAGCAAACCCATTTTCCAGAAATTAACCATGCTCCAGGCGCTTACCTGGTTTTTATTGTTCCATACCCGTACCTGCCAGTAAACTTTCTGGCGCGATGTAAGTACCGGTCCACCGTAATAAATATGTATGGATTGATTGGAGTAAATGCGGCCCGTTCCCCACAAAACTTCTTTCCCTTTGGTTAGTAACACGGCATTGTTACCTACCCTAATTTCGTAGGATGTTTGCTGAATATCGCGCTCCTGGGTAATCAATTTCCAACTGAGGCGGGGGTTATATACATCAACCGAAATAGGATTGGTTTTGTATTCGCAGATGAGGTTATCTACCTTAAATGGTGGCGGTAGCACCTTAACCTGCGAAAAGCTATCGGAAGAAATAAAAAATAATAAAACGATACTTAAGCATACTTTTTTGAGCACACTTATTTGTTGAATACAATCCATGCCATTAAATATAGCTTAACAACGGTTTTTGTTTTGGTTACCATACATATTTAGCTATAAAACAGGTAAAAATGATGTGGCAATTGCAATGTATAATAATAAACGTAAAGTGGCCCTGTAAAAGTTTTACAAGGCCACAAATACCAGGGTTAATGCTCCAGGTTTTGTTCGCTTAAGGGGTATAAATAAAGCAGGCGGATATTTTTATATGCGGCCGGGTTAATATCCCACGAACCGGTTTTATAGGCTCTTTCGTTAACCGCATGGGCAGTCATTACAGAAACCGCTTTACCTGTACGCAACAGATCAAACCAGCGATGATTTTCAAAAGCCAGTTCAACCTGTCTTTCATGAGCTATAGCTGTACGAAAAGCATCCTGACTGGAAACATCTAAAGCGGCATCGGCATTGCCAATAGTTTTATCGGCCAATCCGGCACGTTCACGTACAAGGTTAAGGTATTTAAATGCATCGCCGCCACCAAAAGCCTGCTCATTTAAACATTCGGCAAGCATCAGGTATACATCGGCATAACGATATACCGGAAAATCCACTGCGGTAACATACTGTACTGCCGATTTGGCTACAAATTTTTTGATAAAAGGTAAATCGATACCGTATTCATCCGAGGTAAAATCAATTACCGAAGCATCTTTCCGGTTATCGCCATCTTCATAAGCGTTCAAAAGATCCTGGGTTGGAATGTTCCAACCGTTTAGCGCGCCGTTCTGTAACTCAAACCCGGTAATGTCGGTAGCGTAATAATCCCAGGGGATAAACTGGTCGACAAAATCGCTGCCCAGGCCATTTGGCCCTTCCATGTATTGAATTTCAAAGATAGATTCGGGGCCGTTTTTTTTGGTGATATCGAAGTTATCGGCATAGTTGGCATTAAGGCTGTACACATTTGATGCAATTACAGCACGCAGCAAGGGAACAGCCAGGTCGAACTTTTTCTGGGTCATATACACCTCGGCCAGCATAGTTTGTGCGGTACCTTTGGTAACCCTGCCTTTATCGGCATCTGATGTGTATTTTACGGGCAAATTGGTAATTGCGGCCTGCGCATCGGCAATTACCTGAGTATACACGGTGGCAGCCGGCGATTTAACGGCCTGTTTAAAAGCATCGGCTACAGATTGCGCTTCGGTAAGTACAATGGGCACATCGCCAAACATACGTACCAGGTTAAAGTAATTAAAGGCACGCAAAAAACTGGCCTGCCCCGAAATTACTTTAGCAGTATCGGCATTGATATTGGCCGCCGGTAAACGTCCCAAAATAACATTACACCTGCCAATATCGGTATAGCTGTTATCAAAAAAAGATTCAACAATATCGCTGTTATTGATCTCTCTAAACTCGTCTAACTCCTCTTTATGGGTGCCAGACCTATCGTAAGGGTCGTACTCATATGATGTGTTATCAGACCGCATTTCGGCCATCGCCCAAAACGAATCGTTATATAAACCCTGTAACGGTTGATAAGCACCGTTTATGGCCTGCTTAAACTGGCTGGTAGTTTTAAAAAAGTTTGCCCCGTTTTGGGTATCGTTTGGCTGCAGGTTTAAAAAATCTTTTTTACAGCCGGAGATGCCAACCGTTGTAAGAATCAGGAAAAGGTATATTAATTTTTTCATGTCTTCAATTGTTATTGTTTCCATCAATTTCTATCAATCCTCATTCGGTTAAAACGTTACATTACAACCCAGCGAATAAACCGCCGAAACGGGGTATGCGTTGTAATTTACATTGGGCGAAAGGGAACGGTTACCGTCGCCGGTATCAATACCTACCTCGGGGTTACCACCTTTATAACCCGTTATTAATATGGCGTTTTGGGCGCTTATGTATACCCTGAAGTTTTTACTAAATTTTGTTTTGATGTTATACCCTATAGAAATATCCTTAACCTCCAGATATGAATTGCTTTCTACCCAATACGACGGAAACTCATCGCGCGCCAGGTTGGTATTGGATACTGTAGTTGGTATTTGCCCCGCACCCGGATTACTTGCCGACCTCCACCTGTTTATTACCGATGTTTCTACATTAAAAACACCATCCAGATTGGTGGTAAACTGTTTATAAATATCAAACACATGGCCGCCTACCGAACCTGCGGTTACAATATTCATATCAAAGTTTTTGTAGCTTAAATGGTTATTAAAACCAAAAGTAAACTTGGGCCATGGGTTACCTACTACAGTTTGGTCGTTACCATCAATTACACCATCGTTGTTTATGTCCTTATAAATGATGTTACCTGCATTTAAACCATGTTTGGCAGCCTCGGCCTGTGTTTGGTATATGCCCTGGAAAACGTAACCATAAAACTGCCCCATTGGTAAACCAACCTGGGTAATGCTGGTTGGGTAATCATTTAAAGGCGCTTCTTTAATAAAAGGCGTTGGGCCTAGGCTGACCACTTTATTGCGGTTAAAGGATATGTTAAAATCCGATGTCCAGTTAAAGGCATGGCCAACAATATTTTTGGTGGTTAGGGTAAATTCCCAGCCGCGGTTACGCACGTTACCCACGTTTGATAAGGCATCGCCATACCCAGATACAATGGGGATGGGGATATATTGAAGTAATCGCTCGGTGTACCTGTTATAAAACTCGGCAATTAAGTAAATGCGGCCTTTAACCAGCGAAATATCTACGCCAATATCCAGCTGACGGGTAGTTTCCCAGCCTACTTCTTTATTACCCAGCGATGTTAATGAGCTACCGGGAGCAAGTGAGCCGTTAAATGTATAATTGGTTTTATCAACGGTGGCTAAATAATCGTAATTGCCTACGTTGTTATTGCCCGCAAGGCCATAGCTACCCGTAAATTTTACCTGGTCTATAAGATCAGTTTTGGGGAAGAAAGATTCATCAGAAATTCGCCAGCCGGCAGATACTGAAGGGAAGGTTCCCCATTGGTGCCCTGGCGCAAATCTTGATGACCCATCGCGCCGGATGGATGCACTTAACAAATATTTATCTTTAAAAGCGTAGTTTACCCTGCCTATCAGCGATAGTAAACGCCACTCTTCGTCGGTAGCGCTTGCAGTAACTATTGTTGCTGCACGTACAGAGCGTATGGCATCATCGGCAAAGCCGGTACCATAAGTTAAACGGGTATGGTCTGTTTCCTGTTGTATGGTATAGCCACCCAATACTGTTAAAGTATGACTGCCCCAGGTTTTTTTATAGTTAACCGTATTTTCGTTAAGCCAGTTTAAACTGTTAGATGAATTGAACGAACCCACTGCCTTTTGCTGTAAACCATCGCGGTTGGGGTTATTAAAGCCACCCAAAAATGATGGCCTAAAATAATCGCCGGTACTGTTCTGGTAATCAACCCCAAAGGTTGATTTTAAATCGAGCCCTTTAATTACCTGCCAATCGGCATACACATTGGCCAGGGTTCTAAACTGGCTGTATTTATTGGTGGTATTAACCAATTCGCTTACCGGATTGGCGTTTTGGAATGTACCCGGCGAACCTACAACGTTGGTATATGAGCCATCGGGTTGTTTTACCGGCGTTAGCGGACTTTCCAGATAAGCCTGGCTTAAAGTGGCATTATCAAAATGCCCATCTGTTTCCTGCCTGTTTCTGAGGCTGTATGTTGGCGCAATACTAAGGCCAACGGTTACATCTTTAACCACATCGGCATCCATATTGGCCTTTAACGAATAGCGTTTAAAGCCGGTATTAAGCACGGTTCCCTCCTGGTCGAAATACCCCATAGAGAATAACGATCGTACTTTATCTGTACCGTTGGCAACGGTTACATCATAGTTTTGCAAGGGTGCCGTACGGCTTACGGCATTAAACCAATCGGTACCTAACCCCAGCGCCTTTGGATTTTTATAGGCATCAGGTATTGGAGTATTTGTACCATTAGCTTTATTGGCATCTTGTATAGCTTCGGTGCGCCACTGAGCAAATTGCTGGGCGGTCATCATCTTCAGCTTACTTTGGGCAAGTATGCTTTGAATGCCGGTTGATGTGTTTACCGTAACACTCGACTCTCCCTTTTTAGCTCTTTTTGTGGTGATCAATATAACGCCGTTCGATCCACGTGAGCCGTAAATGGCTGTAGAAGCAGCATCTTTTAATACGCTGATGCTTTCAATATCGTCGGGATTAATAGTACTCAAAGGGTTTGAATACTGATCGAAACCAGGCGAAAGCGGAAAGCCATCAATTACATACAGCGGATCATCGCCCGCGCCTATAGAGCCGGCGCCACGTATGTTAATAGATACGCCACCACCCGGCGTACCGGTTACCTGGTTTACGGTAACACCAGCCAACTGCCCGGCAAGCTTAAGATCTATACTGGCTGCCTTTATCTCTTTAATGTTGGCCATTTTAACAGACCCCACGGCACCTGTTACGTTTTTACGTTCCTGGTTACCATAGCCTACCACCACAACCTCGTTCATTTGCTGGTTATCTTCATCCAGCGATATATTAATTACCGTTCTTTTATTAACAGGCTCCTCTTTAGCTTTAAAGCCAACAAACCTAAAAACCAACACAGCGTTATCATCCACCACAATGCTGTACCTGCCATCGCCGTCGCTAATAGCCCCTACCGAAGTACCTTTAATGGTGATGCTTACACCCGGTAAAGGTTGTTTGGTGTTATCCAGCACCTGGCCGGTAACGGTTATCTTATCCGCAGGAGCAGTATTGGCAATACTTTCGTCCTTTTTATTTACTATGATGGTTTTATTATCAATAGTGTAAGTAAAAGGCTCGTCTTTAAAACACTCGCGTAGGGTTTCTTCCAGCGTGGCATTTTTAAGCGACAGGGTTACCGGTTTGGCCTGTTTAATTTCTTTGTATTTATAAAAAAAATAATAGCCACTTTGCTTTTCAATGGCGGTAAATACTTTATCAATAGTGGTGTTGCTTGTGCTTAGCGTTATTGTTTGCGAATAACTTTTGGCGCTAAGCTGTAAACAGCCAATCATAATCAGGAGAACCGTTAATTTCATGGTCAAAAACAGTTTGGAGGTTTTTGTACGGGGCACGTAAAATACTTCACCCCTAAAGTTTAATTGCATAACTTCGTCGTGTTTTGGGTTAATGTGTCTGTAAAGGAAACTCAGAAAAGCCTTGCCCAAACATTTAGCCGGGAGTATTGCAGTACTCCCGGCATTTTTATAGGTAAGGTAGATGTAGGGTTCTTAGTGGAGATGTATGTTTTTGTTCATAGATGGTGGTTTTAGGGTAAATGTTAAAACGGATATGGTTAAGATGATACAATTATCTTTTTATCTTCAATTTTAAAATGCACATGATTTAATTCCAATATGTGCAGCACCCGCGATAGTTTTACACTACGCTCAATTTTGCCCACAAATTCATCGTTAGAAACTTTGCCTGTATAAACAACTTCTACATCGTACCAGCGCGATAGTTGTTTCATAATATCCTGAATGCTACACCTGTTAAACTCAAAAATTCCTTTTTTCCAGGCAATGGCTTTTTCGGCATCCACATCAATAACCTGTATTTTGTTTCGGGCAAAAATACCTTGCTGATCTGGCTTTAATAAGCTTACACTATTACCACTGCTCAATTGAACCGAGCCTTCCAGCAGCGTGGTTTTTATAGCGTCCTCATCGCTGTAGGCATTAATATTAAAGTGGGTACCCAATACTTTTACATCAAGCGTATTTACGTTAACGGTAAACGATTTTGATGGATTTTTGGCTACTTCAAAGTAAGCTTCGCCGGTTAACTCCACATTACGCGAGTTAGCCGCAAAAGCTGTCGGAAATTTTAAGGACGATGCCGCGTTGAGCCAAACTTTACTGCCGTCGGGCAGTATTACCTGGTACTCGCCACCGCGTGGTGTGCTGATGGTATTGTAGGCAACAGCGCCGGCTGATGAGTTATCATTACCTTCAACAGTATAGATCAACTGTCCATCTTTGGCCTTTTTTATGCTGATGTTGCCTTTTTTGGCAAGGGTGCCGATTCTTGCAGAATCGAGCACCACTTTTTCGCCGTTATCTAAGGTTAGGATCGCTTTATTTTTACCGGGTTCCGCATCGTGCTTAACCCTAATTTTGTTTTTTGTAATGAGCGGATCTTTTGCGCTGTTGTGAAGACAGTAATAAGCCCCGGTACTGATAAATATAAAGGCGATAACCGCCGCCGCTATATTCCTGAACCCAAAAAGCGGAAATACTTTAGATTGGTACTTTTCTTTTGATTGCCATACAGTCATTTGCAAACGCTCCAGCATTTTATCTTCCAGCTGTTGCTTTACGCCAAGGGTTTGCTCGTCCCACTCTTCATTGGTTTGCAGGCTGTCAAAAAGCACCATCAATAGTTGTATCTCATCGTCAGTTGCCTGTCCGTTAAGGTATTTATCAATCAATTGTTGAAATTGCTGTTTCTGCACAACCTGGTTTTTATAAGTAGAGTATAAAAACTGGGGTATCCCCTACGCGGGGGAGAAAAAAAGATTGGAGGAATTTGTCTTGCTATATTTAGAAAGCTACATCGCCTATTGTTTACATAGTTTCTATTTTTAAATTTTAGATTAAAATCATATATTTGATTATAAAACCTTAAATAAGATGAGTGATAAGGACATAGAGATGTTAATAGATCTTGCCAGAACAAAACTGGAAGAAGCTAAGCGTATGTCAAAAAAAGAAGCCATTCTTTCACTCAACCAGGCTGGGATTCTTACTAAAAAAGGAAAATTCATGAAAGCCTATAATGAGCTTGAAGAGCCAACTGCTTAATCGTAATTCATGTACGATATCAGACCGAATACAATTATCGGCTTTCATGGTTGTGATGCAAGCGTAGCAGACAAATTAATAAATCACCCCGACGACATAAAAATCAGTACCGAAAAATTTGACTGGTTAGGCCATGGCCTCTACTTTTGGGAAAACAACTACACAAGGGCTATGCAATGGGCCGAAGAGAAAAAGGCTCGTGGAAAAATTATAACACCAGCAGTTGTAGGCGCTGTGATTCAGCTTGGGCAATGTTGTGATTTTCTCGACTCCAAGTTCATCAATATGATCCAATTTTATTACGAGATAATGGAAGAGTAGCATAAAGCAGCAGGAAAAAAACTACCTCAAAATCTTGATATCGCAAAAGATCCTAACAAAGATAAATTACTTCGAATATTGGATTGTACCGCTATTGAGTTTATGCACAAGAAGATTTCCAATCAAATTGAAGAAGATTTAAACAACAAGGGTTATAGTAATTACAAAAACTTCGATTCTACCAGAGGAGTTTTCACTGAGGGCGCTCCAGCCTTCAAAGGAGCAGGCATTTGGGAAAAAAGCCATATCCAGATCTGCGTGCGAAATTTAAATTGTATTAAAGGTTTTTTCAAACCTCGAAAAGAAATTCATTTTACACCGTAATTTTTTTTAGTTTGTGACGCTATCGCAAGCATTTACCAAATTCAATCCCTCCACAACAAAAACACCACCTCCAATAAAAAGAAGGTACCCAGCGAAGTGCGCAATTGCCTTAACGCTTTAGTTAAATGATTTTCGACGGTTTTGGTAGAGATATTGAGGCGCGATGCAATTTGTTTATGGCTCAGGTGCTCTTCGCGGCTAAGTTTATAAACCTCGCGGCATTTTTGAGGCAGTGTACCAACTACATCGCCTACCTGTAAAAGCAATTCTTTATATTCTATATCATTTTGCCCGGCCGGTGTTTGCAAAAGATTTACAAGCGTATCAAAAACATCACTGGTAGCGGCACCTGCACGTATCTGCCGGTAAACCTCGTAACGGGTGGCTGCATATAGGTAGGCTTTTAGCGAAACAGTTATCTCAATACTGTTTCTGTTATGCCAAAGTTTAATAAATAGCTCCTGGATAATATCCTCGCAGGCCTGCTTATCTTTTAAAACATGATATGCCGATAGGTACAATTGCTGCCAGTATTTTTTGTAGATAGCCGTCAACGCGCAATCATCGCCCAATTTTAGTTGTTCAATTAATTGTATATCGCCTGTGGCTATCTTTTCTGTCATCCTTAAATTGGGTTAACATAGCAATGCGATAAATTTAACAAAAATTACCTATTCATTTAATACCGGGAGCAAATCAAATTATTGCGAGCGTTAATACCTTCATGTAAATTACTTTTTTTTCAATCACTTAGCATCATGAAAAATAATACCCATGCTGCGCCGATGCCCATTTGTTATTTCGCCTATGCCATGTTTCATATTAACCTTGTGGTATCCTTTACTTCCTTTTACAGGTCTGTAGCTGGTGGTAAATAGTACCATATCGCCTTTACCGGGTTTTAATACTATGACCCTTGATTGTTCGCGTGGTTTTTGTTCAAGCAAAATAAACTCACCACCTTCGTAGTCTACACCCGGTTCATCTAAAATAAAAACAGATTGAATGGGGAAAAACACTTCACCATACAAATCCTGGTGCATGGCATTATAGCCTCCTTTAGTGTATTGCAATATCAATGGCGTTGGGCGCAATTGTTCGTGACTATGGCAATGTTGCAATAATTCATCTAAAGTATTGGCAAAACGGGTGGGTTTATTTAACAACGCCATCCAATTATTGGCTATGGGTGCCAGCTGCAGATAAACACTCTCCCTCAATTGCTGAATAATTGCGGGCAAGGGATATTTAAAATACTTGTACTCTCCACGGCCATAATTATGTCGTTCCATTACTACCGTTTTGCGGTAAAGCCCTTCGTCAGTATATTGGGCAACAAGGCTGGCGCATTCACTGGCCGTTAAAACATTTTCAACTACGGTATAGCCTTTAGCGTCCATATCAGCAGCAATAGCTACCCAACTTAATTCGTCAATTCTCTGTTTAATTTCCATAGCTATTATATTGATACCGCTTGATTAACCATTGCCGCCTCCCAACCTATTATGGCCGATTTTCGGGTTGCCCCCCAATGATATTGCCCCGATTCGCCTGTAGAGCGTATCACCCGGTGGCAAGGAATCAAAAACGCTACCGGGTTGGCCCCTATTGCGCTGCCTACTGCCCTGCTGGCATTGGGCAGTTTTATAGTTTGCGAAATATCGCCATAGCTGCACAAGCCACCCATAGGTATTTTTAATAATGCCTCCCATACTTTTAACTGGAAGCTGCTGCCTTTTAAATGCAATTTAATGGCCGATAATTGCGACCAGTCTTTTTTAAATATAAACAACGCATCCTGCTGTTGCATATCAACCACCTGCGTATAAGCTGCATTGGGGAAATGATGCTTCAACTGTTCGAGTGCATTGGCATGCTCATCGGCAAAGGCCATGTAGCAAATACCTTTGGGAGTTGAAGCTACAATAATGTTACCAAACGGACTTTCGGCAAAGCTATAATTGATACTGAGTTCCCTGCCACCATTTTTATATTCGGCCGGCGTCATGCCTTCAATGTTGATAAACAGATCATGCAAGCGGCCGGTACCCGATAAGCCGGTTTCAAAAGCTGTATCAAACAAGGTGGCCTGTTTATCTTTTAAAATCCCTTTAGCATACTCCAGGCTAAGGTACTGTAAAAACTTTTTCGGGCTAATACCTACCCAATCGGTAAATAAACGCTGAAAATGGAACGGACTAAGGTTCACTTTCTCTGCAACCTCATCTAAATTGGGCTGGGTTTTAAAGTTGAGTTTTATATAGTTTATTGCCTCGGCAATACGATCATAGTTGATGTTTTCCTGTGTGCTCATAATTTCATTTGCTATTTATACTACAAATGTAGGTTGACGATGGGTGGTATAAAACCCGGAACTTGCGGAACCTCACCTAAATATTCTCCAAAGGAAAGTACTTTTGATTGGCCGCATCTTTTTTTTAAGCCCTTTCCTTTAGAGAGGGTTGGGTGAGGCTCTTTTTCCGGGTAATAAACAAGCCCAAACTTAGTATCAAACTTGTACCCAGCACCACTATAAACAACAGCCCGGCACCAACCTGTGGTATTTTCAATTTATCTGGCAGGTTATAATACAACAATACGCTGATCAACCCGCGCGGAACAATAACCAGCTCGGGCATCAGATCTGTTTTGGATACCAGTTTGATGTATAAAAACCGCACCAGGTAAATGGAAAACAGGATAGCACCACCTGTTAATAAGAGGGTAATATTTTGCAGCTGGTAAACATCCATAGTATAGCCAAAAACAATAAAAAAGAACGTACGCATCAAAAAGGCACTTTCGGCCGATAGCTGAAACAACTGCCGGATATCGTGCTGAAACGTTGGATAAATAAACAGTTTTCTGAACCATGGAAAGCTTATCTGGTTGGCATTGTTTAAAAACAAGCCCAACGCAAGCACAATAATAAGGGCCGATAAATGAAACGATTGACCAACTGAGTAAACCAATATAAGCAACGCAATAATGAGGAACGATTTGATATGATGCGTTAACCGCCCTATTAAATAAAGCAACAGCAAACATGATATAATGGCTGCTGCGATGATGCCGGTAAGTTCGCCGCCAAGTTTTACAAATGATACAATATCAATAGTTTGGTTGCGCACAATAAAATTGAACAGCACCACTGTAAGAATATCAGAGAACGAAGATTCGTAGATAATAAACTCCCGTTTATCCTTACTTAAACCAGAAGCCGATGGAATGGCCACTGCCGAACTTACCACACAATAAGGGATAGCGTTTACAAAACACAAATAAAAACTTTGATCTGTTAGGTACCGGATAATAAAAGTAATGGTAAAAGCGCTGATCAATAAAATGCTCAATGCCGAAAAGAATGCTTTTTTGATGATTGCATTCTTGTCTTTACTATACCTTAGCTCCAAGGCGCCCTCAAATACAATGAGTATTAGGCCAAGGGTACCAAGTGTAGGCAAAATCACCTTAAAATTAAACATCTTTATCCCAAAGTAATCAACAGCCTGCCGTATACTAATGCCTAACATCAACAGTAAAATAACAGAGGGGATTTTGGTTTTACCGGCAATCAGATCAAACAGGTACGAAAAAATTACCAGTCCGCTGAGGATTATCAGGGTTGTGTATGTAGTCAAATTAAGCGTAGTTAACAGGGTAAATACCTAAAATAGCTTTAACATCTCAAACTTAAGCATTGTTTTTAAGGAATAACCTTGTTACAATTGGCCTTGTTTAAAATCCAATATCGCTTATATTTACTTTTAATAAATACCAATTATGGACCCGGCACAAGTTTACAGTTTTAAGGTATGGCTAACCATGGTGATAGTGGCCCCTATATTGCAAGCCCTGGCAAATCAGCTTTTTCTTCATTCGGGAGATATTTTATCTATCGCTTTTGTTAAAGATTACCCACTGCAAGTTGGAGTTTTAATAGTGCTTACCTGCCCGCTGGGTGCGCTGCTTACCTTTATGATTACCCGCATGAGTAAAGAAGGCACCGCCATTTTGTTAAAAAAACGAGTTTCAATAGCTATGGGTATTGTAATTGTCCTGATATTTATAGGGGCTTCTCTCCCCCAAAACTCCTATTCGCCATTGCAATTGGCTGTAATGTTGCTGCCTTTTTTACTCCCGATGTTATTAGGGGTATGGATATGCAGATTGGAGTTGCAGGAAGACTATGAGGATAGCGAAGAAACAGACCCTCAAATGTAAGTGATTAATTACTGTGCTGTTTTCCGGTTTTCTTTTCCTATCATTGGCAAATTATAAACCTGCTCACCTGCTTTGAGATCTATTTTTACACTTCTTGCATTACTGTTGCTGCAACTTGGTTTGCATGCTCAAATTAAACTTAAGGGTACCGTATCCGATGCCTCCAACCACGCTTTAGGCTATACATCTATAAGCCTGTTAAACCTGGCCGATCAAAAAAATCAATCTGTACAAACTGATAGTACAGGCCATTTTGTGATTAATGTACCAGCCAGAGGTAGTTACCTTTTTACCGCATCCTTTGCGGGTTTCAAAAAACTGGAGCTTAGTATATACCTGCACGTTGATACCGTATTAAACGTAAATTTGCAACCTGCCAATAACCAACTGGGCGAGATATTAATTACGGCCAGTAAGCCAGTTATTGAAAACAGCCAGGAAAAACTGGTGTACAACGTATCAACCAGCGTAACCGCCACCGGCAGCGATGCCCTTACCGCTATTGGCAAGGTGCCGGGCATCAAAGTATCGGGCGATGACATTAGTATTGCCGGCAAAGGCGCTGTTAGGGTAATGGTGAACGACAGGATGATCCAGATGGCAGGAACCGACCTTGTGCGTTTTTTAAAATCAATGTCGGCCAACCAGATCTCTAAAATTGAGTTGATCAAAAATCCATCTGCTGCCTATGATGCCGATGGTAATGCAGGGCTTATCAACATCACTACCAAACACAGTAACAGACAAGGCCTATCGGGTAACGTACAACTGGGTGAGCGGCAATCTTTACACAGCCCGGCAACTGTTTATGGCACAAGCAACTGGTGGCTGGCCAATGGCAGTGCCAATTTGAATTATAATAATAATAAATGGGCCGCTTACGGCAGTGTTAACGTTGCTGCCGACCATGAACTGGAAGGTTTTGAAACCGATGTATTTTACCCCAAACAAACCTGGCGGCAAACCGATACCGGCGATTATAAAATGCATAGCTATAATATAGTGGCCGGAGTTGATTATAAACTAAGCCCAAAAACCACTATCGGCATCAGCTATTTGGGCGGCCGGGAGGTTTATGTAGGATCGGACCATGTAAATAATCCCATTTATAACAATAGCGGTAGTTTAGATTCTACCTTAAAAACTTATGCTACCTATCACCCTATAGCGCTCAGCAATTCGGGAAATATACATGCGCTGATTAAGTTTGATACTACCGGCAAAAAACTATTGTTAAACGCCGATTACTTTAACTATTACCGTACCGACCGATCTGATTTTGACGGCAACAGCTACCTGCCCAACGGGCAATTGATACCAGCCTCAAACACCCGTTATTACGATACCAATAAGCAAAACATTAAAGTATTTACTTTTAAGGCCGATGCCGATATTCCAACATCGTTTGCCAAAATAGCCTTCGGCACAAAACTGAGCTTTATTAATAATTACAGTAATGCCTTTTATTATGATAAGGATGCCGATAACAACCTTATCTACAACACCAGGCTGAGTAACGAGTTCAGGTATATAGAGAATACTCAATCGGCCTACGTAAACCTGAGCAAGGAAAAAGATAAATGGAAATACCAGGCCGGGCTACGGGCCGAGTACACCGAAACCCGGGGCGAATCCATCACCCTCAATAAAACTACACCGCAGAACTATTTTAAGCTGTTCCCTTCGCTTTCGGTATCTTACCAGGCCGATAGCAGCAACGCCTTCGGCTTTACCTTTGGCCGGCGCATTAACCGCCCTACGTTTTGGAACCTTAACCCTTTTAAATCATTGTTCACGGCTTATAGCTATGGCGAAGGCAATCCGTTTTTGCAGCCGGAGTACAACAGTAATTTCGAGCTATCACATACCTACAAAAGCATCCTTACCTCAGCCGTATTCTTAAACATCACTCAAAACGGGTTTAACAATGTGGTAATAGCCCGTGCCGATAGTAACCTGGTGCGCACGGTGCCACTCAATTTTATAAAAACTTACCGCCTGGGCATATCCGAAACCTTAAGCCTGCACCCTTTTGCATGGTGGGATAATAATAACCAGGCAACTTTTTATCATACCGATGCCAATTCCAGCTTATCGTACATCAAAAGCATCAGTGGCTACGGCTTGTATATAGCTACCAATAACACACTTTATTTTAATGCTGATAAAACGCTGGCCGCGGCTGTAAACTTCTGGTACCAATTTCCGGAGGTTGATCATATTGGCCGGTCTGATAAGTATTACAAACTGGATGTGGGCCTTACCGCTGTTACCCTCAAAAAGAAACTCAACATCACCTTAAACCTTAATGATGCTTTCCGGAGCAGTGCATCGGCAGTAAGCAGCACAGTAAATGGTATCAATACCAAGTTCAACAACTTTCAACTCAATCGCTTTGTGCAATTAACCCTCGCCTATCGTTTTGGGAAAGAAACCAGCACCGAAAACCGGGATACCGGTAATGCCGATGAACGGGGAAGGATACATTGATTTGAAAATGTGCAGATATGCAAATTAGCTTATAATTGATTGATGAATTGACATAAACCACTACCCTTTAACTCTTTACCTTTTGCCTCCTCCTCTGGCCCAATAATTTACAAAACAGTGAGGCGGTAACCGATGTTACTTACCATATTTGTATCAAACAAAATAAATATGGCTCATCTATTCTCGCCTCTTAAAATAAAAAATATCGAACTTAAAAACCGTATTGTGGTATCGCCCATGTGCGAGTACTCCAGCGAAGACGGCTTTGCTAACGACTGGCACCTGGTACACCTGGGCAGCCGGGCTGTTGGTGGTGCCGCGCTAATTATTACCGAAGCAGCAGCTGTATCGCCCGAGGGCCGCATCTCTTTTGGCGATCTGGGTATCTATAAAGATGAACACATTGCCAAACTAAAGCAGATTACCGATTTTGCGCACGCACATGGCGCCCATATTGGTACACAACTGGCACATGCCGGTCGTAAAGCCAGCCACCAACAGCCATGGCTGGGTGGTAAACAAATCCCGTCCGACCAGCCAAATGGATGGAAATCGTACGCTCCAAGCGCCATTGCTTTTACCGAAAGTGAAGAGCCGCCTTTGGAGTTGGATAAAGCCGGGATCGAAAAAATTAAAACTGATTTTAAAACTGCTGCTGCAAGGGCATTGGCTGCCGGGTTTGATGTAATTGAACTGCACGGTGCGCACGGTTATTTACTGCACGAGTTTTTATCGCCGGCAAGTAATAAACGCACAGATGAGTACGGTGGATCGTTCGAAAACCGTATTCGTTTCCTGTTAGAAGTTATTGAAAGTGTACAGGAAGTTTGGCCTGCAGAAAACCCTTTGTTTGTACGTATTTCGGCAACAGAGTGGACAGAAGGCACATGGACAGCCAATGACTCGGTAGCGCTGGCAATAATATTGAAAGATAAAGGCATCGATGTGGTAGACTGCTCTACAGGCGGCAACATCGCCGGTGTTAAGATAGCGTTAAAACCAGGTTATCAGGTTGAATTTGCTGAGAAAGTTAAAAAAGAAAGCGGTATACTTACCGGTGCTGTAGGTTTAATAACAAAACCGCACCAGGCCGATGAAATTATACAAGAGGGAGAAGCCGACCTGATATTTATAGCCCGCGAAATGCTTCGCGATCCATATTTTCCGCTGCGTGCTGCGCATGAGCTTGGGCACGAGGTTACCTGGCCGGTGCAATACGAGCGGGCGAAATGGTAATTTTTAGGGAGCAAGGATAAAGGGACAAAGGAGTAAGGATTTTTGGATAGCTTCAATAGCAACTAACAGTACTACAAAACCATAAAACATAAAAACCACAAACTATGAAACGTACAGCAAACGCCCATTGGAACGGCACATTACAGGCAGGTAGCGGAGAGATCACCACCCAAAGCACCGTGCTTAACAAAACCCAATACTCTTTTAAAACCCGTTTTGCCGATGGCATTGGCACCAACCCCGAAGAATTAATTGCCGCCGCACATGCAGGTTGCTTTACCATGGCTGTTGGAGCCGCCCTTACGCAGGCTGGCTTTACCCCCGGCGACTTAACCACCGATGCTATCCTCGATCTGGATATGCAGGCATTAAGCATCACCGGTATCCATTTAGAGTTGAAAGCATCAGCCATTGAAGGTGTAGACGAAGCCAAATTTAAAGCCATTGCCGAAGATGCAAAAGCAAATTGCATTATTTCAAAGGCGTTAAATGTACCGTTTACTTTAAATGTTACTTACGCGTAAGTAATACCCAATATCCACCTTGTCATTGCGAGAAACGAAGCATCTCGTAGCCATACATTTTCGCCCTGTGTCCGACGAGATTGCCGCGCTACGCTCGCAATGACATAGTTTTATAGTATTGATTATCAATATGTTTTTTTTTAAACACAGCGCCCTCGCCACCGTCATTGCGAGGCACGAAGCAATCCCCGACTTACAGAGTAGCAGTGCAAATCCGCCCTGTATTTTGGGGATTACTTCGTCGTACCTCCTTATAATGACGATCTTTTTTAGGACGTCATCAATGTTTTTTTCAGCCGAGCTGGTTGTCACTCGTACACAGTTTTATAGTAAAACCTTACTTCTGTATCAAAGCTAACAATGCCTGCGGCGTTTCGTAGGTTGCCCCTTTATAATTCAACGCTTTCACACCTACACAAACAGTATCAATAGCACTGTTGGCATGTGTAATATAAATTTTTCCACGTACATCAGGCTGTATACCTTCCTCTGCCTGTTTCATATTGGTTAACAACTGCATTACACTATCAATACCCGGCGCATTTACAAAGTTTTTAACCTTCCCCTCCGGAAAGTAAAAATCGAACTTATCACAGGTGATCCTAAACTGCGTTTCGCGACCAAGTTCGGTAAACTTAAACTGGATGGATTTTACCGCATCGGCAGAATTGGTTTTGGGCTTGCAGGCAGAAAGGGCGAAGATTGCAAAACAGATGGCAGCAATGTTTAGTTGTTTCATACTTAGCGTTTATATTGGCATATAAATTTACAATTGTTACCCCACAAATCAACAATATCCTCCCTCCAGTTTTTTTTAAGGCGTGTACTAATCTTTTTAATAAAAAGATCCCCCTTCAGAGAGTTAGGGGCTTACTTCAACACATCTAATACCCTAAACATCTTCTCTTTTATCCCTCTGCTAGATCCATTGAAGTTATTAACCATAATGGAGAAGCAAAGCTCGCGGCCGTTATGGGTTTGATAACCTGCGTAGCAAAGCACACTGTTGATACTGCCACTTTTCATTTTCATATCGTTGTAAACCGGTAAACTCTCGTACAGATCAGCAAACCAGGGTTGCTTTTTGGCCGATTGAAGGATTTTGGCCAACGTATTGGTGGTTACCCTATCGCCGGGCGAAAGGCCGCTGCCATCATAAGTATTAATGCTGTTTGGGTCGATACCTCGGGTCTGCCAGAATTTTTGTACTTCCTCTACCCCATTTGCAGTGGTTGGCTTGCGGCCCTGTTTCCAGGCAATGGTTTTAAGCAATTGTTCGGCATACAGGTTAATGCTTTTTTGGTTAAGCCAGTAAATTATCTTGCTCAACGGGGGCGATTGGATCATGGTCAGGTTTTTAACAGGCGCGGGCACCGGCAATCCTTTCGCTATAAGCGTAGCAACCGATTCGGGATCGTTACTTACCGCAATACCTAACTTTTTTAATGTATCTGATAATCGCAGGGCAGCATCGTAAGCAGCATCGGGCATAGCGGCAGCTATGCTTTTTTTATCCTTATCAATAGCATAGCTGCCACGCAGGTACATTACTTTGCCACCAACGGGCAAAAAGGCGTATGCATTATCGCCACTACCGGCGGGGCCATTAACCAGTTCGCTTTTAAAGGTAAGATAGGATACATTAGGAACCGTGTATGATACCGTAACCGGGTTACCCACAGCACCGGTACGAAATTTAATATCAAACTGATTTTCGCGCCAACAAAGGCCAGATGTACCGGCTCCGTAATAGTTACCTATATCCTGCCATATCCAACCTTCGGGGATAGATTGGGTGCCGAAAATGCTGTCGTCGCCAATAACGCGACCGTTTATTTTTTTGATACCTGCTGTTTTTAAGGCATCGGTCATCAAGGCTAATACATGCGCTTCTTTGGTTTGCTCGTACCGCCAGCTGCCCAGCGTCGGGTCGCCAGAGCCTTTAATAATTACATCACCGTTTAGCGTTCCATCCGCGGTAATGCTCCCGCTATAGCCCAGTTGTGTCTGGTATCTGAAATCGGCACCTAAAATATTAAATGCGGTGACACTGGTAATCGTTTTTAGTGTAGATGCCGTAGCCAACCCCTGGTTTGGGTTCACTCCAAATACCTGTTCGCCTGTTTTAGCATCCAGCACCGTTAACGATAGCGACGCATAACGACACTGGCTATCTGCCTGTAGCCTGCTAAACGCCGTAGATAATCTGGTTTGAAGATCCTGGGCATAAGCCCTCCCGCTTAAAATAAATAAACTAACTATTAGTAACCGCTTCATCCTCATCCTTAACGTTCCTTTGCGATATGTAATATATTGGGATACCTATTAATACAATTAACAAGCCATACAAGGCAAAATCGCGTTTGTATGCAAACAATAAAACGCAAAACGCTATTCCCATTATAATGTACAAGGCTGGTAAAACAGGATAACCAATAGCTTTGTATGGCCGCTCGGCATTAGGCCGCTTAGCCCTCAAAATAAATATACCCAGTATGGTTAACACATAAAATACAACCACCACAAATGATATCATATCCAGCAGGTCGCCATACCGTCCGCTTAAACAAAGTATGGAGGCTACAAGCGCCTGTATCCATAAACCAAACTCTGGTACGCCAAATTTATTAAGTGTACCTGTGCGTTTAAAAAATACACCATCCTTAGCCATGGTATAATAAACCCGCGCGCCAGATAGTATTAAGCCATTGTTACAACCAAAGGTTGATATCATGATCATTACGGCTATAATATAGGTACCTATGTTACCAAAAATAACGTGCGAGGCAGCAACCGCCACCCTATCTTTATCGGCTACAGAAATATCATGTAACGAAAGTACACCTGTGTAAACTACGTTTGCCAGCACATAAATTAGCGTTACAATGATGGTACCAAACATCATACTTAATGCTACATCGCGTTTTGGATTTTTCATTTCGCCGGCAACAAAGGTTACACTGTTCCAGGCATCACTGCTAAATATAGAGCCCACCATGGCAGCCGCAATAGCGCCTAAAGCGGCACCTACGGTTAGCTGGGTTATGGTACCATCTTTAGCAAGGTTATGTAAATCCCAGGCGTTTGTCCAGTTAGCGGTCCATATATCGCCTTTAAAGGCTAAAAAACCAAAACCAATTAAGCCAAATAAGCTTAACAGCTTGGTTAAGGTGAAAACGGTTTGTATTCGCTTACCACTTTTTACACCACGTGTATTAATAAAAGTAAGAAACACAATTACACAAATTGATACCAGTTGTGCTGCACTGATCTTTAAAGAACCAATATGGAACAAAATATTGTCCTCGCTTACCGGATGGATCAAATAAGCGGTGAATTTGCTGAATGCCACCCCTACCGCTGCAATGGTGCCGGTTTGTATCACCGCGAAAAAACTCCAGCCATACAAAAAGGCTATCAGTTTATTGTAAGCCTCTTTTAAGTAAACGTATTGCCCACCTGCTTTAGGGAACATACCGCTTAGCTCGCCGTAGCTTAAGGCAGCAGTTAACGTCATAAAGCCGGTTATTACCCAAATAGCTATAAGCCAACCTGCCGAGCCTACATTACGTATTATATCGGCACTCACTATAAATATACCTGAGCCTATCATGGAGCCCGATACCAGCATGGTACCATCCAGCAGACTTAGCTCATGTTTCATTTTTGGTTGACCGGGATCTTTTGCCATAAATTATAAAAGGGTTTAAACCCCTAAACTATTCAAAAACTTTAATATTGACAGGCTATTGTAAAGAAAATAAAATTACTATTTTGCATCCACCAATTACATCGTGTTACACTTAACACCAAAGAGTACTTACATTATAAACTAAAATGCGACTATGGATTTTTTGAACACTTACTTAATTTATTTAATTCCGGTATTTGGGCTCATCGGCATTGCTGTTATGGCGGTTAAGGCTGCCTGGGTTACCAAACAAGATGCGGGTGATGGCGATATGGCCACGCTGGCAGGCTACATTGCCGATGGAGCAATGGCTTTTTTACGTGCCGAGTGGAAGGTACTGAGTTACTTTGTGGTAGTTGCCGGTATATTACTGGCTTGGAGCGGTACTACCGTAGCAACATCGAGCCCGGTTATTGCCGTATCATTTATTATAGGCGCATTTTTATCGGCCTTTGCAGGTTTTTTGGGTATGCGTATTGCAACCAAAGCCAATGTACGTACCACACAGGCGGCGCGCACAAGTTTGGCACAGGCTTTAAAAGTATCTTTTACGGGCGGTACCGTAATGGGCCTTGGTGTTGCCGGTTTGGCAATCATTGGTTTAGGCTCGTTGTTTATTGTATTTTATACCGTATATGTTAAAAACACCGGCGGCAGCGTTAACGGCGAAGCCATGGCCAAAGCCTTGGATGTTTTAGCAGGTTTTTCATTAGGTGCAGAGTCTATAGCATTATTTGCCCGCGTAGGCGGTGGTATATACACCAAAGCGGCCGATGTAGGTGCCGACCTTGTAGGTAAGGTAGAAGCCGGCATTCCGGAGGATGATGTGCGTAACCCTGCTACCATTGCCGATAACGTAGGCGATAACGTAGGCGACGTTGCCGGTATGGGGGCCGATTTATTTGGATCGTACGTAGCAACTATGCTTGCTACCATGGTGCTGGGCCGCGAAATGGTTGGGCACGATGGCAAAGCGCTAGTAGATAATTTTGGCGGCATAGGCCCCATTTTATTACCTATGGTAATTGCAGGCTTAGGTTTGTTGTTTTCAATAGTAGCAGCATCATTCGTAAAAATTAAAAATGAAACCGACAGTGTACAAAAGGCGCTGAATATAGGTAACTGGATGTCGATCATCCTTACCGCAATTGCTACCTATTTTGTGGTACAGTGGATGCTTCCCGATGGCGAATTTCGGATGATACGCGATATTGATGCCAATGGCGCGTTAAAAGTGAGCGCAATGGAATTTACCAAAAATGGCGTATTTATGGCTATAGTGGTGGGGTTGGTTGTAGGCACTTTAATGTCTATCATCACCGAGTACTATACAGCTATGGGTAAACGGCCGGTATTAAGCATCATCCGCCAGTCGTCAACAGGGCATGCAACCAATATTATTGGCGGCTTATCGGTAGGTATGGAATCAACCGTATTGCCTATCCTGGTTTTAGCATCGGGTATTTATGGCTCGTATCATTTTGCCGGTTTATACGGGGTAGCTATCGCTGCTGCCGGTATGATGGCAACTACCGCCATGCAATTGGCTATCGACGCTTTCGGCCCAATTGCCGATAACGCCGGTGGTATTGCCGAAATGAGCCGCCTGCCCGAGGAAGTACGCCACCGTACAGACAATCTGGATGCTGTAGGTAACACTACCGCTGCTACCGGCAAGGGTTTTGCCATTGCATCGGCCGCCTTAACCTCACTGGCCTTATTCGCGGCCTTTGTGGGCGTTGCAGGTATCGAGCATATTGATATTTATAAAGCCGATGTACTGGCCGGTTTATTTGTGGGCGGTATGATCCCTTTCATCTTCTCGGCATTGTGTATTTCGGCAGTGGGCCGCGCGGCCATGGCTATGGTTGAGGAAGTTCGCCGCCAGTTTCGCGAAATCCCGGGCATTATGGAGTACAAGGCTAAACCTGAGTACGAAAAATGTGTGGCCATCTCTACCAAAGCATCCATTCGTGAAATGGTTGCCCCTGGTTTAATAGCGCTCATCACCCCTATCATCATTGGTTTCGCCTTTGGCCCCGAAGTACTGGGTGGTCTATTGGCCGGTGTTACCGTATCGGGTGTGCTGATGGGTATTTTCCAGAGCAACGCCGGTGGCGCCTGGGACAATGCCAAAAAATCATTCGAAAAAGGTTGCCTGATCAATGGCGAAATGTATTACAAAAAATCAGAACCACATAAAGCATCAGTAACCGGCGATACCGTAGGCGATCCGTTTAAAGATACCTCTGGCCCGTCAATGAATATTTTAATCAAGCTGATGTCGATAGTTTCGTTGGTAATCGCGCCGCACTTGAATGCCAACCATGTGCCGCCAACTGCTATGAAACGCGAGGTTAATAAGCAGGTGATTGTACAGGCTTATACATCGCCTATAACTAAAATTGAAAAGAAAGGTTAATTGACTTTTGCATATTTATGGAAAGCCGCCTGTTGAAGGGCGGCTTTTTTGTTTTAAGAAGTATTTGTAAGCGGGTATAACAGCTGAGAAATGTTTTAATTACATTAGTACCCATGAAATCTGCCCAGGGCATCAGCCTCAAATATATTGTGATCCTTACATTTGCCTTACTGGGTAAGTTTTATCTTTTGTTCCTCTCTTCTTTTAATATTCCGGAAAATATTCCTTTTACCCAGATAAAAATCAACGGGTTAATCATATCTATCATTTTTCTGATAGCCCTTAATTTTTTCACCAGGGAACTGATCAGGTTGCGCCCGGATTTTACGGTGGGATACCTCACACTTTATGGGGTTGCGGTTTGTTTGATTACGGAAGTGCTATTCCAGGGGTACATGTGGCATCTTTTTCCTGAAGACACCTTTTATACTTTCACAATGACTATTATCAGACTATCAGTCGTGATATCCCTACTTTCTTTCTTTACGGCCTTTCAATTAAAAACAAGAAACACAAGCAAGCTCATATATTTTATAGTTATTTTAATTATTGTTGTTAATGTGTTAAAGTATATTTTCCCTACACTTTTGCCAGAGAAGTAATGTCGAATTATTATCTACTCATTCTGTTTGCACTAACCAGCTGCAACCACAAAAGCAAACGCAATTACAAATATACCATTGCCAAAGACAACCACCTGTACATCCAAATTTACCGAACCAGCATCCTTGGCAGCTCGGTAGAAGCCTACCTTACCGACTCCATAACCTTCAGCCAAAAACTAGGCACCTATGATGATGAAACGAGTTATATAGACTGTAAAATGAAGGGCGATACCATCATTACCGAAACTAAAGAATACCTGTATGGTGCAAGCCAGCAGCCAGATACGATGAAAATTGTAGCAGCCAAAACCTATAGCTTAAAAGCCTTAAAGAGGCTGCACAATTTTAAATGATCTGCCATCTAACTCCCTGTTAAGAGTTCAATACACGAAGGTTAGGGATACATCAACAAATATCAAATTTCATATCTATACGTAAATAGCTCATTTTCAAACTATAATTTGGGTAATTTACGTCTATCCTTTGTTACATTCTGCCCTTTATGTTTTCAATAAATTTAAGTACGTTTGGGGAAATGTGAATTTTTAATTTTTTTACGACTGATCTTACTAATTTAAACATGAAGTTATTTATTAAAAAACCTATTGCGCAATTGATGGCTGCTTCGGCGGCAACCGAGAGTACGCTAAAAAGAACGTTAGGCGTTGGCTCGCTTATCGCCCTGGGTATTGGCGCAATTATAGGTGCCGGTATTTTTGTGCGAACGGCCGCGGCAGCAGGCGAACATGCCGGTCCGGCTGTTACCATTTCATTCCTTATTGCAGCCTCTGGTTGCGCCCTGGCTGGTTTATGCTATGCAGAGTTTGCGAGTATGATTCCTATTGCAGGCTCGGCCTATACTTATTCTTATGCCACCATGGGTGAGTTTATAGCCTGGATAATTGGCTGGGATTTGGTATTAGAGTACGCCTTGGGTGCAGCAACAGTTGCTATTGGCTGGTCGCAATACTTTAACGAGTTTTTAACTACTTTTTTTGGCTTTCATATACCCTACGCCTGGTCGCATTCATTTTTTGAAACGTCCAATACAACTGTAGGCATGTATGCTGCAGAATTAGGTAACAGAGGTATTGTTAATCTTCCGGCCATCCTCATCCTGTTTCTGTTAACTTTATTACTTATTAAAGGAACAGCAGAATCGGCTATCGTAAACAACGTTATTGTGGTAGTTAAAGTTGCCATTGTATTAATGATCATTGGCTTAGGCTGGCACTTTATCAACCCTGCATTGCACACACCATATATGATCCCTGCCGATGCAGGTGTTATAAAAGTAAGCACAGGCGTTGTAAACTATGGCGATACCTTTAACCACGGCTGGCTGGGTGTTTTACGTGGTGCAAGTGTGGTATTCTTTGCCTTTATTGGTTTTGATGCCGTATCAACAGCAGCACAGGAAGCAAAAAACCCGCAAAGAGATATGCCAAAAGGTATCCTGATATCATTGGTTATCTGTACTGCACTTTACATTTTGTTCTCACACGTGTTAACCGGTTTAGTATCTTACAAACAATTCCTTATCCAGGGTAAAGAAGCATCTGTTACTTATGCTATTAAAGCGGCAATGCCGGGTTATAACTGGTTAGCTAATTTAGTAACGGTATCTATCCTTGCAGGCTTCTCATCGGTTATACTGGTAATGTTAATGGGCCAAACCCGTGTATTCTACACTATGAGTACCGATGGTTTAATCCCTAAGATATTCTCTAAACTACACCCTAAATTTCGGACGCCATACAAATCACAATGGTTATTCTTTGGTTTTGTATCCATATTTGCTGGCTTTATTCCCGACAGAATTGTAGGCGACATGGTGAGTATAGGTACGTTATTTGCCTTCGTACTGGTTTGTTTAGGTATCATGATATTACGTAATACCGATCCAAATTTGGTTCGTCCGTTTAAAACACCTATTTATTATATTGTTTGCCCGCTTGGCGCGCTGATCTGCTTAGGTATGATAGCCTCAGAAGGTTGGGAAAACTGGGCAAGGCTTATTGTATGGTTATTGATAGGCTTTATCATTTACTTTGGTTACAGTATCAAACGTTCGCACGTACGACATGGAAAAGTTGAAGGCGCTATTGACCCTATCAACCCTAAATTTGTTGAATAACGGATAACAATATCACTACAAACAAAAAGGGTTCTGAAATTTCAGAACCTTTTTTGTTAATCCCAACTTTTATCTGTACATCGCATTTTCTTTCTATCTTCATTATAATTTTAATAGCAACTTTGCTAAGTTTCTGGTTAAAGTTAAAAGCATAAAATCCTAAAGCCATGCATCCACTAATTTTCAGAGAAGTATTATCCGTTACGATGATCCTCTTCGCCATTATTGATATCCTTGGAGCCATCCCCGTAATTATACAGGTACGTCAGCGCGTAGGTCATATCGAATCGGAAAAGGCAAGCATAGCGGTACTGGTACTAATGGTTGTATTTTTATTTGTGGGCGATGAGTTGCTGGCTATTATTGGGCTCGATATCTCCTCCTTCGCGATAGCAGGCTCCCTGGTGATCTTTATCATCGCCATGGAAATGGTATTAGGTGTCGACTTTTTTAAGGAAGAGGTACCGTTATCTGCCTCCATAGTGCCCATTGCCTTCCCGCTTATAGCCGGCGCCGGTACCATGACTACGCTACTTTCCCTAAAATCCCAATATCAAACCCAAAACATTATTGTGGGCATTGTATTAAACACCATAGTGGTTTACCTGGTGCTTAAAAACGTAAAGTGGATAGAAAAGCTTTTAGGCCCCGTGGGGCTGAGTATATTGCGTAAATCGTTCGGGATAATTTTATTGGCTATAGCGATAAAGTTGTTTAGGAGTAATACGCACTTGTAGATATACAGATGATAGATTTTAGATGTGCAGATGGGGCTGCACATCTAAAATCTACCTTCAGCTATAACGCGGTGACTCTTTTTCCTTTACTAAACTTTTCCCTCAATGCCGTCATTTTACTTTCGAAGAAATGATATTGCAAATACGATAACCCTATAGTTAATACCCAAACTATAGTGATGTAAGCGTACCCGTTCAAGTTACAGTTAAACTTCTTTGAAAATATGGAAACTACAATGATAACAATAGGATGTAACAGGTAAAGCGAATACGATATGAGGCTAATAAATGTAACGGGAGCCCATATAAACTTACTGATTTTATCTACTTGTATTTCATACATGAAGGGAGTGAGCGCGGCAACGGACACACTCAAAAAAGTAAAGAAAATTGTTTTTCGTAAAATATCCGAGTAAGGGATATGAAGTAAACCAGAGCTATAAAAAAAGCTCATAACTCCGATAAACAGGGCTAATCCAGCTAAGAAAAATACGCCTTTATATTTATAAAAAAAGTCGGCGTGGTAATATCTCAGATAAGATAGAAACACACCTGTACCAATGGCATCAAGTCTAAGCGGAACCATTTTTCTGTAGCCCCGATCCCAGCTTAAATCCATACTATTTAACGCTAAATAAATCCGAAGCAAAAGCGGGACCAAAATAAAAATCAGGGCGACAACTAAAAAGGCTTTTGATTTACTTTTAATGAGGTATTGTATCCCAAACAGGAATAACGGAAACAGTAAATAAAACCACTCTTCGATACTTAAACTCCATGATACACCAAATATATTTTCGGGCATTTGGGTATAAAAGTTCTGTAAAAAAAACAAATAAGTAAAATTATTACTTACACTAAAAATAAGGTGATGCTGACTTGAGTAATACAACAATTCATAAATAATGATCACCAGGTAATAGTTAGGGAGCGTTCTGAACCAGCGCCGTATCCAAAAAAATTTTATGGAAGAAAAGCTTGTAATGCGCGAATAATTATGGGTTTTTATTAAGATACTTCCGATTAAAAAACCGCTCAGTACAAAGAAAACTTCAACGCCTATTAAACCCGAATAGAAAGTTACGGTTTCAAGGGTAGGGTTTTGGAATTTTAAAGAAAAAGTATGCGCTATTAATACTAAAATTATCGCGATGCATCTTAAAAAATCAAGGCCGAATACTCTTACTTTTTGGTCACCCATGCAGGCCTAAAGATAACGGAAGTAAATCATTTTCAAATACTCCAATCACCCATTTTTTAAACTCCTAACAATCTCGCCCCAAACATGGCATCAACCTTATGCTCGTATCCGCTTAGCACCTTGCTTTCTTCAAGCTTTAAGCCAAGTTCGTTCCTTTACCAAATAATCCGCCCTCATTCTCGGCCTTTAAAGGCCGGGTAGGTGATGTAAATTAATGGCTTGCCCGGTTTTAAGCATTTTATCTCCCGCGAGGTTAGCATAGCGTAACTCGTGGGTTAAACTGTTGTAAGCTTATAGCTTACACAGTTCGGCTGAAAGCCGAAACCAGCTTTTGTCACGAGTTAAAACCTCGCGACAGAGAGTCAAGCTAATTTCACTCCCCCTTTAGGGAGCCGGGGGGCTCAGTCTTGCCACAAACATGGTATCGGCCTTATGCTCGTATCCCTTCAATACTTTACTTTCTTCAAGTTTTAATCCCAGTTCTTTTACCAGGTAATCAACCACATCCTCATTCTCGCCTTTAAAGGCCGAGCAGGTGATGTAAATTAATGGCTTGCCTGGTTTAAGGTATTTAACCACGTTTTGGGCAATGCTTTTTTGCAGGCGTTGAAAAAATTCAATTTTAGGGGGCATAAACTGGGCTATCATCTCGGGCGTACGGCCCCAGGTGCCCGAGCCACTACAAGGAGCATCAAGGATGATACCATCAAACTCATAGCTATGCAGCGATTGATCTACATTGGTTGTAAGATCTAACACTTTTTTCTGATACTTGGTTAGTCCGGCTAATTGAAAACGCTCATCCAGGTTGGCCAATACCGATTCGCGGATGTCTGATACTACCAGTTTAATATTAGGCTCGTCCTCGTGCAGTAAAAGCGATTTACCGCCCGATGCCGCGCAGGCATCCCACCAGTTATCCCAGCGTTGCGGTTTAAAAAAATACCCGGTTTGTTGCGAAGAAAGATCCTGCACCTCAAACCAGTTTTGTTTGGTAAAAATGGTTTCTAAACGGGTACCGTTGGGTAACGAGTAACAGCCGTTACCTTCATCTTTAAACACTACCCCGGCTTTATTCAGTTCGGCTTTTACCAAATGATCGTAGCCGTTGCGTACGCGGATAAACAGATCTGGCTGACAAAAAAATGATTTCAGAAACGTGTCTTTATCAATGCCCGCAGATATCTGTGAGGTCCACGGGAATACATCTTCGAGTTTAAATGCGGGGTAAGCGATTTTTACAAGCGCCAGCTTATCATCAATAGAGAAATTGACACAGGCGGCCCAATCGGGTTTAAAATGTTGTAAAAAGGAGTTGCTTTGTGTGTTGCATAAAAATTCGGCAACTACCAGGCGTTCATCTGTTGCCAGGTTAGGCAGGGCCTGCCCTAAGCGAAAGTAACTATATACCAACCGATTGGCTACCCGCCTATCGGTAGACCCCATTTGTTTGTTTTGCCTGTAAAAGCCGGGTAAAAATTTACTTAATGGTGTATCAACCGGGTACTCGCCTATTATTCGCTGAAACGTTTTAAGCTGGTTTATAGCCTTCATTCTACCTGTTTAAGTTCAAAGTTAGCATACATTAACACATTTACATGCGTATTTACCCACCCCATCCCATTTTTTTTCACAAAGTGAAAATTGTTATGTAATCCTGTAAAATCTGCTTTATCTAATGCTGCAAAATTATTGTCAATTAACTGCCTGCCAAAGTACATTCCTTCGTCAAACCCCTTAATGGCAAATTCGGTTGGCTCTACATGGTAAATACGATGATACACCCGAACAAACTCTATGCTGGCGTCAGATTTATAGTCGATTTGATTGGCAGACGTGATATGAGTTTTTAAGCGTTGTAAAATATCTATCTTTAAAAAAGTGAATTTTTCCCAGCTTGGATGACCAAATAAGGTTACCGGGTAATGCCTGTTCAACGTATCTAATGACCGTAGGGTTACAGCCAAAAAAGCCTGATCTGTAGCCGCCACTACAAATATATTTTCTTCTTTTTTTGATAGCTGCGGTATTAAACCAGCCAACTGTCCCTTTGATACGGTAACTATAATAACCTTTACCTTTCTATTGCTAAGGCTATCTGTTGCGTTCTTAAAACCACGTACATAATCCTGTTCCTGGCTAAAGCCCGAGCGCAGGATAAAGATCTTTTTAGGCTTTAATTTATTGTTGATGTATTGCGCCGCGCCCCATCCGTGGTATTCCAATGGCGGTATTACGGTAATCAGGTTACTTTTGTTAATAGTAGCCGGTGAGGCGGGTGAAAGTGGCGAAACCACCGGAGATCTGGTAGCAAGCACCTCTGTAAAGGCTTTCATCCCATCCGGAAAAACAGGACCAACAATCAGATCGCTGTTTTTTATATTGGGATTTAAACCCAGGCTGCGCGATTGCGAGGCCTCGTCTTTAGAATCATACAAACGCAGCTTAAAATTGCTGCCACCGGCGGTGAGCGAATCCAGGGCCAGTTTAAAACCCTGGTAATACTCCACGCTCATATTGGCCTTGGTTAAGCCGGGTGAGGTATATTTGGCGCCAGGTTTAAGGTGATCTAAACCCAGCGGCAATATCATAGTAATAGTTAAAGGTTTGGCCTCCGTAGGTTTTACAGGTGGCTTATCGGCAACTTTTGGTTTTACGGGTTCTTCAGTTGTTTTTTTAACAGGTGCTACCGGCTGCAGTTTTGGTGAACATGCAGCCAGTACCAATGCTGTTATAAAAAACAGTAACCATTTATTCCCACTCAATTGTAGCAGGCGGTTTCGAACTGATGTCATATACTACCCGGTTAATTCCTTTTACGTTGTTAATGATCTCGTTACTGATCTTAGCCAGCAGATCGTAAGGTAAATGACACCAATCGGCGGTCATTCCGTCTACCGATTCAACAGCGCGAAGGCAAATTACATTCTCGTAAGTACGCTCATCGCCCATTACCCCTACCGATTGTACCGGTAAAAATATGGCGCCTGCCTGCCAAACCTTATCGTAAACACCATAAGAGCGTAAATTGTTGATATAAATCGCATCAGCCTCCTGTAATATAGCAACTTTTTCTGGTGTAACATCACCTAATATCCTGATTGCCAATCCCGGACCCGGAAAAGGGTGCCTGCCTAAAATATTAGGATCGATACCTAAAGCCTTACCAACACGCCTAACTTCGTCTTTAAACAAGGTATTTAATGGCTCTACTACCTTCAACTTCATAAAATCTGGCAATCCGCCAACATTATGGTGCGATTTGATAGTAGCCGACGGCCCTTTAACAGAAACCGACTCAATAATATCCGGATAAATAGTACCCTGGCCTAACCATTTTACATCCTGAACTTCGTGCGCAGCATCATCAAACACTTCAATAAATACACGGCCAATGGCCTTACGTTTCTTTTCGGGATCGCTTAAGCCGGCCAATGCATCGTAAAAACGGGCTTTGGCATCAATACCTTTTATATTTAAGCCCATGTGTTTATACGAATCGAGCACCTGCTCATATTCGTCTTTACGCAAAAGGCCGTTATCAACAAAAATACAATGCAGATTGGCGCCAATAGCATGGTGCAGCAATACCGCTGCTACAGATGAGTCGACACCGCCCGATAAGCCTAAAACTACTTTATCATCACCTAATTTTTCTTTTAACGCGGCAATGGAGGTTTCAATGAACGAATCTGGTGTCCAATCCTGGTGGCAGCCGCAAATATCAACCAAAAAGTTCTCCAGCAATTGCTTGCCATCAATACTGTGGGTTACTTCGGGGTGAAACTGAATACCATAAGTTTGAGTACCTGTAATCTGGTAAGCCGCAACTTTAACGCTATCGGTACTGGCAATTATCTCAAAATTATCGCCTATGCTGGCAATGGTATCGCCGTGCGACATCCACACCTGTGAATTTTCGGGTATATTTTTAAACAGCGGGTTTGCCTTGTTCACATAATCTAAATTGGCCCGGCCATATTCGCGGGTGCTCGATGCTAATACCTCGCCACCGTGAAAGTGCGCCACATACTGCGCACCATAACAAACCCCTAAAATTGGGCGGGTGTTATGAAACTGCTCAAAATCAAAGCGTGGTGCATCCTCCTGCCGTACAGAATACGGGCTACCGGAAAGGATAATTCCTTTTACGCTGCTATCAATTTCGGGATAATGATTAAACGGGTGGATCTCACAGTAAATATTGAGCTCCCTGACACGGCGCGCTATAAGCTGGGTGAATTGCGAGCCAAAGTCAAGAATGAGGATTTTTTCTTGCATGGGCAAAGATAGGATTTGATTTCGAATTTCGGAATTGCGATTTCGGATTTTTTTAATTTAGGATTTCGGAGGTTCAATTTCGGATTTTTCTATTTGTCAGTTTCGTCGAAAACTGGATTAAGCAGATTTACCCAATTAAAGAATAAGATCATTTTCAAATCCTCAAATAATTCCCCCATCTGAAATCTGCATATCTGCACATCAACTCTCCTCCCTTTTCACCAACAACACCTCATCCCCATCCAACAATAAATAGCCATACTCATAGCAAAACATATAGGTTGATCCGGTTTTGGTTTGATAGATGCTGGTGATATGATCAAAGTCGAATCCTTTTGCCGCCAGTTTTTTGCGGGTGGTTTTAGTTTTGCCGGTTGGGTTTAGTTCCTCCAATACGCGGCGGTTGCGGCGTAATATGTTGTTGATATTGCGCACCAGGTTATAACTGCTACTGTTAAGCTGGTTATTATAATTGTTTCGGCATAGGTCATTACAGAATTTTTTATCGGCCCGGCCATGCAGTGGTTCGCCGCAATCCAAACAGTTTCTTTCCTGGTTCATGATATAAAGGTAATCAATATATTATCCGTTTGCAAACGCTTACAAATGGATACTATCGACTATAAACGGTTATTATCCGGTTAAATTTTCGGGGTAGCCGCACCTTTGTATCGTAATCAAAATAAATATTAAACATTAAAAATAAAACCATGAACACATTAAGAAACAGCGTACGCCTCGTAGGTAACTTAGGTATGGACCCTGAAGTAAAAGTTTTTGATACCAATAAAAAAATGGCCCGCGTATCTCTGGCCACTAACGAAAGTTATAAAAACGATAAAGGCGAAAAAATAACCGATACCACCTGGCATAACCTGGTATTTTGGAACACCACCGCCAAACTGGCCGAAGACCTGCTGAAAAAAGGAGATGAAGTGGCTATTGAAGGCAAACTGGCCAACCGCAGCTATACTGATAAAGATGGCATTAAGCGCTACGTATCTGAAATTGTAGTGAACGACTTTTTAAAGGTGGGCGCAAAAGGCTGAAGAGCAAAAGCAGGTGAAGAGCCCCAGGCAGTTGAACAACCGAAGGCCACCGAAGGCAGCATCCACGAGGAAAAAGCCAGAGAGGTGAAAAGGGTATCGGGCCGTTGGTTTGTAGGCTCAATAGAAAAGCGGTTCGCGGTATCGCCGCCGGAAAAGAAAGTGCAATAACCTAATCGTTATTGTCTCTTTTATATTGGCCGAGCCTACGGCTCTCTTCATTCCCTTGTTTCTTGTGCCGCGGGTTAAAACCCGTGGCTACAATATTTTCCGGGGCGATGCCCCTTTGTACTTTTTTAATGAAATGAATTATACAATTCAATTTTTCTTCCATCCTGATCAATTAACCAGTCATAAACCTTTGTTCTTTTAACACGGGGTCCAACGAAAATTGAACATGGATGTTTTTTTTTGCAATCTCAAGTTCTGCTTACCAAGGGCCGTAGGGCCGAAACATATTGTAACAACGGGTTTTAACCCGTTGAACGCATAAACCACTACTACGGAGTGCCGGAGGCACGGGTCATATTCCTAGAAACGGTCTATTACCCCTTTCATCTATCTCCCTCTTCACCGTACATAGCCGTTTCATTAACCCGCATATAAACAGTTTTCTCTACAATGTTATGGATCACATCGTCAAGCTCCTGGGTAGAGGTATCCAGGTGATCCATGATCTCTATATTCAATGGATTTTGCATATCATCCCTATCAAACAAATTAACAAGGCCCATAATGGTAGCAACCGGCCGCCTAAGCTCATGCGAGCTTATACTGGCTATGGAGTGCAGTCTGTTGTTTTGATCAAGGATGCTTTCCTCGTTCCTTTTACTTTCTATTAAAACCCTTAATATATTTACTGTACGCTCAATTAACTGAAGTTCGCTTTCATTGGGCTCACGCACTGTAGTATAATAAATGCCAAATACAGCCAAAACTTTTGCGCCCTTCGAGCTCATCACCGGGGTAGACCAACATGCTCGTAATCCAAACCGTTTAGCCAGGTCGGCATAACCGGCCCACAGGGGATCATTAGCAATATCACTAACAATAACCTGCTTACGATGATACGATGCACTACCGCAGGAGCCAACATTTGGCCCAACAGACAAGCCTTCCAATTCATCACAATAAGCTTTAGGTACCCGTGGAGCAGCAAGATTATTTAATTTTTCCTGCGCATCATCAACCGCAAAAACAGAACAGATCATATCCGGAAATATCTCTTCTATTCCCATCAACAGCTCTTTGGTTGTTTGGCCAATGGTATATTTTGAAGTAGTATTTAACTCCAACACCTTCTTCTCCAGGGCTAAAACCCATTGCTGAATCATTATTTCGGTAATATCCCTGATAAAAACAGCCACCTGGTTGTGATATGGATAGATATTAATGCGCAACCACGAATTAGAGTATGTATTTAAGTACTGAACCTGGATAGATTTCTTTTCACTTAATGATCGTCGAAATTCATCCATAACCCGTGGTATTAGCCCAAGGCTTTTGATATTTGTAAATCCCAACTGTCTTATTTCGCAGGCATCTAAATTAGTCATGGCCTGGAAAGCGGGGTTAAAAGCCACGATGTTCCAATTTACATCAAGCACTATAAAGCCTTCGTTAAGGCTTCTGATAGTATGTTGTATAATTTCGTCACTTGCCTGGGTACATTGGATGGGGACGGAGGTCTCCATCAATGGATTGCCGGTAGAATAAATGAGGTTGTCATCGTTCAGCAAAATTGACCACGTAACACTGTAGTAACAGCCGTCTTTTGCCTTTACACGGCTTTTATAGCCTATCAGTTTTTTATTGGCAAGCAACCCGCCTATTGATTCCTCCCGGCGTTCCTTATCAGCCGGGTGACATATATCGGCAATATTTATACCTGCCAGCTCGACCTCTGTGTAGTTAAATAAGTGTTGGAAAGACGGGTTAGTATACAATATTACGCCACTCATATCCATCACAAAAAATATATCTTTTGAGTGTGTAAAAAAGGACGTTAATCTTGTATCCATACGAGGTTATTATGGCGTATTGTACAATATCTAAGTTATAAAATATTTGCAATAACCAAGCATTAATTTAGGGTGTACTCACGGCAACCGGCAAAACTCTACCGTTAAAAAATTTATGCCCGGTAAGCGCAAAGTCGGCCACATACTTTCCCATCTCAAATGCTAAAACAGGCGATTGATAACCCGGAAATGCTTTTTCCAGCATCTCTGTTTGTGCCGATCCTAATGCCAGGCAGTTTACTTTAATATCCTGCTCTATCAATTCTTGCGCCAGGCATTCGGTTAATGTATGCAAGGCAGCTTTACTTGCCGAATAAGCAGCTAATCCCGGAAACTTCGCGCTCCCCTGGAAACCGCCCATGCTGCCGATATTTAAGATGTGGCCACCACCAGATATTAATGGCAAAAGGGCTTGTATAATACGTACATGGCCTATAAAATTGCTTTGCAGCATTTCTACAAAGTCGGTTTCCTGCAATTCTATAAACGGTTTGTTTACGAGTACCCCGGCGTTGTTTATCAATATATCTACCCGGTTATCAAAATTTACTTCAATAAATTGAAGCAGGCCCTGGTAATCATCGTGTACAATATCAAATGTAAGGGCAAATAGCTGGCAGTCGGGGTTAAGACCATGGGCAATTTCCAGCAGTCTTTCCAATTTATCCTGCGAGCGCGCAAGGGCGATAACCTTGTGTTTGCCAGAAAGTATCAGTTCAATTACAGCTTCAAATCCTACGCCGCTGCTGGCGCCTGTTATAATGATGTTCATATACCCCAAGATTATTAGAGCGTCATTGCGAGGCACGAAGCAATCCCCGACTTTAATAGTGAACTATGCTAGTTGGGGATTGCTTCGTGCCTCGCAATGACGGTTATTGTATTATCGTCGCCCCTAAAATACCAATTTTTGCTCAACCGGATGCGCTATCAGGTAAAAACCGTCGGCAATTAGTTTTTTTAATTCGGGTTGATCTTTTGCTTTTTGTTGCAGAAAAATCCGGATCTCAGATGATAACAGGGGCTCAATCTCCTCATGTTCCAGCAGTTCCAGAATCTCCAGGGCACACAGCCAATCGTCGTGATGATCTTTTTGCAGTCGTAACCAAACGTTGCCTAAAAAACTGTAGTCGCCTTGTTTTTGGCGGCAATCGCGTACCTGCTTATATAACTTATGCAGCTCTTTATTTTTAGCGTCGTACGCTACATGATGAGTAGCTGTTTTTGATTTATAAACGGCTTCTTCAAAAGCGTCCTTATCAGCGGCACCGCAAAATACAGAGGTAATTTTTTCGCCAACAGCCATATCATATACGCCCCATGAAGGATCGAACAATATTGTACCTTCTTTGTCGGTCACCGTACAATCTATAAAGGTGATAAGCAGTGTTTTCCCTTCTGCTATTAAAATGCCTTTCACTTTTCCTTCAAGGGTGATTCCGCTTTCAAAATCCAGCACCACGCTTTGATCTATGCTGATACCAATATTTTCGAGTTCTGCTAAACTCAAATTTTCTAAAGGAGCAACGTTTTTCAACTTGCCAACCGGCGAACTGAAGCCATCTTTATGGTAGTTTTTATCGTGCCCTTTAAGCTGTTTATTATGAAGGGATAAAGCAGTTGAGCCGATAGTTTTAACAAAGTATGGCTCTCCATCTTTCCCAACCTTAAAACTGGTAACCGTACCCGATACCTGCAAACCCGAGCTGTAAACTACCGTACAGGTATTTTTACTTTCTAAAGCTTTACCCAGGCCATAAGCCCCGCCCCTGCGGAACGACATGGTATTGGCAAACTCTTCCAATACATCAATTAAATTCTGAAAAGTTGGGGTTACAAATAGCTGCGGCTGCGTTTTGGTGATATCGTAGCTGTACTTTACAGCGTCGATGCTATACCAAAGCTTCTTTACCTCGGCCATCATACAGCTGGCACTTTCGCCTATTGATGAGAGTAAGCCCGCGCCATATATCTTGGGATTTTCCAGGGTGCCAATCAGGCCATATTCTACCGTCCACCAGTGCAAACGACTAAGCAGGGCCATTTCAGATGGCTCTCCCATGTTTTCCTGGCGATGAGCTACCAGTTGGTCGGCCTTACGGATCTCGTCCTCATCAGCATCGGGCATTTCCTTTAATATCGATAAAGCTCTGATGGCTTCGTACAATTCAAAATCCTGTGCCGAAAACATGGCCTTTGCCCCTATCGAACCAAAATAACTTAAGTATTCGTGGTAATCCTTATCGGCAATAATAGGTGCATGCCCGGCAGATTCGTGTATAATATCAGGCGCTGGCGTATACTCAATATGCCGCGACTGCCTGATATCTGCAGCTATAACCAATACCCTATATGCCTGGTACTCCATAAAAGCAGCAGGGGGTATAAAGCCATCAACAGTAACAGCCCCCCAACCAATTTTGGCAAGCGCGTTATTCATTTCCTGCAAATCGGGAATACGCTCGATAGTTAAGCCGGCCTTGGTTAGGCCCGGAATGTATGGATAGTAGGCTACATCTTTTAAGTAGCTATAATTTTGCCGCATTACATAGCGCCAAACCGCATGGTCTATAGGCGTATAATGTTCGTAATGTTGGTCGACTATAAATTGTTTTAAATGACCGGGCAATGCCGCAACCTGCGGATTATTAAAATCATTAAAATGGCTCATGTACGTTGGGTACGGTTTATAACAGAACGTAAAATTAGGAAAATAGGTTTAATAAAAACTTTAATTTTCCGGGGTTTCCTCAATAGCCGGCAAACCGGCCTGCAATTTATCGGTACGAAAAACGTAATAAACGCCCAACAATGCCACAACTATAGAGATTAGGTAGAAAGTAAAGCTAAGATATACAGCCATATCTGCCGTTAGATGGAATGGCTTGGCAAGGTTTACAAAAATGGCGTCCCTAACCCCGCCGCCGCCTAAACTAAACGGTATAATTGATGCTAAAGCCGATATCAGGAACGAAAGCAGGTAAGGGGCAAATTTGCCGGTAAAATCCTGCGCCAGCAATAAACACACAATACACAGTAATTGCATTGATTGCACACCCACTGCTTTTAAATGGGCAGCAAAAAAGTTATGGGTATATTCCCTGAAAAATTTGCGTGCAACTATATAGTAAATAACCGAACCAACAACCAACAGGGTTACCGGGATACGCAACCCAACCAAGTCTGAAATATGAGGGATGAGGATAATGAGAATTACGGTGATCATACCTATGGCCCAAAAACCGCTTAAGCGATCGAACAAAATAGCCCAGAATACTTTTTTGGTAGGCAGTTTATAGTTTTTGTGCAGCAGGTAAATTTTATAACCATCGCCACCTATACCGCCCGGCAACAGCACATTATAGCATAAACCCAAAAAGTAAAGACGTAGGTTAAAACGATAATCGAGCTTTAAACCAATGGATTTAAAGAAACTTAACAACCGCCAGGCAGAAAACAACATCGATCCAAAGTAGCATAATACAGCTGCCGCAACCCAGGCTTTATTGGCGTGTACCAATCTATCTTTAAACTTTACAAATGGCACTTTACTGAAAACCCAATATAACAAGCCACCTGTAACTACAATTATCAGCATTACCTTTACAACGCCCCAAAGCTTACCTTTCCAGGTTTTATGTTCGGTGCCTTCGTCTATTATTTCTTCGGTATCTGTCATTTGGCTGCAAAGCTATGTTATTTTTTTATTTCGCTATATCCACACCGTGATTTAACAAATTTTAGCAATTATGTTTTGCAAAAAATTAAAACTAATCCCGACAAATTAGCTTCTATCGGTAAAGCGAAAATAACACACTGATATTAAAATCAATTATATCCTTAGTGTAATCGCAGTTTCAAATCAGTGTAATCAATAACATAAATGGATGCAATCCTGATTTCAATTGTTATTTTTGCGCAAATTTTATCAGTATGAGTAAAGTAAAAGTTGGCATCGTGCAAATGACCTGTACTGCAGATAAGCAGCAGAACCTGCAAAAGGCCATTGTTAAAGTAAGGGAAGCAGCCGCTAAAGGCGCGCAGATAGTTTGTTTACAGGAACTATTTACCTCGCTTTATTTTTGTGACGTAGAAGATTACGATAACTTTAAGCTGGCCGAAGCCATCCCTGGCCCATCAACAGATGAGTTATCAAAAATTGCTACCGAATTAAATGTAGTGATCATTGCATCCCTGTTTGAGAAACGTGCGCAGGGCCTTTACCACAATACAACAGCCGTTTTAGATGCCGATGGCAGCTATTTGGGTAAATACCGCAAAATGCATATCCCCGATGATCCGGGCTTTTACGAAAAATTTTACTTTACCCCCGGCGATTTGGGCTACAAGGTATTTAACAGTAAATATGGCCGCTTAGGTGTACTGATCTGCTGGGACCAATGGTACCCCGAAGCAGCCCGCATTACCGCTTTAATGGGTGCCGATATATTATTTTACCCAACCGCCATAGGCTGGGCAACCACACAGGATGAAGCCACCAATGTAGAGCAGTACAACGCATGGCAAACCATTCAGCGCTCGCACGCGGTAGCCAATGGCGTACACGTAGTAAGCGTAAACCGTGTAGGCGAAGAAGCCGGCGTAAAATTCTGGGGAGGATCGTTCTTTGCCAATCCATTCGGCACTATCATACATCAAACCTCGCACGATGAGGAAGAAATTGTTGTACAGGAACTGGATTTAGATAAATCTGATTATTATAGAAGCCACTGGCCGTTTTTGAGGGACAGGAGGATTGATAGTTATCAGCCCATTACGAAACGTTTACTGGACGAAGATTAATTTTTATATTCCCGTCATTGCGAGGAACGAAGCAATCCCCTATTGGCAGAGCCGATCTGTATAGTTTGGGATTGCTTCGTTCCTCGCAATGACGGATGAGTTATACTTTTTGCCGTTACCAATTATGAGTCAAAATATCTCTAAAATACAAACCCCGGCTTCGCAGGGATTTTTCTTTCCCGCTGAGTGGGCTAAACATACCGCTACCTGGCTTTCGTGGCCTCATAAAGAAGCTTCATGGCCGGGGAAGATCGATTTGATCTATCCATCGTACATCGAGTTCATTAAGGTATTAACCAAAGGTGAGTTGGTACGCATTAACGTAACTGACGAAAACATGAAAGCATCGGTTACTTTCCAGCTGCAAAATGCAGGGGTGGATATGAGCAAAATTGAACTTTTTGAATTTGCTACCAACGATGCCTGGTGCCGCGATCATGGACCGGCGTTTCTGATAAACCCCGATACTAAACAAAAAGCTATTGTTGACTGGGGCTATAATGCCTGGGGTGGCAAATATCCTCCGTTCGACCTGGATGATGTGATCCCTACCAAAATAGGTAACCATTTTGGTTTGCCGGTATTTAACCCCGGCATTGTAATGGAAGGCGGCTCTGTTGATTTTAATGGCAAGGGCACCATTTTAACTACTACTGCCTGCCTGCTCAACAAAAACCGCAACCCGCATTTAAACCAGGATCAAATTGAAGGCTACCTGCGCAATTTTTACGGTGCCGAGCAAATTTTATGGTTGGGCGATGGCATTGTAGGTGATGATACCGACGGCCACATAGATGATATTACCCGCTTTGTAAACGAGGATACGGTAGTTACGGTAGTTGAAGAAAACAAAAACGACGATAACTATCACCTGCTACAAGAAAACCTGGAAGCATTAAAAACCATGCGCCTGCTTAACGGCAAGCAACTAAATGTGGTGGAGCTGCCTATGCCAGATGAAGTTATTCATGAAGATACCCGCCTGCCGGCATCGTATGCTAATTTTTATATAGCCAATTCGGCAGTGGTGGTGCCTACCTATCGCTCGGCTAACGACGATAAGGCGTTACAGATAATACAGGATTGCTTTCCAGACCGCGAAGTTGTGGGTATTGATTCTACCGATATTATCTGGGGATTGGGCAGCTTTCATTGCCTGAGCCAGCAGGAGCCAAGCCCCCCTACCCCCTGAAGGGGGAGTTTTTGATTTGCAGGTTTGCAAGTAAAATGGTCAGTAAACAATAAGGCCCTACTCGTTTGAGCAGGGCCTTATTGTTTACTGATAATGTAGAAACTCTATTTTTTGTCCTTAATCTTTTATCCATTCTTATTTTGAAGCTAAGGTAATCACCTGCTTATCCAGGTTCCAGCCTTCGAGCAATATGGTTGGGGTTACATTACCCAGTTTGGCCGCGGGGGCAGTTACCGATACGGTTGTACTTTCGTGCGGGGCCAGGGTAAAGTAATTGCCTGTCCAATAGCTTGGCATTATTTCCTCCCCGTTTTTCATCAGCTGCGGGCGTACAAAAAATGCCAACTTGTTTGATGTATTGGTGAATTGAACAGTCCACTTACTTTCTACAGCGCCTTTTTCAGTTTTGATAATCTTGGCGATTACCTGGGCGTGTTTCATATCGTTCAGCGATTTAAATTCGTCTGTTGCCGATAGCCAATAGGCATTGTGAGATACCGCCTTACCTATTGAAGTTTTAAGGTTAAGTATTACAAAACTTACACCTTGCGTTGCGGCTAATACATCTTTCAACTGCATAATTTCCTGCACTCCGTTTGTAGCTAAACCAACATCATCTAATTTGATAGATTTGATGAGCTTGCTGTCTATATCAAAAACATCTGCAGTAGCAACCAAACTACCTGTTGCATGGTGCATACGGTTAATAATAGCAATGCTTGAGTTATCGTAGTTATATTGAATATGCACCGGCTCGCAGGCGTTTTGCATACTGTAATAGCCTGCGTTTGGTTCCAGGTACCAATCATAAATTTGCCAGATAACGCTTGGCAGGGCGGCGTTCAGTTTCCAGAGCATTACGCCACCGGTTTCGTTTAGCTTATGACCATCGGCCTCAAAAATTCCCTGGTAACCAATGTAGTTAAGAAACTGCATCTTATCAGAAAAGTTGACGATATCTTTTGGCGCGCCATACCTTTTTACCATCTCATCGTAATACTTATCATACTGGCCGGCACCTGTTGCGGCATCATGATACCCCCAACTGTTGTTAAGCGGAAAAGGCAGTGTTTTATCCCAGGTTAAGTTAGGGATGATTTTTGGCAGCGTGGTATATGGCGGCTGCGACGGCAAGCCAGTTTCATCTTTAAACACCCAATCTTTACCGGCATCGGCCAGTTTATAGTAGTCTTTAGGGTCTTTCCAGGCATAGGGACCACCACTGTACACGCCCGATGGCATATCATCAGGCCACGAGCCTTTCCATCCCTCTGGTAATTTGGCAAAGCCGGATGAGCTTGGAATAAATGGGCGGGTGCCATCCAGTTCAATAATATCGTTACGCATTTTATCGTACAGTTCTTTACGGGCATGGCCTTCGTTACCACCCGTCCAAACCAGTAAGCTTGGGTGGTTGCGTACGCGGTAAATGGTACTTTCTACATTCTTTACAAACACACTGCCTTCCAAAGGCCAATCGGGTGAGCCTTTAAACTCGCCCTGTGTATCGCCGGTGATCCAAAAGTCAGACCATACCATTTGGCCGTATTTATCAGCCGCATTCCAAAAAGCGTCGGGGGGTGTAACTCCACCACCCCAGATGCGTACCAGGTTTACATTGGCGTTACGGCACAGGTGCATCTCATAATCGTACCGGGCCGAATCGCGGTTAACCATCATATCGGGTACCCAGGCACCACCCACCAGGTGAACTAGCTTGCCATTCACATAAAACTGGCGACGCACAAAGCCATTTACATTTTCGGCTTTCGACGATACCGAACGTACCCCAAAAACAAAAGTAGTATCGTCGCTTATACCTTTTGCATCGGCATATTGCAAACGAATACGGTACAGGTTTGCCTTACCATAGCCATTAGGCCACCATAATTTAGGCTGACTGATAATCAGCTGGTTTATTTTATCGGCATTTAATTCAACCGCTTTGCCCGAGTTTGCAGCTACGGCAATTGCCTGTGTAAACTGTACAGGCAAACCTGTAAAATTCTCTGGCTTTATGCTAACGGTTAGCTTTCCGCTGTTGGCGGCGTCTGTGTTATTTGATAGCGTAAGTTTCAGCGATAGTTTAGCTATACCGGTATCGGGCAAGTTTGGCAAATTGGTTACCAATTTTGGCCTGCCTATGGTTACTGCACCTGTTGTACGTAAAAAAACCGGCTGCCAGATGCCCATGTTACGATCTCGCACCGGCGGAATCCAGTCCCACCCGGCAGAGCAAAGCATGGTTACGTTTTTGCCTATATCGCCCGTTGGACCGCCATTTTCATAAAATGGACCTAAAGCTCTTAATTGTTCTTTTGCTGGATAGCCGGCATAATCCAATGGGTATATCTTTACCGCCAAAGCGTTTTCGCCGCCAGCGTTAATGGCATTGCTTACATCCAGGTTATGTTCGGCAAACATGCCGGCCATTTGGGTGCTATCGGCAATTTGTTTACCGTTTAGCCATACCGCCGCGCGGTAGTTAATGCCTTTAAATATCAGCTGAAACCGGCGGCCTTTATCGCCGGCGGCAACTTTAAATATGGTACGGTACCAATAAGGTTTTTTCCAGGGATTAGAGTCGTTAGGCAAATGGCTGTACTGCTCCAGGTTATACTCTTTATTAAACTGGTCTGATGCATCGGGGATGAGCATGTTATTTAGTCCCTGGTACGGATCTGGGTAAACCTTATTGGCAACCAAGCCTGTTAATACTGTTGAAGGTACCTTAACCGGGAACCAGTAAACTGGCGAATGATATTGAATAGTTGAAAGCTGGGTACCGGTAGCTGTTATAAGAGCCGAAGATTGCAGATCGAAGTTAGCGAGTTTAACCTGCTTTACCGGGGCCGATTGCGCCATTAAACAGGTGGGTAATACACAGGCTGCCCAAACACCCAAAGCAGCATAAATAGTTTTTTTCATCATAATGATTTTTTAACAGGGAAGTGATAGCTCCTTTTTACAAATGGAGTTATAAACACCTCTGGCAATAAATTACAATGGTAAAACTACTTAACGCGGCGCACGATGATGCTGTACTAATTTATCATTTTGTTATACAAATGATACAAAATTGGATTTCAGGGTCGTTTTGGAAGGGTATTTTTCAACACGATGATGGGCTCAAAGAAATCCCAGTTGGGTTTGTAATCTTTTTGATTAAGCAGGCCCTTGCCACCTACAGAAAAATTGCCTAAAATAACATCCGGGTTACCGTCCTGATCCACATCGGCAACATCCATCGAGATCCATCGGCCATATTGGTTTATCGGAATTTCATGCACCTTAAATTTACCCGGGCTGGTTTGCTCATGATAGGTAAAACCTTCGGTAGGGTGGTATTTAAAATCGGCAAAGAAAGCGATCACCGCCAAATCGAGGTCGCCATCGTGATCAAAATCCACAGCCATTGCTTTGGAGCAGCCATTGATGTGGTAAAAATAAGTCTGCTTAAATTTCCAGTTGCCCTGGTTGGTAAAAATATACACCCCATGGTAAGGTTTTAGTATGGGCGAATAGTCGTCATTATCGCCACAGGTATATAAAATATCGGGCTTGCCATCATGATTAAAATCGACCATCTGAAAGCTGCTTGAACCATAAACAGGCGGAAAATGAACCAGATTTTGGCTGGTAAAACCCCCTTTTTTGTCGTTCAGAAACAACCAAACGCCTTCGTCGGCCTGGGCAAACAGGCACACAATATCGGGCCAGCCATCGTGGTTGTAATCATCAACATATACCTGTGTTGCACCAGGGATAGCCCTGATACTTTTTTTGATAAATTGATGATTAGCCTGCTGCTGCAACAGGAATAAAGCCCCCCTATCGCGGCCGAAACCACAGGTTACATAGTCCATCAGGCCGTCCTTATTAAAATCAGCACAAGCACTTTTTACAGGGCGTGGCAGGCTATCTGTTACCAGTACAGAATCTTTACTTTTTAATTTACTATCCAGGTTAATGTTGATCACCTTACCTCTTAACAGATCATTAGGCGGCAGCACACCTATGCAGGTAATTGTTGCCCCATTCGGATTAGCGGTTGTTTTAAAAAAGTTGGCATCAACAATAGCCGAAGGGAATTGCTTAACAAGGGTTGAGTTTAAATCATTATCCCACCGGTATAACCCGCTTTTGCCGCTACCGCTGTAAATGTGTTTATCGCTGGGGTTGTAAGTAACCATGGTGGTCATGGATGGCATTCCGGCACGATCGACGTGTTGGGGGCGTTTCGCGCTGAAAATTGCCCAGTCTTTAACCGCGTCGGGTTGGGGGATGATGAGTTTATCGGGGGCGCTGTATTTGTAATACACTACAATTCTGTACCACTCCTCCAACGTCATAGCCGATCCTGTACGCACCACGTAATCGCCCATAAAAGGCCTGATGTTAAATTTGGGTGCCATAGCGGGCAGGATGTTTTTATCCCAGGTAGTTTTATCAAGCAAAGAAGGATCTGGCGCTTCGTGGCAGCCAGAGCAGTGCTTTTTTGCTAAAGCCCGCCCTTCGGCAAGGTATTTTTCGTCGTCGGCCGATAAACCGCTGCCACCACAGCTATTGAAAGATACCGCTACCGTAAACAACAGTACAAGTAATAAACAAATACTGTTTGATGAAAACCCCTTTTTTCTTATCATTTACACTTACCCATTTAAGGCCTCTACATTTCGGTTCGAGGTTCTATTTTAATGTAGAGCCGCAATAACGATTTATCCTGCTATTTTTTAGTATGGTTTTCGAGCACTATTAACGGCGTATGAGTATCCCATTGCGGCCTAAAACCCCGTTGAAACTTAAAGCCATCGGCGTAATTACCTAAAACAATATCGGGTTTGCCGTCATTGTTAATATCGCCTACATCCATACACATCCAGCGGCCGTAGCTGCTTACCGGTATAGCATGTGGCTTAAAATCAAATGGCTTGCTTTGTTCAAAGTAAATAAACTCCTCGGCCGGGTTATTTTGCATATCGGCAAAAAAGGCTATCGTAGCTATATCCAGGTCGCCATCGCCATCAAAATCGGCGGCTATCGCTTTGGTACATCCGTTTATTGGATAAAACCATTTTTGTTTAAAATTCCAATCTCCGGTATTCTTAAAAATATACACCCCGTGGTAAGGTTTTAATATCCGCGAATCGTGAAAATTATAACCACAGGTATATACCAGGTCTGGATTGCCATCGTGATCCATATCGGCTAACTGAAAACTGGTTGAACTGTTTGTTGGCGGAAAACTGATCAGCTTCCTGCTTGTAAAACCACCCTGCTGGTTATTTAAAAATAGCCAAAGTCCCTCATCTCCCGTACCGGTTAGCACCATTACATCTGGCCAGCCATCCTTATTAAAATCGCCGGTTACAGCTTGTACAGCACCTGGTTTATTTAATATGGTTGACTGCTCATACGTATGATCTTTATTTTGCTTCAGCAAATAAACGCCACCCTTACCTTTCCCCTGCCCTAATACTACCAGGTCTTTAAGGCCATCTTTGTTAAAATCAGCGGTTACGGTTTGTACAGGCCTTGGCAAATCTGATGCTATAAAGGTTTGTGAAGCGTTAATATTTTTATCGTCCAGATCAACCTTTACTAATTTGCCATTAGGGAAATCTACGGCCTCAATACGGCCAACTGCCGATAAAAAAGCAATATTATGTCCATCAACACCTTTATCAAAATTAATATCAAACCCTGCTGATGGCAACCTGGCTAATGAATCTGGTTTTAAATTTGCATCCCAGCTATTCAATTTTTCGTCTACCGCATCGGCGCTGTACAATTTATGTGTGTAGGGGCTTACTGCTACTGTAGTGGTAAAAACAGTATAGTTTACGGGCGCAGCCTTTTTTAGCGTAAAACCAGCCCAATCATTTATTAAAGGTGTTGGCTTTTTAGCAGGCAACAGCGTATCGGGTGCCATTTTTTTATAATAATCAACAATGGTGAGCCACTCGGCTATGGTGGCGCCGGCGGTATCAAGCGGTTGCCTTTTAAAGTACGACCCTCCGTAGGCTGATATTTTCAACATCGGAGCCATATCTATCAGCACATGGTTAACCCAAACGCCTTTTGTTAACGATTCTATTGGCGCAAGCACGTGGCAACGTGTACATTTTAGCTGTACCAGGGCTGGCCCATCAACAGCCAGATTACCCGTTAATTTATAGGATTGAACCTTGGGTTTACACCCGTACATCAGCGTAACAACCGATAAGGCTGCGGTAAATAAAACTAAATAACCGGTAACCAGATAACTTTTTCTAAAACTCATAAAACCGTATAGCCCCTTATTTTTTAAGTTTCAATTTACTCCAGATGTATTCGCCAACCTGGCGGCCTTGTACCGCGCCCTGGTTTACGCTGTTAAGGTAATGAATACCGCCATAAAACCTACTTATAGAGGTTTCATCAGATGCCTTTAAAAACGAATCGAAATGACGCTGCATGCCTATATACCTTAAATCGCTGGTATCCTGGTAAGCAAAATTATCGCCAAATAAATGGGTAAGCACTACTGCTGATGCCGCGCTTATATCACTATGCCCGCTTGGGTACTCCGGAAACGGCGGAGTTTGCAACATAGGTAACCAATCGTGATCAATTTTATCATTAATAACCGTTACCGGCCTTATGTAATTAGTTTCGTATTTAACCTGCCAGCCACAAATAAACGCATCAAACAGCGCAATTGAAGTAAGGGCATAAGCTTGTGCCGTTTTTACCACATCGGCATTGGTTTTTTTACAGGCTATAGCTGTAATGCCAATCCAGTGCCCCCCCGGAGTTATTTTTTTGTTGGCAAACATCATGTGCCCGTTGTGCTGTATCACAAAAGGGTTATCATCCCAAAAGCGGGCAATGGTTACTTGCTCTTTGGTTATATTTTTGCTCAATTGGTAAACAGCCAGGTTTTGTTTAAAGTACTCGCTGTTTTTATCTTCGCTAAAAGCTGGCGGCGGTGGCAATTTAAACTGGGTAGAGGTATCAACTGCGAATGTGTGCATGGTACCCCAACAAAACTCAACCCCATCCAGGTAGTCGGGTGCAGTAGGATGCCATTGGCCCGGACCATCGTTACCCAAAAAACGAGGTTTACCACGGGTTTGCGGATAATTATCAACTAAAGAGCGTTTTAACATATATTTACCTACCTGTATACCAAAGGCAATGGAGCGCGCATAGGTAGAATCGTCAAGATTATCCTTGTACATAGCGTACACTTTATCCTCATATTTCTGCAGCGTATCTACAGAAAAAGTAATTTTATGGGCCACTGTAAAAAATGCTTTGGTTGCAGCAAGCGTAAAATTATATTTCAGATCTTTTTTAGGTTTGGGCGGTTTGCCAAAGCCTTTTAACTGTGCAGCAATGGAGTTATAGCTGGTATCTGTATACCTCGCTGCCTCATAGGCAGCAAGCGTTGTATAGCCGTAAATACGGGCAGCTACAGGAGGCGTAAAAACATCGTAAATAATTACTTGTGTTAGCTGGTCTACATTGTTATGCAGTACATCGGCATCTTTTATTAAAGCAGTTTTCTTTTTAGGCGAGCAGCCATAGATAAAAAACAGGTAAACAAGAGCTAAAAATATTTTAAAAAATCTCATAATCAAGCAATTAATTAAATTGTACGGTTCGTTGGCGGCCAAAGGTATCTGTAATGGTTACTGATGCCATATTATTTTCAATATTAAAAAATCTACCCGATTGCGACAAGAAAGAACTTCCATTATAAAACTCCTGCCTGGTTATTTTGCCATCCCTATATTTAATAATGCCAAACACATCCAGGGGCTGCAAGTTAAGCGTTTTTACCGGCCGCCTTAACTCAAATAATTTCATCACGTCGCGGTTTTGAGTACCGGCTAAAAGGTAGTTTCCTTTGGCTCCCCGCAATTTAACCAGCGCTTTGCCATCGCCAGGGATATATAAACCGCTCTGTAAAATGCTTAAAGGTTTAAAACCACCTTTACCATCGCCTTTTAAAATCAAACCATTAAAAGCATCGTACCGACCTGTGCTTACTTCGGTACCATAATCGTTACCACTCAATGCAACATCAAGATTGCCATCACCATCAAAATCATCAACAGTAATACCGCAAAGTGCAGACATCTGTGCTTCTATTGGTAAAGGTATAGCCGTGAATTTACCACCTCCATCGTTACGTAAATAGCACGATTGCAGGTAATTTACCTTTAGCCGGATGGCTCCCTGGCGCATTTTTGGCGTAATAACCGAATCCATGGTGGCGGTAGCAAATGAGCGGTAATTTTGGAATTTTATACGCGTGCCTATCATTTGCTTGATCATATCATCGCGCCCAAATGCCGGAAACTCCCGTTTTACACCTTCCTGATCTTTCAGAAAAACGGATGGAATGGCGTCATAGCTTCCATTAAAGTCAAAATCTTTGGCGGTGATGTATATTGGATACTGATCTGATGCTTTATAAAAAGTGTTTAAACCGGTGTTGCCAACAATGTAATCAATATCACCATCGTGATCAAAATCGCCGGCGGCAATGGTGTTCCACCAGCCCAGCTTATTTTGCACACCGGTATTGGGCGTTATATTTTTAAATACGCCTTTATCATTTTTAAGGAAAGTTATAGGCATCCATTCGCCTGTAAGTATCAGATCGGGCCAGCCATCGTTATCAAAATCGGTAAAGGTGGCATCGCATACCAAGCCTATATTTTTTAAGGTCGGTGCTACGGTTGCCGATACATCTGTAAACTTCACAACGCCATTTTTACTATCGTTACGCAACACAAAGCTCGATACCGGTTTTGGATACTGCCATGGGTCAACACGGCCGGATACAAAAAGGTCGAGCTTGCCATCGTGGTTATAGTCGGCGGCTTTCACGCATAGCTTACTGGTTAAATTTTTAGGTAAAGCATCGGGCTGCAACGTAAAGTTGCCCTTGCCATCGTTCAGGTATAACCTATCCTGGTAATTTACCGATCCCGATTCGCTTTCAAAACCACCACTGGCAATATACAAATCGGGGTAACCATCGCCGTTGGCATCAAACAGCAGTAGGCCCTCGTCTTTCACCCTTACTTTAGGTGCGCCGTACAGCCCCATTTCCATTATGCCATTGGCTTCTTGCTGGGCTTTAGATAGCGGCAAAAGATCGCGCTGAATAAATTTACCGTCGGCCTGCTGCAATAGCAGCTGCGCGGGAAATTTGGTTGTACCGCCAATTACCATATCATCAAAGCCGTTACCATCAACATCGCCTACGGCAACAGCGGGCGTATACTGTGAGAGCTTATGGGGAATGAGCTTTTGAACATTAAAATCAATATAATCTCTTTCCTGGTGCTTGTAGCTGATACCGGCAGATTTGGTAACATCGCGAAAAAGAGAGGTGGTACTCTGCGCCGGTTGCTTAAAGCTATAGGGCTCTTTAGCATCGGCCATGCTTACTTTAATGGTTTTGTTGGCCTTTACATTGGTGAGTACCTGTTTTTTACCATTATTCCATCGTATTACTACCGAATCTACCTTAGTAACGTTGCCGAGGCCGAAGTGGGCAATATTTTGTATGGTTGATAAATAGCCCCGGTAAGGTGTGTTTTCATAAACCTGCTGCTTGCCATGGTTGTAATAAATATTAGCAAAAGCACCTATGCCACCCAGATTTTGCGGGCCGCCTTTAAATTGTATGTGCAGATAATTGCTGTTTGTTTTATCTCTTTCGCGGGCAGTATTTTTGTAAATAAAAGGTTCGTCGTTGATATTATTGATGATCATATCCATTGTACCGTCGTTATCCAGATCGGCATAGGCCGCGCCGTTTGAAAACGAAGGAATTTCGAGCCCCCAATCTTTAGTTACATCTGCAAATTGTAGCCCATCGGTATTTTTAAATGCATAATTAGGAATTTTCACAATCGGGATCTGCTCCAGTATTTGCTTGGTTGAGGCTATAGAATAAGCCGAATTTCTGAAGGTAATAAAATCATGATCGGTAACATCGCGCGGATAACCGTTGGTAACTACCAGGTCGCGCAGGCCATCGTTATCAAAATCGGTAAGCATTGGCCCCCAGCTCCAGTCTGTTTGCCCTACACCGCTTAAAAAGGCAGTTTCGCTAAATACAGGTGCGCCTATACTATCATTAGGCCCCAGGCGCGGGCCCTGATTGATCTGTAACGTATTACGTGCATACTGATACTGCTGATTGTAGTGATCGAAATTTTGAAAGATCTGGTAATTGTTTGGCGGCATAAACATTTTTTTTCGATAGTTATCTTCAGGGTTCATATCCACCTCAAATAAATCGGCCAGTCCATCGTTGTTTATATCTTCCACATCCTGCCCCATGGCGCTAAAGGATGTGTGTTTAAAGTACTCTTTTGACCTATCGGTAAAAGTACCGTCGCCATTATTTACATAAAGTATATTGTCGGGTATAAAATCATTAGTTACATAAATATCTTTCCAGCCATCTTTGTTAATATCAACAATGCTGGCCGCGTGGCCGTAGCCCTCAATGCCAATACCCGCCTGTTTAGATACGTTGGTAAATACCGGGTGCCCCAGTTTGGCATCCCAATTGTTACGATACAACCGGCCAGTACTGTGGTGGCTGCCATCTTTTATTACCGGCCTGAATGTACTTTGATTATCGCTGGGCACACCCTCGTTAACGGTAAGGTACATATCAAGGTCGCCATCGTTATCATAATCAAAAAACGTGGCCATGGTAGAGTGTATGTTAATAGCTAAGCCATACTCCTTAGCCATCTCTTTAAAAACGGGTATACCATCTTTACCCACGCCCTGGTTTACATACAGCAGATTTGTTCTTTTAACAGAATCATCCAATAAAGTATTGCACACATAAATATCCGGCAGGCCATCATTATTTATATCAACAACCGCAACGCCACGTCCCCATCCACCTTTGCCGCCTACACCTGCTTTGGTGGTTACATCCTCAAACTTCATATCTCCTTTATTGAGATACAGGCGGTTGGAGACCTGGTTGCCAACAAAATAAATATCCTGCAAACCATCATTATTAAAATCGCCGATGCCTACGCCACCGCCATTATACAGGTTGAGCTTGGTAAGGGGATTTATTGTATCGTTCTCTATAATAGTATTGCTAAAGGTGATACCAGAATGAGACGACGGGATTAGCTGGAAAAGTGTTGATTTTTTACATGCCGTAAGCGAACAAACAGACAAACAAATAAACCAGTGCGTATACTTCATGGATTTTTAAAAATAGGATATAAAAAAGGTGGAGACAATTATCTCCACCTAAATTAAGAATAATCAAATGGTTATTTTAAATTAATAACCAGGATTTTGTTTCAGTTTAGAAGCCCCTGTTGAAGCAGAAAGGTCAATTTGGCCCTGAGGTATTGGATAATACTCATTTCTGCCTTTGGTGAAGTGACCACCAGTTAACTGAGAGTTGATTTTGATATCAAATGCAAAGAATGCATTGATCTCATCGGCCATACTACCAGTTCCCTGATCCCAACGCTGAAGATCGAAGAAACGCTGACCTTCCATACCCAATTCAATTTTTCTTTCGAAGTGAATAGCCTGGCGGGCATAAGTTTTATCGGCAAAAGCACCAGCAGGATAAGGATTAACCACGTACTTATCAGCAGGAGTGGTATGATCTGCGTAAGTTGAAGTTTTTGGATCGTAAGTTGTGTTTTTGTAAACCCACCAGATATTGCTGGCAGCGCGTGCACGTACCAAGTTTACATTTGCTAAAGCAACATTAGGGTCACCAGCCTCAATTTCTGCCTCTGCAGCCATTAACAATACATCAGAAAAACGCATCAGGTTAACGTTGTTTGAGGTAACCTCGTTAGCTGCCCAGTAATTTTCGGTACTTGAATTTGTACCTTTTTCTGCAGATGAATAAACGTTTTTACGTGGGTTGAAAACACCATCTGTAGGGTCACGAATCCAGCTTGCAGGAGGATTGCCCCAGTCAAGATATGGAATGTTTGGACGGCCCATGGTGATATCAATACGTGGATCTATATTGCCGGTATATGGAGTTGTTTTATCACTAACATTATTACCTGTGTTAAAGGTTGTAAACAATGGCAAGCCGTTAGCATCTGTTTTAAATGAGTTTGCTAAAGATTGTGATGGGTTAAACCAACCGCAGCAAGCACCAGGACCGCTGTTATAAGGGAAGTTTAGTTCATCACCAATGTTACCGTTGTTACCCAACGAGTTATCATTTACAGATGCCTGAGCAGCAAATACCGACTCTGAACTATTTTTCTGATTAGCCTCTGGGCTAAAGTTTGATTGAAAGTTTGGATTAAGTGCAAATTTAGCACCACTTGCAGTTGTACCGTTTGCAATTACATCGTGCCATAAAGGTAAAGCCGCGCTAAATTTGTGCTCAAACATGTAAGCTTTAGCCAGGTATGCCTCAGCTATATATTTATTTGCACGACCTTTTTGAGTTGGCGTAGCAGTCATGTTATCAATACCAGCCTGCAAATCAGCTTCGATGTTTGGCCAGATATCCTTATCATTTGGTTGATTTCCGTCGGTTACGGTTTCATCAACATAAGGTATCATGTTGTACATTTTTTTAAGCTCAAAATAATAGTAGCCTCTTAAAAAGCGGGCTTCACCGGTAATCCTTTTAACATCGGCGGCAGAAACATCTTTTGCTAATTTAAGTGTACGCAATACATCATTTGCACGTACTACACCATCAAAGCATAAAGTGTATTTTGATGTAATGTATGGATTGCTGGTACTTTCGGTAAAGTTACCTACAGGCAGGGCATCATTACCACCATCTGATGGTTCTGAACCTTTGTAAGCATCACCCGCGGCAACACTGCCAAACAGCCAGTTTGAGCCGGCAGCGTCAATACCGCCGCCAATACCGCCCGCACCATCCAGCAGCGAATAATCGCCGATAAGCAAGCTTTCAACACCTACCTGGTTAGCAAGCGTAACAGGGCTTAAAGCAGCGAGTATGGGCTGATTAAGCATATTCTTCTTACAGGCATATACCACGCACAGCAACAGCAGCGCTAAAGGTATAATCAGTTTTTTGTGTAATTTTTTCATAACTTATATTTTAAATATTTTATGTATTAGAAAGTGGCGTTAACTCCAATATTGTATATTTTTTGATTAGCCGGATAGTTACCAAAGTCAATTCCGAAGCTGGTATTATCACCTAAGTTTGATGCCTGCAACTCAGGGTCTAAACCAGAGTATTTGGTAATGGTAAACAAGTTGTTGGCTAATAAATATACCCTGATTTTTTTAACACCGATACTTTTAATAGCCGACTTAGGGAAGGTGTAACCAATTGTTAATGATTTTAACCTAACATAAGTACCACTTTCTACATACCATGAGTTTACATCACCGGTATTATCGGTATTAGCTATCCTGGTTAATACAGGGATAGTTGCGTTGGTATTATCAGCACCTGGTTTCCAAACTTTAGGGCCTAATATATCGGCACTTACGTTACCTGTAAATACTTGTGGGAAGTAAGTCCAGTATTTAATGTAATTAAACACTTTGCCACCAAATGAACCGTAAAGGAACGCGTTGAAATCAAAGTTTTTATAACTCATGTTAAGGGTAAAGCCACCTGTAAACTTAGGGTTTGGATTACCTATATTAGTTTTATCATCAGCGGTGATCTTACCATCGTGGTTAGTATCCTGGTATTTAAAGAAACCTGGCTGGGCGTTAACATCAGTTGGTGAAGCAGCAATATCAGCAGCATCTTTATACAAACCAATTACTTTATAGCCATAAAACTCACCCACAGGCTGACCTGGAGTTAACCTTACAAAGTTTTGTAAACGGGTTGAACCGGCACTGTTTGGCGCATAATATAAAGCGCCGTTATTTAAGCTAACCACTTTATTTGAATAATGGCTTAAGTTTAAACCCAGATCGTATTTAAAATCGCTACCTACATTACCATGATAATTGGCTGTTAACTCAATACCTTTATTTGAAATGTTACCACCATTAACGTAAGGCAGGTTTTGTACCGCTACTGTAGCAAGAGCAAGAGATGGATCTTTATCCGGGAATAATAAATTTGTAATTGATTTTTCGAAATACTCAATAGAGAAATCCAATTTATTATTCAGAATGGTTGCATCTAAACCAATATTTTTGATCTTATCAGTTTCCCAGGTTGTAGTTAAGTTACCTAATTGTGATCTGTAAGTACCAATTGCGTTACCTGTACCTCCTAAACCATTGATATCATAGTTAGCGTTACCTGGCGATTGTGTATACAATGTATAAGCGTTGCTTGGCTGATTCTGAACACCTGATAACGAACCCAAAGCACCGTAACCAGCACGAAGTTTCAAGTCATTTAACCAGCTAACATTTTTAAGGAAAGTTTCTTTTGAAAGCCTCCAGCCAACTGTTGCAGATGGGAATGTTCCCCATTGGTGGCCTGGCGCGAAGTATGAAGAACCGTCACGACGGATAGTACCACTAAGCAGGTATTTATCATCAAAGTTATAATCAACCCTGCCAAAAAATGATTTTAAGGTATTGCTATACAATGCACTTGGATATGGAGTTGTTGGCACAGCGTTACTTGGTGTACCTAAGCCATTGGCAACAGTAACATAGTTAGGATCATAAGATAGTGAATAGTTGCTGCCACCCGCTTGTATACCACGGCCAGAATTGGTAACGGCCTCTGTACCTGCTAAAAACTTAACATTATGCTTACCAAACTGTTGGTTATAATTTAAAGTATTTTGCCAGGTGTAGTTGCTGTTAAAGCCTGCAACCTCTGTATAAGAATTGGTAGTGGTGTTACCTTCAGAGTTTTCGTAAGCTGTTGGTGTGTAGTAGTAATAGTAGTAGTTATCTACGGTACCACCAAAGCTTGTACGTAAAGTAAAGTGCTTCAGAAAGTCAACCTCGGCATATACGTTTCCGTTGATATCCCAGTTATTGTTCCTGTTATTTTTTGTACGGTCCTGTACAGCAACCGGGTTGCTTGAGTTACCTAAACTTCCAGATCTGGTACCTGCATAATTACCTGCAATATCATAAACCGGGATAACAGGTGGTTCGCGGTAAATGTATGATATCGCGTTACCTTCGTTTTGGTTATTGCTTACGTTAGGGTTTCTTTTGTAAAATATATAAGCATTTTCGCCCACACGTACATGGTTACCAATATTGAACATGGTATTTGCTCTAACAGAATAACGTTTAAAGTAAGTATCAATTAATGTACCTTGTTGATTTAAATAGTTGACAGACATTAAGTAGGTAGATTTATCGTTACCACCGCTTGCTGTAATGTTATGGCTTTGTATAGGAGCTGCTTTAAACACTTCATGAAACCAATCGGTACCTTGTTTGTTGGCTTTGGTAATTTGATTATCGCCGCCTGCCAATGAAGGATTTAAAACATAAGTTGATGGATCTGTATTGGGATCGCCAGCATGTGCACCGGCCGGTGTAAGGTAATCAGGAATAGTCCAGGTACCAGAACCGGTAGGATCATACTGGGTATTTTTACCCAACGCACCTGCATTTTTGTACGATTCGTAAAGAGCCTCAACGTAAGTTTTAGAATCGGCTAATTTAAAACCGTTTTTTAACGGTTGCTGATCGCCGTAGAAAGCATCATAACTAATAGTTGCAGCACCATTTTTACCTTTTTTGGTAGTTACTACAACAACACCGTTTGAACCACGCACACCATAAATGGAAGCAGAACCGGCATCTTTCAATACCTGGATAGATTCGATATCGTTAGGGCTGATATCATTCAGGGTTCCCTGAACACCATCAATTAACACCAATGGAGTAGTGCTGTAAATAGAACCCACACCACGCACGTTAACAGTAGCACCACCGCCTGGGTTACCAGAGCTAATTACGGTTACGCCCGCAGCCTGCCCTTGCAATAAAGATGCTGTATTAGCTGATGGTACAGTTTTTAAACTGGCCACATTAACTACAGCTACCGAACCGGTGATGTCTTTTTTACGCTGTGAGGTGTAACCTGTTACAACAACTTCGTTTAACGCGTTGTTGCCGGCTATCAGCGTAATTACCATGTTGGTGTTTGAGCCAACCTTAACTTCCAGGGTTTGATACCCGATGTAGGAAACTACAAGCGTTTGACCTACGTTTAATGTTAGGCTGTATTCGCCATTAACATCTGTTACAGCACCAGTAGTAGATCCCTGGATGCGTACCGACGCTCCAATGATAGGCAATTTGTCATCGCTGCCGATAACTTTACCCTTGTACTTTGTTTGGGCTGTAACTACCAATGAAGATACCAGGCAGCATAGTAGCACGCCAAGGAACCTTCCCTTTAGGAGTAAACTTTTAAACATGAGATTGAGATTTAGTTGATTAATATATTTGATTTAAGAACTTGGTTCTGTTTTGGTGGTTTTTAAGTTTTTAACTGCATAGCAATAAACCTCGTTACAATTTTTTTGGTGAGAACAAAAAAATCATGAGGCTGGTTCACAAACTGCGAACCGGTAAATTTTGAAGATCTTAAAATGTTGGAATGTAAAAGTCTTATCATATATTAACTTCCTGTAACAAATTTAACTTATCCCCGTTACCCTCTTTTCATGCTCCTTAACAACTAAGGTTTACATGAACTATGTTATAATACTATCAGAATGTGTATGGTTTCTGGTGCTCCAGAAATTTATATTGGCTATGGAACTAATGTAATGAGAGTGTATTGTTTACACAAGTGAAAAATACAGATTTACAAATTAATTATTTATAAAACCTTTAAGGCGATAAAATTATAAATTGTGCATGTTTTATTAATAAATTATTAATAAAAACCCCACTTGTTTAAAATTTTCACAAAGCTAAAATATCAAAGTTGAGGATAATACATTACCCTAAGTATGGCTTAAACATTCATATTTAATGCAAAGCGGTTTAAAGCGCTACATTTTCCATCATCCTGATAGTACAAAAATGCTACACTGCCCGGCAAAACAAAAGGTTAAAATATCATCATGATTTTGCAATAATGTCATTACAACATTTATTATTTTCATGATAAATAAATGTAGATCACACATTTATAAACAAAATAATAAACGTGCAGAATACATTTATTCATTACATAAGGTTGTTATAAACAGCGGCAAAAAAAATCCTTTTTAAACTAAAAAGCGCTGCATATTTAAAATATTCAGCGCTTTTTCGGGAGTACCCTTACCTTCCAAACGAGGGAACGAAAGAGGGCATTATATATTATTTCAATATAATTTATACGCCAAAACTTATAGCCCTTTTATTTAGTCCACCAAACAGATGCTGAATGAGTATCACTAGAATTGGTACCAATTTGCACCACAAATTTGCCCGGTTCCCAATCATATTTAAGCTGGGTATTGTAAAATTTTAACTGCTCTGGCGTAATGGCAAAACTTACCACTTTAGCCTCGCCCGGCTGCAGCTTTATCTTCTTAAAATTCTTCAATTCTTTTACCGAGCGGCTAATGCTGGCAACCGGGTCGCTGATGTATAGTTGCACCACCTCTTCGCCGGCAAGTTTGCCGGTATTAGTTACGGTAACTGTAGCGGTAAGGGTTTCGTTACCTTTTAAAGTGGTTTTATTTAACTTAACATCGCTATAACCAAATGTGGTATAGCTTAGGCCATAACCAAAAGGATAAAGCGGCTCATTAGAAATATCCAGGTAGTTTGATTTAAACTTGGTTGGGCCACTGCTGTACGGGCGGCCGGTGTTTTTATGATTATAATATATAGGTATCTGCCCTACACTGCGTGGAAAGGTAGCGGTGATCTTTCCGGCAGGGTTATAATCGCCAAATAAAACATCGGCAATGGCGTTACCCGCTTCGGTACCTGGTGCCCATACATCTAAAATAGCGGTTGCGTGTTCGTTTTCCCAGGTTAGGGTAAGCGGCCTGCCGTTAAACAATACAATAACCATTGGTTTGCCTAATTTTGATAGCGCCTTCAGCATATTTTTCTGAGGCTCCGGGATATCGATATCCGACCTGCTTGACGATTCGCCCGACATGCTTTGCGACTCCCCTACCACGGCAACTATCACATCCGATTTGTTGGCCGCGTCTACAGCTTCTTTCAATAGTTCATCCGCAGGTTTCGGATCGATAGAAACCATTCCCGGGCCAAAGTTTAAGCGTTTTATAAATTCGGCATCCTCGGTAATGTTAGATCCTTTGGCGTAGTTGATAGTAACACCATCGCCCACAACGTTTTTAATACCCTGCATTACACTGATAGATTTTTCCCAATCGCCGGCAACAACCCAGGTGCCCAGCATATCGCGCTGGTTATTAGCCAACGGACCAACAAGCGCAATGCTCATCCCCGTTTTTTTCAACGGCAGGGTTTGGTTATCATTTTTTAACAATACAAAGGAGTGTTTGGTAATTTCCCTTGCAGCGCTGCGGTTAGCTACAGATAATACATCTGTACTTTCCCTCGCCACATCCATTGATTTGTAAGGATTATCAAACAAACCCAGTTTATATTTAGCCTCCAACACGCGGCGGCAAGCCTGATCAATCTCCAGCTGGGTTATTTTTTTCTCTTGTAATGATTTTTTCAACGTAGTTAAAAAACCTTCGCCAACCATGTCCATATCCAAACCGGCCTTTAAAGCCAGTGCCGATACCATTTGCAGATCGCCAAGGCCATGGGCTTCCATCTCGTTAACAGCGGTATAATCTGATACCACAAAACCTTTAAACCCCCATTGTTTACGCAACAGATCTGTTAACAACCATTGGTTACCCGTGGCAGGTACACCATCAACAGTATTAAATGAGCTCATAAAGCTGCCGGCGCCGGCATCAACAGCGGCTTTGTATGGTGGCAAATAATCCTGGTACATTTTAATGCGGCTCATATCAACCGTATTGTATTCGCGACCAGCCTCTGCACCGCCATATAAGGCAAAGTGTTTTACGCAGGCCATTACCGCGTCGGCATTTTTCATGCTGGTGCCCTGGTAGCCTTGTACCATGGCTTTTGCAACCTGGCCGCCATACCATGGGTCTTCGCCAGAGCCTTCTGAAATACGGCCCCAACGTGGGTCGCGGGCAATATCAACCATGGGCGAAAATACCCAGCTTAATCCCTCTGCTGTAGCTTCTTTAGCTGCTATATGCGCCGATTGTTTGATGAGGTCCATATCCCACGTTGCCGACATACCCAAAGGAATAGGGAAAATAGTACGATGCCCGTGAATAACATCTAAACCAAATATTAACGGGATATGCAATCTCGAATTTTTTACGGCTGCTTCCTGTACCTCTTTGGTTTGCGCTGCACCCCAGATACCGAAAACGCCACCTATTGCGCCTTTTTTAATTTTTTCTTCAACACCCTTATTTACCACCGAACCTGTTGTTGGCGCGCCAATAGTTACCAGGTTTAATTGACCTATCTTTTCATCAAGGGTCATTTTTTTTAATAAACCGCTTACAAAAACATTCATTTTGGCATCTTCGGTTTGGCTTTGGGCCGATGCCTTACCAAAAGGCAGCAACACCACACAAAGCGGAATAACCCTGGCAATAATTCGGGCAGAAAAGTACTTGTTCATTTTTTTAATTTACGTTGTAAGGATATTGATTAACAAAATATGGATAGGTAAAAAGCGCGATCTGGCGCCTGTTAACTATTTAATTAAAAACTTACCGGTGATAATTGGCTATATTACAACAACTTTACAATTGTGTATAAAGTACACAATTGTAAATATTATAATTAAATAATCAAAGTATTTTTGTAGAATAGCAAAAATGTTGACCAGAGAAGAGCTTATTGAGTATAGCGACGAGGCGCGTAAAAACTACCTCGAACATATTTCTATTGATTGTGTGGTTTTTGGCTTTCACGAAGGCCAGATGAAAGTACTATTGTTAAAAAATATAGGTGAAGAAAAATGGTACCTGCCGGGTGGCTTTGTGCTTAAGCCCGAACCCATTGAAATGGCGGCAAACCGTATATTAAATGAACGTACAGGTTTGGATAAGATCTTTTTACAACAATTTCACGTTTTTGGCGCTCCCGACCGCTCAAAAGTACACAATGACATGTATGCCGATATGCTGCCGCCCGAGCAAAACTGGTTCTCCAACCGATTTTTGTCAATAGGTTATTATGCATTGGTCGATTTTTCTGAAGTTACGCCCAAGGCCGACCGTTTTTCTGAACTTTGCGGCTGGCGCGATCTGGACGATATGCCCACCATGGAATTGGACCACGAACTGATATTTAAAACCGCGCTGGATACCTTACGCCTGCAGTTAAATTACCAACCTATTGGTTATAACCTGATGCCAAAGGAATTTACCATGCCCGAACTGCAAAAACTGTACGAAACCATACTGGACAAAAAATTAGACCGGCGCAATTTTCAACGCCGTATACTGGCTTTTGGCATCCTTAACCGCGCGGAGCAACCCCGTAAAGGAGGTGCCCATAAGGCACCATATTTATACTCGTTTGATCTGGAGGGCTATCGTCACGCGTTGACGGAGGGCTTTAAGGGAGGGTGGTAAACAACAAACCATTTAATAAAGATGAAATTAAACCAAGCTTTTAGCTTATGTACAATATGCATAATCATAAGCTTGGTTTCTTGTCACAGTCCCTATCCTTCATCTACAGCAAAAGCGAAGATTTCTGCCGTTGCCACCAAACTTAAACAAAAGCCAGATCAGGATTCTCTCCTTCAACCAGTTCGTGTATACGCAAAGGAAGATAGCTCATGTGTTATTGTAAATGGCAAAACTCTTTGTATCTCAAAAAAACACTCAATTGATCTAAAAAAAGCTTACCCCTACATTCGCGAAATAAAAAATGGAATAGTTCATAAAACAAGTTGCTTAACTTTAGGCGATTTCACTTTAATTACAACTAACAGTGGTACCGACCGCGGCTATACCGAATTATATGCAATAGATAATAAAACTAAAACCCTGGTAAAAGACAAACAATTTAAAAGAGACCACTTATCAGGTTTCGGAGTTTTTGTAGTTAATGACTACAAAATATTCACCATGCATAAATATTATTATGATAAAAAAGACGATTTCAAATCGTCAGGTTCATTATACACCATAAAAAACGATCTGTTTATTTATATAAAAAGCAGAATAGAAAAAGAGGAGATTAGCGAAAGTGATAGCGCCATCATTAATTTTTCGCAAAGACCACTCAATAAAAAGTTCTAAGCTTCCACCCTAATTTTACCGTACAAATTTACTCTGCCACATACTCCAGTTTCACCTGCACATTCAGGCTTTCGCTCATTTTGGCAAACTGGCCCGAGTTGCGCGTAAAATCGGGGTCGGTATCCATGTACATATTGGTAATTCTTACCATTTCGGGATGCTTATCGGTACCTATATTATAGGTAAGGCCTTCGCCACTCTCTAAACTTTGTTTAAGCTCCAGGTATTGTTTACCTGTTATAATGATCATTTTCTCTGCGGTCATGTATTTTAGTTATAGTTGGTAATACTTAAACAAAGCTACAATAGTTTTACCGGTGGCAATATTTACGTATTAAATTACCTCTTCGGCAGGTTTACCTTCCTGTTTATTATATTTACCGTAAATATAGATATAAACTGGCTTCATGATCAATCTAAAAAAATTACTGCCCGTAGTTTTGTTATTGGGTAGCACCATAACATCGGCACAAGTTATTTTACCCATCAGTACCACACTGCAAAAAACCTATACAAAAGGCACCCGCACCCAGGGCGGCGCGCCAGGTAAAAACTACTGGCAAAACACTGCCGATTATAGCATAAAAGTAAACTTCGATCCTAAAACCCGCCAACTTACCGGCACCGTAGGTATAGATTATATAAACAACAGTCCGGATACTTTAAAAACAATCGAATTTAAGCTTTACCCCAATATCTATAAAAAAGGCGCTATCAGAGACATGCCCATATCGCCAAATGATTTAACAGATGGCGTGCAGATAAAATCCATGAGTATGGATAATCAACCGCTGGATAGTACCAAACATCGTATTAACGGTACCAATATGTCGTTGAAAGTAACGCCCATAGCTCCAAAACAAAAAGTTCATTTAGATATCGCCTACGCTTACACCCTCAACAAAACATCGCATATCCGTACCGGACAGGTTGATGACGGGGCTTTTTTTATAGCTTACTTTTTTCCACGCGTAGCTGTTTATGACGACATTGACGGCTGGAACGAGTTCCCATACATAGGCTCGCAGGAGTTTTATAACGATTTCTGTCATTTTAATGCCGAGATAACCGTACCCGGCGATTACCAGGTGTGGGCCACCGGCAATCTCAAAAATGCCGACGAAGTTTACAACCCCAAATATGTAAAACTGATAACAGCGGCCAGCCAGGACGATAAAGTGACCGACATTGTAACGGAGGCCGATTTAGCCGCAGGCGATGTTACCAAAAAGAATGCTACCAACACCTGGAAATTTGAGGCCGATAGCGTTACCGACCTGGCCTTTGCCACCAGTAACCATTATATATGGAAAGCAAGCAGCCTGGTGGTTGACCCCATTACTAAAAGGCGGACCCGGGTTGATGCCGTATTTAACCCCACCCATAAAGACTATTTTGAGGTAGTGAACTATGCCCGCAAAACGGTAGAAACCATGAGTTACAAATTTCCAAAATGGCCTTACCCATACCCGCACGAAACCGTTTTTGATGGCCTCGACCAAATGGAATACCCCATGATGGTAAACGATAACCCGCTTGAACAAAGTGACGATGCTATTGAACTTACCGATCACGAGATATTTCACACCATGTTCCCTTTTTATATGGGTATTAACGAAACCAAATACGGTTTTATGGACGAGGGTTGGGCAACCATTGGCGAGTGGCTGATAAGCCCGGAGATAGATCCTAAAATTGTAGATTTTTATGGCATGGAAGCGGTTAACACTTCCGCCGGCTCTGAGCAGGATGCCCCTATCATGACGCTTACCCCGGCCCAAACCGGCATAGCCAAATTTACCGACAACTATCCTAAACCCGGCCTGGGCTACCTCTATGTAAAAGAGATGCTGGGCGACGAGCTATTTACCAAAGCCCTGCACAATTACATCAACCTTTGGCATGGCAAACACCCCATGCCTTATGATTTTTTTAATTGTATGAACACCGGCGCAGGCATCAACATCAACTGGTTTTGGAAAAACTGGTTCTTTGATAACGGCATCCCAGATCTGGCTATCAGCAAAGTAGCTCACGTAGCATCAAAATACACAGTAACCATCACCAGTATTGGCAACAAAGCCGTACCGGTACACCTCACCATTTTTTATGCCGATGGCAGCAAGCAAACGGCCGGCACAAGTATAGCCGCATGGGCAAAAGGCAACAAAACAACCGTGTTAAATTTCACAGCTAAAAAAGGTAAAATAACCCAAATAGTTTTGGGCACTACTTACGATGCAGATTCGGACAAGAGCAATAACGTTTGGAAACCGTTGTAGGGAGCAAAGATTTTTGGAACAAGGATTAAGACCTTTGAAGGGTGATGATAGTAAAACGGCGTCAGTGCGGATTAACCTAAAAAAAACAGTAATGACATTCTCTCAAAACCTTGTCATGCTGAGGTACGAAGCGATCTATTCGCAGACTATACAGGACGAATACGCATGGTGTAGAATAGATTCTTCACTACGTTCAGAATGACAAAAAGGAGTAATTTAAAACTTGTAATGGGTAGGTACAGATCCCGCCCGAACAAATGAAGCTGTCTTGCTACTTGATACTAACTACTTGATACTTATAAAACCATGCGCCAAAAACTACCTATTGATAAATTCACCGAACCGGTAAGCAGGTTTATACACCAGGAGCATACCAGTGGTATTGTGCTTTTTATTAGTGTTCTGGCAGCTATTATATGGGTAAATTCTCCTTTTTCGCATTCGTACCACCAGGTTTGGGACCTTAAAGTATCAATGAGTATTGGGCATTATGCCCTCAATCATCCATTACATTTATGGATCAATGACGGTTTGATGGCCATCTTTTTCTTTGTAATTGGGCTCGAACTCAAACGCGAATTTATGGCCGGCGAACTATCTACCATAAAAAAAGCATCGCTGCCTATGGTAGCCGCTTTAGGCGGAATGATAGTGCCTGCCCTTATCTACTTTTTTATCAACAAAGGCACCCCATCGGCACATGGCTGGGGTATCCCTATGGCTACAGATATTGCCTTCGCGTTGGCTTTATTATCAATTGCCGGCAAACATATTCCATCATCGGTAAAGGTATTTCTATCAGCATTGGCTGTAGCCGATGATCTGGGCGCTGTACTGGTAATAGCTATATTCTACAGCGCACATATCGACTTTGCCCCGCTCACTATAGGCTTTTGCTTGCTCACCTTTTTGCTTATCGGCAATAAACTGGGCATCCGCAATATTATTTTTTACCTGGTAATAGGCTTTGCCGTTTGGGTGGCGTTTTTACTTTCGGGCGTACACGCCACCATAGCAGGCGTATTGGTAGCCTTTACCATCCCGGCGCGTACCCGCGTCAACGAAAAAAGTTATGCCGAAAGTCTGCGCAAGCTATTATTTGATTTTGAAGAACAAATTCCGAATAACAGCACTCTTACCACACCAGAGCAACACCATACCATCGAAAAAATAAAGAAGCTAAATGCCGATGCCGAAACGCCGCTGCAAAAGATAGAGTATGGCCTGCATCCCTGGGTTGCTTTTGTGGTGATGCCACTTTTTGCGCTGGCAAACGCGGGGATAATGATAGGTGCAAACTTCTTCTCCTCGCTACTTAATCCCGTAAGTATGGGCGTTGCTATTGGCCTGGTAGCCGGTAAATTTATTGGCGTACTGGTAGCCACCTGGCTTATGGTAAAATTTGGCGCCCAGCTACCTGCAAACTCCAACTGGAAACAAATAACAGGCGTTGCGCTGCTGGCCGGGGTTGGTTTTACTATGTCGCTCTTTATCTCGGGCTTAGCCTTTACCCATCCAGAAATGGTTGACCAGGCTAAATATGGAATTTTACTGGCTTCGTTGTTGGCAGGGATTTTGGGTGTGATTGTGTTGAAAAAGTCATAAATACATTTGTACCAATTCCCGCGAGGTTAGCGCAGCCTAACTCGTGGGTAAACCAGGTGTAAGCTTCCAGCTTACGTAAGATAAAAGGCAGATAAAATATTACCCACGATCTACAAGCAGATAAAAGACCTATTATCGGGTGCATTTTCTTTAACCAGGCACAAATTATATTGGCCGAACCTACGGTTCTCTTTTATCTCATTTATATTACCACGGGTTAAAACCCGTGGCTACAATATTGGTCGGGGCGATGCCCCTTTAACGGTCATCAGTAAATTTGAAATTGCAGCCCAAGAGCCGTAGGCTCGATGCATACTGTAGCCACGGGTTTCAACCCGTGGTAATATAAAAACCAAAGTATTGAGTGCCAGCGGCACGGACCATTTTCTTTAACCAGGCGTAGATTATATTATCCGAACCTACGGTTCTCTTTTATCTACATTTATATTACCACGGGTTAAAACCCGTGGCTACAATATTGGTCGGGGCGATGCCCCTTTAACGGTCATCAGTAAATTTGAAATTGCAGCCCAAGAGCCGTAGGCTCGACGCATACTGTAGCCACGGGTTTCAACCCGTGGAATGCGCAAACGTATTATGGAGTGCCATCGGCACGGACCATTTTCTTTAACCAGGTCCAGATTATATTGGCCGAACCTACGGTTCTCTTTTATCTGCATTTATATTACCACGGGTTAAAACCCGCGGCTACAATATTTACCAGGGCGATGCCCCTTTCCTTGATATCAATAAATTTATAATCGCAGCTCAAGAGCTAGCCAATCATCTACACATCCAACCTACTGCTTCACCAACCTTACCACAATCACACTATGCCCCGTCAAAGTTTGCTTAAATTCTTTTTTGGTGGTGCCCAAATCCTTATTAGCCCATATATCGTGCAGCTTAAATGATGCTTTGGCAAAATCAATATGGATGTTGTTTGGTTCGTTTTCTATAGCCTGCTGCTGCCAGTTATAGGTTATTTGTTTTACCGATGCCGATCTGTTTAAAAAGCAAACAGCAACCTCGTTATTGGCCAGGGGCTTTGCCCAAACTTCTAAGCTATCTACCTGGTAAATCCTGGTGGCGGCTATACCTAATGCATCCTGATCAATAGCGATAGCATCCTTATTGGTAAGGATGCCTTGTGTTTGTGCCGACATCTTACGCAGATCGTTACCGGCGGCTAACGGGGCTGCCAGCATACACCAAAGCGAGAAATGTGCTTTATCTTCATTAAAACTCATCCCGTTGCCAACTTCCAGCATATCGGGGTCGTTCCAATGGTTTGGACCATTGTATTTGGCAATAGCGGGTTGCTTATCTAAAATAGACATTACGCTTAGCGCCGTCCAGCTGTTAAAGTGCTTGTCTTTATCAAAACTGGCGGTAATATCGCCGGTAGTGCGGTACAGTTCGCCAACACCCTTGGCCCACAGCCAGGGTTGGTGGTTTCCCCATTCGCAAAGACTAAAAGTAATTGCCCTGCCCGATGCTTTCAGCGCCTGGCTCATGGTAATATACGCTTCACGGGCGTTAAGGCTATCGGTATTACACCAATCGTACTTTAAAAAATCTACCCCGAAAGATGCATACAACCGGGCATCCTGATACTCGTGCCCCCGGCTGCCCGGGTAGCCTGCACAGGTTTTGTTGCCCGCGCAGTTGTAAATACCAAACTTAAGACCTTTAGTGTGTACATAATCGGCAAAGGCCTTCATCCCGTTGGGAAACTTTTTGGGATCGGCCACCAGATCGCCATTTTTATCGCGCTCCATGGTCATCCAGCCATCATCCAACACAAAATATTTGTACCCGGCATCGCGCATGCCCGACGATACATAAGCATCAACCATGCCTTTCAATAAAGGTTCGTCAATATTTGTCTGAAATGTGTTCCATGTATTCCAACCCATAGGAGGCGTTGGCGCAAAATTACCGGCCTGCGCTATTGGCTGATCTTTTGCTACGGCGACAGGTGCCGCGCCATCTGCTGTTTGCGCAATAGCATTTACATGCAACGCGGTACCAAGTATCGCGGCTAACAAGGTTTTAGTATATAATTTCATATAAAGTTATTTTAAGAAACTGATTTTAAAATAGATCATCATTGGACGATACGAAGCAATTTATACATAGCCAAATCGAATATGCTTTATGGTTCGATCTGGGTTGCTTAAAAATTACCTCTCCCTTCCATAATCGATTAACACCTGGTAATTAGCTCTGTAAGTTGGTTAATACTCACCCGACAGTCCCAACTTTGTCGGAACAGCACCCTCTCTTCGTCTCTCTTACGTCGGTACGCAAAGAGGGGTTTGAACATTTTTTTCATTCTCTTTTTTTACTATACTTTATTCAAAACCCTCTTTCCAACGAAGGTGAGTGTTGCGCAACTCGCTGTTATCAGAATCAGCATCTTTTCCACCCGCGATCTGTGTCTTCACAGACCGCAATTCCGAATGCTCCACGTTTAGGGTGGGTAAACCAGCGCTATATTCGGGAAGATGCCTGTGAGGACACAGGCATCGGAAAAAAAGTCCTTAGTTGTGCAACGCTCACCGAAGTTGAAGAGAGGGTGGTCCAGCGAAGCGTAGACCGGGTGAGTCTTAACCTTGGTTAGTTTACGCCATCCCAAACCTTCAAAACCCACCAATTTTACATCCCGGCGCCATCACTTGATATCCTCCTTATAATTTCAATACATGCCCTGCTATTGTGATAGGGGCATTTCCACAGGCCAACTTTATCCTCACCGGGCATAATACTGCCATCCGCACGTATCCCCCAAAACCATTCACCATTTTGATGATCGAGGATTTTATCTTTTATAAATGTCCAGTTTTTTATAGCGATGTGAAGGTATTTTTTATCGCCGCTGATTTGCCAGGCGTTAAAGAAACCAACCATTGCCTCGGCCTGCACCCACCAGTGCTTTTCTTTTATAAGGTGATCTTCGGCGGGCTCATATTCGTACCACAGCCCCCCATCGGTATCCAAACCTGCAACGGTAGCATCCGAAACCGCTAAACAAATCTTTTTTATCTGATCGGCCTTCTCATGATTTACAATTACCCCGGCAGCTTCCAGCAAAAGCCAGGTAGCTTCAATATCGTGCCCGTGGGATACCGTATCCGACTTACGATTCCAATCTTCATCAAAAAACAAAACCAGGTGATGGGTTTTCTGGTCGATAAAATAATCGAAAAAGTTGTTTATCAGCGTTTCTATCTGTGTTTTTAATGTTCCATCGGGCCAAATGCGGTACAGGTTGGTATAGGCTTCCAGTACATGCAAATGGGTATTCATGGTTTTCTTTTCATTAGCATCCTTTGCACTCAAACGCAGATCGCCAAGGGGCTGCCAATCGCGGGTAAAAGCTTCCATATACCCCGTTTTATCATGGTGATAACTTTTATTAACCAATAAATGATAAAGCCCAATGGCCTGCTCCTTCGCTGCTTCCAACCCCGAGGCCATATAGTATTCGCTCAACGCATAAATGGTAAACGCGCTGGCGTAAACCTGCTTTTTGGTATCCAGTTTTTCGCCCCGGTGATCAACAGACCAGTACACGCCGCCAAATTCGGCATCAATAAAATATTGACTGATATAATTATAAGCCCTGTGCGCCATTTGCAAAGCCCCATCATCGGGCTTTAAATTGTAAGCTGCCGAAAAACTCCATAATATCCTCGCGTTTAAAACAGAACCTTTGGGCGCACCGGTAATAACGTGATTGTCATTATCTATCTTACCTAAAAAACCACCATACGCTTCATCAGGCGTGTATTTTTGCCAATAGGCTATGATGTTGCTTAGTTCGGTGGTAAGTTCTGCCCTAAAATCCGCTAAAACGTTTTCCAATTCCCCTCCGGGGAGTAGCGAATGGTATGTTGACAGGGATTTGTTGTCCATCATTATTAGTGTATTTTTTAAAATCCCCTCTCGAGAGGGGGCGCGCCTGACTGTGAAATGGCAGGGGTGTGTTATTCGCTATGCATCTGGAATAAACACACCCCTCCGCCCCTCTCAAGAGGGGATTCGCACTTGCCCTCTGTTTCTTATTTGTCCAATCAATAACTCTTTCCTTCGGAGAGGGCTGGTTGAGGGTCTTTATTCCTGTTAACTATCCCGTAAATGATATCAACCGACGTAGACGACCGGAAGCCATCTGCAGGCGTATTTACCACATAGTCTATCAATTTATCAACGGTGGTGGTAGCTACATGCATACGGGTATCTGACGATGCATAGTAAATATACACCGATCCATCTTCATCAGCTATCCAGCCATTACAGAAAACCACGTTTGATACATCCCCCACCCGCTCATCGCCCTCTGGGGCTAAAAAGTAGCCACCGGGTTTATGCAGTACTTTGGTAAGGTTGTGCAGGTCGGTCATAAACATGTACAATACATAGCGTAAACCGGCGGCGGTGTTACGCACACCATGTGCCAGGTGCAGCCAGCCTTGCGCTGTTTTTATGGGGGTTGGGCCTTGCCCGTTTTTGGCTTCGTAAACGGTATGGTAATTTTTATTATCGATGATGGTTTCCTGGTTTATAACCGCGTTTTCCATGTTATCGGCCAGGCCAAAACCGATGCCGCCGCCAGTTCCCGCGCTAATAAAACCATCCTGCGGACGGGTGTACATGGCATATTTACCATCTACAAACTCGGGGTGTAAAACCACGTTCCGTTGCTGTGGCGAGTTGGTTTTCAGGTCGGGCAGGCGATCCCAGTTTAGCAGATCTTTGGTGCGGGCAATACCGCAGGCAGCAATAGCCATGGATTGATCATGCACCGGGGCTTCGGGATCGCGTCGTTCGGTGCAAAACAGGCCGTAAATATAGCCGTCCTGGTGTTGGGTAAGGCGCATATCGTATACATTGGTATCCGGCTCATGCGTTTGGGGCAGGTTGATGGGGTATTCCCAAAAAGTAAAATTGCTGATACCATCGGGACTTTCGGCTACCGCGAAAAAGGATTTACGGTCTACCCCTTCTACCCTAACTACCATTATATATTTGCCATTAAACTTAATGGCACCGGCGTTAAAGGCAGCGTTAATACCAAAGCGTTCCATAAGATACGGGTTGGTTTCGGCATGCAGATCATACCGCCAGTTAATGGGCGTATGCGCGGCGGTAAGTACCGGGTTTTTATAGCGGTTAAAAATACCGTTACCTGTGCCTGCCACCTGGTTGGGCTTGGTTATCAGTAGTTGTTGTTCTTGTTGCAGCAGGGCCAGCCTTTGCTTAAATTCAGGGGTCATATAGGTATTATGTTATCAATAATCTTTTAGTTTATTCCACCAGGTTTTCTTAAGTATCAGCATGATAACTGCCAGCAACCCTACTGTAACCACCAGGGGCAGTTTTTGGTTAAGGATGAGGTACATGGGCAGTATGGTAAGGCAAAGTTGCGCTATGGTACCAATTACCACGTTGAACATATTGATTTTAAAGTTTTTATTGGGCACAAAGCTCTCATCATTGGCCATTACCAGTTTTTTAACAGGCTCCCAAAAACCCCAGGGGCGTACGTTGCAGTAGAATGATTTTAGCACCTCCATATCTGTAGGCGCAGTTGCATAAGTCCCCAGAACAGAACCCGCCAGCGATATCAGAAACAATACCGGGAACCAGTATAACAGATCGCCGGATGAGATAAATACCGAGAAAATAAGCGATGATAAAATACCAGCCAGCATCCCGTAGAAAAAGCCGGTTGCATTAAAGCGCCACCAATGCCATTTTAACACATTAGAGGCTACATAGCCACCATAAAGTGCCGATACTATCCACTGCAACACGCTGTTAACATCGCGCACAAAAAAGCCCAGGATAACACCTACAGCAACCACCACTACCCCAATCAGGTAATTCATGGTGATGATCTTTTTATTGGATGCCGTGGGGTTAACGTATTTGAGGTATATATCGTTAACAATATACGCCTGCGCGGCATTCATGGTGCCGCTAAATGTGCTCATGAAAGCCCCCAGTAAACCGGCAAGCAGTAAACCAACCAGCCCTACAGGTAAAAAGCTATTGATAACCGCCGGTAAAATACGTTCGAAATCGATACCGCCTGCAGCATCCTTCAGGTTCATTTGGTTATAGTAAAGCAAACCCAAAATGGCGAGGCTGATGATAAGCGAGTAGCGGATAGGCAGTAAAATAATATTTACAAAACCACTCATTTTGCTGGCATCCTCGGGCGATCGGGTGGACAGTATCTTCTGCATATCGTAATTAGGCGCAGGGCCGGCCAATGCCGCGAAGAAGCCCTTAAAAGTCATCATCATAAAAAACAACCCGAACAACGAGTAACCATCATCCTTTATCTTCTTGTTAGCCTCGGTAATAATACCCGACCAGTTCATATTTAAATGACTCCCAAAAAAGGGGCTAAACCAGCCATCGGGAACGTTTAAACTATGATCGGCCAGTTTGTGGGCCGCTATAAAACCTATCCAGACGCAGGCCACCGTCATCACCCCGTATTTGATCATATCGCCCAAAACGATACTGTGCATACCTCCCAAAATAGAGTAAAACATAGCAAACAAGGTGAACACTATACCATACACATGCGGCACATACTGCGGCGAAACGTTGAAAGGAACATAGCCTTTTACCAACTCCCAGGGAATAAATATCTCAATAAATTTGCCCAGGCCAATAAAGCCATAAGCCAAAAAGCCAAGGCAGCACAGCAAGGCAAATGCAATAACTATCAGGTGCGATTGGCCCACGCCCGGTCCGGTTTTACCAAAACGGGTGGCCAGCCATTCGGCACCGGTGGCGGCGTTTGAGCGGCGGAGCCAGCGCGAGAGGTACATCATCAGAAACACCTGGTTAAATACCGGCCATAGCCAGGGTATCCAAATGCTTTTCATGCCGTACACAAAACACAGGCTCACCATCCACATGGTGCCGCTGATATCGAACATGTCTGAAGCATCGCTCAAACCCAGTTTATACCATGGCAAGGATTTGCCGCCAAGCATATAACTTTCCTTGTTTTCGCGGGCCTTTTTTCGGTACCATAATCCAATAAAAATGGTGCTCAACAGGTATAATACAATGATGGCAACATCCACTATGTGTAATTTCATCTCTTTAATTTGAGAATTTGAAGATTTGATAATTTGAGGATATTTAAATCCCGATCAAACTCAATAATTGGTGTGTTCAAAAATGAGTTTATAATAACAATTTTTATAATACTTTTTTAACCTAATATTCTTGATATTAAAAAATACAGGCGAATTAAGTTGGCCACCCACACGGAGAATTACACTTATAGCAGAATTTATATTGCTTTTAAAAAGAGAAGCGGCGGCAATGAAAAAGCAGCCTTTGAGAATTACCCCTAAAGATACGAAAAGTTAAAAACATACCCAAGTAAATAACTGACATGCAGCGATTTTCTCATCTTCAAATTTTCAAATTCAAATAAACACGCGGTTGCCGGTATACGTTTCTCTGAACTCTTTGGGGATACACAGTTTTTTACGTTTAAAGATGCGGTTGAAGTTGGAGATATTGTTAAAGCCGCATTTATAGGCAATTTCGGCCACGGTGGCTGTAGAGTCGATAAGCATGCGGGAGGCATGGCCCAGGCGGATCTCGTTCAGGCTGTCTATAAAGGTTTTACCGGTGCGTTTTTTAATAAAGCGACTGAACGAGGCCTCGGGCATGTTGGCAATTTTGGCTACTTCGGCAAGGGTTACCTGTTTGTTGTAGTTAACGTTCATGTGCTCAAACACTTTTTCTATACGGCGACTGTTGTAATAAAACTTATCGTTGGCAAAGCTGGGGTCTGATAACATCTTCATATTGCGGGAGATAGACAGATCGTGCAAAATAGACATCAGCTCCAGCACCGAATCGAACCCGCTTTTTTTATCCAGTCCCAGGATACGGTCCTTAAGCGCCACTATGGTCTCGGGCGAAAACACAATGCCCCGCTGCGACCGCTCCAACATACTTTTTACAAAACTTAACTGATTGCGTTTCAGTAGTTTTTCATCAAACAGATCTTTATGAAACTGAATGGTTACCTCCATAATATCCTCACTCTGACACTGGTGGGTAAACCAGGCATGATACAGATTGGGGCCAACCAGGGCCAGCTCTAACTCGTCAATCACCTCTATATGGCCACCAACTACGCGCTTTGCACCTTTGGCATTAATGATGAGGTTAAGCTCATACTCATCATGGTAATGCAGCGGAAAATCAAACTTCTTTTTCACTCTCGAAAAAATGGTAAAGCAATCGCTGGGGGTTAGCGGCGTAATTTCGCGCATTACATTGTTGGTGATCATAACAGCTGAGAAGGTTTACTTGTGGTGTAATAATTGATGATACGAATTTAACAAAACAATATCAATTATCAATCACTTTTGTAAGTTTTGAATTAGCTTTTGCAAGTATTTCATCACCGCTGGTGTCTATCTGTTCAAAAAAAACTCAACGCATAAAACTAATATTCCGGGAAAAAGCATGAAAAAAGACTTAAAAAAAAAGGAATAAATGAGCAGTTTTTGATAAAAAAACTACAAAAAATAAGCAACTTTTTTACCCCCCGTTTACGCTACTATAATTTTTAACTTTTAGGTTTGCATGTGCTATTTTTTAACTTTTAACCCATTTGGTCAGCATTTAAAAATACCTGGTTTTAGCGTAAAAATTAGTCGGGCTAAAAAATGTAAATTGATGGCATTATAATTGGCTCTATAAATTTTGTCATGCTGATTTAAGATTTATGACCTATAATAAATGCACAACAAACAATTGGTAATTATTTATTGTAGATTAACCATAATAAAAATGAATCGAACATATACTATATAATTAATGGATACGGCACCAAGCAACACACCGGCGGTACGCAAAAAAGCATCGAAGCTAAAACAAAGCATTACCGACTTTTTTATCAGCCTGTACCGCATTAACCAATTTATATTGCGCTTTTTCAGGGAGGCCTTTATGCCGCCGTTTGAGTTTAAGGAAATTATGCGCCAATGTTACGAGGTTGGCGTACGCTCTTTTACCCTTATTACGGTAACCGGTTTCATCGTAGGGCTTATTTTTACCAAACAATCGCGGCCATCGCTGTCGCAGTTTGGGGCTACATCGTGGCTGCCATCATTGGTATCTATAGCTATTATGCGGGCATTGGCCCCATTGGTTACCGCGCTTATCGCATCGGGCAAGGTGGGCTCCAGTATCGGCGCCGAGCTGGGCTCTATGCGGGTAACCGAGCAGATAGATGCCATGGAAGTATCGGGCACCAAGCCGTTTAAATTTTTGGTTTGCACAAGGGTGCTGGCTACAACGCTTACCATCCCTATCCTATCTACCTATACCGGCTTTATAGCCATGTTTGGGGGTTATTTAAATGTGGCGCAAAACGAGGGCACTACCTGGAGCAGCTTTATTCAAGACTTTTTTTCGCCGTTAACCTATATTGATTTTGTGGCTTCGCTCATCAAATCTATTTTGTTTGGGTTTACCATAGGCATTGTAGGTTGTTACCAGGGCTTTAACAGCAGTAAAGGCACCGAAGGCGTGGGTAAAGCCGCCAATGGCGCGGTGGTAACCGCCATGTTTTTGGTTTTTATTGAAGAGGTAATTATTGTACAGATAACCAGCTGGTTTCGCTAACCTAATGTTGATATGAAAAAGAAAATTGTAACAGCCGACCATAACAACCCGGTTATCAGCATCAGGGGGCTCGAAAAAGCTTTTGAGGACTACCATGTGCTGCGCGGTATCAACCTCGACCTTTACCAGGGCGAAAACCTGGTGGTACTGGGCCGCTCTGGTACCGGCAAATCTGTACTCATCAAAATAATTGCCGGCTTGCTTACCCGTGATGCGGGCGAAATAAACGTGCTGGGCCATAATTACGCGCACATCAGCGAAAAGGAATTGCAGGAGCTTCGCATCCGCATTGGCTTCTCGTTCCAAAACAGCGCGTTATACGATAGTATGACGGTGCGTAAAAACCTCGAATTTCCGTTAGTACGCAACCGTAAGGGCATCACCCGTAAGGAGATTGACACCGCAGTTGAAACTGTACTGGATGCCGTTGGCCTGTCGCAAACCATTAACCAGATGCCTGCCGAACTTTCGGGCGGGCAGCGCAAGCGTATTGGCATTGCCCGCACGCTGATCCTCAACCCCGAAATTATGTTGTACGATGAGCCAACCGCCGGCCTCGATCCTATTACCTGCATCGAGATCAACGATTTGATTAACGAGGTACAACAACGTTATAACACCTCATCCATCATCATAACACACGATTTAACCTGCGCCAAACAAACAGGCGACCGTATTGCCATGCTGCTCGACGGGCAGTTTCAGCGTACCGGCTCTTTCGACGAGGTATTTGATACCGATGATGCCCGGGTTAAACCATTTTTCGATTACAACTTTATCCAGTAAAAGCTATTAAACCATTATCATGGACGCAACAGAAAATAAAAAAGCAATTATTGTAGGCCTCTTTCTGGGTCTCGGTCTTATATTGTTCATCCTCGGTGTTTTCACCCTCGGCGGTCAGCAAAAAAGCTTTGTTAAAAATATCAGGCTCAGCTCGGTTTTCAGCGATGTTGCCGGGTTAAAAAAAGGCAATAATGTTTGGTTCTCGGGCGTAAAGGTAGGCACCATCAGCGCCGTGCGCTTTGTGGGCTCGTCGGAAGTGCGGGTATTCATGAATATCGACGAGGGCAGCCAGCAATACATCCACCGCAACGCCATGGCCAAAATAAGCAGCGACGGGTTAATAGGCAACAAGATCATCGTTATTGATGGTGGCAGTCCGCAAGCCCCCGAAGTGCAGGATGGCGATGTACTGCAGGCCGAAAAGCTTTTATCTACAGACGATATGCTGAAAACCCTGCAGGAGAACAACCAAAACCTATTGGCCATAACCGGCGACTTTAAAACGCTAAGCCACCAGATATTAGCCGGCAAGGGCACCATCGGCGCCTTAATGGCCGATAATACCATGGCATTACAACTGCGCGCCGCCATGAAAAATCTGCAAACCGCCACCCAACAGGCAGCGGTAATGGCAGCCTCACTAAATGCTTTTAGCAATAAGCTAAACACCCGCGGAGGTTTAGCAGATAAGTTACTTACCGATACCGCCACATTTAACCACATCAGGATGGCGGTAAATCAGCTACAGGCCGCAGCCAACAACGCATCAACCCTAACCAACAACCTTAACAAGGCCAGCGACAAACTTAACCGTACAGATAATGCCCTGGGCGTTTTGTTAAACGACCCCAAAGCAGCCGTTAAAGTACAATCAACCCTCGACAACCTCCAACAAAGCTCCATTAAACTAAACGACGACCTGGAAGCCGCCCAACACAATTTTTTCCTGAAGGGTTTCTTTAAAGATAAGGCAAAGAAAGCGAAAGAAGATAGTTTGAAAAAGGCAGGGGTTGGGCAGTAGGACGACTACCGCCAAGAGGGGAAATGTAAAACTCTCTGCCGCCGTTCTATCTGCGGTGTTAAGATAGAGTAGTTATACTCTGAAAATGATTAAATTGTAGTTTACTAGTGATTAACTATAGAAAAGAGTTGTTGTAGATAGCATTAGGGGGTATAAAATGATAACTTTGGGTTGGTTTTACTGTTTTTAATATTATTCCTTAATACCTTGAGCCTAAGATTTATTCAAATAACAATACCTAAATATGTCCTTTGTAACGTTAATGGTTACGATTTTTTTGCAAAGTTAGCTGGAGAAACAATTGCTATAACAAATTTAGAGGTTCATTTGTATTTTGCTGAATGTCTTTGGTTCGATGGAACTTTGTGCGCCGTTTTAGGAAATATTTTGGATGGCTTACGGATAAGAAATAATAAAATTAGATTATTTGATTTACCTGCTCATATTTTGACTACATTTAGGAGAAATAAGTTTTTGGAGGCATTTACCGATCTTAGTTCAAATGATCAGGCACCCTTGACTATTCCTTATCAAAAATTTAAATTACAAGATGAGGATAGGGCAAAGGACTTTATAAAAAAGCAACTTTTTGATAAGCCAGATATGCCCAAAATGAGCGATGAGGCGAAAAAATCTGTTTTGGTAAGTATATTTGAAGTTTGTGTTAATGCTATTACTCATGGGAAATGTGATTCCGTGTATACTTGCGGTCAAATTTCTCCCAATCGTATTCCGCCTGAGGTGGCAATTGCTTTTGTTGACTTAGGAAGGACGATAAAAGCTAATGTTAATGAGTATTTGAAATCGCAAAGAAGTGGAAATAGTACTATTTTATGGGCATTAGATGAAGGAAATACTACTAAAACGGGTGCTGAGCCAGGAGGTTTGGGTTTGAAATTGCTACAAAACCTAATTAATTTAAATAATGGTAGCTTACAAATAGTTTCAGCAGATGGCTTTATAGAATTAAAAAACGGAATTTTTAAAGAACATCAAATGATTGATTATTTTCCTGGCACGATTGTTACAATCAAATTACGGTTGGGTGATTCCAATTTTTATGTCTTATCAAATGAAATTGATACTGATAACATTTTTTAATTAATTTTGCTTCGTTATATGGAAGTTACTATAAAAGATTATTTAGAAGGAAATACAGCATTAGCGCCTTCGAAAGGTTATCCTATTCACGATGCTATTAAACAAGCTTTAGATAAAAAAGAATTGGTTTATCTGGATTTTAATGGCATGGAGTTAATGACAACAGCATTTTTAAATGCTGTAATAGGAAAATTGTATTCGGAATTTACTTCCGAATATTTAAATACCTATTTGAAAATAAAGTATATTTCGCAATCAGATGTAGTCTTGCTAAAGAAAGTAATAGATACAGCAAAGCTATATTTTGCAAACCCAGAGGCATTTGAAAATCACATGAATCAAAAATTCAATAATGAATAATTATTCTTTGTTGAAGGACTTTGAACCTAAGGCAAGTCATATATATTTGATAGATACGAATATTCTGATGTATTTATTTTCACCAATTGCGTCGTATGGTGAAAAAAAACAAGAGCAAATAAGTAGGTTTTTACAACAAAGTAAAAATATTGAGGCTGGCCTAATAGTTACTTCCCATATTTTGGGCGAATTTTTTCATGTAAATTTGAATATTTATTTTGAAAATTGGTGCAAATCTCAGAAAGATTCGATTCGTTTTGATTTGAAAAAAAATTATCGACCAACAAGCGATTTTAGCGATAGTGTTAATGCCATAAATTCAAGTATTTCGTCCATTCTTAAGTTAACCGAGAGATTTAATGATAATTTTAATAATACTTCAATGATTAATATTGCGAATCATTGTCATTTCTCGGAATTTACTGATAGCTATTTATTAGAATTGAGCAACCAAAATGGTTGGATAATTGTTTCTAATGATAACGATCTACTTAATCACCCCAATAGAAGAAATTTGCTAATTACACCTAATTTTAAATAAATCCAACACACAAGGCCCGCAAAGAGGGTGAGGAGAAATCTTCAGCGTCCTGATATACTAACCTTATAAGTTTGCTCCGTAAATCGCAGAAGATTCTTTCACTTTGTTCAAGAAATAGTTCTCACGCGTACCTTGTATCGTAGATGACATTTTTTGATGATAGAAGAAATTATTTTTCAATAATTCAACTTACATTAAAATCAGGATGCCAACCCAGTCACCAGCCTACATTCTTTACACAAGGCTTGCCCTAAGACAGGGCTTACTTTATAACATTCATGGCCTAATGCAGTTCCTTGAGTGGGGTTTTCTTTGAGAGATGTTAATAATAAAGCAAAGTCGGCTTTAAGCGATGGGAATTTTTTTGCCAACCGCTTTAACTCTTTTTCAAACTTAGGAATAAACTTTACCTTATAACTCATTTAGCAAGTCGTCGGCGTTACGAGCTTTCATTTTACCTGCCAAAACCAGGTTCAATTCATCAACGGCTTCCTTAACATCTTCCAACACTTTGGCTTTATATGGTGTAAGAGGTTTAGTTTTCACATAAGGCAAATCGTTAAGTAGCGCCATCAAGGCTGCTGCCTTACTTTCTTTAACTTCCACTACAAACTTCATAATAACAAAAATACAAAATTATCATTCCATACACATCTTTATTATTCTTTACCTCTTTGCGCAAATCTAGAGCGGTAGCGAACGGGCTAATGATTTGTCACTTATTTAGAACAAAGCTTTCGACCATCACAATGCCAATACGATCACAAGTCACCCACACAACACTTGCACTAAAACCTTCGCGAAACTTATTAATTTGCTGTAAATTAAGCCGCCCGCACAAATGCCGTATAAATGCCGTAAACAAGTCGTATGCTTTTATAGGGCGTTAAAATACCTTTGCTGCATAAATATTATAACAAATGAAAAACACAGACCTAACCAAAAAAATTAAAGAATTACGCACTAAAATGGGCTTAAGCCAGGGCGAACTTGCCGAATTATCGCAGCTAAATTTACGCACGGTTCAACGGATTGAAAGCGGCGACACAGAGCCGCGTGGCGATAGTTTGAAACGCCTGGCCAACGCGCTTAACGTAATGCCCAACGACCTTATTGAATGGACCGAAAAAGAAGACAAAGGCATATTGATATTTTTAAACCTTTCGGCTTTAGCATTTATCGCCTTTCCGCTTATGGGGGGTATAGTGCCGCTAACCATTTATATGCTAAAAAAAGACCAGGTAAAAAACATTAACGAAACCGGCAAAAAGCTACTCAACTTTCAGATAACATGGTGCCTGCTGATATTTTTAGGTTACATTTTATTGCTTTGCACAATGTTTTTACACTTCAACTTCCCTTTTCATTTCAACTTTGGCGGTTTGGCAACTACCGATGTATTGATATGTGTTCCTTTACTTTATTATGGATTGAACATTGTCACCATACTTTTTAACGCTTACAGAAGTTACGCAGGCAAAGCAGTGATATACAAACCCGCAATCAGGTTTTTAAGGTAATTATCTCCCCTGGTTCAAGTATAATAGGGCTATCGATATTTTTTTACGAAACGACTCCATCAGCATTTGCAGTAATATACTAATATTAATGCACAAACTAAAGCAGAAAAATTCTATAGTGTGCTTTTTGTTATTGAGGAAGTTTCAGTTTATTAACACCTAAAATTTTATACCCCCCATTTATGAGGGTACTCACAGGAATTGCATAAGAAATTGCTAAAAAACCTCTCCTTTGGCCAGCTGTTAGCGACCCCAATTCATAACCAGCCCCAACTTGGAAATTTAAAATACTAACACCCGCAACTAATGCAAAAATAGTACTTGACTGTGAGTTAGTAGTTGTAGAAGCACCGGATGTTGTAGAAGCATTTGTTGTTGGTGTAGTTGTTGAATTAGTAGTAGTTGTAGACCCAGACGAGGAATTTGCAGCAAATAAAAAGCCAAATGCAAACCCAATATGATTATAAAAAGCTATAGCGGTATTGTTATTACCGATATCCTTAGTTACATCCAGTTCGCCAAGCGATATATTTATTCCAGCACCTACCGAGTTAAAAAAGGAAGTACTGGCTAAAGAATTGGTTGAATTTTGTGGTTTATTTACTAAAAAATTAACCCTCACCAGTGGAATCGTAAAATTGGTATTGAGTACCCATGCACTATATTTAGTTACACCTCCAAAAGTTATCCCTCCGGTGGTTGTTCCAAAAGTTGTAGTTGCGCCAGTTGTTACCAAAGGATTAGTTCCATCTTTGGTAGAAATGCCTCCGATAGTTAAGCCTCCTGTCGTCTTTCCGTTTATAGTTTTACCGCCCGTTGTGATGCCGCCTGAAAAAGGATCATAAGTTGTGCCGCCGTCATTTGTACCATTTATTGTTGTGCCGCCTGTAATTGTTCCGCCGGTGGTTTTATTACCGTTAGTTGTACCGCCGGTAACAGCACCATCGATAACAGTACCACCTGTAACAGTACCGCCAATTGTTATTGATACTTTAGTGCCCTCCCGGTCTTTCGCAATTTCCACAGCATTTTTTTTCCGTGTCTTTCCATTCTCGACAACTGTATTTGGATGCTCCGCTAATTTTGGAAGTGGGATTGTCGTACTTGACGACATATTTATTGCTTGAGAGAATGCAATAAATGGATTAGCCAATAAGACTAAAATAATTGCTTTTTTCATTTTGATCAGATTTAGGATATACCAAATTAAATAATAAATATTGCAATTGCAATATTTATTATTTAAACATAGCTGTTAATGGCTCCTGGTAAACGGAGAACCTTAATAATACCACATTGAAAATACCGGTGATAACCAAAACGTCTCCCATCCAAAAAACTAATCACCATAACTCAATATTTGATGTTAGTTTGTACATTTATAAATTATGAGAAATTTACCTGCTTTTAACCACCCGCGTGTTTCCCGCTTTTTGGGGATGCAAATAGTTTTGTGTTTATTCCTTTTTTGGGGGCTAAGCGCCCTGGCGCAAACAACCAAAGATATCCCGGTTATTGGCCGGTGGGATATCACTATTGACAAAGGTGGTAAAAGCCTGCCGTCGTGGCTGGAGGTGCAAAAATCGGGTACACATACGCTGATAGGCCGCTTTACATATGCTTTTGGCAGTGCGCGGCCTATTTCGGAAGTAAAGCCGGATGCTGGCAAATACAGTTTTTCTATCCCTCCCCAATGGGAAGAAGGCAGCAGGAATATGGATTTTGAATTTGAGGTTAACGGCGATGAGCTCAAAGGCACCATGGTGTATACAGATGGGGCAACCTATCATTTCACGGGTGTGCGTGCCCCCCTGCTTACAAGGGCTACAGCGCCTGTTTGGGGTAAACCCATTAGCTTATTTAATGGCAAAGATACCAGGGGCTGGCATACCGATGGCAAAAACCAGTGGACGGTAGAAAATGGCATACTGCGCAGTCTGCACTCTGGCGCCAACCTTATCAGCGATCAAAAATTTACCGATTTTAAACTCCATATTGAATTTAGGTATCAAAAGGGCAGCAACAGCGGCATTTACCTGCGGGGCAGGTACGAGGTGCAGGTAATTGACACCAAAACCGGCGAACCAGAACCTATTAATAACCAGTTTAGCGCCATATATGGCTTTTTGCCACCAAACAAAATGATGGCCAAAGATGCCGGCCAATGGCAAACTTATGATATTACATTGGTTGGCAGGCTGGTTACCATTGTAGCCAACGGCACCATGGTGATATGCAAACAAGAGATACCGGGCCTTACAGGCGGCGCCATTGATAGTAAAGAAGGCGAACCAGGCCCCATCCTGATACAGGGTGACCATGGGCCAATAGATTACAGAAACATAGTAATTACACCGGCAAAATAGATCATCTAAAACTACAATATCCCTCTTAAAGACTTGATGCAGCGAGATAAGTAATCCCTACGTAGCCGTCTTTGTCTAAAAACACAAAACAGACCGTCATTGCGAGGCACGAAGCAATCTCTATGCTGTACAGAGCAGACTTGCACATCCGACCTGCCTGTGTAGAGATTGCTTCGTGCCTTATAATGACGTGATTTTAAAGCATTGATTATCAGTATAATTTTTAAAAGCTCCTAATGCCCAAGATACAATGAGGTGCCTTCATCATTTTTTCCCCTCTCGAGAGGAGGCGCGCCGGACTGAGCGTTGGCAGGGGTGTGTTCTACAGCGTTCTTTCGCGTGCATAAACACACCCCTCCGCCCCTCTCGAGAGGGGAATCGCACAATCCCACCACTTTTTTAAATAAGACCTCCTTATTATTTAGTCCACAACCGCCCATTTGCAACCATGTCATAACTATTTTTTCCAGGTTAACTCTGGTTGTCACTCGCAATGACGCTTGAGTATACACTTCCCCGTTAGCGCAAGTCTTGAGCGGCTGCCTGACGGGCGGATGACTTGTGACTTCGTTAGAACAAAGCTTTCGACCATCACAATGCAATCACAAGTCACAAGCCACATCCCTCCCACAAGACTTGCGCTAAAACCGCCCCTCACAATCATCCACACTTACAACTAACTACACACAATAATATCCGCAAAAAAACGCTAAAAAAATTGCGTAGTTAAATAACTACATTTATATTTGTAGTCAAATAGCTACATAATGAATTTAAGACGAGATGTATTCCAGGCCATAGCCGACCCAACACGAAGGGCCATATTGCTGTTGGTTGCTTCGCAAGCCATGACTGCCGGCGCCATAGCTGCAAACTTTAACACCGCCCGGCCCACGGTATCTAAACACCTGCAAATACTCACCGAGTGCGAGTTACTTAAACAAGAGCAAAACGGCAGGGAGATCTACTACCATAGTAACGCGAAAAAGATGAAAGAGATAGCCGACTTTATAGAGCCATTTCGCCAGATGTGGGATGACAGGTTTAATAAACTGGAAACCATTATGAAAAACTATCAACCCAAAAAATAACCGATTATGGAACTAAAAACAAAAATTAACGCCGAAGAGGGCCAACAGTACTTAACCATTACAAGGGAGTTTGATTTGCCACTGGAATTACTTTTTAAAGCCCATGTAGAGCCCGAAATTGTGGAGCAATGGATGGGAACAAAGGTGTTGAAACTGGAAGGCAAAAAGCACGGTGGCTGGCAATTTGAAACAACGGATGCAAAGGGAAACGTGGTATTTAGGGCCAATGGGGTAATTCACGAGTTTGTTTTGAACCAGAAGATCACCCGTACATTTGAAATGGAGAACTCTCCTTTTGCCGTTCAGCTAGAGTTTCTGGAATTTGAACAGCTTACCGATAGCACCAGCAAGATCAATATGCATATTGTATACAAATCAATTGCACACCGCAACCAAATGCTACAGCTTCCCTTTGCCCAAGGCCTAAACATGGCACATAACCGTTTGCAAAACGTTGTAAGCAAACTAAAATAACATACCATGACCAGGAGAAATAAAATTATCTATTGGGTTGCTACCATTTGGCTTGCATTAGGCATGGTATCAACCGCGGCAGTACAATTGTTTAAAATGAAAGCGGGACAGGGAGGGGCAGATAGCATTACACATTTGGGCTACCCGGTATATATTTTAACAATTTTAGGTGTTTGGAAAATTTTGGGCGTTGTAACGGTGCTTATTCCTAAATTGCCTTTGATAAAAGAATGGGCTTATGCAGGCTTTTTCTTTGCCATGACCGGAGCAATATTTTCACATATAGCGCTGGGCGATTCTGTTAAAGAAATATTCCCCTCGCTGCTATTGCTCATTCTTACAGTAGTATCGTGGTATTTAAGGCCTGCCGACAGAAAGACCGTTTCCGTTAATCAATAAAATAAACCATATGAATGCTAAATTACCGGCACAACAACGCGATGAACTGCTTATAGTATTGAAAGCCCGTTTCGAAAAAAACATGAACCGCCATAACGGTATTAATTGGACCGATGTACAAGCCAAACTGGAAGTTAACGCCGAAAAATTGTGGTCGCTCAATGAAATGGAAAGAACCGGCGGCGAACCGGATATTGTTGGCCATGATAAAAAAACGGCCGAATACATTTTTTATGATTGCTCGGCCGAAAGCCCGAAAGACCGCAGAAGTGTTTGTTACGACCATAAAGCACTTGAGGCAAGGAAAGAATTTAAACCGGCAAATAGTGCTGTTGCAATGGCAGCAGCCATAGGTATTGAGCTTTTATCGGCCGAAGAATACCGGGAGTTGCAGCAACTTGGAAAGTTTGATTTAAAAACATCGAGCTGGATAAAAACGCCGGCCGATATCAGAGAACTTGGCGGGGCCATTTTTTGCGACCGGCGCTACAATACCGTTTTTGTTTACCATAACGGGGCAGAATCTTACTACGCCGCCAGGGGCTTCCGTGGCTCGCTCAAGGTTTAAATTTTACACAAAGTTAAATAGCATCATGAATCCTAAAGTTGATTTTTATTTTAACAAAACCGAAAGGTGGCAGCAGGAAATAGAGAAATTAAGAATAATAGTGCTTGATACCGGGCTTACCGAAGAATTAAAGTGGGGTGTTCCTTGTTACACGTTTCAAAACAACAACGTGCTTTTAATACATGTATTTAAAGAATACTGCGCGGTTTTATTTTTTAAGGGCGTATTGTTAAATGATGCCCATGGTATCCTGGTGCAGCAAACAGAAAATGTGCAGGCGGTACGCCAGCTGCGGTTCACCAGTGTTAGGGAGATAGTAGATATAGTCCCCATCCTGAAAGCCTATATTTATGAAGCCATTGAAATAGAAAAAGCCGGGTTAAAAGTGAATTTAAAAAAGACCACAGAGTTTGCAGTACCCGAAGAATTTCAACATAAATTAGAGGCCATACCTGCCTTAAAAACTGCTTTTGATGCATTAACGCCGGGTAGGCAAAGGGCGTATCTACTCCATTTTTCGGCTCCCAAACAAGCCAAAACCAGGGAGGCAAGGGTTGAAAAATACATACAGCAAATTTTGCTTGGCAAGGGCCTGGATGACCGGTAAATTTTGGCACCAGGAAATAAATTGATTATACTTTAAATCATTATCTCCACCGCTCAATGTTGGTGACAACTTAGCTGCCGCAAGCCTCCTGGCTTGTGCGCCCATATGCTAAGTATTCGCCATTCCTTTAGGACAATCAACAATATTTACTGCTATCCTTAATGCTCTCGTATCACTCTTTTACCATATTTAAAAATACAAAATCCCGGATATAACCTAACATCAGGGATTTGCATACCCATTACTTAGCATGGTGTTTACCTATCAGCGGGCCACAAGCCAGGAGGCTTGCGGCAGCGGCGACAATACCGACAACACGCTTGCATCGCCCAAAAAATCATTTCCATTCAACATCCATTTCGTTACTAAAGTATTTTTTTATACTTTCGCCGCCCTTTAAATTTTTACTGTTTTTATTGCGCTTGTTATGGAGAAGTATTTATATGGAATTGATTTTGGAACAACCAACTCGGCTTTGGCTATTTATGATGAAGAAACCAAAGAGATCAATAGCACCATCATTATTCCTTCGCTCATCTATTTTTATCATCAGCCGGGCGTAGGGAATACCCCCAATTATGTGGTAGGCGAAGAAGCCATTAGCGCTTATCTTAACGACGATATGAAAGGGCGGTTTATAAAATCGGTTAAACAGATATTATCAAGAAGCAGTTTCACAGAAACCCGCATCCAAAATAAAAGGTACAACGCATCAGACCTGGTAGCCATTATTTTAAAGGAACTGAAACAGCGTGCCGATGAATTAATTGGGCAGGATTGCCGCAAAGCGGTAATTGGTCGCCCCGTGTTTTTTGACGACGACGATGTACAAAAAGATACTTTAGCGCAAACCCGGCTTACTAAAGCCGCAGCAATTGCAGGTTTTGAAGAAGTTTGTTTTCAGTTTGAGCCTATCGGCGCTGCCTTTGCTTATGAAAAAACACTGGCAAAAAAAGAAAACGTATTGGTAGCCGATTTGGGCGGAGGTACCACCGATTTTACCTACCTGGTACTCGACCCGCAGAAAGTGGGCAGTAAAGACCGTAAGAACGATATGATAGCCAATGGCGGCATCTACATTGGTGGCGATAGTCTCGATTCGGCTTTTATGTGGGAGAAAGGTACGCCATACTTTGGCAAGCATACGCAATACGAAGCTACCCCTGGCAAGGTTTTAACTGTACCAAAATCGCTGTTTGTAAACATTTGCTCCTGGGAACAAATGAACTTTTTTAACGGCCCGCGCATCAAAAAAGACATCGAAGACTATTACTATTTCTCGCGCAACGACCGCAAATTTAAAAACCTGATCACCCTTATTGATAACAACCTGGGCTACTCGGTATTTCAAGCTATCGAGAAAACAAAAATTGAGCTATCAAACACAGATACCTCTGCGTTTAGCTATCATAAAATGGATATCGATATTGAGGAGGAAATCACCCTGCCTGTTTACGAAGAAATTATAGCAAAAGACGTAAACAGAATTGCCAGCTACCTGGACCAGTTTATGCTGCAAAACAACATCGATCCCAAAAACATTGATAGTCTTTTTTTAACCGGAGGTACATCTATGGTGGGTAGTATTCAAAAGCTGTTTAAAAACAGGTTTCCACATGTTAACCTAAATTCGGGCGATAATTTTAAAAGTGTGGCCAAAGGTTTGGCGTATAGCGGGTATTTGTTTGGGGATTAGGGGTTGGATAGATCTACATCCAGACCATCACTGCACCCAGCGCTATTAACGCAGGCAGCATTTGTTTAATAAATATGGCCTTGCTTGCTGTAAAGCCGCCATACAAGCCCGCAACTACTACGCAGCTTAAAAAAAACATGGCTACATTTTTGGCCCAAACAGCATCGCCAATGAGCAAAGCCCATATTAAACCGGCCGCCAAAAAACCATTGTAAAGCCCCTGATTAGCGGCCAGCCCTTTGGTAGGCTCAAATAACTCTGGCGGAAAGCTTTTAAACGTAGTACGCCCTTTGGTTGTCCACGCAAACATTTCTATCCATAGTATATAAATATGCTCAACGGCAACCAACCCTATTAATATGAGTGCTATAAGTTTCATTGGGATATAAACTGATTTGTATAAAACTACATTAAATAAGCGTCAAAATAAAGAACGTTATAAACGTTCAGGCAAATAAGCATGTGCTCCCAAAAATACAGCATTACACAACGGCATTACTTTATAAAAAACTTTCAATCCCCAAATGGCACTCCGGCCAATAACGGTTTTATTTATTATTTGATGATAGTGCAAAGCCGGTTTTAATAGTCCACCTTTGATTACTACCTCAAATAGCCTGGAATACATCCGGGTTGATAATAATCGATACCACCATGAGTAAAGACAAGAAAAACATGCCAAACCCGGTAGGGAAAAAAGCACCATCAGATTACCAGGCCGGCAAAACCAGCAAAGCCAAACCAGAGATCATCGTTACTAATAAAAAGGCTAAATAATGGCCGCCAAATCGGCCGAGGCCCAGGCCCGGGATTTTGTATACGAACTTGCAAATTGCGCCAGCGAATACGGATTTGCCAAGGAAGAAATATGGAGTGTAAGCCTGGTAGCCGAAAAGCAGAAGGCCGCCCTCGAAAAGAAATATTACCCAGTGATATCGGCATCATTAACACCCGATATGGTTGCTGCCATACCTCAACTTGTAGCCGAAAAACTAAACCTGGTTATCGCCGGAATGGAAGCAACCAGCGCCAATCAAGTATTAAAGGCCGAACCACTACACCTGGTTGCCTACAATGCCGGCCGAACGATGTAAGTAATATAGCCCTTAGATAGTTGCGCAGAAAATAAACGTTTATCAAATGAACACAATGGACGGTTAAAATAAGTATTTATCAAAACCTATAGCGCTATCCTGCGTTAAGTACTTTACAACTACCTCAACAAGGCCAATCTGATGAACGCTGTTATCCACGAAAAAAACCGCAAGGCTATTTTAAATATCAAAAGTATCCGTACTCAAAAAGGATATTCGCAGGAATATATGGCCATGAAAATGAAAATATCTCAAAACACGTTTTCTAAATTAGAACTGGGCTACATGGAAATAAGCCTTACCCGGTTTCTGCAAATAGCCGAAATACTGGAAGTAGAATACAACTCCCTTTTGGTAACCACCGCGCCGCTGCTACCACTGGTTATAAAAAGCCAACGTTATTTAAACTGCAATTTTGCAAAATCCGCTATCCACCGTGTGGTTACTCCCTTTGCAACAGGCTTAGCTGGTTTAACCAACCTATCCGCATAAACCTTCCATATCGTCGAAAATAGCTCCTCAGGGTCTTCAAATTATTGGCCATAGGGCCCAATTTTAAACATCAGCTATTACAATAAATGCGCGCGCTGTAGCCGAAGCAGGAAACCTGTAGCGAAACTATTTTTTTCTTAAAATCTCATTATAATATCATCCTGGCAAAAGGCAAAAAAACAGCCACATATTTCACAGGCTAACTAAATAATACACCAAAACATAGGCTACCCGGGCCATCCAAAATAAATACTATCAGTTACATTTAATAGTATTTATTTTTTCTAATATTGTAAATACAAACTTAAACCAAACCCCAATTATGTATCCACTTATTTCTGTATGGACCATTTTGCCCGGCAATGAATCTGAGGCCACTGCCGCCTTAAAAAACCTGGCATTGTTAGTTGAACAAACGCAGCCCGATACGCTGGCTTATTTGGTACACACGCCGGATATGAGTCAGCCCAATTTACCTACCCCCAACAGCGGCGAAGTAATTTTTTTTGAGATCTATAAAAACGAAGCTGCCTTTAAAGCGCATGTAGATGGCGCTGTTTTTAAAAATTTTGTAGCTACCTATGGCAATTTATTCCTGGCCAGCAATGGCGCACCGTATACAACCTTACAGGTAATGAAGCATAAAGCCGGGTATATAAGACCGGGATTACTGGAACCTCATAAACACTAACATTTACCCGGGGGCATATTTTGGTAAACGGGCTTTTATTCCATTTACTTACTTATAACTTAATACTTCTGGCTAAACACTATCACCCTACATCATAACCCAATAAACAACCTTTTAAAACACAATTAATTATGAGCTATTTACAGGTACCAAGGCTGAATTTTGCCGGGCAGTTTCAGGCCGACCCGCCTACGGCCAACAACGATCCGCAGCATTTTGATACGGCTAATTTTAAAACAAATTACGCTATTATGGAGAATGGCGAGGCAAACCCAAACGGCTGGTGGAACCCCGTGGGTACCGGCGCGTGGAACTTTTACCAATGTGTGGTAACCTCTGTTACCTATAAAGACGGAAGCGTGTGCGACGACCCGGCCATAGACCCTATTGTGGGTACCCCGGTACAAGGTGCCGATGCGCGTGTAGCAGGCAAAATTGTAGACCTCGACCCCGATCAGCAAATGGTATCGCAGTTATGGGGTTTTCAGGTAAACCTTGGCGATGTAAGTAGCGGACTAGGGTTTAAAAGCGATTTTAAAACCGCCCCTTTCGGAGATATTTCCTTTTCCAGGTGTCCATCTGCAGGAGGTGATACCAGGGCAAGCGCGTTTTATCAGAGCGCGTTAGATATAAGTGCATGGGCAAACACAACAAACTCCAGGTACCTGAGCGAGCTTGCAGCAGATGGGGATACCGAACCAAAGCAATTGAGCATTAAATTTGTTGTAGATGCTTTTAACATGAAGAGCCCCGATGCCGCCAACTTTACCTTTGGCAGAATTGCAGGCAGCATAGGCACGCAGCACGATAACGAACCTTACCGTTTTATTGCCGGCCGTACTTTAAACGCTATGGTGCCGCAATTGACCACAGCCTATGCCGTTATTCAAAACAATAGCCTCATTATTGATCTGGGCAATTCGTTTCAGACAACAACTATTGCCGGTCCGTTTTTTGATATCGGGAAGTTATATGGGGCTATACTGGTTACTTCGGGCAATCCGGTGATACTTGGCGAGATCAAATACCTCGATGCCGACTGGTACTCCAATACGGCTGGCATAGTTACCCTGCACCTTACAGATGAGCAGGTAACACTGGCCGAAAGTAATCCAATAGGCATCATTCAACCTCAGGAAGCAGCACCCGCAAGCGTTATATTTAGTGAAAGCGCCAGCGGGACTTATGTACGTGCCGATGATTTTGTTTTCCGGATGAGCCCGGGTGACGAGGCTAAATCTGTGCTTTACGCTACATCATTCGGCAAGCCCTATGCCGGGCAGCCTATTGCCCTGGCGGCAGATGCCTCTGCCATGGGTGCTCCTAGCGGCCCGCAAAATTTTGGCACGCCAGCCGCAGCGTTTACCTTCCCGGCAAGTATCACTACAGATGCCAACGGCAAGGCCGAACTAACCATGAAGGCCACAGACCCCGGCAACCCGCGTGTGTATATCGACGGCCAATTGTATGGTATCTCTTATGCATTAGGCACCGTTGCCCCGGCTTACGGATCGATACAGAACCCAAGCCAGATGATAAGCGCCCTGGTATTTAGCGATTATGCCATACCAGAGCAGCCTAACTGGGTGGAGCACATCCAACCCATATTTCAGCAATATGCCGATCTGTACCCGGTTATGAAACCCATTGTTGATCTTTCTAATTTTTCGAGCGTGGTTGGCAAGCTTTACATACTTAAAAATGTTTTTAGTATGGAAATGACCAACCCTAACTACATGCCGGTAACCAGGGATCTATCTGAAGCCAAAAGGGCAATGATTAGGAAATGGCTGGACAACCCCGTGTACATGAACCTCGATTCGAAGGAAGACCTGGTGCAGGCCCTGCAATCGGCCATTGAACTGGAGCATGCTACCATACCGCCGTACCTGTGTGCATTATACAGCATTAAACAGGGGGCAAACCACGAAGTAGCCGGATTAATAAGAAGTGTTGTGCTTGAAGAAATGCTGCATATGGCGCTGGTAAGCAACATACTGATCTCCATAGGCGGATCGCCAAGCATCGGCCATCCTAAATTTATGCCTGCTTATCCGGGCAGCCTGCCTGGCGGTTTAAGACCGGGGCTTATTGTAAGTTTAAAAAAATGCTCTATAGATCATATCCGCGATTGTTTTATGTCGATAGAAGAGCCGGATGAGATCATTATTCAAAAACGCCAGTTATTACGCAATAACGCGCTTGCCACCCATGAAAAATATACCATAGCATGGTTTTATAAAGAAGTACTAAAAGCCCTGGAAAATTTAAGCGCGGCAGGTAATATAACATTTGGCAATGAGGATAAACAAGTTACCCAGTGGAGCGGTACAGGAAAGCTATACACCATTTTAAGTATTGACGATGCCCGCAAGGCCATACACGAAATAATGGATCAGGGGGAAGGCACCAGTGCAACAAGCCCCGATGATAACGATGGCGAACTATCGCACTACTACAAATACGCCGAGATAGTTGAAGGCCGGCATTTAATAAAAACAGATGGTGGCTATGGCTACGTAGGTACCCCTATTGCCTACGACCAAAATGGCGTATGGCCAATGACCGATAACCCATATACCGGCTTATATCCCGATGGTTCAAGAGCACAAATATTAAATAACCAGTTTTCGGATATTTACCGGGCTTTACTTAAAGGACTGCACCGCACCTTTAACGGCGAACCACAATACCTGCGCGATGCCGTTGGGGCCATGTTTTCGCTGGAGGTAATTGCCCTGCAATTGGTACAGGTACCATCCGGTTTAAATGATGGCACTACGGCCGGCCCATCATTCCAGATCTGATAGCTGGTTTCTGACCATCACTATTTATTGGCTATCCGAAATTTGTTCGGGTAGCCTTTTTTATGACCCTATTGATTTTAATACAGGGTATCACTATCTAATTGCCAAGTCATACAGCTTTTTTACCACTCCTCGCGCCACTCTTCTGTTACATCGCCATCATAAAACAGACCAGCTGCTTCGGCTGCTTTTTGGATATAGGCGGCCAGATCTTCCCGCTCTGTGGTCTCAATAAAATAATCGTGATCCATATTTAGCTGATCGAACGCCTTTACAGCCGTTTCTATGGCTTTCCACATGGCATATTCGTTGGTGGCCACCTGTAAGGCAGACAGGTAGTTATCAATTAGTTTATCGCTTTCGGCTATGGCTTCTTCGGTATAAAAATCGCTGCCATCATCTAATTGGGCTTTCCATTCTATTGTTGGTCGTGGGGTATGTATAGGGTTCATAAGGCACAGTACTTTGCTTGTCTAAGGTAGTTGAAAGACAGTACTTATGCAATAGATCAATTAGAGCAGGGATAGAAGGATTAAGGAGCAAGAACAGCAGGAGTAGACGCAATTGTTTATCATCCTTGAACTGTAAAACTAACTCCCGCGAGGTTAGCGCAGCGTAACTCGTGGGTAAGCTTCCAGCTTACATAAAATAATAATAAAGGGCAGCTGAAAGCTGCAACCATATTGCCAACGACCTACAAGTTGGCGGAAAGTAGTGCTTCGTACCTACCCATGATATGTTAAAAAACGTTTGTCATTCTGGTACGAAGAATCTATTATCCACCATGCTTCTTCGCCCTGTACAGTATACGAATAGATCCCTCGTACCTCAGGATTACAAAGCTGAAACAATGTCATCCCCTTCAGAGTCCACGGCTCTTCAGCCTTTACTCACCGTAAAAACATCACAAGGCACACAATCATCACCGGTAACGGTATAATAAACACCGGTAAGCGATAACGTGTTATTTACCCGTTCTATGGTGATATTTAAGAAGCCATGCAGGGTATCCTCGTGTTGTTCCAGGGTTATGCCCTCTATTGGTAAGGGTTCAAAACGCCCGTCGGCTAGTTGGGCTATGCCGTGCAGCTCATCAAAGCCACCAGCGCCCGATACGATGTAGGGGATCACAGCACCGTCGTTATCGGCTTTATGAAAGCGCTGGTAATTATGTACATGACCGCTAAAAACAATGTCGGGCTTTACGCCTGTTGCTTCAAAAGCGCTTTCGAGCATTTTTATCATCGGCAGGCTTGCACCATGATTGATATCTGCCGAGTATGGCGCATGATGCAAACAAACAATAAGCATTTTATCTTTCGGCGCCGCTATCAGTTCTTCCCTAAACCAGGTTTCCTGCTCTGGGGTAACTATGCCAAATTTGGGCACATTGGTATGCAGCCCAATAATGGTAACCAGCGGGGTTTCTAAAGTCCAGTAAATATTGGGTTGTACCATGCTTTTCCGGTTGCTTTTTCCGCTAAAAACAACTTTTTGAGGAGTAGCGGAGCAAAACACCGTTTTAAAAGCGTCGAGGCTTTGGTAAGGCACGGCACTGTTTGGATTTACATCGCTATCGTGGTTACCCGCTATGGCAAAAATAGGACCGGGGTATTGTTCAAACGGTGTAAAAAATTGCGACTCATATTGCGTTGCTTCCCCGTGGTGATATACCACATCGCCCAGGTGATACAGAAAGCTTCCCTCCTTTTGGGCCGCCATCTGCCTAACAATGTTTTCCCGGGCTTCGGGATGCAGTACCCCACCGGTATCGCCAGCTATGTGAAAGCTCATCCTGTCGGGATCTGTTCCGGGCAGTATATTATCCAGGCGCAGGTGGTATGGATATTGGCCGGTAGCGCCGGGCAGGGGTAAAAATTTATAATTATCGTCGGGTTGATCTTTTTTTAAAACGGGTATTCTATAATTCATTATTCGTGCAGTACCAGGATTGCCTTAACAGATCTGTTCATGATCTGGTTAACCGTGCTGCGGTTAAAAAGGCGATAAATAATATTGTGATGATGCTTAACCAGGCACAAGATATCAGTTTCATTGTTCTCAATAAAATCCATTATACCACTTAATGGGCTACTATCTTTCAAGTAATTGAAATTGAGCATAGTATGAGGTAGTAATTCTTTTAGCTTTGCCTCCCCTGTTTGTATATGCCGGGCATCTGGTTTATCTTCCACATACAAAACCTGCATTTGGCTGGATTGAAAAGCCTTAATCATTTCGTTAAGGGCATTTACGTCTGTAGCAGACAATTTTGTTTCGTAATCTGTAGCCAGGGTAATAAACGGCACATCCGGAAACCTGCTTTCTAACGGAATAATAAGCGTAGGGCTCTTCACTTTAGTAACCATCATGCTGGCGTTGCTGCCCACAATACCGCTAAGACCGGTAGCCCCTGTAACGCCCATTACCAGCAGTTCTACCGGGTTGCTATCAATATGTTTTGTTATCACGGCTTTTAAAAAGCCTACATCGCAAAGCGTGGTTACAGGTACATGTTTAAAAGCGTCTTTATCGGTATAAGTAGCTGCCCAGGCATTTAAAGCTTCGCGCTTATTGCGATAATAATCCTCAATAAAAATAGCGTTGTAGATACTGTTATTGATACCCTCTGTTGGGTGAATGGCGTGTATAGCGCATACCTCCAACTTTAGCAACACAGCAAGCGCCATGGCATATTCCATCGCGTTAGCAGCGCTTGGCGAAAAATCGGTTGCAACCAATATCTGTTTCATTTTTTTGGAGCGTTAGAAATTTATATAAACAAATGAAATAACATAAACAGCAACAGTGCTAATATAATAGCAACCGGCAAAGTAAGCACCCAGGCAAGGGCTATATTTTTTAAGGTTTTATTATTGAGGTTACCCTTACCCCCCGAAGCTACCATAGCCCCGGCAATACCGCTCGATAATACATGGGTGGTGCTCACCGGCAGGCCAAAAAAGGTACTTAAACCAATGGTAGAGGCCGCTACAATTTCGGAAGTAGCGCCTTGTGCATAGTTCAGATGTTCGTTGCCTATCTTTTCGCCAATGGTTACCACAATCCTTTTCCAGCCTATCATGGTACCCAGCCCAAGCGCAATGGAGATGGTGGCTATTACCCATATAGGCGCATAGTCTGTTACATGTTCCAGCTCGGTAACGGCATCGGTGAGGGTATCTTTATCAGCACCTGCCAGGGCTATTTGTTTATCTTTGAGTAGTAGCCTGATATCTTTTATCACGCCCTCTACCTGCTTACGGTATTTATAAGTTTTGGCCACTTCCTTTTCGTTCTTTTCGGCAAGGGAGGTTTTGGCATTATCAATGACTGCCACAAACGCAGTTAGCTCCTGCTTTTTATCGGCATGGCTGTTAAGTATTTTACTAACTACCTGCTCGGTTTGGTTTAACGCGGCCGTTACCCTGCTGTTTGAAATAGAATGATTAACGGCGAAACGAGCCGGCATAAAGGCAATCAATATCAGCATAAAAAGACCTACGCCTTTTTGCCCATCATTACTGCCGTGAAAAAAGCTAACCAATGTACAGGTGGTGATCAGCAGCAGCCGGATATGGATAGGTGGCCGGTCGTTTTCGCCCGAAGGGATATGGAACAATGCATGCGATTTGGTTACGTGCTTTAAAAACAACATGAGTAACGCCGCTACACCAAAACCAATAATTGGCGACAAAATAAGCGACGAGCCTATCTCCCCTACCTTATCCCAGTTTACGCCTGGCCCCTTATAGTACAACGTAAAAGCAAGCCCCGCGCCTATCATAGCGCCTATCATGGTATGCGAGCTGGAGCAAGGGATACCCAGGTACCAGGTACCCAAATTCCAGATGATGGAGGCCAGCAATACCGATAGTACCAGGCAGGCCCCTACGCTAACAGGCAGCGTCATTAACTTATCTAAGGGCACCAGTTTTAAAATACCCATGGCAACGGTTACGCCACCCAGCATTACACCCAAAAAATTCCAGGTGCCAGACCACGGTATAGCATAAACAGGTTTTAAAGCTTTGGTATAAATTACGGTGGCCACCGCGTTGGCGGTATCGTGGAAACCGTTTACAAATTCGAAGCCGATAACTGCCAGGATACACAGGAAGAAAACGGCCAGCAAATAGCCACTCAAATCCACCTGGCCTATTAGGGGAAGTATTACTGCGCTCATTGATAGATGCATATCCATCAAATAACGCCTTTACAGGTTGCCTTAAAGCAACCTAATTGTTAAGATATTGTTGTATTGTTATTTATTTAGAAATGTTGGGGTTACATGGAGAGGGGGTTTTAAACCCTCGTACTTTCTGTCCCCGCGGGGTCTCTCTCTGTCCCCGCGGGGTCTCTCGGAGAGGACCCTGCGGTTGCACAGTGTATGTCGTAATCCCAAAGCGGCGTTTATGCGAGATGTAGACCCTCAGGGTCCTCTCCGAGAGACCCTGAGGACACGGATGTGTTGTATTGTTATTTATTTAGAAATGTTGGGGTTACATGGTGAAGAGATGTATAAATTTGAAATAACAATATAGGCAACCCGTAATTCAATATTTCATATGAACGTGCAAGAACAAATCAAAAAGTACATTACCAGCCAACCAGAACCAAAGCTTAATGACATGAACCAGTTGCACATGCTCGCGCTTGAAGTGTTACCAGGGTGTAAATTATGGTTCGATGATGGTAAAAACAGTGAAGATAAGATTGTTAGTAACCCTACTATAGGCTATGGATTTCAAACAATAAAATATGCCGATGGAAAAACCAGGGAGTTTTTTCAAATTGGTATGAGCGCAAACAAAACCGGGATCTCTATTTATATTATAGGGATCAAGGATAAGACATACTTAGCCCAAACCTATGGAAAAGAACTAGGCAAGGCGAGTGTGACCGGGTATTGCATTAAGTTCAATAAATTAAAGGATATAAACATTAATATACTTGAAGCGGCCATACGATACGGGGTTGAGGTTACCAGTGAAAATTAAATTTCAAACGCAGGCAATACCATCTACCCAAATGGTTAAACCCTGGTGCTCTTCCACGCCCAGTAAACCAACACAGGCTGAAACAGTAATCTTATAAACCGTTTCTTATCGGTATTTAAGCCGAAAGCGCTTCTTTTATGCTGATACTGGGAAATATTACCGGGGAAAACACCCACAAAAAATGCAGCCGCTATTTTCCCGGTTGCATCCCGGCATTTTTCTGGCGCAAAAGCCAAAGCACTCCCCAAAGCAATTTCGGCAATGCCCGAATATATAACCGTATCATCCTTTTTTAAGGGCACCCAATCTGGCACCTGGGCTTGAAAATCTTTCCGTTTAGTTGTAAGATGGGTGATACCCGCCAATATCAAACCTGCACCTAATAGCATCCTGGCAGCTGTTTTTATGTTTTCTTCGTTCACTGTTGGTAGTTTTATAAGGTGGGTTATGCAAATACTATTCCATAAGCATTTACTCCCTTTTGCAACTTTACCGTTACATCGCCATTAACTCCTATTTTCTCATCAACTTTGTGCTTAAAGTTGCGTTATATATCAAATGCTGTTGCAAAAGATCAAATATTTTCTGTTTCTCGCTGTGATTATGCTCACTGCCAAACCCTTTATTGGGTTTAGCGCGCATGAACACATGCAGGCAACAACAACACGCAGCATTGTAGTTAAAGCCTTTACCAAGCGCAAACAAGAGTACGCCGAAGACAGCGAATTTAATATGGCAACCGTTCAGCAACAATTGGCCGAGCCCGTTACCACGCTGTTACTGCTTTTCTCTTTCCTGTTAGATCAGTTTTTTCCTTCAGTTTTTGCGGCTGTTAAAAATGCTGCAAATGGCATATTGTTGGCAATACGCCTTAGCTTGTTCCCGGCCCAGCCGCGGTATCTGCTATCGGGCACCTTGCTTATTTGATCGTTTTCCTTTCGTGTTAACTGCTACCTGCAGTTTTATTTTGATGTACCTGCCGATACGGTAAGTGGCATCTTCTCATTTTTTTCTTAAATTTTAATCATCATCATAAGATGTATCATCTTAAAAAATATGGATGCATAATCGGTTTATTGCTATTGGCAATAACCGGCCATGCCCAGCAAGCGGTAAGCCCTATCTCCTTAAAGGCTTTACTAAACCGGGTTAATGATAAAGCCCCTACGTTAATAACAGATTCTGCCGCTATTGGCATTAAACAAGCCCAGGCTGCCGAAACCCGCAGCAATTGGCTACCCAATCTTAAGCTTAATTACCAGGCCGATGTGGGTACCAATAACAATACAGCAGGCGGTTATTTTGGTTTCGGTATTATCCCATCCAACTCCAGGGGGGTACGTACAGAAAGTAATACCAACGCGGCATTAACCAATTTAGGCATTGCCGCTTTAGATTGGGAGGTTTACAATTTTGGCGCCTACAGGGCTCAAAATAAAGTAGCAGGTTCTGATATAACTGTAGAGCAAAACCAGTATCAGCAATCAAAATATCAGCTGCAGGCTTACACCATTGGCAATTACCTGCAACTATTGCGGTTACAGGATTACCTCAGCATACAGGCCCGCAACATACAGCGTAACCAGGAGATCAGGCGGTCTATCCAGTCGCTGGCCAAAAGCGGCATAAGGCCGGGTGTTGATACCAGCATTGCCGAGGCTGAGTTATCTAAAGCACGCCTTAACTATATCGAGCTTAATAACCAATACAAACAGGTACAGCTGCAACTATCAGCTATTAGTGGCTTGCCTTACCAGTCTATTGTACCAGATACATCGGCACAGGCAAAACTAATGGACCAGGGCAATATAGCCACCATGGGCCAGGTGGATACAAGCAATCACCCTATCATCAATTACTATAAATCTGTTGTGCAAAACAGCCTGCAAAAAGAAAATCTGGTAAAAAAACAATACAACCCCAAAATATCGTTAGAAGCCGCCGTATGGGGCCGTGGCTCCAGCGTTGATGCTAACGATCATTTCAACAGCCTATCCAGCGGCTGGGGTTTCGATAGGAACAATTACCTGGTGGGTGTTGGCATCTCCTATAACCTGTTCGATCTGCGCCATCGCCAGTTAAAACTGCGTACCCAAAAAGCAGCCACCCAATGTGCCGACAGGAAACTGGAAGAACAAAAGATACTGGTTGCCAACAGCGTAAACCAGGCCGATGTGGATTTAACCACCGCTCGCGAGCGCCTGTTAGAAATACCCCACCAGTTAAAGGCCGCCAATGCGGGCTACCGGCAAAAGCTATCGCTGTACAAAAGCGGCTTAACAGATATTATTGAGCTTAACGCCGCCCTCAACATCCTGTACCGTGCCGAAACAGATTATGTACAGGCCAAATACGCGTATAGTAGCGCCTTGTTCCAAAAAGCGGTGGCAGGCAACCAGGTTGGTTCAGTTTTAAACCTTTTAAATTAATTTTTTATGTCAATGGTCACATCCGCACTCAAAAGGCCCATTACCGTGGTAGTAATCACCATGAGCCTTTTAATATTTGCAGTGCTTAGTGCAATAAAAATACCCATAGATATTTTTCCGCAGTTAAACCTGCCCACTATCTATGTAATAGAATCGTACGGGGGCATGTCGCCCCAGCAAATGGAGGGTTTTTTCTCCACCCGTTTACAAGATCAGTTTTTGTATGTAAACGGCATTAAAGGCATCAGCAGTAAAAATATACAGGGCCTTACCCTTGTTAAACTGGAATTTTACGAAAGCACCAATATGGCCGAAGCCTCGGCACAGGTAGCCTTGCAGGTTAACCGGGCGCAAAGCTTTTTCCCTCCCGGTGCATTACCGCCGCAGGTGGTTAGGTTTGATGCCTCGTCGCTGCCGGTTGGGCAGCTGGTGATGGATAGTAAAACCGAAAGTCTGAAAGATATTTATGACATGGCTGCAACCCGCATCAGGCCCATGTTTTCTACCATACCGGGCTTATCGGCCCCGCCGCCGTTTGGCTCCAACGCGCGGTCTATCATTTTAAGTGTAGACCCCAACAAGCTGCGCAGCTATAACCTTACGCCCGATGAAGTGGTTGATGCCTTATCCAAATTTAACGTAATGTCGCCATCGGGCAACTTACGGTTGGATAATACCATTTACGTAACCACCATGAATACGCTGATTAAAAACACCGATAATTTTGGCAGCATCCCCGTGATCACCAAAAACGGCGTACCTATTTACATGAAGGATATTGCCCGGGTGAGCGATGCTACAGATGTTACGGTAGATTATGCCCTGATAAACGGTAAGCGCTCTGTATATATCCCCGTGGTAAAAACAGCCGATGCCAGTACCTGGACCGTGGTACAAACCCTAAAAAGCAAACTGCCCGAAATGCAGAACCTGCTACCCGATGATGTAAAACTAAGCTACGAGTTTGACCAATCTGTTTTTGTGGTAAATGCCGTAAAAAGCTTAATAACCGAGGGCGGTTTAGGCGCGATATTAACCGGCTTAATGGTGCTACTTTTTCTGCGCGACTGGCGGAGCAGCTTAATTGTGGTAATCACCATCCCGGTATCTATTTTAATAGGCGTACTGCTGCTTAGTCTGTTTGGCCAAACCATCAACATCATGACGCTGAGCGGCCTGGCACTGGCCATTGGTATCCTGGTAGATCAGGCTACGGTTACCATCGAGAACATTCACCAGCACCTGGAAATGGGTAAATCAAAAAAACTGGCTATTTATGATGCCTGCGAAGAGATCTCGTTTCCGCTGTTGTTGATATTGCTTTGTATCCTGGCGGTTTTCGCACCATCGTTTTTGATGAATGGTGTGCCAAAGGCTATGTTTTTGCCGCTATCCATGTCTATAGGTTTAACCATGATCGTATCGTACGTTATGGCGCAAACGCTGGTGCCCATACTTAGTAACTGGATGATAAAGGCCGAACAATACCAGCATTATCATCACGATGAGATACACGCTCATGCCGGTGAAGCGCTTGATATAACAGAAGAAGGCCAGGTTAACCAACACCTGAAAGAAGAGCAGCAACACCCCGAAAACAACGACTTTTTTGAAAAGGTAAAAATGCGTTTCATGGGTATTATTACCCGCTGGATGCCGGCCAAACGCGTTATTGTACCCGTTTACCTGGTGATAGTATTGATATTGGCCGGGGTTGGCTTTGTGGTGATAGGTAAAGATATGATGCCCAAACTCAACAACGGCCAGTTTCAGATGCGCATTAAAGAGCCCGAAGGCACCCGCCTGGAACGTACTGAAGATAAATTTAAACAGGTGCTTGCCATTATTGATAAAACAGTAAATCATCATGTAGCCATAACATCCGGCTATATAGGCCTGGTGCCCAGCAGCTTTGGCAGCAGTAACCTGTATGTATTTAATACCGGCACACACGAGGCCGTATTACAGGTAAACCTCGACGAAAAATACAAAGTGAACATGGATGAGCTGAAGGATGCCCTGCGCAAAAACATTAAACAGGAGATCCCGGAAATGACCATCAGCTTTGAGCCGATAGACATGACAGAAAAGATCATGAGCCAGGGTGCATCAACCCCTATACAGGTACAGGTTGCCGGTAAAAACATGCAGCAGATACAGGACCAAAGTAACAAGGTATTAGCCAAAATGAAGCAGATTCCCTACCTGCGCGATGTGGAGATAGATCAGCCTTTGCATTTCCCGGAGGTATCTATCACGTTAGATAGGTTGAAGGTATCGCAACTTGGGTTGAACATTAAAGATGTGGCCCGCTCTGTTACCGCCAGTACTTCATCGAGCCGTTTTACCGAGAAAAACCTTTGGCTGGATGAGCGGTCGGCCTATACCTACCAGGTGCAAGTGCAAATTCCGGAGTATGTGATGAATACAATGGATGAGCTGAAAGAGATCCCGCTGTTAAAAGGACAAAGCAGCCCTACCCTTGCCGATGTGGCCAACTTTAAAGTGAACTACGCCCCTGGCGAGTATGACCGCAGCGGCCCAAGGCGCTTTTTAACCGTGAGCGCCAACATCAACAAAATGGACTTAGGTACAGCTACCGCCGATGTGCAAAAAGCGCTGCAATCATTAGGCACGCCGCCCAAAGGACTAATAACCGAAATGAAGGGTATGAGCAGCCTGCTTACCGATACCATGAGTAGCCTGCAAAGCGGCCTGTTGTTTGCCATCCTGGTGATATTTTTATTGTTGGCAGCCAACTATCAGTCGTTTAAATTATCGTTAACGGTGCTCTCTACCGTGCCTGCGGTAATATTGGGGTCGATAACGGCCTTGCTGCTTACAGGTTCTACACTTAACCTGCAATCGTACATGGGTATGATCATGTCTACCGGGGTATCGGTAGCCAATGCCATTTTAATTGTTACCAATGCCGAAAAATTAAGACTGGAGTTTAAAGATTCTACCCGGGCATCCATCACCAGTGCGGCTATCCGTTTAAGACCAATCCTCATGACCAGCTTTGCCATGATGGCGGGCATGATCCCGATGGCATCGGGCATGGGCGAGGCCGGCGAACAAACCGCACCATTAGGCAGGGCGGTAATAGGCGGGCTGTTTGCCTCTACCCTGGCAGCCTTATTTATACTGCCGCTGGTATTTGCATGGGTGCAGGGCAAAACCACCTATACGTCGCCATCACTGATGCCCGATGATGAAACAACAGAACTTGAAACCTCAACGATATAAAAAAAAATGAAAACGAAATTATTGATGATATGTGCCGTGGCCTGTTTTTTTGCAGCCTGCTCCGGCAATCAAAAACCGGTAGATTTAACAGCCCCCAAAGCTGCCGCCGGTAAAAAATACCAGATAGGCACCGTAGCCGAAAAAGCACTAAACAGTTCGGCCCGTTTGCCAGGGCAGCTTAACCCTTATAACGAGGTAAACCTGTTCCCTAAAGTGAATGGCTTTGTAAAGCAGTTGTTTGTTGATAGAGGTTCTATAGTAAAAAAAGGACAACTCCTCGCCACCCTGGAAGCGCCCGAAATGGAATCGCAGTTGCAGGCGGCCAACTCCCGCTATTTGCAGGCCCAGGAAACAGCCAATGCCAGTAAAGAAAAATACCAGCGCTTAAAAGAAGCCGCTGCAGAACCAGGTTCGGTATCGCCCTTGGATTTGGACAATGCCGTGGCCCGCATGAGATCTGATAACGCCATAGCACAATCCGAACTATCAAACGTGCAATCGGTACGCACCATGCAGGGATATTTGCACATATATGCTCCTTTTGATGGCATGATTGTGCAGCGTAATGTATCGCCGGGGGCATTGGTAGCGCCGGGTAAATCAACAGACCAGCCAATGTTGATTTTACAGGATATCAGCAAACTGCGTTTAGAGGTAGCTATCCCCGAAGATTATGTGGATAAGGTAGACCTTAAACAACCTGTAACCTTCACCTTTAACGCTATGCCGGGTGCGCAGCATACAGCCCAAATAAGCCGATCGGCCAATGCCCTGGGCAGCATGCGCTCAGAAGCCATAGAGATTGATGTGCTCAACAATAACGGCAGCTTAAAACCGGGTATGTACGCGGAGGTTAATATCCCCATGCTCTCGGGATCAAAATCGCTACTAGTACCCAACGGGGCCATAGTACGTTCTACCGAAAAAGAGTACGTTATTGCTGTTCGCGATGGCAAAGCGGTTATTACAGATATTAAAGAAGGACTGGCCGGCAAAGATTCGACTGAAGTATTTGGAAACCTAAAACCCGGCGACCATATTATTTTGAAAGCCAGCGATGAACTGAAGGATGGTGACGCGGTGGAGTAAAATATAATTAATATGAGCGTTTGGATAACATATTGTAGATCCCAAGACTTGCGAAGTTTTAAAAGCTTCGCAAGTCTTTCGCCGCTTTGTCATTCCCTCTTCAGCGTTTCGCAAAACTTTATCGCTCAGTATAATTTATATATTTAAAATTTAATTCGTATTCCATCTGCACATCTGAAATCTAAAATCTGCACATCCCCTACACCAGCACCTCATCAATAATTCCAAACTCTTTTGCTTCGCCGGCTATCATCCAGTAATCCCTGTCAGATACTTCATATACCTTTTCATACGGCTGGCCGCTGTGTTTGGCAATTATCTCGTACAATTCCTGTTTAATTTTTAATACCTGGCGGGATGCTATCTCAATATCCGATGCCATACCTTGTGCACCGCCAGATGGTTGGTGCAGCATCACCCTGGAGTGGCGCAGTGCTGCCCGTTTACCCGCCGCGCCGCCGCATAGTAACACTGCGCCCATAGATAAGGCAATCCCCGTGCAAATAGTAGCCACATCCGGACTGATAAAATGCATCGTATCGTAAATGCCAAGGCCCGCATAAACCGAGCCGCCGGGCGAGTTGATGTACATCTGGATATCTTTTTTGGCATCTGTTGATTGTAAAAAGAGTAATTGCGCCTGGATAATGTTGGCTACATTATCATCAACTGCCTGGCCCATAAAAATTATGCGGTCCATCATCAGGCGCGAGAATACATCCATCTGGGCTACGCGCATTTCGCGTTCTTCGGTAATATAGGGCGTCATGGCCGTTGGCAACGCGCTTTTTTCGACTCCTGATATGTAGCTATCTACCAACGGAGCGGCAATAGCATGATGCATGATCGCATATTTGCGAAATTCCTGTTTATCGATATTCATAAAAATGGTATTTTTTGTGTAAGTATTAAGTCAGAAGTCTTAAGTCATTTTATTTGTTCTTATAGACTTAGAAGCTGTCTAAATTGGATTTATTAAAGTTTTTATACGTTGATGAAACACATATCCTACCATCATTGCGAGGAACGAAGCAATCCCCAACTTGCAGAGTAGCTGTGCAAATCCGCCCTGTATTTTGGGGATTGCTTCGTCGTACCTCCTTATAATGACATACTTTTAAAATATTGATTATCAACATGATTTTTTTTAACACAACATCCTCTCCACCGTCATTGCGAGGCACGAAGCAATCCCCTACTTACAGAGTAGCTGTGCAAAACCGCCCTGTATTTTGGGGATTGCTTCGTCTTACCTCCTTATAATGACATGGTTGTAAAGTATTGATTTTAGTATGTATTTTTTAAACACAAACCCCTCACCGCCGTCATTGCGAGTGACAACCAGGGTTAACTGGAAAAAATAGTTATGACATGGTTGCAAATGGGCGGTTGTGGACTAAATAATAAGGAGGTCTTATTTAAAAAAGTGGTGGGATTGTGCGATTCCCCTCTCGAGAGGGGCGGAGGGGTGTGTTTATGCACGCGAAAGAACGCTGTAGAACACACCCCTGCCAACGCTCAGTCCGGCGCGCCCCCTCTCTAGAGGGGAAAAAATGATGAAGGCACCTCATTGTATCTTGGACATTAGGAGCTTTTAAAAATTATACTGATAATCAATGCTTTATAATCATGTCATTATAAGGTACGAAGCAATCCCCGACCTACAGAGCCGCTGCGCAAATTCGCCCTGTAATTTGAGGATTGCTTCGTCGTACCTCCTCGCAATGACGATCTTTTTTTGGGATGTCATCAATGTTTTTTCCAGTCGAGCTGGTTGTCACTCGCAAGGACGGTCTTTCTTTAAGATGTCATTACTGTCTTTTACAGCACAGCTGGTGATTACTCGCAATGACGATCTTTTTTAGGATGTCATCAATGTTTTTTCCAGTCGAGCTGGTTGTCACTCGCAAGGACGATCTGTTTATTTGTTTTTAGACAGCCTATTAGAACTTAAGACCACAGCCTTAAGTCTTAAAAAATAAACGGGTTATTTTTTGTTTAAAGCTTAGATGCTCGGGTTGGGTAAACAGTTGCTGATGCGCGGCCTCAATCTCTTGCTTTAGCTGCCTGCGGCCATATTGCTGTACCAGCCTGTAAACCTGTTTTTGGGCAGTTACATCAAGTTGCAAATCGTTATTTAGCAGTAATTTGGCGTCATACAACAATGCATCGGCAGGCTGCTGCCTGTTAAGCAGGTGAGCTTCTATTTGGGCCGTATTATTTAAGGAAGTCCTCATAGGTTAATGCTTTTTGTTTAACGGTTTCCCTTACTTTTTCGATGCATTTATATTTTTGAACAGTTGCCGAGCGCACACCCGAGAAACCGAATGTTTCTGCAATTTGTGTCATCGGCAGTTTATCGTAATAAAAGGAGCGAAGCAATTCCATACAACGCCGGCCGGTGGTTTCTAAAAATTGAAGAAGCTTGTTTTCATCGGGAATGTTAACTGTTTCGGGGACGGTATTAACAATATCGGCTTCATTTAACGGCAACGTTTGGCCTCCCTCTTTATAGCGCTTTATCCACAGGTACCGGGCGGTACCGTAAATATATGCCCCATCGCTGTTATTGATGGACAACCCGGTTGATGACGCTTTCTCGTAATAATTTAACAAAGCATCCTGGAAAACATCTTTGGCCTCATCAAACGATCCTCCGCACCTGGCTACATACCTGGCCACAGCCGGAAAAACCTGTTTGTATAGCCCTATAAAAAGCTGCTGCCTTTGGGCCGCCTGCTCCTGTAATTTAACTGCATCCATTGTTTACTGTTTATTACTATGTGCAAGTTAGGGAACATATATCACCTTTTTTGGGAGAAAAGATTTTGAGAGTAAGGAGCAAGGACTTTGGACTATCGGATGTTCGGACAGAGGATTTTCGGATTGCAGATTAGCGCGGTTTACCCGGACCTCGCAACTCGAACCCCGAACCTGGCAACTTAAAACTTACTCGCCCTCAAAGCCGTCACTTTTGATCCGTCTACGCCGATGGTTTCGAAAATTATTTTGTCTTCTGTTAGTTCCGATACAGTGAAAACGAAGTTGCGGGTTTTACCGTCGGGCAGTTTCTCTACCATGTTCATGTTGCCGCCATCGAGGGTAAAAGTACCATGCGACAGGAATTTGCCTCCCCAAACAATCAGAAATTTCATTTCGGGCGTAAACTGAATGTATGGAACAACCTCGTCAAGCTCGGCTTTTCTCATGGTATCCGGTGGGCTGGCGTTAGGGTGTTCTACCTTTACATATTTCCATTTGCCGGTTAGCGCGCTAGTTGATACGGATGGTTTGCAAGCTGTGATAAATAGTAAAGCAACAGCAAGCAGTAAAAAACTATGTTTCATGATAATGGGATGTAATTGTTTGCCTAAGCTATAAAATTGCTGTTAAAATAAACAGAAAATTATTTACCCTTAGCCCGTTGCTTCATCTCTTGTTCCGCTTTTTTTATTTCATCCTTTTCGCTCAAAGGAAAATCTGTTTTAAGCTCTTCGCTGGCTGATTTACCAGTATTGCTGCTGGCTTTTTTACTTCCGGTTTTGTTTGATGCTGATGTTGCCATGATGATTTAAGTGACTTAATATTTTAACTCATATTGATTGGGATTTGTTTACAATTATTTAAAGTATTGATGAATAATATTTACTTGACAACTTGTTAAGTAAAATGTATCATTATAACATGAAACCTGGCATAAAAACAATTACTGTAGATGAGTTTAAAACGCACTTTGCAGAGATATTAAAGAAAGTGAAAGACGGACTGAGTTTTGCAATTGCGGATAGTAATAAAAAAGAAATTGTTGGCTATTTCTTGCCAACGACACAGTTTATTAAGCCCAAACGCAAGTTGGGTTTATTAGAGGGGATGGCAACGGTTAACTTTAAGACGGGGTTTAAAATGAGCTCGGAGGAATTGTTTGGATAGCTAAATCCTGCCAAATCCGAAATCGAACATCCGAAATCCGAAATCGAAAAATATTTTTTAAAATTGCTGTAACAACCTATAACCGTAACTGTCTAAATGACACTAAATAGCCAAGGATTCCCTTCCAAAAGGTATGCTACTTAGTATTGTGAGGGCCCGCACCTTAAGGGTTCCGTTAAAAAATCAAAACACTTAAATTCTAAATCTTAAAAAAATGGACAAATCAATTGTGATGCTGTTTTATGCCGTGCCTGTAATTTTAATACTGGTACTGTACAAATTTGTTTTACGCGTATTCTTCGGCATGGTAATAGTGCCCGACGACCGTATTGGCCTGGTGGTGAAAAAGTTTACCCTCTCGGGTAAGGTGCGTTTGCCCGATGGTCGTATTATTGCCACTAACGGCGAGGCTGGTATGCAGGCCAAAGCGCTGGCGCCGGGCTTGTACTGGGGCATGTGGCCGTGGCAATATGGTATTACCATGGAACCCTTTACCATTATTGAGCAAAACAAACTTGGGCTGGTAAAAGCCAAGGATGGTGCATCGTTTGATACCGGCCGTGTGCTGGGTAAACCGGTAAACTGCGATAAGTTTCAGGATGCCATCGCTTTCCTTGATAATAACGGTCAAAAAGGACCGCAGGCGGCATTTTTAACGCCGGGTAGTTACCGTATCAATACCTTTTTGTTCGAAATTGTAACGGTGCCTATTACCCAGATACAAGAGAACAAGGTGGGGGTTATTACCACATTAGATGGCGAGCCACTGGCCAAAGGCGAAATTGCCGGTTACTCGGTAGAAGGCCATAAAAACTACCAGGACCCCATTGCGTTCATAAACGCCGGCGGCCGCAAAGGTTTGCAGGAGGATGTAATTTTGGCCGGTACTTATTACCTTAATCCATGGTTTGTAATTGTAGAACAGGTAGATATGGTGTACATACCCATTGGTTATGTAGGCGTAGTTAACTCGTTTGTTGGTCCCGAAGGTAAAGATACCAGTGGCGATGCCTTTAAGCATGGTAACATCGTAAAGCGTAACGAAAAAGGTGTGTGGGACGAACCGCTTGACCCCGGTAAACACCCGGTGAATATTTACACCCACGCTGTAGAAATTGTGCCAACTACCAACATTGTGCTTAACTGGGCCGATAGCCGTACCGAAGCGCATGAGCTGGATAAAAACCTGAGCACCATAACTGTACGTTCAAGTGATGGTTTTACATTCAATTTGGATGTGTCGCAAATTATCCACGTTCCGCGTAACGAGGCACCAAAGGTAATAGCCCGTTTTGGTAAAATGAAAAACCTGGTATCGCAGGTATTAGAGCCTACCATTGCCAACTATTTCCGTAACTCGGCACAAAAAAGTGACGTTATCGGCTTTTTGGCCAACCGTATAGAAAGGCAAAATGATGCTAAAGAACACATTAGCACCGTACTGCAAACCTATAACGTAATTGGTGTAGATACATTAATAGGCGACATTGTGCCACCGGCCGCATTGATGAAAACCTTAACCGACCGTAAAATTGCCGAACAGGAAAAAGTGACCTACGAGATACAACGCCATGCGCAAATTGAGCGTAAGGAATTTGAAAGCGCCCGCGCCGGCGCCGATATGCAGCCGGAGGTTGTAAAATCAACCCGCCAGGTAGAGATCAACACCCAGATGGCCGCTTCAAGGGTTGCTGCGTCTCGTGGTGAGGCCGAAGCCAAAACCATTAACGCTAAAGCGGATGCCGAAGTAAGGATCACCATAGCAAAGGCCGATGCCGAAGCCAAAACAGTGAATGCCAAAGCCGATGCAAATGCCACAGAGGTAAACGGTTTGGCCGAAGGTGCCAAAATTAAAGCCATAGGTATGGCCGAAGCCGAGGTAACTAAGCAAAAAACCGAAGCCATGGGTACCGAACAATACGCCATTGTACGTGTAGCCGAAGCCTTAGCCAGCAACGGCATTAAACTGGTACCAGAGATACTGGTTAGCGGTAAAGATGGCGGCGGCAACGGTATAATAGATGCCCTCATAGGCAGCGAAATGCTAAAGAAGCTACAAAAAGCTAATGAAAGTGATGGCAGTGTGAGTGGTGAATAGTGGATGATGATTAGTATCGGTTTAAAACTTACGGGGCTTTAAAAGCCTCGTAAGTTTTTTTTTGTTTGGCCAGGGGCAATCGTCATTGTTTTGTAGCTAGCAGTAACGTGTTTTAATAATACTTCTTTTGTCATCATGAGTGGTGAAACTTCGCGAAAATTCTGAGGGGGAAACAATAATATAAAACTATGTCCTTCCGAGTGACAACCAGCTCGACTGGAAAAAACATTGATGACATCCTAAGAAAAGATCGTCATTGCGAGTATCGAACCAGTCTAACTGGAAAAAGAGGGGATGACGTGTGTTTGATAAGGATGAAAAAAGCTTAATCTTGTTTTAGAAATAAAACAGGAC
>NZ_JACHCR010000022.1 GCF_014205845.1 Mucilaginibacter cryoferens
GGGATTGCTTCGTCGTACCTCCTCGCAAGGACGATCTTTTTTTGGGATGTCATCAATGTTTTTTCCAGTCGAGCTGGTTGTCACTCGCAATGACGGTGGTTTTCACATTGTGTGGATATGTTAAAAACATATTTCTCCTTAAGATACTTCTAAATCCTACTTTTACGCTATGACCAAACATCGCCTCCTATTTTATTGCTTCGTTTTGTTTTTTGTACCGATAGTTTTAACATCGTGCCATACACGTAAAGCCGCAATGCGGGGGCAGCCGGGTGAGGTGGTAAAACCTAATGGGGATATCGCATCCAAATATTCGGAGATAATGGGGGTGAGTAAGGGGGATATTGAGAATGGTCGGCTATATGCCTTTATTGAGCAGTGGATGGGCACCCCTTACAGGTTTGGCGGCTTAGATAAAGATGGTATTGATTGCTCTGGTCTGGCCTTTTTACTGGAGCAGCAGGTTTATGGCATCACCATCCCGCGCATGACCAGCAAACAAATAACCATTATTAAACGCAAGTACGAAGATGAACTGAAAGAAGGCGACCTGGTTTTCTTTGATTTTGATGGCAAGCAGTTTAGTCACGTTGGTATCTATCTCCAAAACGGATATGTAGTACATGCCAGTTCCCGCCGTGGCGTAATCATTGTAAAACTACGCGATCCATCCCTATACAAATACTTCTCAAGGGCCGGCTCGGTTGATGAGACCAGCGCTTCGGCTAATTAGTTGATTGGTTCATTGAAAGATGGGGGGGTAGGTTAGCGTTTTATTTTTAATCAAATTTTTCCTTGTTCCTTACTCCCGAGATCCTTTGTCCAAAAAATCTTGCTCTTTTTGATGGTAATTTGTAAATTTATTACAGTTAACTAACCGCAGCATGTTTGCATTGAAACAGAAGTTTTTGTATCCACAATACCGGGTATCATTTATAGTTTTGGTTGTAACTATAATGGTGTCGTCTTGTGGTATCATAAAGAAAACAGAAAAGCCAGCAGCCAGGCCCGATATTGATAATATAGCTTAGCTAAAAAGCATTTCAAGAAGGGGACAGTCAAGTTAGTGTTTTATTCCAATAAGTTAGTCCTTACTCTTTGCTCCAAAAATCCTTTGTCCAAAAATCCAAAAGTCCAAAAAACCTTGCTCCTTGCTCCAAAAAAGAATATTTTTGCAGCCCATGTCGAAAGAAAAACACGAATACTCCTTTTGGACAAAGTATAAAAAGTTTGCGGGTAACGAAATTACGCTCTACCTGGTCATGATCATAGGCATTATCCTGGGCATTGTGATATTTAGTTATTTTTAACCAGCGTTACGTTAGTATTATCGGTTTCGCTTACCGATTGATAAAAATCAACAAACTCCTGGTACATCTCTTTACTATAAGTGCCATCTGTTATCTGCAACTTGCGTTTATAGATCAGCTGATCGCCAATTACTGCGGTCGACATACTGAAGCTGCCAAATGGCTTATTGATGGTGATGTTGGCCGGCCGCAGATCAACGTGGTAATCTTTGGGTAGGGTATAAGTAACTTCGTCTTCATCAATAAATCCGCTGTTTATATACAAATCGTAATGCCTGTTACGTACCTCGTGCGGGGTATTGGTTTTACGGTTGGTGGCATTAACCAAAAAGTCAATTTTGCCATTGTTGTTCGACCCATAGTCGCGGGCATTTAATTTTATAGTTTCGGTTAGCATTGGCTGAACGCTTTTATCGAGCTTAAAATCGTATTTATCAATTTCAAGATTGTTAATAGCATATATCCTTTGCAGCATCTTAACCTGTTCTTTAGGCGCTTCTTCGGCTAAAAAAGATCGGTTATCGTATTGTAATCCTTTAAAATTGGTTACCATATCTCCCGATAAAGTACCATCGGCATTTATCGCGAAGTTTGCTTTACATTGTTGCAGGTTATTTTGAGGCTTATATTGGGTAGTATGCAACAATTTACCGCCCTGGGGGGTGCAGGCAAGTACCAGTCTATCATCTGTAAAATCGCCCAGGAAGCCGAAAGGGATTTTTTGACTGGTGCATTCTAAAAATGTGGTATCGTTTTTAAACGGAAGACAAAGAATGATATGATTAAACTGGTCCATACTCGCAAAATCAACCAAGGGACTCTGCTTAGGTGCATCCGCTTTTACAAGGCAGTAATACGAGTCGATATTAACGGTTTTAAGTAATGCCTGGGTATAGTTTACCAGGGCTTTACAATCGCCATAGTTTTGCTGGTCAACATCCGATGCCAGAAATGGCTGAAAGCCGCCAATGCCCACCTGTACACTAATGTAGTGCGTTTTATCCTGCATGTACTCATATATTTTTTTAGCCTTCAGTTTTGGGTCGGTAATACCCTCGGTAAGTTGTTTCATCCTATCGGCGGTAGATGATGGTAAACCACCGCGGCTTACCAGTAATTTATCATACACCCATTTACCCATCTGGTTCCAGTTATCAAAAGATCCCGAAACACCCAGGTAGTTAAATTTTTCGGGCGCTATTTTAACGCAGCTTAAATACTTGTTATCGTTTGGGCTGTAAGGCTCACTTTTAATGGCTTTTAAATTGGTTAGCTGCCAGGTGTAGGTGTTTTCTTTATCCTTATTGGTGCCGGTAACCACCTTAGAAGGCATATTGAGCTCCTTATAGCGAATATTAAAATCGGGCTTACAGCTAAACACAAAGGTGCTTTTTTCAACCGCTACCCCCGTTGATGAATTGGGCTCCCAGGCATCAAAAAACAGCGACTGTTTTGATTTGGTGGTATACTCGTAAGTAACGGTATATGGATATTCTGATATGGTAGGGGTGTAATGCTTTATTTTGGTATCCTCAAACAGCGAGAAACCATTAACGTAGTCTGTTTTCTCAAAATCACTTTCAGAAAACTTGCCTATTGGTTTACCAAATTCATTATAAATTAAGCCCTTTACACCTTTTAATATATTAGTTTTATCATCTTCTAAAACAATAGAGGCTTCACGAACGCCATTTTTGTTAAGCACAGTTATGGCCTTTTTAACGTGGTAAAAAGTATTATCCAGATCCTTTACTTCGATATTCACTTCCTCGTTACGTACAACCGCGCTGGCGTATGATAATAATTCTTTAGGAATAAGAGATGTAGCGTAGTTTTCCTGGGCTTTGGCGCCGATGCCCGATACGAGGAGTGATAACATAATTATAAATGCTTTCATTATTTTTTCTTGAAAACCATATCGGCTTTTTCTGTTAGTATAATTTTGTTGTAAAGTTCCTTTAAATAAGGATACTCTTCGGAGGTATAAATTGGTTTTGTAAACTTTATAATATTCGAAAACGTAAAGCTATTGCCTCCTTCTTCAAAGCTGCTTGCGTACATACCGCCGTTGCCCGGCATTTTAAATGCAACAGATTGCGGTGGCGATTCGATGGTGTACCCGGCAGGCAGGTGCATGCTTAATACCAAACGACTATCTGATGCCATGCCCCAATCAACCGGGTAATCCCTTTCGGCCAACTTAAACGGGTTTGTAGTTATCTTTTCCCATAAAAATGGATTAAATACCAGGCGGTTATGGTTAAGATTATCAAAGGCATCAATTTCTACTTCAAAGGTTTCGCTTAAAGGTAGCTCCAAACTATCGAGGTTTGTTATGCTTGATTTAAGGATTTTTAGTTTCGGAAATTTTTCATCCTGACTTTCAACGTATTCATCAACCGAATTGAATTTTTTTATGGCCTTACGCTTTTTATAGGCATCGTAACCCGAGTAATAATTAATTATAGTGCCTTTTATTTTGCCATTATCCAGCAAGGTGAGGTCGAGCGCCCTTGTCGACGATTCTTTTTGCAGGCCACTCAATTCTATCCAGTACGATGGCTTATCTAAGCTAATAACCCTGCCTTTATCATTCAAACAATCTAAAGGCAGCAATCCAAATGATAGCAATGGATCTGTAGCATCCAGCAAATAGCTTTTTTCGCCAATGTTAACTTTGGCAATTACATAATTAAAATCGCTGATTACCGGGTAAAGCATATTTATATTGCCGTTTTCGCGGGTCGACAGAACAACCAACTCCACATTGAGATCGGCAGCCCTGAGTGCCGCAGCCAGCGAAATGTTGATATCGCCAATGGAGCCGCTATGGGAGTCGAATGCTTTTTTTATACCCTCGAAGCTATAAATACCAATATAATTGTTCCATTTATACCATTTTTGAAGATAGGTATAAATAGCTTTGGCCTTTTCAAGTTCGTCGGTTTTACCGGTTATAACCGGTGTAATCCGGTCTTTCATCAATTCCTTACGCTTAAATTGCGATCCGAAATTTTCATCTGATTTAAGCAGGTGGTCAATATCTTTCCAGGTTTTGGCAACTACTGTTTTTACACTGGTATAGGGGTTGGTCCACTCCACTTCTTCAAAGTATATTGCCGCTATAAAGTTTTTCGGCGAAGTCATATAATCTTCGCCTATAAAAGCCGGTATATCTTTCATCTCGTACACAATGTGCGAGCAATCGCATTTGGCGCCATGCGATGAAAAGCATTCGCGTTCAAGCTCCGAACTGGTGTTTGATAGTTTTATACCACCCCTTAGCGACGCGTTAAAATTCCAGAAAGCGGGTATATGCACCTCGTATTTTGAATGTATTTTAGGTATTTCGTCCTGGAAATCCCAACTTCTGAATCCATCTAAATACGGAGACATCAGCCTGTATTTAAAATCAACAACACAACCCGGCCGCAATGCCGGTAAAGCAAATTTTACGGTACTGCGGTATTTATAATCTTTAACTGTATATACCTTTTTTATATCCAATGGGGCGCTGCGCATAAGGCCATCATCATCGCGGTAATAAGTGGTGCCAACTATTTCATCAACCTCTTCTGCTGTTTCATTGTCGGCACTATGATGTATGGGGATTGTAATGGTGCCGCTTTCCAGGCCTTTAGCATCAAATATTTTAATGCGGGCATGGTAATTAAATATTAGGCGTACATGGTCGTCGCTTACAACATCAATACGACTATTGCCAAACTCATCTAAAAAAACGGCATGGGCAGCGGTATCTTTCGCGTATTTTTTGAGTTCAAGGTCTTCGGTTGTTACACTTTTATCAAAATCCTGTGCATGTGCAAAACGTTGAGTGCCAATAAATAGAATAATAATAAGTAATGCTTTTTTCATACAACGATTGCGACAATTAGGATGGTTTTAATTTAAACAATAAACTTAAATATTAATTTAAATTAAAAAATTTATTCTGCTGATTCTTTTTAAGACATTTGCGACCTTTACAGTATTACTGAATCATTTACAATGAAATTAAAACTAAAACGCCCGCTTGCCTTCTTCGATCTTGAAACTACAGGTACCAACATAGGGGCCGACCGTATAGTTGAAATATCGGTTATTAAGCTTAACCCCGATGGTAGCGAAGATGTTAAAACCTGGCGTGTTAATCCTGCAATGCCAATTCCGTTAGAGTCATCACTGGTACACGGTATTTATGATGAGGATATAAAAGACGAGCAGGAGTTTAAAGCCCTTGGTGATGCCGTTGCCGCGTTTATTGGCGATAGCGACCTTGCCGGTTATAACTCCAATAAATTTGATATACCTATGCTGATGGAGGAGTTTTTACGCGCAGGTGTACAGTTTACTTTAGATGGCCGCCATTTTGTGGATGTACAAAACATATTTCACCAGATGGAGCAGCGCACACTAAAGGCCGCTTACCAGTTTTATTGCGATAAAAAAATTGAGAACGCACACTCGGCCGAGGCCGATACCCGTGCTACCATGGAAGTTTTACTGGCGCAAATTGAGCGTTACGAGAACATGCAATGGGAAGATAAAAAAGGCAATATCACGGTGCCGGTTGTTGGGGATGTTGAGGCATTACACAAATTTACCAATTTGAGCAAACCGGTTGATTTTGCAGGCCGCATGGTTTATAATGAGCAGGGCGAAGAAACCATTAACTTTGGTAAGCACAAAGGCAAACGTGTAGAGGATGTATTAACTGCCGAACCAAGCTACTATTCATGGATGATGCAAGGCGATTTTCCGTTGTACACCAAACGCAAGCTGGAAGAGATACATGCCCGTTGGAACGCTAAAAGGAATGCAGAGCGCCAGGCAAAGAATGCCGCCCAGCAGCCAAAACCTGCCGAGCAAAGCCAGGCCCCAAAGCCAGAAGCACCTAAAGCAGATTATCCAAAAAAGGAGTTCCACAAACCCGACCATACTAAAACTCAATATCCACCAAAACCTTTTAAAAAGAAAGACGAACCTGGTCAGCCCGTTAACGACGATATGCTGGCTCAATTAGCTTTAAAGTTTAAAAAAGGATAGGGTTTAGATTTAAGATGTTAGATATCACGTGCTAGATATGAGATACTAGATATGAGATTTGAGACTTTTTAGCATAGTACAATTTCATTAACGTAAAAAGCCCCGCCAGGGGCTTTTTACATATCTCATATCTCATATCTCATATCTCATATCTCATATCTCATATCTCATATCTCATATCTCATATCTCATATCTCATATCTCATATCTCATATCTTCTTTAAAAAGTCGATATTCCTCTTTAGCCCTGTAAACTTGGTGCGTTTTACCGCCGAGTTTTTAAACACTTTCTGAAAAACATCCTGGGTAATATCCTGCCAATCGGTAGTTTTAAGATGTAGCAGATCGGGGTGAGGGGTAAAGGCAGCTTCGGTGTTTAATACCGAGAAGCGGTTCCAGGGGCATACATCCTGGCAAACATCGCAGCCAAACATCCAGTTGTCCATTTTACCCTTAAACTCTGTGGGGATCTCGTTTTTTAGTTCGATGGTGAGGTACGAGATACATCGGCTGCCATCAACCACATAAGGACCAACAATGGCATCGGTAGGGCAGGCATCAATACAATTGGTACAGGTACCACAATGATCTATGGTGGGGGCAATATCGTATTCCAGTTCCAGATCGATGATAAGCTCGGCGAGAAAAAAAAAGGAGCCGGCTTTTTTGTTGAGCAGATTGGAGTTTTTACCAATCCAGCCCATGCCCGATTTTTTGGCCCATGCCTTATCAAGCACCGGTGCCGAATCAACAAACACCCTGCCGCCAACTTCGCCAATTTTATCGTTGATGATCTGGAGCAGTTGCCTTAGTTTATCTTTAATAACGGTATGGTAATCCATTCCGTAAGCATATTTTGATATCTTGGGAGCCGATGGATCTGCTTGTTGATTATCGGTATAATAATTTATACCCAACGAGATTACCGATTTTGCACCATCAACCAACAGGCGCGGATCAAGGCGTTTATCAAAATGGTTTTCCATGTATTGCATTTCGCCGTGCATGTTCTTTTTGAGCCAACCCTCCAGGCGTGGTGCCTCTTCTTCCAAAAACTCAGCTTTTGATACGCCGCAAAACAAAAAGCCAAGCTTTTGGGCTTCGCTTTTAATCAGCTGGCTGTATACCGTCCTGTTTTGCATATCAGCAACAAAGATACTATAAATTAAAAATGATAAAATATATAGCCCTTGGTTGTGAACTTTAGGCAGTTACTTACGGTAATAAAATTTATACAGAAAAAACGCATGGATTTTAATTGATGGAGTGGTTTTTGTAATTATTGGTAAATATACCCATACGTACAATGCTTAAGCACTTAAACTACCTGCCAAAACATGTTTTAGGGCTACACGCCGTTGGCGACATAACAAATAATGAGTACGAACAAGTACTGAAACCATTGCTTGGCGACCATATAAGAGAAAACGGGAAAATAAACTTCCTGTTGATACTGGAGACCGATATTAAAGATTTTGATGCTGGTGCCTGGTGTGGCAATATAGGTATAGGCCTTAAATACCTTACCAAATGGAGCAAGCTGGCCATAGTTACCGACCAGAAGGGCATGCGGGAGTTTAGTCACCTGTTTAAATATATATTGCCGGGCCACTACAGAGGTTACCGTTTGGAAGATCTGGACGAAGCTATTAAATGGATTACGGAAAAATAACTTAATTTATAATGCCATGAAAACTGCAGATAATAAACCCAATAACGACAACTCCGATTTACATAGCGATGAAATTGGAGAAAACACAGGTGAAGACACCCTTTTGGCCGAACAAGCTGAGTTAAAACCCGGTGAAAAAAACAAGTACGACCGGGAGTCATCAAACAAAGGCAAAGGGCCTGCCGGCGAGGATCTGTAGATTTCGGTGTTAGCTAAAAGCCCAATGTACCATCGTTTTCAATATAGCACCTTATTATAATGCGGCAGCCAATAGCATCGCCATTTAGTGTGGCGGGGATAAATATCTTGTCGTCCTCAGCGAACGCGTCAATATTCATGTTAAAGGTTCTAGAGAAGTTGCCGCTATTAATGCTTACCTTAAAATAAGCCAGCCGGCCGCCGGGGCTCACCAGTAATTCAACAATGGCAGCAGAGAAGTAGCGGTCAATATCCATTAGGTTGGCCGGTAGCTTATACAATTTTAAGTAGGGTAAGTAGCCATAATACCTACCGCCCGGTTTAATGGGTTTAGTGGTACGGTCGGTATCTGTCAGTTGTTTATCAACATAATACCGCAGGTTTGAGGTGGTATCTTCCGGGGCTTCGTATAAAATCTCCTTAGTGGTGTAATTGTAGTTTTGCAACAGGCGGCCATTGGGCTGATAAAAATGCCATACCCCAACTTTTACATCTTTATTAAACTGGCCGCTGGCAATGGCATAGGTTTTATCATAAAGAACTTGGTAAAGACCCTAGACCCTGCCGGGTACTTTTGTCGCTTTTTAAAACGCGGAGTTTTTCGGTAATATGGTTGTTTATTTGATGTGTACGCTCTACAGTTTCCTGGGCGCAGGCAACAGTTGTAAAAAATACGGTTATAATAAGCAGGATTTTTTTCAAGGCTATAATTGATTTTGGGTAAATATAAAGCAGGCAAACATCAATATCAAGCTATTGGGCTAATCTGCTTTAATACTTGCTATTAGCTTAAATAGAGTTGCCCTGATTTGCTATATCATACTATTGTTGCATTAATAGGCTGTGATGCTTAAACTTGTAACCATAATTTCATATCAAATGACATCCCTTATCGATCAAGCTGATTATAAAACAGTGCGTTTTTCTGAAACTACCATTACCGAACTGATGATTCCCTCTTACTCCAACTTTGGGGGTAAAATTCACGGGGGTATTTTGCTGTCGCTGATGGATAAGGTGGCCTATGTTTGCGCTGCCAAGCATGCCGGTAATTACTGCGTAACCGCATCTATTGATACGGTTGACTTTTTACAGCCTGTTGAGGTTGGCGATTTGGTTTCGCTAATGGCATCGGTTAATTACGTGGGCAACACATCGTTGGTGGTGGGCATCAGGGTAATTTCCGAAAACATCAAAAACAACTCGGTAAAGCATACCAACACCAGTTATTTTACCATGGTATCAAAAGACGAACATAACAAACCCGCCAAAGTGCCGGGATTGATACTGGAGCACCGCGAGCATGTAAGGCGTTTTATTGAGGCCCGCAGGCGTAAAGAGATTAAACAAAGTTATAGCAGGGAAGTAGAGCAGATAAAAATGCCAGATAATTATCAGCACTGCATTGATATGCTTGTTGGCGAGCGCTGTTTAGTGGCGGGATAAGATCAGAAAAGGGCAAGGGGAGTGGATTCAGTTTTACCCTGTATCTGGCTTGTTGGGGCGGTTTCCGCAAAAATTATTCCTTTTTTGCGTTAAGTAATCAACAAATAATTGTACCTAAAACACGCATTGCTACGTATAATATCGAAAATATATATTGAATGATAAGTAATTTAACTATGCGGAAAACGTTTTAACTTTTTATATAGATTTTACCTAATCAATTATATATTTATAAAACGGCGATATGGTGAGTTTTTTACTATATTGTGACAAAATTTATATCCCCTAACATACTTTTTATCCTTAAAAATTTAATGGCTTTTTTAAACACAGTGCTCGAACCACCTTCATACGGCTGGACGGATGAGGATGGTAACCTTGCAAAACCCACCAACGCAACAATTGTAAAAGAGTTTTTTTCGAGGCTGAACGTTTTCAGGGATAAAAAAAACTGGCTCTCTTTTTTAAGCTGGTTTCTGGTACTTATTTTAGCGCCATTTTTGTTTTTGTTTATCTTTAAATACTTCAGCATAACAGGTCTTATTATTGCCTTTGTATACAGCATGATTGTTATGGGTACCCATGGTACCATCTGGCACCATCGTTACTGTACGCATAATGCCTACACATTTAGCAATAAATTCTGGAGGTTTTTCACTCAAAACCTTACCCTTAAAATTATTCCCGAAGAGATCTACGCGGTATCGCACCATGTACATCACGCTTTATCAGATCAGCCCGGCGATCCTTACAATGCGCAGGGCGGTTTTTTATACTGCTTTTTAGCCGATGTAAATCACCAGCCAATTGCCCGTAATATGACGGAGGCCTGCTATAAAAAATGCATTAACCTTATGAAACACGTTGGGGTAACGCCCAATACGTACAAGCAATATCAAAAATGGGGCACTATTGCCAATCCATACCGTACCATTGGGGGTATCATCCTTAACTGGGGGTTTTGGTTCACTGCTTTTTATTTAATGGGTGGCTTACCGCTGGCCTGCGCTATTTTCGGTTCGGCCGGTTTTTGGGCAGTTGGTGTACGTACCTTTAATTACGAAGGTCACGGTAAAGGAGAAGATAAACGTCGTGATGGTGTCGATCATAATCGCGAGGATATGTCTATAAACCAACTATGGCCAGGTTATGTAGCCGGCGAATGGCATAATAACCATCACCTGTATCCTAAAAGCGCCCGTTCTGGCTTTAAGCCACACCAATTTGATCTGGCCTGGTGCTACATCAAATTGATGAGCATGCTAGGTGCCGTAAGCTCATACCGCGATTCGAAAAAAGAGTTTTTAATGACCTATTGCAATAAAGACGCGGTGCAGATACCGGTTACCAAGCTGGCAGTTAGCTATGCCGAGGTTAAACCGGTATTGGTGAGGGTAAAATAAGAAGCTTCGCCCAAATGCTCTCGCCGGGAGAGCATTTAACTAAATATGATCAAAAAAGCCATTGCCGTAAAAGCAATGGCTTTTTTGTATTTAACTTACCTCCATTTGCTTTAGAGGTTAACGGGGCAGAGAAATCACGTTTAGATTATATAGAAAAGAAAAAACGGGTACTAACGTTAAATATTGGCAAATAGCGATGGGTTTCAAACCCATCGCTATGGTTAAGGTTTTAAAAGCGATCCCCAGGGTGCCAGACCTGATAAAGTCTGTAAAAGTTAAAATAGTATTACTTTAATTGCTAACCGATTGTATACCTTAGTGATGCCAATTAATAGTGTAACTTAAACACCAATCCAATGCGTATTAAAAATTTGTGTGCAGCAACTTGCTTGTTGTGCTTTGTATTTTTTAGTCAAAAAGTACGGGCACAGGGTTTGGGTATTTTTGATGATCAAACCGATGTGGGTACAATTAAACATCCCGGCAGCGCACAGTATGATGCTAAAACACAGCAATACCAGCTAAGCGGTTCGGGCCAAAACATTTGGGCAACACATGATGACTTTCATTTTGTGTGGAAGCGCATGAAAGGCGATTTTATATTACGCACCAATGCCGCTTTTATAGGTAAAGGGGTAGAGTTGCACCGCAAAGTTGGGTTAATGGTACGCAGCGCGCTGGATAGTAACTCAACCCATATCAACGCCGTTGTTCATGGCGATGGCCTTACTTCACTGCAATACCGTAAAACAGTTGGGGGTATTACCGAAGAGAAAAAAATGGGCATAACGGCTGCTGATGTTATACAGCTGGAGCGCAAAGGCAATACCTACACCATGTCGGTAGCCCGCAAAGGCGATTTGTTTGTTACCCAGGAAGTGAGCGACCTTAACCTGGGCGACGACGTTTACGTGGGCATTTTCATTTGCGCGCACAATGCCGATGTTACCGAAAATGCCACATTTAGTAATGTAAGGATAGTTGTGCCTGCGCCGGCAACCTTAGTGCCTTACAAACAATACCTGGGCAGCAGTATAGAACTGCTTAACCTGGAAACACAAAACAGCACCATCATTTATCAAGCGCCACGCTCGTTGCAGGCCCCTAATTGGATGAAGGATGGCAAATCGCTTATTTACAACAGCGAAGGATTGTTATATAAATACAACCTTAAAACCAACCAGTCTGTAGTTTTAAATACCGCACCGGCAAAAAATAACAATAACGATCATGTGCTATCTTTTGATGGTAAAATGCTGGCGATAAGCAGCGGCGATGGCGGGCCATCAATAGGGTACACCGTACCTGTTACAGGCGGCGAGGCAAAACGGGTATCGGCTGTTGGCGTTGGCGCAAGTTATATGCATGGCTGGTCGCCGGATGGTAAGTATATTGTTTTCTGTGGCGAGCGTAATAAGGAGTTTGATGTATATCGTATTCCGTCAGGTGGCGGCCCCGAAGAAAGGCTTACTACCAGTCCCGGTTTAGATGACGGCCCGGAGTATACACCCGATGGCAAGTATATCTACTTTAATTCGGTACGTAGCGGTCTGATGCAGGTTTGGCGCATGAAGGCCGATGGCAGCGAGCAAACACAGATTACCAATGATGATTATAACAACTGGTTTCCGCATATTTCGCCCGATGGCAAATGGATAGTATATATTACCTTTTATAAAAACGAGGTAGCTCCCGGCGATCATCCTTTTTACAAGCATGTGTTTTTAAGGGTTATGCCAATTGGTGGCGGCCCATCAAAGGTTGTTGCCTATTTATATGGCGGGCAGGGTACTATCAACACACCGTCATGGTCGCCAGATAGTAAGCACATCGCTTTTGTAAGTAATTCAAATTTATTGTTCCCGATATTTCCTGTTGGGAAGTAAAGATGTATATTGGGTTCGGGTTGCGTGATACAGGGTTCGCGCAACCCGAACCAAAATCACGAACCCCGTAACACGAATCACGAACCAAATTATGACCACACGCAGATCATTTTTAAAAACCGGCGCCCTGGCTGTTGCCGGCGCGGCCCTGTTGCCCGATAATTTATTTGCAGCAGCACCAAAACGTATCGAAAGGGTAGGCGTACAGCTTTACAGCGTGCGCGATGCTATGAAAGCAGACCCGGCCGGAACACTTAAAAAAATTGCCGACGCGGGCTATTATCACGTAGAGCACGCCAACTATATCGATCGTAAATTTTACGGCTACACGGCTAAAGAGTTTAAAAAAGTGCTGGAGAACCTCGCGCTTAAAATGCCAAGCGGCCATACCGTGATGACTGCCCAGCATTGGGACGAATCTAAAAAGGATTTTACCGACGCCTGGAAATATACGGTAGACGATGCGGCCACCATGGGCCAAAAATATGTGATAAGCCCATGGCTGGATGAAAAAGTGCGTACCGATACCGATGCGTTGAAGCGTTTCATGGAACAATTTAACAAATGTGGTGAACTTTGTAAGAAATATGCTATGAAGTTTGGTTACCATAACCATAATTTTGAGATAAGTACCAAGGTTGGTGATATTACACTGTATGATTATATTATTCAAAATACCGATCCTGATCTTGTGGCACAGCAAATAGATATTGGCAATATGCTAAGTACCGGCGGCCATGCGCTTGAGTTTATTAATAAATATCCGGGCCGGTTTGAATCTATGCATGTGAAAGACGAGATAAAAGTACCACCACATGATGGCGACGATACCGAAAGCTGCATACTGGGTACGGGTATTATGCCTGTTAAAGAAATAGTGAAAGCCGGAAGTAAAAAGGGCGGTACAACGCTGTTTATTATAGAGCAGGAGTCGTACCAGGGTAAAGACCCCATTGATAGTGTAAAAATTGATTTACAAACCATGAAAAAGTGGGGTTATTAATATGATAAAGGTAACTTACACCAGCCAACAGATTTAATTTCTAATGCGGTTACTTTTCAAACGTAAAATTATTATGTTTGAAAACCGTTTATAAACATAAAACACCGTAGAGTTTAGTTCCCTGCCTCACCGTAGGTAACTAAATTAATACTGCTAAAACCATTTACCATATATGCACAGGCGTACTGTAATCAAAAATCTGGCTTTAATTATTGGCGGGGCCGCGCTGTTACCTGCCTGTATGCAAGGTAATGGAAAGGCATCTATAGCACTTAAAAATGTTGATATCAGTGCCGATCAGGAAAATTTGGTAGGCGATATCAGCGAAACCATCATTCCTAAAACCAATACGCCCGGAGCAAAAGAGCTGAGTTTGCATTTGTTTGTGCTTAAAATGGTTGATGATTGCTATAAAAAGGAAGATCAGCAGGCGTTTATAACCGGTATGGGGCAATTTACCGATGCCGTTAAAAAGAAATACGATAAATCATTTGCCGGTCTTACTACTAAACAGCGCGAAGAAATGCTGCTAAGTATCGAGGCTGATAAAGACCCTAAAAACGGGGTAAATCCAAAAGAGTTAAAAACGTTTTACGGCATAGTAAAAGGGCAAACCGTTAACGGGTATACCAATTCTAAATATTTTATGACCAAACAGGTAGTTTACGAATTAATACCCGGCAGGTACAACGCCCGTTTTCCGTACAAACAAAAGCAATCAGCATAAGTAATGGCTAATTTAAATATAGATAGTGTTAAGGACCATACATTTGATGCTATAGTTATAGGATCGGGGATGAGTGGTGGCTGGGCTGCTAAAGAACTTACAGATAAAGGCCTTAAAACGCTGATATTGGAGCGTGGCCGTGATGTAAAACACAATAAGGATTATCCTACTACCAATATGTATCCCTGGGAGTTTGAGCACCGTGGCGAGTTGCCTATGGCTGTACAGGAAGCTAACCCCATAGTAAACAGGTGCTATGCCTTTGGTGAAGACGCTGCCCATTTTTTTGTGAAAGATAATGAGCACCCTTATGTACAGGAAAAACCTTTCGATTGGATTCGTGGGTACCAGGTAGGGGGTAAATCGCTGCTTTGGGCCCGCCAAACCCAACGCTGGAGCGAATTTGATTTTGAAGGCCCCGCCCGCGATGGTTTCGCGGTCGACTGGCCTATTCGCTATAAAGATATTGCGCCGTGGTACAGTTATGTAGAGAAATTTGCAGGCATCGCCGGTAACCGCGATGGTATTGCCGAACTTCCAGATGGCGAGTTTTTACCCGCCTTTCCGTTAAACGTCGTAGAAACTTATTTTAGCGGGCATGTAAAAAGCAAGTATAGCAACCGTCATGTAATTAGTGCCCGTTGCGCGCATTTATCAAAACCCAACCAGATCCATTTAGATCAGGGTAGGGTTCAATGCCAGGAGCGTATACTTTGCCAGCGCGGCTGCCCGTTTGGTGGTTATTTTAGCGCCAATGCGTCTACTATTCCATGGGCGCTTAAATCTGGGCATGCTACATTGCGTCCTTTCTCGGTTGTCGAATCTGTTATTTATGATGAGAAACTGGGCAAAGCAACCGGTGTGCGCGTTATTGATACCAATACCAAAGAAGCAATAGAATACTACGCCAAAATTATTTTTGTAAATGCGGCGGCCATAAACACCAACCTTGTATTGCTTAATTCCACATCGCACCGTTTCCCTAATGGCCTGGGTAATGATAGCGGCGTATTAGGCAAGTACGTGGCATTTCACAATTATTCGGCGCATATTAATGCCGAATACGATGGCTTTAAAGAATGGACCACCGATGGCCGTAACCCGGCTGGTGGCGGCTATATTCCACGTTTTCGTAACGTGTACAAGCAGGAAACCAACTTTTTACGCGGTTATGCTTCCGGCTTTAGCGCTTACCGTTACCAGCAACGCCCATGGGATGGTGTTGGCAGCAGCCTCAAAGATAATTTGGTTAAAGATAACCTGAGCGGCTGGAAGGTGGGATCGCACATGATGGGCGAAACCATCCCGAAGGAAAGCAATTTTGTAACCCTCGATAAAACGCTTAAAGACCAGTGGGGCATCCCGCAGTTAAAGATCTCGGTTGATTATGATGATAACGACGAGAAAATGAAGAAGGATTACATTGAGCAGTTAACAGAAATGTTTACCACTGCCGGCTTTACCAATATCAAAGCCAGCAGCGATCACCGCGCACCGGGATTGGATATTCACGAGATGGGCGGTGCCCGTATGGGTAACGATCCTAAAACGTCGGTATTAAACAAATGGAACCAGATGCACGCCGTTAAAAACGTGTTTGTAACAGATGGCGCCTGCATGACTTCAACCTCATGCCAAAACCCATCCCTTACCTACATGGCCTTTACGGCACGCGCTGCAGATTACGCGGTAGGGGAAATGAAGAAGGGGAATATATAGGCCTCACCTAAACTGCGTAGCTATCATGAGTACAAAGAAAAAAAATAAAAAAACACGAATAATCCTCTCCAAAGGAGAGGACTTTTGATTTGCGGCTTTTTTAATAAACGTTCTTTTAACTCCCTCTCCTTTGGAGAGGGCCGGGGTGAGGCTTATTGTGTAAAAAAAACACAATGTAATATTTGTAAAATAATTTTTATTCATACATTTAACGGTGTAACCAAGTAGTAAACAAAATTTAACAACCTAATATAATAGTATGTCTGCAAACACTTATGACGCTATAGTCATTGGCTCAGGAATTTCAGGCGGGTGGGCTGCCAAAGAACTAACAGAAAAAGGTTTAAAAACCATAATGCTGGAGCGTGGTCGTAATATCGAGCATATAAAAGATTATGTGAACGCCAATAAAGACCCATGGGAATTTCCGCACAGGGGAGGCCGTACGCAAAAAATGATCGAGGATTACCCGGTTTTAAAGCGTGATTATCCGCTTAACGAGGTAAATCTGGATTATTGGGCAAGCGATAAGGATAGTCCGTATACCGAAACAAAACGGTTCGACTGGTTTCGTGGTTACCATGTAGGTGGTCGCTCATTAATGTGGGGCAGGCAATCATACCGCTGGGCCGATGTTGATTTTGAGGCCAACTTAAAAGATGGCATCGCGGTTGACTGGCCTATCCGTTATAAAGATGTTGCACCATGGTATAGCTACGCAGAGAAGTTTGCAGGTATATCTGGTAACAGAGATGGCTTGGCTATTTTGCCCGATGGCGACTTTATGCCGCCAATGGATATGAACGTAGTTGAAAAAGACGTTGCCAAAAGATTAAAACAACACTATAAAGATGCGCGCGATATGATCATTGGCCGTACAGCCAACATCACCGTGCCGCACAATAATCGTACTAATTGCCAGTATCGTAACAAGTGCTGGTTAGGCTGTCCGTTCGGGGCTTATTTCAGCACGCAATCGGCTACATTACCGGCTGCTATGGCTACAGGCAATTTAACGGTTAGGCCGTGGTCTATAGTTACCAAAATTTTGTACGATAAGGATACCAAAAAAGCTAAAGGGGTAGAGGTACTGGATGCCGAAACCAACCAAACTTATGAATACTTTGCTAAAGTTGTGTTCCTTAACGCATCTACCATTAATTCGGCCTGGGTTTTAATGAACTCGGCAACCGATGTTTGGGATGGTGGTTTGGGCAGCAGCAGCGGCGAGCTTGGTCACAACCTGATGGATCACCATTTGGGTGTTGGTGCATCTGGCAGGTACGAAGGTTTTGAAGATAAATATTACTTCGGGCGCAGGGCAAACGGGTTTTATATTCCGCGTTTTGCTAACCTGGGTAATGATAAACGCGACTTTATTCGTGGCTTTGGTTACCAGGGTGGTGCAAGCCGCGAAGGCTGGAGCCGTGATATTGCCGAACTTAACGTAGGTGGCGCCTTTAAAGATGCCCTTACCGAACCAGGCACATGGCAGGTAGGTATGGGTGGTTTTGGCGAAACCCTGCCTTATCATGAAAACAAGGTAACACTTGATAAAACTAAGAAAGATAAATGGGGACTGTCTGTTGTAGCTATTGATGCCGAGCTTAAGGATAACGAGAAAAAGATGCGCGTAGCTATGGAAGCCGAAGGAAAAGCCATGCTGGAAGCAGCTGGTGTTAAAGATGTACAAACACATAGTTCTAATCCTTTCCTTGGCCGTGGTATTCATGAGATGGGCACCGCGCGTATGGGCCGCGATCCAAAAACATCGGTATTAAACCAATGGAACCAGGTTTGGGATGCCAAAAACGTATTTGTTACCGATGGTTCATGTATGACATCGGCAGCTTGCCAAAATCCATCGCTTACTTATATGGCGTTAACTGCCCGTGCGGCAGATTACGCTGTTAAAGCTTTAAAGAAAAACGAGATCTAACAAAAAACATCTAAATACCAATACCTATGTCTGAAGAAAAAGATAACGTTACCCCCAAGCCATCGAGGCGGGATTTTATTAAATCAACCACGGTAGCTGCCGCCAGCTTTATGATCGTTCCGCGCTTTGTTTTGGGCGGAAAAGGTTATACTGCTCCAAGTGATATGCTGAATGTTGCTGGTATCGGTGCAGGTGGTAAAGGCCAGAGTGATATTGCCAATTTTGCAAAAAGTGGCAAAGCTAACATCGCTTTTTTATGCGACGTTGACGACAGGAGGGCAGCTAAGTCAAGAGCTAGCTTCCCTAAAGCCAAGTACTATAAGGATTGGCGCGAAATGTACGATAAGGAGCACAAAAATTTTGACGCAGTATCAGTTTCAACGCCCGATCATAACCACGCTATTATCGCTTACAATGCCATGAAAATGGGTAAGCACGTTTACGTGCAAAAACCAATGACGCACGATATCTGGGAAGCACGTTTATTAACCGAGGCTGCCAAAAAATATAAAGTAGTAACACAAATGGGTAACCAGGGATCATCAAACGATGGTACCCGTTTAATGTCGGAGTGGTACGATGCCGATTTGATTGGTGATGTACACACCGTATATTGCTGGACAAACCGCCCCGTTTGGCCCCAGGGTATCCAATGGCCCGCGGCTGATCCTAACATTCCAAAAGAATTAGATTGGGACCTGTGGTTGGGTACAGCACCTAAAAAAGATTACGTTGATAAATTGGTGCCGTTTAACTGGCGCGGATGGTGGGATTACGGAACCGGCGCTTTGGGCGATATGGGCTGCCACCTTGTTGAAGCCCCTTTCAGGGTATTGGGTATCCAGTATGCTAAAGATGTGCAAGCCAGTGTTGGTAGTGTATATGTAGATGAGTTTAAAGAAGGCCATTTCCCTGAAAGCTGCCCTCCATCAAGCCACATTACCTTAACATTCCCTAAAACAGATAAAACTAAGGGCGATGTTACCCTGCACTGGATGGACGGTGGTATACAGCCCGAAAGACCTGAAGAATTGCTTGCAAACGAAAACTTTGGCGGCGAAGAAGGTAACGGAACATTGTTTATTGGTACCAAAGGAAAAATGTACGCAAGTACATACTCTGATGCACCAACCCTGTTGCCGAAAGCGCTTACAAAAGATGCAAAAGCTCCGCAAAAATGGGCACGTGTACCAGGCGGTGCCGAAGGCCACTACGCGCAATGGGTTGAAGGATGTATTGCAGGTTACGGTAAAACCGAACTAAGCTCATCATTTGATAAGGCTGGGCCACTTACCGAGGCATTGCTGATGGCTAACCTTGCCGTACGTGGTCACGAACTTAACGGCGGCCGCATTAAATTGGTTTGGGATAACAAACTGATGAAGGTTACCAATTTTGATGATGTTAATAAATACATCAAACGTAATTACCGCGAGGGATTTGAGTTGAAAGCTTAGTTTAATTATTGAATTAATGAGTTATTGAATTATTGATTTCAATTATTCCATCCTCGTTAATTCTTGTGTGAAATATGTTTATCAGTATAAATAACATCATAGTTCAATAATTCATTAATTCGATAAATCAATAATTATATATCAATGAATAGAAGAGACGCAATTGGCAGGGTGGGCTTGTTACTTGGAGGAGCGGTAATAGGTGCCGAGTTTTTCATTTCGGGCTGTAAATCATCAACATCTGCTTCGGGTGTGGCCGATCTGGCTAAACCAGATATTAGTGCTTTCCTTGATGAGGTAGGCGAAACCATTTTACCGGCCACAACCACCCCGGGTGCTAAAGCTGCACAAATTGGTAAGTTTATGGGTGTAATGGTAAGTGATTGCTACACCGAAGCCGATCAGAAGATCTTTTTAAAGGGTATTTCTGACCTGGATGAAGCCAGCAACAAAAAATTCAGCAAAAAATTCATGGACATCGATGCCAAACAACGCACCGAGCTGCTTACCGAACTGGATGCCGAGCAAAAAGCTTATACCAAAACTAAAAAGCCAGAAGATCCTAACCATTATTTCCGGATGATGAAGGAATTAACCCTGCTGGGCTTCTTTACTTCAAAACCAGGTGCTACAGAAGCATTACGCTACATTGCTGTACCGGGCAAATACGATGGTAATTACCCATACAAAAAAGGCGACAAAGCCTGGGCAACCTAAATATTGGTTGATTAGTTGACTGAGTTGATTAGGTTGGATTGAGTTGAATAAGAATTGTAAATTGAGTTGAATAGTTGAATGAGTTGAACGGGTAACGAAGCACAAAAAGTTTCGAACCGTTCCTCCTAATTTAACTCAGTCAACTCAATCCAACTTAATCAACTCAATCCAACCTAATCAACTTAATCAACTCAATCCAACTTAATCAACTCAACAAAAACAATGAAATTAAGATTAGGAATGATTGGTGGCGGGCAAGGCGCGTTTATTGGCGCTGTGCACAGAATTGCCGCCCGCATTGATGGCGAATATGAACTGGTTTGCGGCGCTTTTAGTAGCAATGCCGAAAAATCAAAAGCGAGCGGTGTATTGTTGGGCTTGCCCGAAAGCCGTGTGTACAGTTCATATACCGAACTTATTGAAAAAGAAAAACAGTTACCAGAAAGCGAACGCGTTCAGGTAATCAGTATAGTTACCCCAAATCATGTTCACTTCGATCCGGCTAAAGCCGCATTGGAGAATGGTTTCCACGTTGTTTTAGATAAGCCGATGACCTTTTCGCTGGCCGAAGCTAAAGAACTGGATAATGTGGTAAAAGCAAGCGGCAAACTGTTTTGCTTAACACACACGTACACCGGTTACCCTATGGTGAAAGAGGCTAAACAGCTGATAAAGGCCGGCAAACTGGGTACCATCCGTAAAGTTTATGTAGAGTATCCGCAGGGATGGTTAAGCAGTTTTTTAGAAGGCGATGATAACAAACAGGCTTCATGGCGTACCGACCCGGGTAAAAGCGGCATAGCAGGTGCCATGGGCGATATTGGTACCCATGCCTTTAACCTTGCCGAATACATAACCGGACTTGAAGTTACCCAGATATGTGCTGATATCAATGTAGTTGTACCCGGCCGAAAACTGGACGACGATGGTGCTGCATTGTTAAAATTTAACAATGGTGCAAGCGGCGTGCTTACTGCTACCCAAATTGCTGCCGGCGAAGAAAATAATGTAAAAATAAGGGTATATGGCGAAAAGGGCGGTTTAGAGTGGCACCAAAGCGATGCCAACTCCTTAAGCCTGATGTATACCGATAAACCGATGGAAGTATGGCGTACGGGTGGTGGCTATACCAGCTCTTTTGCGCAGCATAATACACGTACACCTGCCGGTCATCCCGAAGGTTATTTAGAGGCATTTGCCAACCTTTACCGCAACTTTGCTTTAACAGTTAAGGCCGGATTAGAGGGAAGGGAAGCAACTGCCGAAGAGCAGGATTATCCGGGTATTGAAGAAGGTTTGCGCGGTATGGCATTTATTGAAAATGTTATCGCATCGGGCAAATCAGATAAAAAGTGGACTGAATTTTCTATCTAAATAAAACTATGACTACCATAAAAGGACCTGCAATATTTATAGCGCAATTTATAGGGGATACAGCGCCCTTTAACAGTTTGGATTCTATTTGTAAATGGGCTGCGGGCTTAGGTTACAAAGGGGTTCAGTTACCTACACTCGATCCTCGCTTTATTGATCTGCAAAAGGCTGCCGAAAGCAAAACCTATGCCGATGAAATAAAAGGCGTTGTAAACAGCCATGGGTTGGATATTACCGAACTATCAACGCACCTGCAAGGTCAGTTGGTTGCCGTTAATCCGGTTTACGATGATCTGTTTGATGGTTTTGCACCAGAAAAATTGCGTAAAAATCCTGCCGAAAGGCAAAAATGGGCTGTGCAGCAACTAAAATACGCTGCACAGGCTTCAAAAAATTTAGGGTTAGCTGCTTCAGTTACTTTTAGTGGCGCGCTGCTTTGGCCAATGGTTTATCCGTGGCCGCAACGCCCTGCCGGTATTGTTGAAACAGCCTTTGACGAGCTGGCCAAACGTTGGACTCCAATTTTGGATGTATACGAAGATAACGGTATCGACCTTTGTTACGAAGTGCACCCGGGCGAAGACCTGCACGATGGTATTACCTTCGAGATGTTTTTAGATAAAGTAAAAGGGCACAAGCGTTGTAACCTGCTGTATGATCCTTCGCACTTTATTTTGCAGTGCCTGGATTACCTGGAGTATATCGATCTGTATCACGAGCGCATCAAGATGTTTCACGTAAAAGATGCCGAGTTTAATCCAACCGGGCGCCAGGGCGTTTACGGCGGCTACCAGAACTGGGTTGACCGCGCCGGCCGGTTCCGCTCTTTAGGCGATGGACAGGTTGATTTTAAACAAATATTTAGTAAGCTAACGCAATACGATTTCCCGGGATGGGCCGTGCTGGAATGGGAATGCGCGCTTAAACACCCTGAAGATGGTGCGCGTGAAGGTGCGGAGTTCATCAAGAACCACATCATCCGCGTAACCGAACGTGCCTTTGACGATTTTGCCGCATCAGGCGCTGATGACGCGCTGAACAGGAAAACGTTGGGGATATAAAAAGGAAAAGTAAACAAGTATGTCATTGGGAGGAACGACCGGTCAACCTGGAGAAAATAGTAATGACATCTTAAAAAGGCCGTCCTTGCGAGGAGGTACGACGAAGCAATCCCCAAATTACAGGGCGGATTTGCGTAGCGACTCTGTAGGTTGGGGATTGCTTCGTCGTACCTCCTCGCAAAGACGGTGGCGAGGAGGTTGTGTTTAAAAAAGCATGCTGGTAATCAATACTTTAAAAGTGTGTCATTATAAGCGATAGCGCGGCAATCTCGTAACTATGCATAACAAATATGCAGGGTTCGTGATTGCGGCGTTTCCTGCAATAATAAGATAATATCACCCGAACATGGTTCGGCCCGCCACGGCACAGGGTTTGCAATATGCAGGCAAAAGTGGTGCCGCTGAAAAGCTCAACATAATGAAATGCTTTATTTGTGAGAAGATTAAAGCATAAAATACAATGCCAATTAACCAATAACCTAAAATAATTTAAATGCAAACCATTAACCGTACACAGCTTTTCAGAGCAAGTTGCTTGTCTCTGTTGGTAACATCATTGTCCTTCGGTATCCGTGCCGGTATATTGAACGATCAGGGTGTCAGATTTCATCTCAATGCTTCACAACTGGGCACAATTGCTGCAACGGCTTTTTGGGGCTTTCCATTAGCCATCATTGTCGGCGGCTTTATTGTAGATATTATTGGTATGAAAAAGCTGCTTGTATCGGCTTTTGTTTTTCATTTGGTAGGTATACTGCTTACCATTTTTGCTAACGGATATTGGACTTTGTTCCTCTCTACCCTAATGATAGGTATTGCCAATGGTACTGTTGAAGCATCATGTAATCCTTTGGTTGCATCGTTGTATACGGATAATAAAACCACAAAGCTTAATCACTTTCACCTTTGGTTCCCGGCAGGTATTGTTATTGGTACGCTCATTGTATTTGGGTTAGATACTGCACTTGCACATGGCGTATCTCCTAAACCATATTGGATTTCGCAGGTTGAAATTGCAATTATGCTGGTACCTACACTGGCCTACGGTTTCTTCTTTTCTAAACTGCAGTTCCCGGTTACAGAGCGGGTATCGGCAGGTGTAAGTACCGGCGATATGTACAAGGCTTTAGTTAATCCATTGTTTTTATTTATGATTGTATGCATGTTTGGTACAGCTATTACAGAGTTGTTTACAAACCAATGGACAGACGTATTATTTAAAACAGTTACCAATAATGCTATCCTCATCCTCACTTTTGTTGCATCGGTACAGGTATTGGGCCGGGCGTTTGCAAGCCCAATAGTACATCGGCTTGCCCCGCAGGGGGTATTGCTTATTTCGGCAATTTTATCGGCGCTGGGTATTTACCTGATGATTCATTTACATGGCGATGCTATTTATTTCGCAGCCGTTATTTTTGGATTAGGTGTAGCGTTTTTCTGGCCTTGTATGATAGGGTTTGTTGCAGAAAATCTGCCACGTACCGGGGCTGTAGGACTGAACCTGATGGGTGGTGCCGGTATGTTTGCGGTATCCATTTACATGATATTTATGGGAGGGTACTACGATGGTATTATGGTTCAAAAGCTTCCGGCAGGTGCCAATATAGATGCCTATCGGTCGGCAGCATCTGGAACAGATATGGCTAAAGCATTTGATACCGCAAGGTCAGCAGCCGGTCCCGAAGTGTTAAATACCACGCTTATCATCCCAATAGTACTAATAGTGGCCTTTACTGGCCTGGTGTTTTATATGCGGGCGAAGAAAAAAACAGCCCCTTTAGCCGCTGCAGTGGTATAAAAAGCTGTTTTTTTAGAATAAAATTGTATTTTTCGCCTTAATTACCAACACAACTAAAAAAACTATATCATCTACCCCGATAACACATCAAAACCAGTTTAATTGTGGCGGGTGATATACATTAACCAACAAAAACTTAATGAAGTTTAGGCTTCATTACTAAAAAAACAATTTAACCAAATGAAAAAGGCTTTTTTTATTCTTTGTATCAGTGTGGCTGTATCTGCCTGTGGTGGCAGCTCATCAACTAAAGGCGGTAGCGATAGTGCCGCCACAAAAGAAACCAGTGCTGATGCTGATACAACTGTTGCAAAAACAAGTACCGAAGCCGCCGGTGGCGCTGCGGGCGCAGCAGCCGGCGAAAAATTATTGGCAGCAAATGATTGCGGTACCTGCCATAAAGTAGATACCAAAGTTATTGGCCCTGCATTTCAGGATATCGCAAAAAAATATGATGCTTCTGATGCGAATGTCGATATGCTTGCTAAAAAAGTTATCGACGGTGGCAGTGGCAACTGGGGTACTATGGCTATGACAGCGCACCCGGGCCTTGCTCAAGGTGATGCTAAAGAAATAGTGAAATACATTCTTTCATTAAAAAAATAACACAGAAATAATTCATCTAAAAAAATATATATGACCGTTGGAATAAGGGCAAAGCTTTCTGTAATGATGTTCCTGGAGTTTTTTATCTGGGGAGCATGGTTTGTAACATTGGGTACATTTTTAGATAAAACTTTGCACGCCACGGGTGTACAGGCTGGGTCGGTGTTTTCAACCCAATCATGGGGGGCTATCATCGCGCCGTTCATTATTGGTTTAATTGCCGATAAGTATTTTAACGCCGAGAAAATTCTTGGTGTTTTACATATTGTAGGTGCTATATTAATGTATCAGATGTTTAAGGCTGCTGATGTATCTGTGTTTTACCCATACGTTTTAGGTTACATGGTACTTTACATGCCAACATTGGCTTTGGTAAATTCGGTATCATTTAACCAGATGGTTGATCCCGAAAAGGAGTTTTCATCAATACGTGTTTGGGGAACCATAGGTTGGATCTTAGCTGGTTTAGCCATTAGTTATTTATTCCATTGGGATTCTCCAAGTGGTATTCAACAAGGCTTTTTGAAAAACACCTTCCTTATGGCCGGTATCGCTTCATTAGTATTGGGCTTGTTTAGCTTCACTTTGCCAGCTACACCACCTAAAATAGCCAAAGGCGAAAAGGTAAGCGTTGCTCAATTACTCGGTTTAGATGCTTTGAAGTTGCTGAAGGATAAAAACTTCCTGATATTTTTTGTAGCATCTATTTTGATCTGTATCCCGCTTGCTTTTTACTATCAAAACGCCGGCGCATTTTTGGCCGATATTAAGGTTGATAATCCAACCGGAAAAATGACTATTGGGCAGGTATCAGAAGTAGCGTTCCTGCTTTGTTTACCTATCTTTTTCAAAAAGTTTGGTTTTAAATGGACAATTTTAGTAGGTATGGCCGCGTGGGCTATTCGTTATGCAATGTTTGCTTATGGTAATGCTGGCAGCTTAAGTTTTCTGCTTATTCTGGGTATTGCATTGCACGGTGTGTGTTACGACTTTTTCTTTGTATCCGGACAAATTTATACCGATTCAAAAGCGGGTGTTCAATACAAAAGCGCCGCGCAGGGTATGATAACCCTGGCAACTTATGGCGTAGGTATGTTAATTGGATTTTACATTGCCGGATTAATATCCGATAATTATAATAGCCCTGCCGGTCACGATTGGAAAATGATATGGTTGATACCTGCCGGTATTGCGGCAGTAGTATTTATACTGTTTGTCTTATTTTTCAAAGATTCTAAGGCCGAAGAACCTTCCCCTGAACCAAGATAGAAATATAAACCATGGCATCAAATCAAAACAGACGATCGGCTATTAAGAGCATCGTTACAGGTACAGCCGCAATTTCGGCGGCAAGCATGTTATCGTCATTTAAATCTGAAGAAAAAGAAATGGTAGTTGATACTGCGTTAAAAGGTAATATTAACCATGCCGTATGCCGTTGGTGCTATGGCGATATTTCGGTTGAGCAACTTTGTATTGCCGCCAAAGATATCGGTATTAAAGGCATCGACCTTGTTGGCCCGGCCGATTGGCCTACGCTGAAAAAATACGGGTTGTACTCGTCTATGTGTAACGGTGCCGAAATTAACCTTACCGACGGTTTTGGCGATACCCAATTTCACGCCCAGCTGCACAAAAACTACAGCGAGATGATTCCTAAAGTGGCAGCAGCAGGGTATAAAAACCTCATCTGCTTTAGCGGAAGCCGTCGCGGTAAGGATAATGAAACCGGTTGGAACAATTGTGTGGAAGGCTTAAAACCAATGGTTGAACTGGCCGAAAAGCATGGTGTTGTTTTGGTAATGGAATTGCTAAACAGCAAAATAGACCATAAAGATTACCAATGCGATAGGGTAGAGTGGGGAGCAGAGCTTGCCAAAAGATTAGGCTCGGAACACTTTAAACTGCTTTTTGATATTTACCACATGCAGATAGATGAAGGCGATGTTATCCGTAACATCAAAACTTTTCATCCATACATTAACCATTATCATACAGGTGGTGTACCTGGCCGTAACGAGATTGATGATAGCCAGGAGCTTTATTACCCGGCAATTATGAAGGCCATTGTAGCTACCGGGCATACTGGTTTTGTTGCACAGGAGTTTATTCCTAAACAGCCAGACCACTTAGCATCATTGCGTAAGGCGGTGCACATTTGTGATGTTTAAACCTTATGGCTTAAACACACTCTAAAAATACATTAACCAAACAGAAATACATGACAACCAGAAGAACATTTTTAGCACAAGCCGGTCTGCTTTCGGCAGGTGCAATGTTAGCGCCGTCTTTACTATCGGCAAAAGAAAGAAACGGCGCGGGGCTGCAATTATATAGCTTACGCGATCAGTTACCTGCCGATGTTAAGGGCGTAATTGGCAAAGTGGCTAAAGCAGGTTACAAAGAAGTTGAAACCTTTGGCTATAATAAAGATACCGGCTATTGGGGTTTACACAGTAAAGATTTTGGCGCGTTGCTAAAAGATAACGGTTTAAGCAGCCCAAGCGGCCACTACGGCCTGGATTCGTATTTTGGCGAAGGTAAAACCGACGATCTGAAGACGTATATAGATGTGGCTAATGTTATTGGACAAACCTATATCATAGTGCCATCCTTAAACCATAATTTTATTAAAACCGTTGACGACTGCAAAGGCGTTGCCGAAAAAATGAACAAGGCTGCCGAAATTTGCAAGGCCGCCGGTTTAAAACTGGGTTACCATAACCACAATTTTGAATGGGCGCCGGTGGGCGATACTACTTTTTACGATGTAGTGTTAAAAAATACCGATCCAAAGCTGGTTAATATGGAAATGGATCTTTACTGGGTAGTACGCGCCGGACAAGATCCGCTGGCTATTTTTGAGAAACATCCGGGGCGTTTTACATTTGTGCATATTAAAGACAGGGATAAAACCAATCCTAACCTTAATACGGAGATAGGTAACGGCGATATCGACTTTGTGAAAATATTAAGCAAAGCGAAACTTGGCGGTGTAAAGCACTTTATTGTTGAGCAGGAAAACTATACAAATATTGATCCTTACGTAAGTATTGCCAAAAGCGCTGCCTACTTAAAAAATACGCTACACATCTAATTAAAACCAATATAACATGAGATATTCGATTATACTAACCACCATTTTAGCCGGGAGTTTTTTTATGGCTAATGCGCAAACCGCAAAACCCGAGGATACCGAAATATGGGAACCTATTCCCAAAGCAGTGGTGCCCGGTAAAGTATTGGGCGATGCTCCATCTGATGCCATTGTTTTGTTTGATGGTAAAAACCTTGATGAATGGGTTGATGTAGAAACCCAAACGCCGGCCAAATGGACGGTAAAGGGAAATATCCTAACTGTAAATAAAGCTACAGGGAATATAGAAACCCAAAAGAAGTTTACTAACTACCAGTTACATATTGAGTGGCGCGTACCTGCAAGTATTACAGGCAGTGGGCAGGCCCGTGGTAACAGTGGTGTGTTTTTAGCTTCATTAGGTAAAGGCGATGCCGGTTACGAGCTACAGGTTTTAGATTCGTACAACAATAAAACATACGTTAACGGTATGGCGGGTAGCTTGTACAAACAAGTTATTCCGTTGGCAAACCCAGGCCGCAAGCCAGGCGAGTGGAATGTATACGATGTAGTATGGACAGCCCCTGTATTTAACCAGGATGGCACCCTGAAATCGGCAGCAAGAGCAACCGTGTTTTTTAACGGTGTACTGGTTGAAAACAACTTTGAATTGCTTGGCCCAACCCAATACATAGGCAAACCATCTTACGAAGGTAAATCCCATGGCGCGGCGCCAATAAAACTACAAGCCCACGGCGATAAAAGCGAACCGCTTAGTTTCCGCAATATTTGGGTGAGAGAATTGTAAGCAATGCTTCATTAAATATTAAATGGCGTGTTCCGGTTATTGGGGCACGCTTTTTTTTGTGAATAAAATAGCGGTAACACTTAAAAAACAACAAGAAATCAAGATTTGAAATTATATTTACAAAATTTTAACCCCACCCATGAAAACAACTCTTATTCGCGCAATTACTTTGGCTTTTAGCTTCCTGCTTTTGGCCTTCAACCTGTCGGCTTCGCCTAAAAAATATTATTACGAGCTTAAGGTTTACCACTATAAAACGTTAAACCAGGAAGCTAAAATTGAGCATTATTTAAAAGATGCTTACTTACCGGCATTGCACAGGGCAGGGATACTCAATGTGGGTGTATTTAAACCCATAAAACAGGATACAACGGATATGCGCATTTATGTATATACCCCCTTTACATCTTTGGATAAACTTACCGGTATCGATAAAAAATTGCAGGGAGATACCCAGTATTTTACCGATGGAGAAGAGTATATGAATGCCGATTATAAAGATGCGCCTTACACCCGTATAGAGATTATGATATTACATGCCTTCCCTGGTATGCCGGCGCCAGCTGTGCCTGTACTTACAGGTAATAAAGCAGATAGGGTGTATGAACTACGCAGCTATGAGAGCCCTACCGAAAAGTATAATTACAACAAAGTACGCATGTTTAACGATGGCGATGAGATAGGTCTTTTTAAACGACTTGGTTTTAATGCTGTTTTTTATTCGGAAGTGGTATCTGGTGGCCATATGCCCAACCTGATGTATATGACCACATTTAACAGCAAGGCCGATAGGGATAAACATTGGGAGACATTTAACAACGATGCTTATTGGAAAACACTTTCGGCAAAGGCCGAATATCAGCACAATGTTTCCCGTGCCGATATATTCTTTCTTTTCCCAACCGAATATTCTGATTTTTAAAGGTGCAGCTTACGCTACAATACGCCTGATTGTATCTATGCAGCAAATAGGACAGGTGTAGGCTGATAAGGAAATAATAGGGGCATTGTTATGCCTTATATTAATGCTATCAAAAATTAGGTACATGTAATAAAGCGAAGTTGAAAATGAAAAGCAGGAGAGCAACAGGCATCAGGAAATTCAATAGCAAGCTTTAGCCTTGCAAAAGCGTATATTTTACCTTATTTAAGGCATTTTGTTGAGATAAATTAAGCATAAGGGAGGCAGTATTTGGCGAGAGCAGATGTTTTGCTTTTATTTAGCGTTCCCGTGGCAAAAGGCAATGTTAAGGTTAGTTAAATTTAACTGCATTATAAACATGAAATTACTATTAAGGGCTTGGTTTTTGTGGGTGAAATGATTGAAGTGGGAAATACAAAAAAAATCATGATAGCGGACGATGATCCGGGGATTGTGGATGCGGTGGAGATCATCTTGGATTTTGAAGGTTATGAAGTTTCGTCGACGGTAAACGGTGCGACTGTTTTGGATATGAAAGCAGAATTTCCAGATCTGCTCCTTCTCGACATCTGGATGTCGGGTTCGGACGGCCGCGATATTTGCCGCGAACTCAAACAACGCAATGATACCAAGCGTATCCCTATCATTATGATATCTGCCAGTCGCGATATAGAACGTTCTGCTTACGAAGCCGGTGCTGATGATTTTTTGGCGAAACCTTTCGAGATTGATGATCTGTTGGGGAAGATCAGGAAGCTGCTTTAAAAAAATGTAACTACTGCATTGGGGTTCAATCCGGGTTTATTGTTTTCTGTTGCGGTTTGTATTTTATGATAATTGGTAATTTGTTGATTTTTAAATGAATAACATTTTAAAGTGTCTCACTTGTTGCACAACACTATGCTTTGGGATCACATTAAAGCCCTAAAAAATGTGTCCCTCAAGAGATGGTTAATAGATGCCTATCGCTTTTTTTTCCTTTCTGCCTTCTCACTCTCCAAATTGCTCCATTTCCAAAAAAACTGTCCGATATCGATCACTTTTTTGAAATTTAAATTGTATAATTAATTGATAATTAGTTATATACCATTGGTATAAGTATTGCAAAACCCAATGCAAATTATATCACAATGGATAAAGAAATTACGCTCGAAGTATCAGCGCAAAAAAGAAAGAAAGGGGCATTGATAGCTGTTATTAGTATAGCTGTTTTGCTGCTGGCTATCTTTTCGCTTCGGGGATATATTAAATCGTCGGTTAAATTATCGGAGATAACTACTGCCACAGTTGAGGTGGGAAATATAGAAAACACCATCAATGCAACAGGTGAGGTTTTGCCCGAGTTTGAAGAGATTATTACCAGTCCTATAAATGCATCTATACAAAGCGCGCTGATGGATGCTGGCAATAAAGTTAAGCCGGGGGAGTCGATACTCACTTTGGATAAATCGGCCACCCAAACCGAATACGATAAACTCAACTTTACCCTCGAATCTAAACATAACGAGATCAGCAAACTCAAGCTCGATCTGGGCAAAAGCTTTTACGATATTCAATCTAATAACGATATTAAACAACTGCACATCAGCAACCTGGCCGATGCTGTTGAAAACGCTAAACGCTTGTTTAAAGCCGGTGGCGGTACCCGCGAAGGCATAGAGCAGGCCGAGCTGAATTTGAAAGTTGCCCAACTGGAGAAAAAGCAACTGGAGAACGAGATCAAAAATAAGCAGCAAACCATGCAGATAGAGATCAAAGAAGCCCAGATAGCCGCTGATATCCAGGGAACCGATCTGAAAGCCTTACAACGTAAACTAACGCTGGCCAATGTGGTAGCTACGCGTGCGGGTGTTATTACCTATGTAAACAAAAACATAGGTGCTAATGTGCACGAGGGCGAAACACTGGCCCGCATTGCCGATCTGGGTAGTTTTAAAGTATCTGGCAGTATCTCCGATAACTCTGTAGATCAGTTGCATAGTGGTTTGCCCGTTATCATCCGCATAAATGATACACAACTGCGTGGGCATGTTGCCAACGTGTCTCCATCGGTACAAAACAGTATTATTTCTTTTGATATTCAGTTGGATGACCGGGCCAACAAGCAACTGCGCCCTAATATGAAAGTAGATGTTTTTTTGGTGACAGCTACGCATAGTAAAATTATGCGGGTTGCTAATGGGCCCGCATTTAAAGGCCCAACGGTACAGGATATTTTTGTGCTGAACAACGGCAAGGCAGAAAAGAGAACCGTACACATCGGTCTCACCAATTTCGACTATGTGGAGATCCGCGATGGTGTAAAGCCCGGCGATGTTGTTGTTACCTCGGATATGACGGAATACAAAAACTCGAAGGAAGTAACGATTAATTAAGAAACCAGCCCCCTCTAAATCTCCCCCCGAAGGGGAGACTTTGAAAATTTTTTAAGCCCTCCCTACCGGGGAGGGTTTGGGTGGGGCTTAGAAGATATAAAAATGAAATTTTTCTACATCATATTATTATTCACCGTTAGTTCAAGGGCATTTGCGGCCGGTGGCAGCGATACCCTGCGGCTTACCTTGCAGCAGGTGGTGGAGATGGCCAAAGCCAACTCTATAGCGGCGAAGCAGGCAGCTACCGTGCGCGAAACTAAATATTGGGAGTATCGCACCTATAAATCAAATTATCAGCCACAATTATCATTAAGCGGTATTTTGCCGGGCTATACCAAATCATTTACGCAAGTACAGCAGCCCGATGGTACTATACAGTTTCAGCCTATACACAATGATAACTCATCACTGGCGCTTAATTTTACTCAAACTATTACGGCTACCGGCGGTACTATTTACGGCACTACGCAATTGCAGCGTTTTGATGATTTTGACAGGCATAATATTCTGTACAATGGCATTCCTTACGGTATTGGGTATACCCAGCCGCTGTTTCAGTTCAATAGTTTAAAATGGGATAAAAGGATAGAGCCTTTAAAATATAACGAAAGCAAGCAGACCTATATTGAAGCGCAGGAACAGATAGCTATTGACGTAGAGGGTTTCTTTTTTGATTTGCTGCTGGCGCAGGTTAACCTTAAAATTGCCGAAACCAATTACAGTAACACACAAAAGATTATGGCCATTGCCAATGTTAAATTTGAGTTGGGTAAGGTATCAAAGAACGATATACTGCAACTGCGCTTAGAGCAGATCAACGCCAAAAAAGCTGTAGGCATCGCCAAACGTGATATGGAAATTGCCACCCTTAACCTGCGAAGCTATACCGGCCAAGAGGGAGACAATCAGATTGTATTGATAATGCCCAAAAACATCAGCCAGATGCAGGTATCATCTGATAAAGTATTGGCCGAGGCTTTTGCTAACAGATCGGCTGCTATCGCGTTTTTACGCAAGATTGCCGAGGCAAAAAGGGATGTTGCTAAAGCCAAAGGGCAAAATGGTTTAACGGCGACGCTTAATGCCAATTTGGGTTATTCAAACACGTCTACCAGTATCCCCGGAGTATACAAAAATCCACAGAACCAGCAAGTATTGCAGGTGCAGCTGGCCATACCAATATTGGATTGGGGGCGCTCCCAATCGCGCACAAAAACAGCGCTTGCCAATCAGCAATTTACCGAATACGCGGTTGAGCAGGATAAGCAAACCTTTAAACAGCAAATAGTAACCCAGGTATCGCTATTTAATGTGATGAAGGAACAATTGGTATATACCGCCGAGGCCGATAGTATAGCCTCCGAAAAGTACCAGATAGCCCGCGAACGCTACGTATTGGGCGATCTGAGCATCACCGACCTCGGCATAGCCTTCCGCGAAAACGACCAGGCCAAACGCGATTACGTAGCCTCCCTCCGCGATTTCTGGGGAGCCTACTATCAATTGCGCTACCTGTCTTTATATGATTTCGAAAGCAATAAAAAGATAACATACCAGTAGGTAAGTCAAAACTGTGAAGCATTCTTGAACGCCAATAAGGACAAAATTAAATCGTGAAAAATTCAAAATTAAAAAGTCAAAAAAAATAAATAGTATAATAGTGAATCAACCTAACAATTCAATAACTCAATAATTCAGTCATTCAATAATTCAGTCATTCAATAATTCATTAATTAAAAAAGATATGATCCGTTTACAAAACATCGAAAAAGTGTATCGTACCGATACTATAGAAACCCTGGCTCTCAATAGTATCAGTCTTGATGTGGCCAAGGGCGAATTTTTATCTATCATGGGCCCCTCGGGCTGTGGCAAAAGTACGCTGTTAAATATTATGGGCCTGCTTGATGCGCCTTCAAGGGGCAGCATCAAAATAGCAGACAAGGCTACCGAAAACCTTAACGATAAGCAACTGGCACAGTTTCGCAACAAAACGCTGGGCTTTATCTTTCAAAGCTATCACCTGATAAATGATTTGCAGGTGTTGGACAATGTAGAGTTACCACTGCTTTACAGAGATACCACCGCCAAAGAGCGCAAAATGCTGGCTACAGAAGCATTGGAAAAGGTGGGGCTGGCTAACCGGGTTAAGCATTTTCCAACACAGCTATCGGGCGGGCAAAGGCAGCGTGTGGCTATTGCAAGGGCTATTGTAGGCAGGCCGGATATTATTTTGGCCGATGAACCTACCGGTAACCTGGATAGCGCTATGGGTAACGAGATTATGGATATCCTCATTAACCTAAACCGCAACGAGGGTACTACCATTGTAATGGTTACCCACGATGAAAATATGGCCCACAAAACCCACCGGTTGGTGCGTTTATTTGATGGATCGCAGGTACAATAATTAACCGCTTAAAATTAAAGTTATGCTTAAAAATTATTTTAAAATAGCCATAGCGGTATTAAGGCGAAGGAAGTTCTTCACCTTTATCAGTCTGTTTGGCATCAGTTTTACCTTAACCATATTGATGGTTTTAACCGCGTTTATTGATAAAGTTGTTGGCGATAATTACCCCGATAAAAAAAGGGACAGGTTGTTATATGTTAATCGTGTTGAACAAAAGGGTAAAGATAATATGACATCGGGCACTTTATCTTACTATTTCCTGAGCCATTATGCCGGCATGATGAAAACGCCGGTTAAAGTAGCCATATCGTCGGGCTTTAGTGGTACCAATACCTATGTGAATAATAAAAAGATAGCTGTAAGTTATAAATATACCAATGCCGAGTACTGGGATGTAATGGATTATGATTTTACAGAAGGCAAGCCATTTAACAAGCAACAGGTAGATAATGCCGACCATGTGGCCATTATATCTGAAGATATGAAGAAGCAATACTTTGGGGATGTTGGGCCGGTTGTAGGTAAATATATTGAGGCCGATAATGTGAGTTACAGGGTACTGGGCGTGGTTAAAAATGTGCCGGTAACCAGTTACATGTTTTTTAGCGACATCTACATGCCTTATACCGTATCAAAAGCCGATTATAAGAGCAAAAGCTACGGTGGTGGCTACATGGGGGTTTTAATGGCTGCCTCAAAAGCCGATGTGCCCAAAATGCAGGCCGAATATGACAACCTGATGAAACGGGTGCCGGTTGAAAGTAAAGACTATCAGCATTTGTACAGCCATGCCTATACTTTTTTCAGTAGCTATGTTGATACAGGTAATGAAAGTACTTCTGGTGTATTCATCGTGGTTACAGCTATCAGCATCTTTGTGTTTGTATTTATGCTATTGCCAACACTTAACCTGGTAAACATCAACATAACCCGCATTATGGAGCGGTCGTCAGAAATTGGCGTGCGTAAGGCCTTCGGTGCATCGTCAAGAACGCTGGTTTACCAGTTTATAGTCGAAAATCTCATCCTTACCATACTGGGGGGTATTATCGGCACCCTTTTATCAATAATTGCGCTTGCCGTAATTAACAGTATCGATCTGATAACCAACCTGGAGTTGAGTATCAACTTTACAGTATTATTTATCGCTTTGCTGGTATGCCTTGTTTTTGGTTTTCTATCGGGTGTGTATCCGGCCTGGCGCATGTCAAAACTTAACGTAGTTACGGCGCTTAAGGCTCAATAATTTATTCATCATTAAATTAAAATATTATGTTCAAGCATTTATTTAAGCTCATCTGGAACAAAAAGAAACAAAACTTTTTGCTCATGACCGAGATGCTGGTATCCTTTATGGTGTTCTTCGCGGTGTTTACGCTGATGGTTTATTACTATGATAACTACAAAAAGCCTATGGGTTTCAAATACCAGGATGTTTGGGTTATCAATATTAATAACGCCTATCAAACCAAAAATACCGATTCGCTGGATTTATATTACGAAACCTTAAAAAAAACCATAAAGGCGCTGCCCCAGGTAAAAGAGCTGAGTTTTGTGAGCGGCAACACACCCTTTGCGCAACAAATTAACAATGGCGGTTTAACTTTTAAAGGCAAACATATTAACGGGGTAAATAATTTTACGGCAGAAGACTCCTATAAAGATGCCCTGCAGGTTGAAGTTTTGGAAGGGCGCTGGTTTAACAAGCAGGACGCTGTAACAAAATACCGATCTGTGATAATCGATGCCGATTTAAAGGAGGCCACTTTTGGAAAAGGCCAGGCAGTAGGTAAGTTTTTGGGCGATTATGACGATAAAAACAAAATGAAGGTGGTTGGGGTAATTCAAACCATTAAACGGAACGGCGACTATGTAAAACCTGGCCCCGGTATTTATTACCGCGCCGATACAGGTTCATTCCGCTGGTTAAATAAAATATTGATTAGGGTAGCCCCCGGTGCTGATGCTGCTTTTGAAGGTAAGTTATACAAAACCATGGCGGGCTACATGAAAAATTCCAATATCGAAATTGAACATCTAAGCAACAAATTGAAGGATACCAATTACTTCGCCGTGATCCCGATGATTATATTATCCATAGTGAGTTGTTTCCTGATCATCAATGTTGCGCTTGGTTTATTTGGGGTGCTGTGGTACAACATCAACAAGCGTAAAGGCGAGATAGGTTTACGCAGGGCCATAGGTGCAACGGGTAACTCGGTATCATCACAACTGGTGATGGAATCTATGATATTGGCTACGCTTTCCCTTATCATTGGATCGTTTTTTGCCATACAGTTTCCGTTGCTGAGCGTGTTTGATCTGCAGGCGCATATTTATATTGCAGGTATGTTACTATCAATCCTATTTGTTTACCTGTTGGTATTGGTTTGTTCTTTATACCCCGGCAGGCAGGCGGCTGCTATTTACCCGGCGGTGGCTTTGCATGAGGAGTAAATGGGGTCAGCATAGCGGCTACGACTCACCCGGTCAACGCTTCGCTGGACCGCCCTCTCTCCAACTTCGGTGGCCGTTGCACAACTAAGGACTTTTTTTCCGATGCCTGTGTCCTCACAGGCATCTTCCCGAATATAGCGCTGATTTACCCACCCTAAACGTGGAGCATTCGGAATTGCGGTCTGTGAAGACACAGACCGCGGGTGCAAAAGACGCTGATTCTGATAACATCGAGTTGTGCAACGCTCACCTTCGTTGCAAAGAGGGCGTGGGAAATAAAAAAAATTAAAGTCCCCTCTATGCGCGAAGCGGAGAGAGGGGACGAGCGTAGCGATGTCGGGGTGAGTCGTTCCTTGGTTGATATTCGCCATAACGATGGGTTTTAAACCCATCGTTATGGCGAAGGGGGAAAATATCTCAAAACTCATCGCTTAATACTTTTAACTAATTACGATATTACCTGCAATTATGATACTGGTTATTGATGATGATATTGCTGTACGCACCTCGCTTTTGCTATTACTGAAAAGTGATGGTTACGATGCTATAAGCACCGAAGACACTGCGGAGGCTATAAAGATCATCAGGAAAAAGAGCCCCGAGCTGATCATTCTCGACCTTAATTTTTCTATAGATACTTCGGGTCGCGAAGGGATGGAGCTGCTCGAAAAAATAAAACAGCTTAACCCCGCTATCCCGGTGATACTGATAACAGGCTGGGGCAGCATAGAACTGGCTGTAAAGGGTATGAAACTGGGTGCCAATGATTTTATCAACAAGCCCTGGAGTAACGAGCATCTTTTACAGTCGGTTAAAACGTTGTTAGATTTGCAGGATAAGAGGGTAGAGCATCGTACCCGCAAGCAACTGGATAAAAGTTACAACTTTGAACAAATTATAGGCGAAGATCCTAAAATGTTGAACATTTTGGAAACTATTGGCCGGGTGGCAACTACAGATGCTTCTATCCTTATTATGGGCGAAAGTGGCACAGGTAAGGAATTGATAGCAGAAGCCATTCATCAAAATAGCCTGCGCCGTAATAAAACTTTTATAAAGGTTAATTTAGGTGGCATCTCTACCTCATTGTTTGAAAGCGAAATGTTTGGCCACATTAGGGGCGCTTTTACCGATGCCCGGTTTGATAGGATGGGCCGCTTTGAAATGGCCCACAAGGGAACCATTTTTTTAGATGAAATTGGTGATCTTGATGCCAGTAGCCAGGTAAAACTATTGCGGGTATTGCAGGATAGGACTTACGAAATGCTGGGCAGCAGCCGCACCAAAACATTAGATACCCGGGTGGTTTGCGCCACCAATAAAAACCTCAACGAAATGGTATCACGCGGTACCTTTCGTGAGGATTTACTTTACCGTATTAACCTCATTACCGTTTACCTGCCTGCGTTGCGTGAGCGGCCGAAGGATATTCCTTTACTGGTTGACTTTTTTATCAATAATTTAAAAGAGATTTATAATAGGCCAAAGCTATCAGTAGCGCCGCCCGCTATGAAGTGGTTGCAGCAATTACCTTTGCCCGGCAATATCAGGCAATTGAAAAACCTGGTAGAGCGGTCAATATTGGTTAGCAAGAGAGATGAGTTGGGCATTGACGATTTTCGGTCGCAGTTGGAGCTATCGCCGGTAAAAAAAGGAAATATGCAATTACCTGGTGTGGGTACCTTAACTTTGGAAGAAGTGGAGGTTGAAATGATAAAACGGGCCATGGATCATCATAAAAATAAAATAAGCAGGGCCGCCGCGGCTTTGGGCCTCACGCGAAGCGCCCTTTACCGTAGGTTAGATAAATACCAGATACCATACGATGAAGCTGAGGACTAAATATGTTTTATTTGTTGTAGCACTGCACCTGGCAACACTGGTGCTCACCTATTTTATTTTTAAGGAAAACAAAGTGTTTTTTATATGCTCGGAGATATTTGTACTTATCTCTGTGGTGGTGGCTATACAACTTTACCGGCAGCTTATCAATCCTTTAAAAATGTTGATGCAGGGGCTGGATGCGATAAAAGACAAAGATTTTAACGTTAAATTTTTATCAACCGGGAAGCATGAAGTTGATACCTTAATTAATGTTTATAACCAGATGATGGACGAGTTAAGAACAGAACGTACGAGGCAGGAGCAGCAGCATTTTTTTTTAGAAAAGCTCATCTACACATCGCCCACCGGCATCATTATATTGGATTTTGACGACCGGATACAACAGATAAACCCTAAAGCCCGGCAATTGTTAGCTATTGCGGATGATAAGCTGCAAAATAACTCTATTCATGAACTGGAACACCCGCTATTTGAGCAGATGAAATTGTTGAAATCGGGAGAAACAACAGTGGTGAAACTGGATGGGGTAAGCTCTTTTAAACTACAGAAATCGCATTTTGTAGATAGAGGCTTTTCGCGGCATTTTATTATGATAGAGGATTTAACCGCCGAGATACTTGCAGCCGAGAAGAAGGTGTATGGCAAAGTGATAAGGATGATGGCGCATGAGGTTAATAATACCATAGGCCCGGTAAATTCTATCATGCAATCGGCCATGAAAACCGATCGGCTTTGGGCCGGGCACGAGTTTGATATATTGAAAGATGCCCTCCAGGTTGCCATGGATCGTAACCAAAACCTAAACCTTTTCATGCGCAACTTTGCCGATCTTGTTAAATTGCCTCCCGCCAACAAGCAACCGGTTATACTTCAAAAACTCATCCAATCTGTAGCCACTCTGATGGCCATTAAAGCCCAGGAAAAACGCGTGGAGTTTGAGTTTGACCTGCCCGATGATTCCATAAACATCACGGCCGACGAACAGCAGTTGGAGCAGGCACTAATTAATATTGTAAAAAATGCCATTGAGGCTATTGATAATAAAGGCACCGTAAAGTTCGGCTTTATTGCCAAAGAAAGAAAACTGGTTATCGCCGATACCGGCAAAGGTATTACCCCCGGGCAAAGTGCTAACCTGTTCTCTCCGTTCTTCAGTACCAAAAAAGATGGGCAGGGGATAGGACTTACCTTGGTGAGGGAAATAATGCAAAACCATGGCTACGAGTTTAGCCTCAAAACCGTATCGGTTGGGCAAACTGAGTTTGTGGTGTGGGTTAATTAAGAGGGGGTAATGAAAGATGTTCTTATAAAAGTTGGGGAGGAATGACGTAAACCAACCAAGGTTAATACTCACCCGAACATCGCTACGCTCGTTCACCCTCTCTCTTCGGCTGCGCCGGAAAGAGGGAATTGAATATTCTTAATCCTTTTTTAAATTATAAAACCTTCAACACCCTCTTTCCAACGAAGTTGAAGAGAGGGTCGACCGGCGAAGCCTGGTCGGGGTGAGTCGTCGCCAGTATACAGAGCCGGTTATAGGTCTGCGTTAAACACGTCATAGGTAGCATGTCGAAGACTCGCGCAGGGAGGCCTTTGCCTGCTCCCCTTCGAAAGGGCTACTTCATAGAAAGTTGTCGATTTCCAGATTTGCGAAGTTTTTTATTTTGTTGCTATCACCCCGTTTTTCTTTCCCCCACTCACATACGAAACACCCAATATCGCCAAAAATACAACCGGTGCAACCCTCACAGCAACAGGATCGCCGGATGCGGTATGCGCTATAAATGCCGATACAAATACGATAAAAAAGCCGGCGTATGCCCATTCTTTTACCTTGGATGAAACCGGAATGAGTAGTAGTATAGCGCCTATCACTTTGGCAACTGCCAACTCTACTCTAAAATAATCGGGAAAGCCAAGGTGGTGGAAAGCCTGCGTCATTTCGGGTTTGGTGAGGTAGGCAACTGCCGAGTAAGTCATCATTAGTGCTATAATGGAAGTAGTTATCCAATAGGTAATTTTAAAAGCTTTCATTTTTATTTAATTTATATGGTCAAACATACATATCTTTACTATTAATAAGATAGTACTATCCTAAAGGATAGCGATATCCTTTAGGATAGTAATTATGAGAACATTACCAGGTGACAACGAGCACACCCCCGAAGCCTGTTACGCAAGCATCAACGCCGTACGCGATACCCTTTACGTACTAAATGGCAAATGGAAGCTGCCGCTGATTGTAGCTATGCAAAGCGGCCCTATGCGGTTTAATGATATTCAGCGTGCTGTGGGCGAGATCACTCCGAAGATTCTGTCGAAAGAATTACGGGAATTAGAGCTGAATGAGTTTGTGGAACGCAAAGTACTCCCCACCAAACCCGTTACAGTTACTTACGAGCTGGCCGATTACAGCCGATCTTTATATAGCGTTATTAATGAACTCAGAAACTGGGGCATGCAACACCGCGAGCGTATAGTGGCCAGCAGAAAAGCGTCATAATTGCCAGTGGCCGAATATGTATGGCTGATAGTTTTCTATCAATTAAAGTAAAGATTTCATTTTAAATCTCTAAAACCTTTTAGTAATGTTGTAAACCAATTTTACACACTACTATACTATGCAAAGGCGACATTTTTTAAAACTTACTGCAACAACGGGCGCGGCCGTATTATTTAGCCGGTTAACCTATGCTACATCACCCCAAACAACCGCTATAAATGCTCCCGATGAAGTTTGGGCGCAATCTGGCGAAGAATGGTTTAAGTTAAACGCCACTAATGGCAATAAGTTTACTTATAAAGATATTGAGGTTACGGTTAAAACCAATGGCAACGCGAAGGGCGTTTACCTGCAATCGCCTACCCAGCAGTTAAACTCGGTACGTTTAAGATGGAAACATAATACTGTGCCATCGGCTAAACACCTCGGCGATCATTGGGAACGCTCTTACGGCGATCTGCAATGGAAGGCGGGCTTTGATGGCGGCAAAAGCCCTTGGTATGTGCTGATAAACGATGGCCGGCAAACCGCCTGCTTCGGTGTAAAAACAGGTGCAAGTACCATTTGCTGGTGGGGGATTGACAAAAATACTTTAGACCTTACTTTAGATACTCACTCTGGTGGTAATGGTGTGTTGTTGGGTAATCGCACGCTGCACGCGGCAGATATTGTAACTACCAATAGCCGCCCGGGCGAAACTCCTTTCCGCACAGATCATCGCTTTTGTGGTATCATGTGCGAGAAGCCCCGCCTGGCAAAGCAACCTATTTACGGTATTAACGATTGGTATTTTGCCTATGGTAATAATAATTTCGACCTGATAAAACAAACCACCGCCATGATGAGCGAGTTGGTTACAGATACAAATAACAAGCCATTCTCGGTAGTTGATGCCGGTTGGGCAACGTATTCGCCTTTGTTACCGGGCGATGGCGGCTGGAATGATGATTTTAGCAAGCCTAACGACAAGTTTAAGGATATGCATCTGCTGGGCGATGAGATAAAGAAGCTAGGCATGCGCCCCGGTTTGTGGATGCGCCCGCTTTGTGCCCGCCACGATGAAAAGGCAAGCCTGCTGGCGCCAAAAATACCCGGCAGAGACGATCCGCGTAACCCGGTGCTCGATCCAACCATCCCCGAAAACAGGGAGCGTATTAAACGCAACTTTACTTTTTACAAACAATGGGGCTACGAGATGGTGAAACACGATTTTACCACCTATGATATTGCCGGTCGCTGGGGTTTTGATATGAAAGACAGCATTACTGCACCCGGATGGAATTTTAACGACCGCAGCAAAACTACTGCCGAAATAGTGCTCGATCTGTACCTGGATATCCGTGAGGCTGCCGGTGATGGCATTTATGTAATAGGCTGTAATACCATGAGTCACCTAAGTGCAGGCATTTTTGAAATGTGCCGTATTGGCGATGATACCAGCGGCAACGAGTGGGAGCGCACCCGTAAAATGGGAGTAAATACGCTGGCCTTCCGTTTACCGCAACACAATAAATTTTATGCTGTTGATGGCGATTGCGTGGGCATTACCACTAAAATAGCATGGAGCCGCAACAAACAATGGCTGCAACTGTTGGCCGAAAGCGGAGCGCCGCTCTTTGTATCCGGTGAACCCGAGGCTATGGGAGCCGAGCAAAAAGCCGCTGTTAAAAATGCATTTGCCTCTGCCGCCAGGGTGCTGCCATTGGGTGAGCCATTGGATTGGATGGAAACCACATTGCCCCAAAAATGGAAATTGGATGGTAAAGTAGTTGATTTTGATTGGGCGTAAATCTTTCTGAATAAGAATTTTCAGAATTTAAGAATTAACAGAATGATAGGCTATTCTGGGCGTTTCAAAATTCTGATTCAGACATTTTTCCCTCTGTAAACAATGTAATTATTATCTTGTTCCACATTTACGTTGAAGAGGATAATTTACCATGAAGAACATACTGCTTTATTTACCCATATTTTTTATGCTATCATGCCAACACGGGCCGGCGGCCCAACAGGAGAACAAGAAGCTAAATAGCCTTGCTGTTGAGTACGTTAAGCTGGGACTCAACATTGGTCAGTACGATACAGATTTTGTGGATGCCTATTATGGTCCCGACTCTCTGAAGCCTAAACAGCCTCCTGCAAAGGAGTTTCCAAAGGATAGTTTGCTGGCTAATACCAATATTTTGATGAACGAGTTGAAGGTTATTTCAACAAATTCGCAAATTGATAGCAATAAACTCCGTGCCGATTGGATGATTAACCAATTGGTAGCATTTGGCAGGCGTATCAGGATCTATTCGGGAGAAGAGCGAAGCTTTGATGAGGAATCAAAAGAGTTGTTTGGGGTGGTAGCACCAGATTATACCGAAGATCATTTTAAAGAGCAGATTGCATTATTGGATAGTATTTTGCCCGGTAAAGGCAGGGTGGCAGATCGTTTTCAGAAATTGGCAAATAAGTTTATCATCCCTAAAGATAAACTCGACCCGGTAATAAAAGCCGCCATTGCCGAGGCACGCAAACGTACCATGGCACATTACACTTTACCTGCCGGTGAAGCATTTACCCTGGAGTATGTAACCAATAAACCCTGGAGCGGTTATAACTGGTACAAGGGCAACTACAAAAGCACGGTGCAGATAAATACCGATCTGAAAATATTTATAGACCGCGCCATCGACGTAGGCAGTCATGAAAGCTACCCCGGGCATCATGTATACAATATGTTGCTGGAGAAGCACCTGTACCGCGATAAAGGTTGGGTAGAGATCTCGATGTACCCGTTGTTTAGTCCGCAAAGTTTAATTGCAGAGGGAAGTGCCAACTACGGTATAGAAGTAGCCTTCCCGGGAGATGAGAAGGTGAAGTTTGCCAAAAGTGTATTGTTGCCGCTGGCCGGTTTGGATACCGCGGGTATTGATGTGTATTTTAAAGCCCTTGCCATAAGAGGAGCCTTGAACTATGCCCGTAACGAGGCCGCGAGAGGGTTGGTTAACAATACAATGTCGAAAGATAAAGCAACCACCTACCTTACCAAATACTGTTTAATGAATGATGAAACTGCGGCAAAATCTATCAGCTTTATAAAAAAATACCGCAGCTACGTTATTAACTATAACTACGGACAGGATATAGTGAAAGATTATATCGAAAAAAATGGCGGCACGGCCAAGGCGCCTGCAAAACGATGGGAGCTTTTTGGTAAATTGCTAAGTAATGAGGTTGGTCCCGACCAATTGCTCCAAAAGTAAATTGTGTATGTTTAAGAAATTGGCTGGGAGTTAGCTGGAGTAAATTAATAGCCAGAATTTGATACCTTATGCAGGGCCACAGCTTTAAAAAGTTGTGGCCTTTTTTATAGCCGGGGGGTATGGGTATGGCCAATATTTATTTGTGTACAATGAACACAATGATGCGTTTAGATTATGGTTTTAATTCTTAAATTTAGCGTCAGGGATTTACAAAAAACGCTGCCGTATATGGCATGTTTATGGTGTTCCATTAATGGGGTCGGCTGAGGATATGAGAGGCCCCGGTTATCCTGAAACTTGTTTCAGGAACTTACTTAATAAACCAATTTATATAACCTATATATTTTTATGATGAACAACAGGTATCTAACCACCATGTGTTTTATCGCGTGCATTTATGCATCATGCAAAAATCCCCGGCATACCAAAAATGATAAGCCTTACAGTGAGTGGGGTACTTATGCGGGATCAAAGGAAGGCAACCGCTATTCATCAAACGAAGAGATCAACCTGGGCAATGTAAGCAAACTTAAAGTGGCATGGACCTATAGTACACATGATAAAGACTCGGCCAATCGCAGTCAAAATCAATGTAATCCTGTTATGGTTGATGGTATTTTATATGGTACCAGCCCTAAACTAAAGCTATTTGCGCTTAATGCCGCAACAGGTGAGCAAAAATGGCTGTTCGACCCGGCAAAGACTGATACCACCAGCAATGCCGACCCAATGGCTTATTATAAGGTGAGCAGGGGAGTTGTTTACTGGCAAAATAACAATGGCGGCGAAAAACGCATTTTTTATAGTGTAGGTGCTAAAACCTTCGCCATTGATGCAGAAACAGGTAATCCTATAACAACCTTTGGGCTCAATGGCTATTTGGATCTGACTAAAAACCTGGATCGCGACACTAAATCATTTGTAGCCGGTACCACGCCAGGGGTAGTTTATAAAGATCTGCTTATTGTAGGCACTCGCGTAGCCGAATCTGCTGATGCCGCGCCTGGGCACGTAAGGGCTTACGATGTGCATACAGGTAAATTGAGGTGGATATTCCATACCATACCACACCCCGGCGAAAAGGGTTATGAGAGCTGGATGGATACTGCTGCCTATAAAAAAATTGGCGGGGCAAATAACTGGGCCGGCATGGCTTTGGATGAAAAACGGGGTTTAGTTTTCATTCCCACCGGCTCGGTTGGCGGCGATTTTTATGGAGGCCTCCGTAAAGGGCAAAACCTGTTCGCCAACTCTTTACTGGCATTGGATGCAGCTACGGGTAAGCTCAGGTGGCATTTCCAGGTAGTACACCACGATCTTTGGGACAGAGATCTGCCGGCTAACCCAAATCTGGTAACCGTGATGCACGATGGTAAAAAGATTGATGCAGTGGCCCAGATCACCAAGTTTGGATACGTTTATATGTTTGACAGGACAAATGGAAAACCCGTGTTCCCGATAGTAGAAACTCCGGTACCAACCAAAGCGCTGCCCCGCGAATCGCCATGGCCAACTCAGCCTATCCCAACCTTGCCACAGCCATTTGCACGGCAAGTGTTTAACCCCGAAGATGTGACAAACCGTACGCCCGAAGCGCACAAAGAAATGCTGGATAAGTATAACTTAGTTAAAAACCGCATTATGTTTACCCCACCCAGTAAAGAAGGAGGCTGGATATTTCCCGGCTTTGATGGTGGTGGCGAGTGGGGCGGTGCAGCTGTTGATCAGGAGACCAAGATCATGTACATCAGCAGCTCAGAAATGCCATGGGCACAGGTAATGATAGATGTACCCAAGGCAACTAACGATAATTCGCTGAAAGGCGTTGGGCAGGTGATTTACAATAAAAATTGTATTGGCTGCCACGGTCCGGAATTAAAGGGGAATGGCTCATCTTATCCATCGCTGGTAAATATTGGAGCTAAATTTAAAGAAGAGCAGATAAGCCAGATTATAGCCAGTGGCCGTAATATGATGCCTTCCTTTAAACAGATAGCTCCCGAAGATAAAAAGGCATTGTTGGCCTTCCTGCTAAAACTGCCGGATGCCAAAGCCGCGAAAGCATTAGCGAAAGAACCAACTACAGATAGAACCGCCAGTACCAAAACAGAAAAGAAGGTGGTTGACGATGTGCCTTATACCATGACAGGCTACAACCGCTTTTTAGATAAGGATGGCTATCCGGGAGTTAAACCGCCATGGGGTACCCTAAATGCTATCGACCTTAACACCGGTAAACTGCTCTGGAAAGTACCCCTGGGCGAGTATAAGGAGTTGACTAAGAAAGGTATCCCGGTTACGGGCACAGAGCTGTACGGTGGTCCGCTGGTTACCAAAGGTGGCTTGGTATTTATTGCCGCCACTAAGGATGAAAAGATACGCGCCTTTGATAAAAAAACAGGCAAAGTAGTATGGGAGGCACAATTACCTGCTGCGGGTTATGCCACACCTGCAACTTACACTATAGATGGCAAACAGTACGTAGTAATTGCCTGCGGGGGCGGCAAAATAGGCAGTAAATCTGGCGATGAATATGTTTGTTTTGGGTTAGGGGAGTAAAAACTCTGATATTTTCATAACAAAAAAGCCGCCCCGGAAAAATCCGGAGGCGGCCTTTATTAACCAATTTGAACCGAGAAGCTATTTATCCCACCAAACACGGGCTTTGGAGTTAAAATCATTAGTGCCGCCGTAATTTGCTAAAGCGGCAGTTACGTTGGCATTATTTAAATTAAATTCCGATTGTGGGTAAGGTATTTTGCGGGGTATAACACCAGATGTGCCCGGGTTAGGGGTTAATACCGGGTAACCGGTACGGCGCCAGTTGGCCCAAACTTCGTCGGCATCAAAAACAAAACCGGCAACCCAAAACTCGGTGTTGATTTTTGCTATTTGTGCTTCGGCTGTTGTTGTCGGCAGCGGGTTTTTGGCCAGGTATGCATTTATTTGCGCATCGCTGATTATCGGACCTCCCGATAACTTAGATAGCGATTGCATATGGCCCGTGATGCCTGCCTTATAATGGTCGGCGGCGGCGCCTGTAACGTATCCGCGTACTATTGCCTCCGCGGTTAAAAATTCAACTTCGGCGTAAGCGAAATCAAAGAAAGGGGTATCCTTCTGCCCAAAAACATCGTAATTAACTCTTGTATTTGGTGCCGGATCGCTTGCATTAAAACTGTAACCAATAAACTGAGTAGTATCAACAGGTGTAGTTTTTGTACCGCCATTGGCTATAAAAGTGTTGTATACGCCTCCGTATATAGCTAAACGCGGATCGCCGGTCACCTTCATCTCGGTTATCAGGGTTTTATGAAGAAAGAAATCATTCTGCCCATCGTTCAATGTGAAATTAAAACCATTTGGCGAGGCCGAATTGTGTAACAAAATTGGCATATCAGCATTGCTGGTCATTACACCATCGGCAATTGCTTCTTTTGCTAAAGTAGATGCCTGTGTAGGGTCAATTTTTATTAAACGCATGCCTATCTTCAACAACATGGACGAAGCCAGCTTTTTCCACTGGGCAGCGCTGCCGCCATAAAACTGATCGCCGCTTACTTTTTGGCTGGCATTGTTTGTTAAAAGCGTTATTGATTCTCTCAGTTCGTTTACAAAATCGGCATATATTTTTTGCTGCGGATCATAAACAGGGGTAAAAATTTTATCCGTTAATGCTTTACCGGCCTGGCTGTATGGAATATCGCCATAGTAGTCAGTTAGTTTCTGGTAAATAAACACACGCCAGATTCTTGCGGCGGCATAGGTAGACTGCATGTCTGTACGGGCTTTTAGCACCGGAACAATATACTCCAGGTCATTTAAAGCAGGCCTGTAAAAGTTGTTCCAGTAGCGTTGCGATACATCGTCGGTAGCAACATAGGCGTTGCCCGGCCAGTCATTGGCGTACCCGTATTGCATAAATGCGTGGCAATAGGCAGTACGCGGAAACATATCTACGGCTGATGTATTAACCAATGCATCTGAAAGTAATGCTCCCGGATCAACAGAAGTTATGGCATCGGGATTTAAGTTGTACTTCGCGAAGTTTTTGGTACAACCGGTAAGCACCGTAGCTATAAAAAAGAATGGTAATATGCTGTTAAATAAATTTTTCATGATTTTCTCCTTTCTATATAATTAAAAGGTAACATTTAAATTAAAGCCAAAAGTGCGGCTGGTTGGCAGCGCGCCGCTATCATATCCATAACCCTGGGCAATACTGTCTGATGCTTCGGGATCAAACGTAGGCAGGTTTTTCTTTATATAGAACAGGTTACGCGCAATAAGAGATAAGGTAACCGAGCGAATGTGGCTGCTGCTTAACATGTTTTGCGGTAGGCTATATCCCAAAGAGATCTGTCTGAATTTGATAAACGTTCTGCTAAACACATGGGCCTCATCGGCACTTTTATCGGCATTACCTCCATCGTTATATTGGATGTAGGGGCTAAATGGCAGCGTGTTTTTAACATACACCGGGGCCGAAGCTGTACCTGTATTAATAACGCCGTTGGGTATATAAGTGCCGTCGCGACCAACAAGCGAAGCCTCTGAGTTACCGAAATAATTGGTCCACCTGGCTCCGGCTTCGTATATCTGACCACCAAACTGTCCGTCGATAAGAAAGCTAAAAGAGAAGTTTTTATAATTGAAAGTGTTGGTAATACCACCAGACCAGTTTGGATTGGCAGAACCAAGGTAGCTTTCATTATTATTAACATCTTTTATAACCGCGTCATTAGGCTGCGACGAACTAGATGTGCCATACCTTGAATTTACGGGTACGTAAACATCTTGCCCCTGTGCGTTTTTCAAAAATGTGCTGCCAAATATTGAACCCAGTGGATAGCCTACTTTTGATTTGATATTGTAATAATGAGATATACCGTTAGCGCCAATTGTTGGATCGAGGGCGGTTACCATGTTTTTGTTTTTGGCACCGTTAAAACCTACATTCCAGGTAAAGTTTTTGGTTTTTACCGGGCTACCGTTAATGGCTAACTCCACACCGCGGTTGTACATCGATCCGGCATTGAAGTATAGGGAGTTATAGGTAGTTGCATTACTGATGGTAGATTGCAGTAAAAAGTTTTCAGATTTTTTATAGTAGTAAGCAAAATCAAGCGAAACCCTGTTTTGGAAAAACTTAAGTTCGGTACCAATTTCAGTTTCTGTAGTGGTTTCGGGTTTTAAGCTTGGCGGCGGCACGGTTCCACCTGTAATTTGAGCAGTGGTAATACCGTTTACCGTTGGTTGAAGCGTAAAGGTTAAATCTGTTTTCTGGGGAGTAGGGTTGCTGCCTGTTTGGCCTATAGATGCCCTGATTTTACCGAATGATAATATAGAAGGATCTATTTTTAAGGCATCTGTAAATACATAACTTAAATTAGCCGATGGATAAAATAAGTATGTTTTAAAGTTTGGCCTTGTAGAAGCCAGGGCAGAATACCAATCGTTGCGCCCGGTTATTTCTAAAAACAGGTAATCCTTGTACCCAAATTGTACTTCTGCGAAAACAGAATTTGTTTTATACCTTGGTAAATGTGATTCTGTTGGTATATGCACATTAGTAGCATTATTAAAATTCAACAAGTTTGGATCTATCAGCCCTTCGGAGTAAAGATCCAGTGAATATTGTTGTGAATTTTGCAATTCGGCACCAGCAAAGGTATTCACCGTAAGATCGGAAAACTTGTGATCGTACGATAGCATTGCCCTAACGTCAGATTTTTGCTGCTCGATGGTAGTAGTGCGGTAAACACCGTTGGTGTTAATTACGTTGTTGGGGCGTACCACAAACAACGCCGCTGTGTTGATATAATCATAACCAGCAATTAAATTGGCATGCAGGTGACTGGTGATATCATAAGTGATATTGCCTGATGACAGGATGCGGTTTTGAGTTTGATTGTTGGTTACCTGTTCTATTTGCACATACGGGTTTGCGTTGTAGGTTGACAGGTATTTACCATCGGCAGTTTTATCATCCAATAAGCTAATATCTGTAGAGCTTGCTATACGCGGATAAGATAAACCAAATGAGCCACGGCCATCACCACGTAAAAGCGGCGCGTTAATGCGGTTTGTTCTTGATAGATCGATCTTGAAATCGGTATGTAATTTGGTGCCATAATCTTGTGTGGCACGTATTACAGCATTATAACGTTCGTATTTTTCACCAGGTGTAGGCAGGTTGTCCTGTGTTTGCGATAAAGATACCCGGTACGATCCGTTATCTGTGCCTTTTGTAAAGGCCAAACTATTAGTGGTAGTTACACCGGTATTAAAAAAACGATCGAAGTTTTTGGCTGCCGATTGTGATACATAAGGCTTCGTTTTACCATCAATATCCAAAAATGGCCTGCCATCTAACTTACCACCCCATGACCATCCCGGAGCATCACCCGAATTATCTGACAATTGACCGTAAAATATAGGATCGCTATAATCGGCAGTAGTATATGGCCGGCCTAAATAACCACGGCCGTATTCGGTTTGCAAATGATCATAAGGCACCATTTTTTCCAACACTGTGTTGCTATTAAAGCTTACGCCAAGGCCTTGGTTTTTCTTTCCTTTTTTAGTGGTAATTAATATAACGCCCGCTTGTGCACCACCGCCGTAAAGGGCCGCTGCCGATGCACCTTTAAGTACACTTATGGTTTCAATATCATCGGGGTTAATGGATGATAAGCCATCACCCGGATCAGATCCACCGTAAACCTTGCCGCCATCGTCGCTGTTTTCGCGGGTGGTGCTGTTAATAGGCACACCATCAACTACGTACAAAGGTTGGTTTGAACCGGAAAATGAAGAGTTACCACGCAGTATAACCCTCGATGAACCACCTGGTCCGTTTGGTGGGCTCTGCACCACTAAACCTGCCACTTTACCTTCCAGGGCGTTGATAAAAGTAGGTTCGCGGGTTAGGGATACTTCCTCGCCGCCAATTTGGCTTATAGAGTAGCCTAATTGTTTTTCGTCTTTTTTAATACCTAAAGCAGTTACAACAACTTCGCTCAACTTGCCCGATGCATTAAGGCTGATGGTTAAAAAAGTGCTGTTGCCAACTGTAACCTCTTTTGGCTCAAAACCAACAAAGCTTACAATTAAAACGCTTTTTTCATCTGGTACGTTGATGCTAAAAGCGCCGTTTACATCAGCGCTTACACCTAAATTGGTGCCTTTAAGTTTAATACTTGCACCGGGTAAAGGCTCGCCTTTATCGTCAACAACTTTTCCCTTTATGCTCAGTTGTATAACGCTTGCAACGGTGTAATCTTTTTCCTGTAAAAAAACGGTATTGTTAACAATTTTGTAGGTTAAAGGCAGGTTTTTTAAGCAAGCACTTAAGGCCTCGTCCATTGATGCATCTTTCACCTTTACAGTGATGTTTTTGTTGCGTACATCTTTGGTATCGTAAAAAAACAGGTAACCGTTTTGTTTATTGATTGCTTGCAGCACCTTTTTTAAAGGCACGTTTGTAGCGTCGAGATTAATCTTCTGACTAAACGCGCTCGCGCTGCATTGCATAAAGGCTATGACCATAAATAAGGTAGTCAATTTCATAACCAATAGAATTTTTTTGGGTAGCCACGGTTTATATATGGCCATTAAAAAAGCATTTAATTTCATACTTTTGGAAAGTTTGGGTTAATACATGGTTAGGGACACTAAACTTGTTTTTCCGGTTTGCCGGAAGGGTTAACTCAAATATGTACCGTACCCTGATGCCAGTCGGGGTGCGGTTATTTAAATAACCTTGCTGGGGAGCGCCTAAAGCGTTTTTTGTATGTTTTTCTTCATTAAGCTGGGTTTGGGGTTAATAAACTGTTTATTTGTTTTAAGGCCTTACTATAATTGTTTTTCCTTCAATTGTATAATGTATCTTTTTAAAGCTCATGGCATCCAATATCTGCGATGCGTTAACATTCATTGATATTTCGCCAGAGAATGTGCGTTCTTGTATTTTGCCTTCATATTTTACATCCACATTATACCAGCGGCTTAACTGCCTCATTACCGACTCAATGCTGGCATCGTTAAAGTGAAAAATGCCATTTTTCCAGGCTATAGCTTCTTCGGTATCTCCATCCGTAACATTAACCACTCCATTTTTCAGCTGCGATTGTTCGCCGGGTTTAAGTAAATAGTTTTTATCGCCCACTTTTACTTTTACACTACCCTCTAATAAGGTTGTTTTAACCTCGTTTTCATCAGCATAGGCATTTACGTTAAAATGGGTGCCCACTACCTCTATTATTTGGCCATTGCTTTCAACCCTGAAAGGTTTGGTTTTATCGTGGGTTACTTCAAAATAAGCCTCGCCTGTAACCTGCACTCTACGCTCGCTGCCATTAAATAAAACCGGAAATTTTATAGATGATGCAGCGTTAAGCCATACATTGGTACCATCGGCCAGTATAAGATGATATTGGCCGCCACGCGGTGTAGTCATGGTATTATAAGTTGTTACTGCTGCCTGGGTACTTGTATTTGCTCCTCCGTTGTAGGCAACCAGGCCATCGGCCAGTTTTTTAACAGCAATATTTGCCTGCCTGGCTATATTGCCGTTGGCTGCGCCATTTAAAACTACTTGTTTACCATTGGCCAGCGTTAGTATCGCTTTATTGCCACCCGGAATAATTTGCATGTTTTTTTGTACTGCCGCAACCTGTTGCTGCTTTGGATAACCATAATGCAGGTAAGCAGGTATGCCAATTGCCAGGCACAATATAACCGAAGCTGCGGCAGTTAATAGCCAGGTGCGGTTTAGTTTGCGTACTTTAACTTCGGTAGGTTGTAAGCGCGCTTTTACATTGGTTAAAGCGGTTTCGGCATCAAATGACTTGTATTCGGTATGCAGATTTTCCAGCTCATTTTCGTTGAGCAGCTTATTAAATAGCGCACTGTTGGCTTCACTGGTTTCAACCCATGAAAATAACTCGGCATAATCTGCCTCGCTCAAATTGCCTTTTAAATAACTGCTGATAAGATCAGAGATCTTTAAAAGAGTATCAATTTTAGAATTTTCCATGCGTCTGTTACCGGTATTTGGTGATAGAACAGGGAAGGGTGGGGTTTTATCTAAAAGATTTTGAAATAAATTTTAAGTTGGCTTAATGCTTACTTAACATGGTTAAATAAGCAGGGCAACAGCAGCAGCGTTCCTAAAGCAAGTCCTTCATCTGCCAGGCGGGTTTTGAGTAAGCTAAGGCCGCGCATTTTTTGGTTGTTAACGGTACTTACGGTAACACCCAGTTCACAAGCTATCTCTTTGGCTTTTTTGCCGTCCTCAAAAGTCATCCTGATGATTTTGCGGCATTGTTCTGGCAGGGTATCAACAGCTGCAAAAACCTGTCGCAATACTTCGGCCTGTATAATGTTATTTAAAATGGTGGCTTCTTCAATATCTGCGTTCACCAGGGTTTGCTGGTGTTTAAATTTAACATTGTTTTTTTCGAGGTGATTAAAACAGGAGTTTTTTACGCTTACATATAAATAAGCTCTTATAGCATCTACGCTGTCGGGAATATTATCTTTTTGCCAGAACTTTACAAAAACATCCTGCACAATATCTTGGGCATCAAGGTTGTCCTGAATTATTCGTGAGGCAAAAAAACATAGGGGGCGGTAAAATTTTTCAAAAATCTGGTCGAATGCAGCCATGTTTTTACCCTTTAGCAGGGTAAATAACTTGTGGTCTGTCAGTTCGGTTCGATTGTTCATATAAATAACGAATATAAATATATTTTAACATTAACATCACATTACTGTGCCAATGATGTCAGTTTGTTAATGCATGCTATCGCGTTCATGCAGTTTATATCTAATTAAAATTTTCCTCATAAGCCGTAGCTCCGGGTGTTTCTAACTTATAATGCCTTACCTGACCAGGTCCCTCAAACTCAAACCTGATGCCTATAATGCGGCCTATGCTGTGTTTTTGTTCTACATCCATAATCTGTTTATTGTTGAGGTAAATTTTCAGCCGGTGATCTTTAACGCGGCAGCTGAGGTTTTGATACTGTGTAAAATCGCAGCCGAAGGCACTCAGATCGTGATCATGGCCGCTTATCCAGTTTTCGCCGGTAAGTACACCAATATCGGCAATGCACCCCCTGTTGGCTATTGGTATTATTATGGCCATCCCCGTGCCCAAGATGGTTACATCGGCCTTACGGCAAACAGACTGAGCGGTTGTGGCCGTGTTGCGTAGTGTACAATCCAGCGTAAAATTATCTGCTTTTATGCCGGCAAACTCGCGCACGTTAGAGAACTTTAGCCAGATATCATTAAATACAGATACGCCTAATTTTTGCTGCATAACCTCTCCCGAAATACCCATGTGGCCTTGCTCTTTAATTTCTTTGGGCGATAAATACACGGGTATAGGCGAATGATCTAATATACCTATCCAACCTTTGGTTTTGATAAATACAGTAGTTTCTTTTTTTATATGCTTATCAACAATCAGCTTTGCTAAAAAATAGCCGGGATGGTAATAGATGGAAGTGTATTGTTTGCCATTGCCCGGCACTCGCTCGCGCCGTGTTGGGTCCCAGGATTGTTGAATGTAAACGCTATCCGAATGAAAAGCCGAGGCATCATAGTTAAATACTACGGAGTTGGGCATATCATCCGAAGTCATTTTACTGCCAAATTTTACAGTAGTTGGATCGATAGTTTTTTTATTGCTTATGATAACAAAATACAGGCCGCCAATAATGAGCAGTAAGCCCGCAATTAGCCAGAGGTATTTGTAACGGTTTGTTGATGTGGGTATTTTTGGTTCTGTTTCAACCAGCGCTAAGGGTTGTTCAATTATGCCATTAACCTGGTGTTGCTGCCTAAAATCGCGCCAGCTGGTATAATCCATAAAGCCGGCCAAGGCATTTAATGTTGCTGCATTAGGGAAACTATCGTACTTAACCTTGCCCCAAATTCTTTTAAGGGTAGAAATACTGAGCCGTACCCTGGTTTTTTCAAATATCAGCTTGCTTAGCTGTTCAAAATCATCGTTGCCCCAAATGCTGCTACTGCCCCAGTTTAATGATCGCTCAATAAGCTGGCAACATAATAAAAGCAGTTGTTTTTCTTTTTCCATTTGTTTTTGGGGTGATGATGCGATACTTAAACCAGGCTTGAACAAACTTGAACATAGTTGAAACGTCGGCGACGCCTTATTCTGAACACAATTTGCAACTTTTGGCTAAAGTTATAATCTAAACACATGAAGAACAATATTTTATTTGCCCTCTTTTTATCCCTGTTGCTTTTTTGCAGTGTGGGTAATGCACAGCAAAAAGAAACTTATGATTTAAATAGCCTGCTAAAGCAAGGTAAACTGGTTATTAATGCTAACCGGAGTATAACCGAAATAAGCGACGGCACAAAAAAAGGGTTATCACTTACAGGCATTGTATGGCTCAAAGGAGTAGATTTTAAAACCGGAACAATTGATGTTGATTTACGGGGGAAAGATGTTTTCCAGCAAAGCTTTTTAGGCATCGCTTTTCATGGTGTTGATACAGTTACCTATGATGCCATTTATTTCCGGCCATTCAATTTCCAATCGCCCGATACCTTAAGGCGAAAGCACACTGTTCAATACATTAGTGAACCCAACTTTAGCTGGGACAAGCTGCGTGCCGAACATCCCCTGGTGTATGAAAATGCTGTAACCCCGTTTCCGCTGGCTACGGCCTGGTTTCATGCCCAAATTGTGATAACTGAAGATGAAGTTGTGGTGTACGTAAATCATGCTACCAAGCCATCGCTTACTGTTAAAAAGCTCAACAACCGGCAAAGTGGCCTTATTGGTTTATGGAACGATAGCCTCCCCGGCGATTTTGCCAACCTAGTGATCAAACAATAAAACCTGCACCTAATAAAACTTACAATTATGAAAAAATTATTAACAATGCTGGCCCTCGCCGCCGCGGTAACAGCGCATGCGCAGCAAAAGTATGAGGTGCAGAATCTTTCTGTTATCAATCCAAAGGAGTGGATCATCCCCAAAAATGATACGTTGGATTATGAATTTGGCACCTATGAAGGGCAAAAAGCATTGCTGATAAAACGGAAGATTGATAACTATAAAGCCGGAAGTCTGGCTTATTGGCCTAAATTAAACTTTAAAGATGGGATTATAGAGTTCGACCTGGCGTTTGCAGGCAAGGGAAATGGCTATATAGGCCTGGCCTTTAGGATCAGGGACGCCCATCATTACGAAACGGTATATTTTAGACCGCTTTCTTCGGGTACCATCAACGCCATCCAATACATGCCCGAAAAAAAGGCCGAATTTAACTGGTGGGATTATGAAGCCGATAAATACCAGGCCAAAGCTATACTGCCGCGCAATGGCTGGTTTCATGTAAAAGTGGTAGTAATAGGTAGTAAAATGGAGGTTTATGTAGATAACAATCCTAAACCGGCCATGGTATACACCTCGCTCGATCCATCTTTAAAAACAGGGGCAGTTGGTTACTGGCATGGCAATTCATCTTTAGGCGCGTATAGAAACCTGGTGGTAAAAACAGCAAAATAACGATGAGAAAGATATTATTTATATTGATGCTTTTTACAAGCCGTTCAATAGCACAAACCATAACTTATGGCAATAATCCCGATGCGGGTGCTTACCTTAAAATGAAAGATAGCACCCGTATTTACTATGAGGTTTATGGCAGCGGCAAGCCGCTGGTGCTGTTACATGGAGGGCTGTACGGCGATATCTCGGAGTATGAAAAGCTGATACCCGTTTTGAGCAGGCATTTTAAAGTAATAGCTATTGAAACCCGCGGGCATGCCAAATCTGAGATAGGGCAACAGCTTTACACTTATTCATTAATGGCCGATGATGCGTATACCGTAATTAGGCATATAACGGCAGATAGCGTTTTGCTTGTTGGTTTTAGTGATGGTGCGGTAATAGCTATGGGTGTTACCATAAACCACCCCGAAGCTGTTAAAAGACTGGTATTTGCAGGTGGTAATATTTCTTCTGGTGCTTATAGGCCCGATGTGATGGCTAACCTGAAAAAGCTAAGCGGAAAGTCGCTCGAAAAAAATGCCCCTGATTTTGTGAATGAAAGGAAAAAACTGATGCCCGACACTGCCCGTTGGGATGAGTTTGTAGAGAAATTAAAAAATGCCTGGGTTAACCAGGTTGGCTTTACCGATGCCCAAATAAAAAGTATCAAATGCCCGGTACTAATAGCAGCCGGTGATAGGGATACATACAACCCGGTTGCAAGCTTTTTGAGTTTATATAAAAAATTAGCTGTAGCTCAGCTGGCCATTATCCCCAATGCAGACCATATTATTTTTTACCGGCAGCCGGAGTTAATGGAAAAGCTGGTGATGGATTTTGTAATGTATTGATGGAGGTATTTAGAGAAATGTATTTGCTCAATAAATTGTGATTTTTTCTTCGAAAAATTCTAATTCATAACGCTATTGAATCCCGGGCAAAATTCGCAATTTTATTGCCATCCAATTTTTACCCTATGAAATTCAAAATACTACCTGCATTACTGTGTACTGCCTATTTTACTTTTATAAGTTTTACAGGTTTTGCCCAGGCTACCTTTAAGCCGCAAAAAGAACTTTTAACAACTATCAAGAAAAATTTTACTGCTGCCGATGCGCAATACAAAGTGCTGGCCACAAAAATAGGACCGGAGGAATTTCCGAAAACCTACCATCCGGATAACGACAAACAGGAAAACAGTAATTCGGGTTGGTGGTGTAGTGGTTTTTACCCGGGTAGTTTGTTGTTTTTATACAACGAGACTAAAGATGCGCAATTATTAACCGAAGCCAACCGCATTATGGGGGTACTGGCCAAAGAGCAATTTAATACCCACACACACGATTTGGGTTTTATGATGTATTGCAGCTTTGGTAACGCCAACAAAATAGAACCTAAACCCGAGTATAAACAAATATTGATCAATAGCGCCAAATCGCTATCAACCCGGTTTAATCCTGCCGTTGGCTGTATCAAATCATGGGATTCTAAACCGGGCGATTATTTGGTGATCATTGATAATATGATGAACCTGGAACTATTGTTTTGGGCCACCCGCGAAACAGGTGATTCCAGCTATTACAAAATTGCCGTTACCCACGCCAATACCACTATGAAAAATCATTTCAGGCCCGATTACAGCTCGTACCACGTAATTAATTATGATGCGCAAACAGGAGCTGTAAAGGAAAAGAAAACGGCGCAGGGCTTTGCCAATGAATCGGCCTGGGCAAGAGGGCAATCATGGGGGCTATATGGCTACACGGTAATGTACCGCGAAACGCACGATAAGAAATACCTGGATCAGGCTCAAAATATAGCCCGTTTTATATTAACCAATCCCAATTTACCGGCAGATAAAATTCCATACTGGGATTATAATGCCAGCAATATTCCCAACGCGTTAAAAGATGCATCTGCAGCATCGGTAATGGCCTCGGCATTGCTGGAACTTTGCAGGTACAGCGATGCTAAAAAAGGGCAGGAGTACTTTAATGTGGCACAAACTATATTGAAAACATTGTTGGCCCCGCCATATATGGCTGCGGCAGGCACCAATGGTGGTTTTATTTTGCAGCACAGTGTTGGCCATTTCCCGGCAGGCACCGAAATTGATGTACCCTTAACCTACGCCGATTACTATTTTATTGAAGCTATGCAGCGTTACCAGGCATTCGGCATAAAAAAATAAATTACTTTTAGCGCTATACAAACAAAACATGGCATTAGGCAAAGGCAGGTTAGAGGCGTTTAGCGATGGGGTTATCGCTATCATCATAACCATTATGGTATTGGAGATGAAAGTGCCCCACGGCGATACTATTGAATCGTTACGACCACTTATTCCTGTTTTTATGAGCTATGTTTTAAGTTTTGTTTATGTAGGCATCTACTGGAACAATCATCATCATACCATGCAGATAGTACGCTCGGTAAACGGGGCTACTTTATGGGCAAACCTGCATCTGCTTTTCTGGCTTTCGCTGGTGCCTTTTGTAACCGGTTGGATGGGGGAGAACCACTTTGCTAAATGGCCGGTAATATGTTATGGCGTTGTACTTTTAATGAGTGGTTTTGCCTACAATATTTGGGTAAAAGTGCTTGTAAGGCACCACGGCGATCATTCGTCCATCGCTCAAATTTATGATGGCGACTGGAAAGGGAAATTATCTATGGCTATTTATGCGGTGGCTGTAACGGTTAGTTTTTTTAATTCAATATTGGGATTTGTGCTGTATGTTGTAGTTGCCGCCATCTGGTTTATTCCCGACAGAAGAATTGAAAGAAAACTTACATATCCGGGTAACGAAAATGAAGGCCGTTAGTGGCAGTTTAAGCTTTGCTTGAAAAATAATACCATCTAAATGCTTTTAGATGGTAAAAAAGTACAAACTATTTCGCAACTTCGTAGTTGTAGTAGTGTTTTAACCTAAGTGAGATTGTTACTTTGCAAGTTTAAATAAACCAAAATATTTGCCACCACTATACGTTTACCTATGTTGGATATTGTCTATAACCATGAGCCCGACCTGCTTTTAAAGGCAGCTCCGCACCATCATGACAAGGATTTGCTTTTGAAAGTAGCAGAAGGTGATGAACATGCCTTTCGCCGGCTGTTTATTGCGCACCACCAGCAATTAGGTGTTCATATTTGCCGTATCACCAATTCTGTCGAATTGGCTGAGGAAGTGGTACAGGATGTGTTTTTAAAAATATGGATGACCCGCGAAACCCTCAGAAATGTAGACAACTTTAAAGCTTATCTTTTTGTTATATCAAAAAACCATGCGCTTAACTGCCTAAAAAAACTGGCCAAAGAAAAAGTACAGATAAAAAAACTGGAACAAGCCAGTGTAGGGTTAATAATTCCCGAAACTCAGGATAACCTGTATTATAATTTACTGGATGAAGCTATTGATCATCTGCCAACACAACAGCAAAAAGTTTACCTGCTAAGCAGGCATAACAGGCTCAAATACGCCGAAATAGCCGACCAGCTTAAACTTTCGCGCGAAACCGTTAAAAAATACCTCCAAATTGCCACTATCTCTATAACCGATTATGTGCGCACCCATTTAGATGTTTATTTGATTGTGTTGATATACCTGTTTAAGAAATAACCACCCGTTATTCTAGCGTTATGTTAACCGTTTATTGACGGATAGTTATTAGTCGAAAGTTCTAAGTCAAGAGGGAAGAGTTTTAACTTTTGACTTAGCACTACTAACTAAACTCCAGGTTTTGCTGTTGGCTATTTGTTTGTATTTAGCATTAAACAGGTTTTCACTCGTCTAAATCAACACCAGTAAAAATTTTTTTTAATTTTTTTCTAAATCAATACCCCCTTTTTTGTCGCCTATATTGTCTTGTAGTTGAGTTTACCCCAAGCTCGATATTTTACCAATTTATAACATGAACTAACATCTACCTGTATGAGTGCATTTAATGCAAGGCTTAACTACCTGTTTAATAGTTATTACCAGCAGACCGCTACCGAGCAGGAGCGTGATGAACTATTTGAGATCATCAACTCATCTGCCAATGACGTGGAGCTAACTGCACTTATTCATGAGGCATGGGATAGCCTTCAAATAAACGAACCGCTTTTTGATGCCGCAAAAAGCATGGATATGCTCAACAATATTCTTCAAAGCAAATCACATCAGGACAACATTCATCCAATAAGGCCCCCAAATAAAAACCAGGTATGGTTAAAAGTAGGGGTTGCTGCGGCCATGATGGTTTTTGTTGGGTTTGGAGCTTACTCGCTGTTTAATTCGGGCAAAAACAACATTAATAAAAAGAGTTTAGCTAAAGACAAAGCAAAACCTACACATGATGTTTTACCTGGCGGTAATAAAGCCGTATTAACCCTTGCCAATGGAAAAACCATAACATTAGATAGCGCTAAAAATGGCTTGCTGGCAAGTCAGGGATCTGCACACATAAAGAAAACCCGTGATGGGCAGCTGATATATGAGGATGGCAAGCCGGGGGCTGCAGATGTGGCTGCTGAGATGAACACCGTTTCTACACCTCGCGGTGGCCAATATCAATTGGTACTAAATGATGGGAGTAAGGTGTGGTTAAACTCGGCATCGTCATTAAGCTTTCCCGCAGTATTTAAAGGTAAAACAAGGGAAGTTGAAATTACCGGCGAAGCTTATTTTGAGGTAGCCAAAAATGCTAAAATGCCTTTCAGGGTAAAGGTTAATAATACAGTTGTTGAAGTTTTAGGAACACATTTTAACATTATGGCCTATAATGATGAGGCCGAAATGAAAACAACTTTGCTGGAAGGATCTGTAAAGATAAACAACAAGCAATACAGCAGTTTGCTAAAACCGGGCCAGCAGGCAACACTTGGTCAAAGCGGCCCTATTAAAGTAACCGATAATCCTGATGTCGATGATGCTGTTGCCTGGAAAGAAGGGATCTTTCAGTTTAGAGATGCAGGCCTGGAAACTATTATGAGGCAGGCCGCCCGTTGGTACGATGTACAGGTAAGCTTTACCGGCAAAACGCCAACAAAAGAATTTACCGGTCGCATATCCCGTAATGTAAAAGCATCCGAGTTAATGGGAATGCTTAAATATATTGGGGTAAACTTTAAAATAGAAGATAAGCACATTACGATATTACCGTAACACATAGCCTAATTAATACCAATTATATAATAAACAATCAATTGTTCACCTTAAACACCTCTATGATGGAAGAAGTACAAAATATAAGTTAACTCCGGGAGGGACCCATTGGTAAAACGGTTTATCATGTGTTGAAACATACATGCGTACGTCACCTAAAAAAAGCCAAAAATAAACCGGGAAGTATTCGCAGTACTTTCCCGGCTAAATATCTGGGTCCCAAAAAAGTACAATCGACGAATTGAAAGTAAATGTTTAACCCAAACTCTACAAACTTATGAATTTTAATTCTAAGGCTACGCCTTTGGTATGGCCCCAATTATCCAAAATAATTTTAGCGATGAAGCTAACAGTTATTATCATGGTGGCGGTGCTTACTAATGTAAGTGCCAAAACCTACAGCCAGGTAGTTACCCTGCATCAAAAAAATGCAACGGTAGAGAAAGTCCTGAGATCAATAGAAAAACAAACCGGTTATCATTTTATGTATGATAAGCAGGATGTATCTAAAGCTACCGCTATTAATATAGAAGTAGCAGGCGTGTCGCTTGAGCAGGCACTTGATCAATGTTTTAAAGATCAGCCTTTAACCTACAAAATTTTTCAGGAAACCATTGTGGTGAAAAAGAAAGATGTGGTTAATACCGCTGTTGCAGATCAAAAGGTATCGGGTACGGTATCTGATGCTAAAGGCCCTTTACCGGGTGTAAGCGTAAAGATCAAAGGATCATCTGATGGTACCCAGACCGATATAAACGGTAAATTTAGCCTAAACGTGGGCAATAATGCCGTACTGGTATTTAGCTTTGTGGGATATACTACCCAGGAAGTTGCCGTTGGCGGTAAAACTTTACTTAACGTTATCATGGCCGAAAACCCCAAAGCCCTGAGCGAAGTAGTAGTAATTGGTTACGGTACATCTAAACGTGTTGATTTAACCGGTTCTGTAGGTAGCGTTAGCGGTAAACAACTGCAAGACAGGCCTCAAACTAACCTCGAGCAGGAGTTATCTGGTAAAATTGCCGGTGTAAACGTATCAACAAATTCTGGTGCACCAGGTGGCGCAACCAAAATACGTATACGCGGTTACAGCTCTATTAACACCAATACCGATCCATTATATGTGGTTGATGGTGTTGTTTGGACAGAAGGTGGTAACTCCATCAATCCCAGCGATATTGAAACAATCGACGTTTTAAAGGATGCATCATCAACAGCTATTTATGGTACACGTGGTGCAAACGGTGTAATATTGGTAACTACTAAAAGAGGTAAAAAAGGCGGTACAGTTAGCTATGATTCTTATGTGGCCATAAACCATATGGCTAAAGAATTGCCGGTATTAAACTCGGCCGAGTTTATGCATGTAGAAGATGTATCATACGCCAATATTAAAAAATACGATCCTACAGGCTGGGCATCGGGTAAATATGTTGACCAGGACCCTGTAAAATTACGTACCGCGCTTATTGGTAAGTTATTCGACTCGAACCTGAAACCGTTATATGATGTAGATTGGCAAAAAGCAACAACCCGTACATCTGTTAGTCAAAACCATAACCTGGCTTTTACCGGTGGTTCTGATAACATCAACTACGGCTTGTTTATGAATTATGCCGATGATGAAGGTATAATTTTAAATAGCTACCTGAAACGTTATAATGTACGTTTAACTTTTGATAATCAAATTAAATCGTGGTTAAAAGTTGGCGCTACATTAAACTACAACAACCAGGATAAACGTACTGCTGATGATGGTACAGGTGGTAACAACATTCCACGTATGTTAATTGAAATGGTTCCGTTTATCCCTATCAAATACCCGGATGGAACTTATGGAAAACGTACAGATTACCCTAACTTAGAAGGAGGCGATAACCCGGTTGCACAGGCAAACGAAATAGAATCGTTATACAAAACCCGTGTTTTTAGCGGTAACGGTTATGCCAATATCAACATTTTACCAGGGTTGGATTTTCGTAGTGTGTTTGGCGCAACAACATCGGCCAATTATAACCCACATTTCCAAAGTGGTTTGGTAGGTGGTCCGTCTGCAAGCCAAACCTACAGTTCGGCATCAATAGATGAGGCTAACAATACTTACTGGCAATGGGATAACTACGCAACATACAATAAAATATTTAATAAAGTACATTCATTAAATGTTGTTGCGGGTTACGAGAAAACAAGTTTTCAGCAAACGGGTGTGTATGCATCAACCAGTAACCTGGCCGATAACTACTACCAATATTATAACCTGAGTGCAGGTTCAATTCCTAGTATACCAAAATCAAATTATCTGGCTTACCAGTTCGAGTCGATCTTTGGCCGTATAAACTATGGTTACGATAACAAATATCTGTTAACTGTAACAGGCAGAAGAGATGGTTCATCCCGTTTTGGTACCAATGTTAAAAACGGATTTTTCCCTTCGGCAGCTGTAGCCTGGAGAGCTTCACAAGAAGATTTCTTAAAAGACAACAAAACACTGTCTGATCTGAAATTTAGATTAAGCTATGGTTTAACAGGTAACTCCGAAATTGGCTCGTACCAGTCTTTGGCTCAAATAAATACAACCAATTATGTATTTAATAGTGCACAGGCCATCGGAACCCAGCAAACAACAATTGGTAACGAAGACCTGTCATGGGAAAAAACATCAGAATATGATTTTGGTGTATCATTTGGTTTGTTTAATAACCGCATTACTGTTGATGCTGATGCTTACCTTAAAAAAACCCAGGCATTGTTGCTTAATGCACCGTTGCCAGAAACCAGTGGTTTTAACAGCGTTTATAAAAACATAGGTAAATTAGAAAATAAAGGTTTAGAGTTAACTATCAATACCATCAACGTAAAAACTGATAACTTTAGCTGGAACTCTACATTCAATATCTCGTTCCTGAAAAATAAGATACTTCAGTTGGGTGCATCTAATGATGATATTTTCCTTCCTCCAACTTTCCTTTCGCAATTTAACCTGATGCGTGTAGGTTTATCTGCAGGTAGTTTTTATGGCTACAAAGTTTTAGGTACATGGGGATCTAACGAAACAGCGCAGGCCGCTGTGTTTAATAAATTGCCTGGCGATTTAAAAATACAGGATACAAATGGCGATGGCAAAATTACATCTGCTGATAAGGTGGTTTTAGGTAAGTCTTTACCAGACGGTTACGGTACATTTAGTAACACATTCCGTTATAAAGCGATTGATTTGGGCATAGATCTGCAATTTAACTATGGTAACCAGATCATGAACTTAACCCGCCACTCGGGTCAGGATCGTACTGGGCAGGCTAATAGCTATGCTACCGTATTAAACGCCTGGACACCAACTAACCAAAATACCAGTATAGCGGAAGACAGACCGGCTTATGTGTACTACCAAACAGAAATATATTCAACAAAAGTTGAAAGCGGCAACTTTATACGTGGCCGTGCGGTAACACTTGGGTATAACTTCCCTGAATCAATTACATCTAAATTGAAATTGAGCAGATTAAGGATATACCTGCAAGGCCAAAACCTGTTTGTAATTACAAAATATACCGGATACGATCCTGAAGTTTCTACCTACAACAACAATACCTCTTATACACAAGGTACTCAAGGGCAGAATAACACCAGTAACTTCACACAGGGCATTCAGTTTTATGATTATCCAAAACCAAGAACTTTCTTGTTTGGGTTAAATGCTAGTTTCTAATTTAAACGTTAAAACATACCAATATGAAGTTTAATTTAAAAAAATACAGGATCGGTTATTCGTTGCTGATCCTTACCATATTAATAAGCAGTTGCAAAAAAGATCTTATAGAACAAAATAAGAGCGGTTTTGTGAAAAGTAATTATTTTACCACTGCCAGCCAGGCGCAAACTTTTGTTACTGGTATTTACCAAAAGCTATACATGTTTCAAAACGGCGACGCTTATGGCGAAAGTCCGTTTATAACAATGGAGCTTTTTGCCGGTCACGCTACGTCACTTGGTCAAAGCGTTAATAATAACAACGTTATTAATAACCGTACAGATGCGGTTAATCCTGGTTTTGAGGATGTATGGCAAAATAGCTACAATGCTATCTCAAATGCTAATATAGCGCTTGCCAGTATTCCGGGAATTACCCCTTTTGCCGATGCCGATAAGAAGAAATTATTGGGCGAGGTGTATTTTTTAAGGGCATTCTTTTACTACCACCTGGTAAGGTTATATGGCGATGTACCTTTAATTACTACTCCGGTAACTATTAATAGTGCAGATCTGTATCCGTCACGTACAGCTACATCTGCTGTTTACGATCAGATAATAAGCGATCTTAAAGCTGCCGAAGTATCTGGCTTAGCTTCCTCTGATCAAACCGGAAGGGTATCATTAGGTGCTGTACGTACTTTATTAGCCAGTGTTTATTTAACTACTGCAGGCTTCCCGCTTAAAAAAACCGAGAACTATGCTTTAGCAGCAGCCGAAATATTGCCGGTTATAAATGGTACCGATTATACCTTATTTGCCAAGTATGATTACCTGCATGACAATGCACACAAAAACCAGGGCGAGCTTATATTTCAATCCAACTACCTGGTTGGTGTGGCCACTAATTCAATTCCGCAGTTAATATTACCTTTTAACTTACTTGTTGGCGCCTATGGCGATCACCTCGGAGCAATGATCCCTACCAACGAGTTCTTTAATAGTTACGAAGCAGGAGATTTACGTACGCAGGAGAGGCAGTTTTATTTTTCAAGCTACCCTTCATTTAAAGATGGAACTACTATAACATTTGGAGAGCACGCGCTTTACAAATACTTCCATGTAGAAAGTGCTTTAGGTAATGGTATAAGCGACGAGAACTGGACACTTTTGCGTTTGCCCGAAGCTATGTTGATTTACGCTGAAGCAAGCAACGAAGCAGAAGGAGCACCTAATGCAGTAGCTGTGGCACAACTTAACAAAATTAGAGCCCGTGCGTTGCTTGCACCTGTAGGCGCATTAAGCCAGGCTGATTTTCGTGCAGCGGTTTGGAAAGAGCGCTATCATGAGCTGGCTTATGAAAATAAAGCATATTTTGATGTGCAACGTACGCACATGATGTATGACGTAATAAATAATGTATTTGGTGATGCTACCTCAACCAAAAACGAGCAGAATGTAACCATGAAAGCTCAATATTACTTATGGCCTATTCCGCAACGCGAAATAAGCACAAATGGTAAGCTTACCCAAAACATAGGGTGGTAACCAAATAAAATATAAAAGACCGGCCATTGCAGCCGGTCTTTTATATTTACAGCTAATTTAAAACATTAATACTGCCGAGCATGAAGAAGAGTATTATCCTCATTGGTTCATTTCTTATCACCGCTACAGCCGCGTTGGCGCAGCAGGTAAATAAGGTTACCGATCCGGTTGAATATATTAATCCGTTGATGGGGACCGATTCGCATTACGACCTATCAAACGGCAATACCTATCCGGCTATAGCCTTGCCCTGGGGTATGAATTTTTGGACACCGCAAACCGGTGTAATGGGCGATGGATGGGCTTACACTTATGATGCCCATAAAATACGCGGCTTTAAACAAACTCACCAACCATCGCCATGGATGAATGACTATGGGCAGTTTGCCATAATGCCGGTTACCAAACATTTAAAAGTATCGCAAAACGGTAGGGCCAGCTGGTTTTCGCACAAGGCGGAAATTGCTAAACCTTATTATTATAGTGTATACCTGGCCGACCATGATGTAACCACCGAAATTACACCTACCGAAAGATCGGCACAGTTTAGGTTTACGTATCCTAAAACCGATAGCTCATTTATAGTTATCGATGCCTTAAATAAAGGCTCGTATGTAAAGATCATTCCCGGCGAAAAGAAGATAGTGGGTTATTCCACAAAATATGCCCGCGGTCCTTTAAAAAACTTTAAAAACTACTTTGTTATTTATGTTGATAAGGATATAACCACGGCGCAAACTTATAGTGATACCACTTTAGCCGATGGGTTGGAATTAAAAGCCGAACATGCGAGTGCCGTTATAGGATTTAAAACTGCGCACAACGAAAAGGTACACTTACGTGTGGCATCATCATTTATCAGTATTGAGCAGGCCGAATTGAATTTAAAAAGAGAACAAGGCAACGACAGCTTCGACGTTACCAGGCAAAAAGCAAAAGATGTTTGGAATAAAACCCTTAGCCACCTAACGGTAGAGGGCGGTACTATCGATCAAACGCGCACTTTTTACTCATGCCTTTACCGTATGGTTTTCTTCCCCAATAAACTGTATGAGATAGATGCCGATAATAAAATTGTGCATTACAGTGCATCAACCGGTAAGGTGTTTCCTGGTTATAAGTTTGCAGGTACGGGTTTTTGGGATACCTTCAGAGCATTATATCCTTTCCTGAACCTGGTTTATCCTGGCATTAATAAAGAGATGCAGGAAGGCCTGATAAACGATTATAAGGAAGGTGGCTGGTTGCCCGAGTGGTCGAGCCCCGGCTATTCTGCCGTAATGATTGGCAATAACTCTGCATCGGTAGTATCCGAAGCTTACTTAAAGGGCGGCAGGGGCTACGATATAGAAAAATTATATGAGGCGTTGATTCATGGTGCCAATAATAAAGGCCCGGCTGCAACCGGCAGGGAGGGCGTTGAGTATTACAATACTTTGGGTTATGTGCCTTATGATGTAAAGATAAACGAAAACGCCGCACGTACTTTGGAGTATGCTTATGACGATTTTACCATTTATAAATTAGGCAAAGCGTTGGGCAAACCGGCATCAGAGACAGATGTGTACAAAAAACGCAGTATGAATTATAAAAACCTGTTCGATCCGTCGACCGGTTTAATGCGTGGTAAAAATAAAGATGGATCGTTTGAAACACCTTTTAGTCCGTTTAAATGGGGTGATGCCTTTACCGAGGGAAACAGCTGGCATTATAGCTGGGGTGTTTTTCACGATATTCAGGGCTTGATAAACCTGATGGGGGGCAAAAAACAGTTTATTAACAAGCTCGATTCTGTGTGGACTTTACCACCAATATTTGACGATAGTTATTATGGCGAAGTTATCCATGAGATCCGCGAAATGCAGATTGTTAACATGGGCCAATATGCGCACGGTAATCAGCCAATACAGCACATGATTTACCTGTACAATTACGGCGGTGAGCCATGGAAAACACAGTTTCATGTACGCGATGTGATGAATAAGCTGTACAAAGCCACACCAGATGGTTATTGCGGCGATGAAGATAACGGGCAAACATCAGCCTGGTATGTTTTCTCGGCAATGGGTTTTTACCCGGTAACCCCGGCCAGCGATCAGTATGTATTAGGCGCGCCGTTGTTTAAAAAGATCACCCTTAAATTGGAGAACGGTAAAACGGTGTTGATAAACGCGGCCAATAATAGTGCCGCCAACCTATACATTAATACCATGATGGTTAATGGTAAACCTTACGATTTAACTTGGCTAAGCCACAAAGAATTATTAAAAGGAGCAACCATTAACTTTAACATGGCACCTAAGGCCAACAAAACAAGAGGGGTAAAGGATAGCGATGTGCCTTACTCTTTATCGAACGAGAAGTAAACGGCCCCTAACCCCCTGAAGGGGGAACGATAGCGGGCTTAATTTATCGAATATCAAACTTGCGAAGTTTTTAAAACTTCGCAAGTTTTTTGTCCCGTAAAACACGGATTTTACTAATGCCACTCTTCCCTGTAAACAAACTTGGGCATTTGCCAGTTGTATTTGATAGATAGCAAGCGTAACGCCAACCCAATAACTGAGGCTATTACAATAGCGATACCGGCGGGAGCTCCCATGTATTCGAGACCCAAATAAACCGCTCCGGTAACTATAGATGCGCTGGCATAAACCTCTTTACGAAACAGCAGCGGCACCTCATTACAAAGTACATCGCGTAGTACGCCGCCCGCACAGCCGGTTATCATCCCGCTTAATAAAATAATGATTGTGGGCAGGTTTATCTGTTGGGCTATCTGGCAGCCAATAATGGTAAATACCACCAGGCCCAAAGCATCCAGGTATAAGAAAAGCGTTTTCATTTTAGTCATGAGGCGGGCAATAACCGCGGCCAGTATTGCTGCACCGGCGGTGATGAGCAAATACTCGGGATGCTCTACCCAACTCATAGGGTAATGGTTAAACAGTATATTACGTACCGTACCGCCGCCTAATGCGGTAACCCAGGCAATAATACAAACACCCACCCAATCCATATCTCTGCGCCCGGCAGAGAGGGCGGCAGTCATGGCTTCGGCAATAATTGCTATAATGTATAAGATGTGCAGCATGCTATGAAGTTTGGCAAATATAATTAAACAACTAAGACTCTTCCAAGGGGCCTGGGGACATCCAATTTTTGCCATCAACAAAACGGGATATGAGCATAGCGGCAACTGTATCGCCAGTGGCATTTAACAGGGTAGCCATAGGGTCAACCAATGTGCCGATGATCATGGCGGGGGGCAGGGCCTCTGGAGGGAAACCGTATGCTGATATAAATAACAATTCGCCAATATAGCCGCCGTTGGGTATGCCGCCTTCAACGAGGCTTACCAATACCGTGAGGGCAAGGGCCACCACAATGGTTTCTACATTATTAAAGCTTTTGCCAAACAGGGCAAACACCACAGCCATTTTTACTATAGATGATATACTTGAACCGTCCTTATGTAAAGTGCCTCCCAGTGGAATACTTACATTGGCGATAATATCCGAAATGCCCATTTTTTTAGCGGCATCCAGGTTAGCCGGAATGGTGGCGATGCTACTACAGGTACCCACAGCTGTTGCCGATGGAATAATGTTGTTTTTCCAATACCTTTTTACCGCGGTAACACCACCTGCTATAAAGGCATACATGCTAAATATCACCACAAAATAAAATGCCCCAACACCATAATAAAGCGCCATTGAGCGTGCATAGCCACCAAATAATTGCGGCCCAAACACGCCAACCTGGTAAGCAAAATAAGCGCCCAGCCCAATTGGTCCAAGCTTCATGATAAGGATAAATATATTTTTAAACACCTCGTTGCTACTATGCAAAAAATCGGTAAATGCCGCCCCTTTTTTGCCCGAACGTAAAGCTGCAAAGCCAACGATCACCGAAAATATGATCATCGCCATCATGCTCTTACGTGATAGTAGCTCATAAAACTCGCTGGTGGTAAATAAATTGGTGAGCTGGTCGCCTAGCGGCTTTCTAACTATGGCTTCGGTAATTGGGCTGGCTACCAGGTGTTGGTGAATAGGGAAGATCCAGATGGCGACGATGGTAACAATGGCAGCAACAAGTACGGTACCCACAAATACCAAAGAGGTTACACCTAACAGTTTTCCTAATTTGTTAGATGCATCCAACCCGGCAATGGCCGACGCTATGGCAAAGAAAACCAGGGGAACAACAGCAGTGAATAACAGGTTTAGGAAAATATCGCCAATGGGTTTAATGATGTTTACCTTATCACCTAAAAATATACCGGCAATACTACCGGTTATAATGCCACCCATTAAATATATTATGCCTTTGTAATTGTTAAACCAGCTATTCATTTAGCTAATATAGTTGTTTACACGTATACATCTGCATGCGGTTAGCATACGTGCTTTTGTTTTTGCCTGGGCGCATAACTTGCCGCTGCAATACCGCATTTTGTTATATTAGCAACCAATTTTATAACCAAATGCAGATTGAAAAGGCCAGGGAATTTATACTGGATAAAATAAACCGTGAGCTCCCGGCGCATTTCCATTACCATAGTGCAAACCATGCCGAAGATGTTTACACCGCGGCAAAAATGATTGCTGGTAAAGAGGGAATTAACGCTCATGAAACCGGATTGCTGCTCACTGCTGCCTCGTTTCACGATTCTGGTTTTGTGTGTGGGGAAGCAGATCACGAGATCAACTCCTGTAAAATAGCCCAGGAGCACCTTCCTGCTTTTGCTTACACGGCAGATGAAATAACAACCGTATGCGATATTATTATGGCTACAAAAATACCGCAAAACCCACATAATAAGCTGGGCGAAATTATTTGTGACGCCGATTTGGATTATTTAGGCCGGAATGATTTTTTTATACTTAGTAAAAGGTTATTTTCGGAACTTGAAATTACCCACAACCTGCAAACGCAACAGGAATGGGATAAACAGCAGGTAAGTTTTCTAAAAAGCCACCGCTATTTTACCAAAACAGCCATAGCGTTAAGGGCGGCTGAAAAGGAAAAGCATCTGCAGGCAATAATTGAAAGACTAATTTAAAGTACCATACATGACTAAACCAAAGCATAGTTTATCTGAAATAATTAAGGATGTAGTAACCGTAATTATCGGGATCTTATTTTGCGGCTTTGCACTTAAAGGCTTTTTAGTACCTAACAAGTTTTTTGATGGAGGGGTAACTGGTATCTCGTTGCTTATTCATGAGCTTTACCACATCAACATTGCTTTTGTTATTGTTATAGCCAATATCCCGTTCATTATTATGGGGATGTTCCAGGTAAACAAAGCATTCGCCCTCAAAACTTTTGCCTGTGTAATTGCATTGGGAATTTGTTTGCACTTTGTGCCTTATCCCGTTATTACTTCCGATAAATTATTGGTATCCATCTTCGGCGGGGTATTTATGGGTTTAGGCGTTGGGCTTTCCATTCGTGGAGGATGCGCGTTGGATGGTATAGAAATTTTGGCGCTTTACACATTAAAACGCAGCGGCTTTACCATAAGCGAAATTATTTTAGGTATCAACATCATCATTTTCCTGATCGCAGCCTTTGAGCTGGGATTGCCTACCGCCCTATATTCTATTTTAACTTATTACACAGCATCCCGCACCATCAGTTTTGTAATTGATGGTTTAGAAGAGTATACAGCTGTAAACATCATATCCGGCCAAAGCGAGATCATCAAAGAAAAACTGGTAATGGAACTTGGCCGTGGTATTACCATATACAAAGGCGAGCGTGGCTTTTTAAAAGAAAGCTTTGATGTGCACCAACCCGTTGATATCATTTTCACGGTAATAACCCGTTTCGAAGTTCGCCGCCTAAAAAACCTGGTTCACAGCATCGATCCCAAAGCCTTTGTGTTTACCAACAGCATCAAAGAAGCAGCAGGAGGGGTGCTGAAGAAACGTGTACGAGAGCATTAATTTTAAGTTAGTATCAAGTAGTTAGTATTAAGATAGCTTCTGCGTTGTGCCGCTGATCTGTACCTATATACTTAATTACTATCAATTTTGGTCTTAAGCCTGGCTCTTCAAAAATCTTGATACTAACTACTTGATAATTGCGACTTGCTAATTAACTCAATACTTCATAGATCTCTACTGGTTTCGCCTTGTTTTTAAGGCTTACTTCGCCAATTTTTTTAAGCTCAAATGATTCTTTGGCCTTTTGATAAACTTCTTCGGTTACCACTATTTGGTTGGCCTGGGCTACGCCTTGCAAACGTTGGGCAAGGTTAACAGTATCGCCAATTACGGTGTAATCCAGGCGCTTTAATGTTGCCGAACCAATATTTCCCGAGATCATTTCGCCCGAGTTGATACCAATGGATACATCGGGTTTAAATGTTTTATCGCCGTAAACTATGGCCTCGGTGCTGTGCATTTTTTCGCGCACGGCAAGGGCGGCATCAATAGCCCGGTCAAGGTGATATTCGCCTCTGAATACAGCCATAATTGCGTCGCCCATAAATTTATCAATATGTCCGGTTTGGGCTATTATCTCCTGCACCATCATATCAAAAAGCTTATTTATTAAACCTACCACAGTATTGGCCGGCACATGCTCAGATATGGCCGTAAAGCCGCATATATCAATAAACAGAACGGTGGCATCTACGGTTTCGTTACTCAATAAGCTTGTTTCAAACTCCTTGTGCGTCATAAAGTTGAGCACATTCTCATCTACATACATTTTAAGGATGTTATTTTCCTTAATAGCCTGCATAGTTTTTTTTAACTCCTCAACATGTAGCAGTGTTTTTTCGATGGTGATATCCAGGTCGTCGAAGTTTACGGGCTTTACCACAAAGTCAAACGCGCCCCGGTTCATAGCTGTACGTATGTTATCCATATCACTATACGCCGATACCATTACCGCTTTAACAATAGGGTTGGCTTCGGGTAGTTTGGTAAGCAAGGTAAGGCCGTCCATTTCGGGCATATTGATATCGCTCAATATCATATCAATATCCGGTTCTTCGGCAAGCCTGGTTAATGCTTCGTAACCGTTGTGGGCAAATACAAAATCGTATACTTTTTCACGTATCTTTTTCCTGAATTTTTGTTTTATCAAAAGCTCCAGGTCTAACTCATCATCAACCACCAGTATTTTGGCCATTATTGTTCTATGTGTTTTAGTTTTTCTTTTAAATTATTAAAATCAAGCGGCTTGGTTAAAAAGTCATTGGCGCCCAACTCCATCGATTTTTGATAGTTTTCATCATCGCCGTAGGCGGTTATCATCATAACTACGGGTGGTGGTTTTTCGTAAGTATGTCTTATTTTATCAAGTAATTCTAAACCGCTCATGCCTGGCATGTTGATATCTGATAGTATCAATATCACTTCAGAATGATTTACCGATAGAAAAGTCATCGCTTCTTCGCCCGATTGCGCGAAGTTAAATTCTATTTCGCCGCTTTTTATTTCCTTGCGGAAGCGTTGTAGAAACAGCGGTTGTACGTCGGCTTCATCATCAACAACAAGTATCTTCATAGTATTAATATCGTGTCAAATTTAAGTTTTGTATTGGTTTGTACAGGTAGGCAAAGCACAATTGTTGCCGGTTTGTTGCTTTTAACTGGCTTTTATATCTGGAATGGTGATAATAAACCTGGCAAACTCGCCTTCGGCGGTCTCTACCTTCAGTTCGCCGCCATGGCCTTTGGTGATGATATCATAACTCATAGATAAGCCTAGCCCGGTGCCCTGGCCCGTAGGTTTGGTAGTAAAAAATGGCTGGTATATTTTATCTAATACCTTTTGCGGAATGCCGGTGCCATTATCGCTCACTGTAATTTCAACCGCGCTTGCGCCGGCCAGGTTTGTTACTTTTTTGGTAACAACGGTAACCGTAGGCTCATAACCTGTAATATTGAGTTTTTTCTTTTCGGCAACAGCATAAAATGAGTTATTGAAAAGGTTTAACAATACCCTACCCAAATCCTGCGGAATGGCTTCAATTTTGCCCAGGTTTTCGTCGAAACTGGTTTTCATACTGGCATTAAACATTTTGTCTTTAGCTCTAAGGCCGTGATAGCTCAGGCGCAGGTATTCATCGGCAAGGGCGTTTACATCGGTAGGTTCTTTTTTACCTGTGGTGGTGCGCGAGTGCTGCAGCATCCCTTTTACAATAGAATCGGCACGCTTGCCATGCTGATTTATTTTGGTGAGATTTTGAGTAATGTCGTTAATAATTTCATCAGCCTCCTGCTTAACATCATCGGGCAGTTTGCTAAATATTTCGTCTTTAAGCTCATCCAGTAATTCGATACTTACTTCACTAAAGTTGTTTACAAAATTGAGCGGGTTTTGAATTTCGTGAGCTATACCTGCCGTTAGTTCTCCTAACGAGGCCATTTTTTCTTGCTGTACCAACTGCGCCTGGGTACTTTTTAGTTCGTTTAGCGCAAAGGTAAGCTCTTCTTTTTGTTTGGTTAACTCGGCAGTACGCTGTTTTACCTCGCCTTCAAGGTTAATTTTCATAGCGGCCATCATGCGGTTTTGCTCTTGCTCCATTTCGCGCTTCTTGCGTTCCATAGCGAGAGCCTTACTTTGCTTGTTATTGGTATACCACATAGCCCCAAACCATAAAACCCCAAAAACTTTGGCACTATCAAAAAAGCTGTCATGAGCCTCGTAAAAGGTATTAATATAGAAATCAAAAAAATCTGATACAAAGGCAATACAGGTGTAAGGTAGTACCGAGTTTGCAATGTTGCGGTTTGTTTTAAACTCTTCTACATAATAAGGCAAAGCAAGCAACCCAAATACCAACAGGTGGCTGCACCAAAGAAAAATACGGTAATGATCGAAACTAACAGTAAGGCAAAACAAGGCAATAGCAGCGTACAGTGCCCATAAAAGGTATTGCGATAGTTGCGGCCGTTGCTGCCCGTCGGCCTTTAGCGTTTTACGGTATTGGGTTACTAAAAATAGTGCTATAAGAGGTTCGGTAAAAGTCATATCAACGGGTTATTGCCTGGCGTAATTATAAATGTTAAAAGCAAACAATTTAAAACTAATATTTTTATCGCACTAATTCAATTTATATAGATACATGGATGGTTAAAATACCTATCTGTTACATAATAAGGCAGCTTTTTTTATAAGCGCCGGGTGTTTGCCCCGTTATATTTTTAAAAATACGCGAAAAATAGGATAGGGTTTCAAAGCCGGTTTCGGCAGCAATATCATAAAAGGGCAGGTTGGTAGTGGTAAGTAGCAGTTGCGCCCGTTCAATGCGTTTTGACTGGATATAGGTTAACGGTCGTTCGCCGGTATTTTCAAAAAACAGGCGCGAAAAGTAATCAGCATTATGATTGGCACGTTTGGCGAGTTGGGTAACAGTAATGTTTTGGTGCAAATTGGTTTGTATGTAATTGATAGCATCAGATATTTTGGAGTGGATGATGCTTTTATCTTCCAATAAAAATAATTCCGGCGTTAAAAACATCGATACCAATTGCAACAGTAAGCCATAAGTTTCCATATAAGCCGAAGCCTGCATTAGCTGGTTCATATCTTCATAGTTTTTTAACACCGGCCGTTTCTCATAAACTTTTGGATTGTAGGATATGTGCAAACTCCTGTTGGGATTTAAAAACAGTAATCGCTTAAAACAATTAATGGCATCGGTGGTAGCTTTTATCTTAAATATCTTCCGGTTTGATGAAAATAAGGATGCTCCATCCAGCGATTCTTCTGCAAAAGAGATATAGTATTGACTTAAGTAGCTATCGCAATAATAATTGCACGTAGTAAAACTGGGGATGAGGTATAAATGGTCAACCTCTAATTTAACGGCGCTATCGGTATTATATAGCTTTCCTTCGCCGCTATCAATGTAATAAAGCCGGTAAAAAGTGCTGGTCACGTTTTTATAGTTCCAGTTTTTGTTCAGCTGCACATAGTCGGTATTGAGCAGGATGAAGGTTGATCGCAAAAGGCTTCTGTTCATTGGTATGGATAAAGCTAATGTAACAAAATTTATAGATCAGTTATTGAAAAAAGTAGGATTTGTGCTAATAGATGTTGTGTTTGTGGAATTTTAATAAGATGAAGTCAAGTAGATTTATAATAATTATAAAACCGGATATACTTTATTATGCTGAGGTCTTTTTTGGTAATGCTTAGTGCCGTAACGGTAACGGGCAGTGGCTTATTTTTTTCGTCGTCGGCTGTTGATCTGCCCGCCGATGTGCAGAAGGCGTACAATGCCCTCCCGCCAACTGTCGACTATAATATTGACGTAAAGCCCATATTATCAAACAAATGCTTTGCCTGCCATGGTCCCGATAAAAATAAACAGAAGGCCGGGTTAAGGCTGGATATAGCAGCAAATGCTTTTGCCGACATTCCGGATGATATCGGTGTTGTGGCCATAAAACCCGGCGATCTGCAACATAGCGAGGTTGTTAAGCGCATTTTATCTACCGATTCTACTTACCTGATGCCTGCGCCCGAATCGCACCATACACTTTCTGCTTACGAGAAAGCAGTAATTATTAAATGGATAAAAGATGGGGCGGTGTATAAACCGCATTGGGCTTTTGTGAAACCGGTAAAGGCCGTCGTGCCGGCGGTTGATGGCGTAGTGAATAATCCCATCGATAATTTTGTGCTCGCTAAACTTAAAAAGGAAAACCTGCAGCCATCTAAGGAAGCTGATAAGGAACTGCTGTTGCGCCGGCTCTCGCTCGATTTAACCGGCTTGCCGCCAACCTTGAAGGAGATTGATGACTATTTAAAAGACAACTCGCCCAACGCCTATGAAAAACAGGTAGACCGATTGTTGGCTTCGCCACATTATGGCGAAAAAATGGCCGTAGATTGGCTGGACGCCGCCCGCTTTGCCGATTCGCATGGGTATACGGTAGATAGGATCAGGGATATGTCGCCTTACCGCGATTGGGTAATTAATGCATTCAACAGCAATTTTAGCTACGATAAATTTATCCAGTGGCAGCTGGCCGGCGATCTGATGCCGCACCCCACAAAGGATATGATCATCGCTACGGCATTTAACCGCAACCATCAGCAAAATATGGAGGGTGGTGTAATAGAGGAAGAATACCAAACCGAGTACGTGATAGACCGTACCAACACCTTTGGCAGCGCTGTACTGGGGATGACGGTGGGCTGTGCCAAGTGCCATGACCATAAATTCGACCCGATATCGCAAAAAAATTATTACCAGCTGTTCAGTTTTTTTAATAATGTAAAGGAGGCCGGGCAAATCTCCTGGGATGATGCCCTGCCTACGCCAACCTTAATGCTGCCAACGCAACAAAAAGAAAAAATACTACAGTTTATTAACAACAACATCGCGCAGCAGCAAAATACCATTGCCCAAACGCAAAGTAAAGTCGCTATTGGTTTTGATAAATGGCTTGCCGATGGTGAGTATAAAAAACTTGCTGGCCAAAACTTACCGCAGAATGGTTTGCAGGCCTACTACAACTTTGATAAGGGTACCCTTGCGAATATCGTAAACCCTAAAGACGTTGGCACAATGAAACGCGAAGGGGGCCAGCCCGGCGATGCAGCGGTATTTGAGCCAAAGGGCGATGGCAAAGCATTGGCCTTAAACGGCGATACCTGGTTGGATTTAAATCAGATTGGGGTGTTTCGCAAATCGCAGCCTTTTAGTATCGGTATTTGGGTAAATATTCCTAAACAATTAAGCGAAGGTGTTATTTTTCACAAAGGTAATTCAGAGCGGTTGTATAACTTCAGGGGATATCATTTATACCTCAAAAACAACAAGCTGGAGTTAAATATGGCCCATACTGGTCCGTCAAATGCCATTACCCGGGTTACCGTTGATGACGTGCCCCGCGATAAATGGATTCAGCTTACTGCAACTTATGACGGATCATCAATGGCAGATGGTTTTAAGTTGTATATGGATGGTAACGAACTGACGATGGAAACCACCATGGATCAGCTTACTAAAGATATTTTATTTGTGGGTGGCGGTACCCAGCCCGGTTTACAGGTAGGTGCATGGGAGCGCGGGCGAGGTTTTAAAGATGGCAAAGTAGATGACATTACTGTTTATAACCGTACGCTTACTGCATTTGAAGTTAAAGCGCTTGCACAGAAAGATAATTGGGACAAAATTGCGGGTAAAAGCAAGGAGGGGCTTACTGCGGATGATATGGATAAGTTAAAAACTTATTACCTGACTGCCGTTGATCCCGCCATGCTTGCCGAAGCACAAAAGCTTACGGCCTTGAGAACTACGCTGTCCGATTCGACAGAAAATATTGCGGAGCTGATGGTAATGCAGGAAATGGCTAAGCCTAAAAACTCCTACCTGCTTAATAGAGGCAATTATGATATGCCCGGCGAACAGGTTTTTCCAAACACGCCCGAGGCTATATTACCTTTCCCGGCCAATCTGCCTAAAAACCGTTATGGCCTGGCGCAGTGGGCAACCAGCGCCGATAACCCATTGGTGGCAAGGGTGGCTGTTAACCGTTTATGGCAAAACTTTTTTGGCACCGGCCTGGTAAAAACAAGTGAAGATTTTGGCAACCAAGGCGAAATGCCAAGTCATCTCGAATTGCTCGATTGGCTGGCTACAACTTTTGTAGAACAAGGCTGGGATATGAAGGCGTTAAATAAACTCATTGTGATGTCGGCCACCTACCGCCAGGATTCGCGTCCAACTAAAGAGGCCGCCGAAAAAGACCCCGAGAATCGTTTCCTGTCGCACGGGCCGGCGTACCGGATGCCGGCAGAGATGATTCGCGATAATGCTTTATTTGCCAGCGGGTTGTTAAATACCCAGATTGGGGGCAAAAGCATAAAGGCCTATCAGCCAGCCGGTTTGTGGGAAATTAACAATACCACTTATGTGCCTGATACCGGCAGCGCCGTTTACAGGCGCAGTTTATATGTAATTATCAAACGATCGGTACCTAACCCTACGCTTGCCACTTTTGATGCGCCGTCGCGCAGCTATTGCATCATCCGCCGGCAAAAAACCAATACGCCGTTACAGGCATTAGTCACCCTTAACGATCCCACATTTGTGGAGGCAGCCAAAGTATTGGGCGAGCAGATGACCCGTACTATAGATAGTAAGGCCGCTATAACAACCACCTATCGTAAGCTAACCGGTCGTAGCCCGCTGGCCGAAGAAGTAAGCCTTTTAATGGACCTGCAACAGGTAGAGTTAAAGAAATTTAAAGCACATCCCGAAAAGCAAAAGGGATGGCTTACTGCCGGGCAGTACCATGTAGATAAAAAGCTGGACGGCGCTTTAATAGCGGCCAATACGGTTGTAGCCAGCGCCATTTTAAATTCAGACGCATCATTAACCAAAAGATAAAAACATTATGTCAGATTTTCACCATGATGATGAGTTCAGGCTGCATACGCCCGAATTTGATGAACTTCACCGGAAAATGGACAGGCGCAATTTTTTAACCAAAACCTCGCTGGGGTTGGGGGCTCTGGCCGTTGGATCGTTGTTTGGCGGCAATGTTTTTGGTAACCCGCTAAAACGCCGGGGCAGTTTGGAAGATGAAATTTTAAGCGCCTTACCGCAGATTGCGCCAAAGGCCAAACGGGTAGTATACCTGTTCCAGGCCGGCGGCCCATCGCAGTTTGAGACTTTTGATTATAAGCCAAAACTGGCCACCATGTTGGGCCAAAACCTGCCCGATTCTGTACGGCAGGGGCAGCGGCTTACGGGTATGAGCGCCAACCAAAGTGTATTGCCATTGGCGCCATCGTACTATAAGTTTAACCAGCACGGCCAAAGCCAAACCTGGATGAGCGAGTTGATGCCCTTTACCGCGCAGGTAGTGGATGAATTGTGTATCGTAAAATCGCTGTATTCTGAGGCTATAAACCACGATCCCGCGATAACCTTTTTGCAAACAGGTAACCAATTGCCGGGTCGGCCATCTATAGGCTCATGGATAAGTTACGGCTTAGGATCTGATAATAATAACCTGCCTACCTTTATAGTACTGGTATCAAAAAACGCCCCTAAAGATCAACCTTTATATGCCCGCCTATGGGGCAATGGTTTTCTGCCATCCAAATATCAGGGTGTGCAATTTGGCTCTGGCAAAGACCCGGTTCTGTTTCTCAATAATCCCGAAGGTTATGATGGTGCAGATCGTAAGGAAATGCTCGAATATCTATCCAAACTCAACAACCTGCAAAACGCGGCTTACGCCGATCCCGAGGTGGATGCCCGCATAGCCCAATATGAAATGGCTGCCCGCATGCAAACATCGGTACCCGAAGTAATGAGCACAGCCAACGAGCCTAAAGAGATATTTGATATGTACGGGCCCGATAGCCGCGACCCCGGTACCTATGCCGCCAATTGTTTGCTGGCGCGAAAACTGTTAGAGAAAGATGTGAAATTTGTTCAGCTGTACCACCAGGGCTGGGATCAGCACGCTAACCTGCCATCGGGCATTGCCGGGCAGTGCAAAGCAACCGACCAGGCCACGGCAGCGCTCATTAAAGATCTGAAACAACGGGGTATGCTCGAAGATACACTGGTGATCTGGGGCGGCGAGTTTGGTCGCACTGTTTACTCGCAAGGCAAGCTAACCGCCGATAATTACGGGCGCGACCATCACCCGCGTTGCTTTACCATGTGGATGGCGGGCGCCGGCGTAAAACATGGCATCAGCTACGGCGAAACCGACGACTTTAGCTACAATATTGTAAAAGATCCGGTAGGTGTTCACGATTTTCAGGCTACGTTATTACACCTGATGGGCGTCAATCACGAATTGCTTACCTACCAGTTCCAGGGGCGTCGTTTCAGGCTTACGGATGTAGAAGGGAAAGTGGTGAAGGATATTTTAAGTTAGTATCAAGTTGCAAGTATCAAGATTTTTGAGGATGAGAACCCGATAAAAACGCAATTAAAAAAGTATCTTTCATTTGTATGTACAAATAAGAAAATAAATCAGATATTAGAAGCTGTTTTAACCAGTTTAACATTTGTATCAAGCCGGCGGCTTTCCGCAGCTGTCTTGATACCTGATACTAACTACTTGATACTATTACATCATGGAAAGAAGAGATTTTATAAAAAACACCGCCGTTGCATCGGCTTTGGTGGCTGCCGCGCCGGTAAATAGTTTTGCTATTTTGCATAAAGATTTAAAACCAGACGATCACACTATTGGTCAAAATGGCTTTACTTACAAAGCCGATAAGGGATGGGCCAAGATTAGCGTAAATAGTAATCCGCTAGCTAATTGTCACGAGATGGTGCAGGATAGCAAGGGACGGTTAATTATGCTTGGCGACCATACCCAAAACAACATCCTCATTTTTGATAAATCGGGTAAACTGTTAGATTACTGGGGCACTGCGTTGCCGGGCGGCCATGGTTTAACCATAAGTAAGGAGGGAGGGGAGGATTTTCTTTTACTTACCGATTGCGGCTGGGCTTTGGATAGAACAGGTAATAGTTACGGCCAATCGGGCCAGGTATTAAAAACTACAGTTGATGGCAGACTGATATTTGCCATAGGGCACCCGCGTACTATTGGTGTATATAAAGATAACGAGCCCTTTAAACCAACAGAAACCGCCGTTGCACCTAATGGCGATATTTATGTTGCCGATGGTTACGGATCTGACTATATTATCCACTACGATAGCAAGGGGCAATACATTCGTCATTTCGGCGGGCATAATAACGTAAATAAAGATCATAATTTGGTGAACGCACACGGTATTACAGTTGATACCCGCGATAAAAACAACCCAACGCTTATCTGTACATCCCGCGAAGAAAATTGCTTTAAAGTATTTACTATGGATGGTAAGTTTATTAAGCGCATTGATATGCCGGGCATGTATGTTTGCCGCGCGGTTATTAACGAGCAAAATATTTATGCGGGTGTTTGCTGGTCTAAAAACGCAGCCGGGCAGCGATTTGATTACTCGGGCTTTGTTACGGTGCTTGATAAGGATGATAAAGTAGTATCAAACCCGGGTGGTGCGGCACCGGTTTACAAGAACGGTGTTTTGCAACCAACACTACAGGCCACTAACCCGGTATTTCAGCATGGGCATGATGTGTGCGTTGATGAGGATAAAAACGTTTACGTATGCCAGTGGAACGCTTACCATACAGCACCGGTGAAGCTAACAAGGGTATAGCGCTAGTTGATTTCTTGCTGTCAATATTATTGAATAATATGCCAATAAAGAGGGTTTTTAACTCCTTTTTATTTATAAACTTAGCTTTTTATCAATTCAATTTAACAAGATAAAACGTTTTATCATTTATGTATAACAATACGACCAAACTAAAACTTATCCCGCTATTATTTTGCGCTTTAATTTTAAGTGTAGCAGGCTTAAAGGCCCAGCAAATTTCAAAAACGCAGTTGCCGCTTTCGGAGCTGCAACAAAAATTTGTCGACCTCCGCTTTGGGATGTTTATCCACTTTAATATCCCAACGTATGAGAACGCCGACTGGCCCGATCCTGAAACACCAGCATCAGATTTTAATCCTAAAAAACTGGATTGTGTACAATGGGCAAAGGCGGCAAAATCGGCCAATATGACTTATGGCTGCTTAACCACCAAACACCACAGCGGTTTTTGTATCTGGGATACCAAAACAACCGACTATAACGTAATGCACAGTCCGTTGAAAAGGGATGTGGTAAAAGAATATGTAAAAGCATTTCGTAACGAAGGTTTAAAGGTGATGTTGTATTACTCTATTTTAGATACCCATCATCGCTTGCGCCCCAATATGATCCAGCCAAGGCATATCGAGATGGTTAAAAAGCAATTAACAGAGTTGCTTACCAACTATGGCCCTATAGAGGCTTTGATTATTGACGGCTGGGATGCCCCGTGGTCGAGAATCTCTTACGATGATGTACCTTTTGAAGAGATCTACAAATTGGTAAAATCGTTACAGCCAAACTGCTTGCTGATGGATTTGAACGGTGCTAAATACCCTGCCGAAGGTTTATATTATACCGATATTAAAACTTACGAAATGGGTGCCGGTCAGCGTGTTAAAAAAGAGACCAACAAAATGCCTGCCCTGGCTTGTTTGCCTATACAGGCCAATTGGTTCTGGAAAACAGATTTCCCTACAACACCAATCCGCGATGTAAACAAACTGGTAAACGACGTGTTGGTACCGCTTAATAATGCCAGCTGTAACTTTATCCTTAATGTGGCACCAAACACCGATGGCTTGTTTGATGATAACGCTTTAGCAGGCTTAAAACAAATAGGGCAGCTTTGGAAAAATGAAGGCCCGGTAGCAAAACTGAGCGAAACAGGTGCGCCAATTATATCGCACAACCTGGCCAAACACGCCCCGGCAAACTCCAGTTGGAGCGACGATTCCAATATTATGGATTTTGCTAACGATGATGATTTCGAATCGTCATGGCAATCAAACCCAAGGGTAAAAGCCCCATGGTACGAGGTTACTTTGAAACCCGGCCAGCCGTTTAACACCGTGGTAATATTTGAAAGCAAACCCAATATCAAAAAATACAAATTGGAATATCTTGAAGGTACCACCTGGAAAACCCTTTACGAAGGCGAAAACTTAAGCCGCGTAAAAGTAAACCGCTTTAACCAGGTAAAAGGTGATAAAGTACGCATGTACATAGAAACCTATAACGAAGCACCAAGCATTGCCGAGTTCCAGGTTTACAATGAACCGAAATAGATGTGCAGATATGCAGATTTCAGATGTGCAGATGATTTATGATTAAATGCATGTTGATTATATAGAGAATTAATTGCCTCATGTTAAAAAGCATGAGGCAATTGTCTTTTTTGAGGCTTTTTTTAACTATCTGCACATTTGTAATCTGAAATCTGCATATCTGCACATTTGAAATCTGCATATTTGCACAACTGAAATCTGTAATCTCCGAAAATGCATTTTATCTATCCCGCTTTTTTATTTGCATTACTTACGTTAGTTATCCCGGTAATCATCCATTTATTCAACTTTCGTAAGTTTCAGAAGGTTAATTTCAGTAATGTTCAGTTTTTAAAAGAGATACAGGAGCAGCAATCGTCCCGCAGAAATTTAAAAGAGCGGTTGATCCTTGCTTCGCGGTTACTTGCACTCGCCTTTTTGGTTTTGGCGTTTGCCAGGCCATTTATTTCCGGGCAAAACGCTGGTGCGGCTGGTAGGCAAAATGTGGTTAGCATTTTTGTAGATAATTCGTACTCTATGCAAAACCTTAACCGCGAAGGTTCTCTGTTGGATGACGCCAAACAAAAAGCAAAAGAAATAGCCTCGGCCTATAATATTAATGATCGTTTCCAACTGCTTACTCAGGATTTTGAAGGTAAACATCAACGTTTGCTCAGCAGCGATGAGTTTAATGATGCGGTAGATCAGGTAAAGATCAGTCCGCAGAGCCGCACGCTGCAACAGATCATCAGCAGGCAGCAAAGTTTATTGGCAACTCAGTTGGGTGCGGTAAAGTCGGTTTATATTGTTTCCGATCTGCAAAAAAACATGGCCGATAAGCCTTTAAAAACAGATAGCGGTATCACTTTTAATTTAATTCAGCTTAAGGCGGGCAATCTCCCCAACGTAGCGGTAGATTCTGTTTGGTTATTGAGCGCCATTCATCGCCCCGGCGAAAGCGAAAAGCTGGTGGTACGATTACACAACTATGCCGATGAAAAGGCCGAAAAGATTCCTTTAAAAGTTTCTATAAACGGTGCTCAAAAGGCATTGGGCAGTTATACCATAGCCGCGCGTTCGGTACAAAACGATACCCTGGCCTTTATGGGGTTGGCGGCCGGCTGGCAGCAAGGCGAGGTACAGTTACAGGATAACCCTATAACTTTCGATAATAAATTTTACTTCAGCTTTAATGTGGCACAGCAAATGCCCGTTTTGCTGATAGATGGAGGTATTGCTAACGCATACCTTAAAGCTGTTTTTGCCGCCGACTCCTTTTTTAAGGTACAGCGCGAGGGAGATGGTAATGTTGATTATGCCGCCTTAAACACTTATCCGTTAATTGCCATTAGCGATATTAAAGCCGTATCTACCGGCCTGGCGCAACAATTAAAAACCTACGTATCAAAAGGAGGAACATTGATTGTTTTTCCTGCAGTTGATGCCGACCTGGCTAATAACCGTTTGTTTTTGCAAGCAATGAACGTGGCTTATCCCGAGAAGTTAATAACCGAGACAAGTAAGGTGGCCAGCATTAACCGCCAAAGCCCGGTATTTAAAAATGTATTTGAGAGCTTCCCGCAAAACCCCGATCTGCCTGCCGTAAAGAAATATTACCAGTTAAGTACTGCCCACGGTACTGCGGATAACCTGATGACGCTAACCGCAGGCCAAACTTTTTGGGCCGGTTATAATAGCGGCAAAGGCAAAGTTTATATGGCGGCTGTTGCGCTTGATGAAGAGTTTAGCAACCTGCCACGCCACGCGCTGTTTGTGCCTGTGCTGTTCAGGATTGCTTTATTAAGTGGTCATGATTTGCCTTTGTTTTATACTTTGGGGCAGGATGAAACTTTAGAAGTGCCGCCGGTGCAGCTAATGGAGAAGCAATTACTGAAGCTGACCAAAGGCGAGCAGAGTACTATTCCGGACGTAAGGCAGCAGGAGGGAAGCACGTTGCTTTTTATTGCCGACCAATTGCATGAGCCCGGAATTTACACTTTAAAAAAGCAGGATAGTACGCTGGCCAGGCTGGCTTTTAACGATAACAGGAGCGAATCTGACATGACTTATCTTACGCCCGCCGCTTTAAAGGAGTTTATGCCTAAGGCAAGCAGCTTAATTACAGGGGGTAATGCCTCATTAAAAGGTATTGTTGCCGAAACAAATTTAGGCACACAATTATGGAAACTTTGTATAATTTTGGCATTGATTTTTCTGGCTGCCGAAATAGCGCTCATCAGGTATTTTAGACCCGGTGTGCAGGTAGTAAAGCAACCTGTTTAAATCAACAAAAATCCTTAAAGCAGTGCTAATGAATTTGCTTATCAAATCTGCCACCATTCTCGATCCCGGATCACCCTTTCATCAACAAATTGCCGATATTTTAATTGAAAACGGAGTTATCACCCGCATTGCCGATGATATTGAAGCCGATGCCGAACTGGTTGACGCCGAAGGGAAATATGTATCGCCCGGTTTTTTCGATCTTAACTGCAACATAGGCGAATTAGGGCTCGAAACCAAGGAGGATATTAAATCTGGTACGCGGGCCGCCGCAGCCGGTGGTTTCACCGGCCTGGCTATGATGCCCAATACCGCAAACCCGGTACACTCCAAAGCCGAGGTAGAGTACCTTATTAACCGCTCAAAAAATAACCTGGTAGATGTTTATCCATTGGGCACCATATCGCACAAGCGCGAAGGGAAAGATCTTGCCGAAATGTACGACATGTACCTGAGTGGTGCCAAAGCTTTTACCGATGGTAACCGCCCCGTACAGGATGCCGGCCTGATGGAACGTGCTTTACTATACGCGCAAGGTTTTGATGCGATGGTGTTTTCATATCCCGAGGATACCGCTATCGCAGGTAAAGCCAAAGTAAATGAAGGCGAGATAAGCACGCTACTGGGTATGAAGGGCATCCCCTCATTGGCCGAAGAGTTGATGATAGCCCGCGACCTTTACCTGGCCGAGTATACGGTATCAAAAATACATTTTAGTACCATATCAACAGCCCGGTCTGTAGAGCTCATCCGCGAAGCCAAACGCAAAGGGTTGGAGGTAACCTGCGATGTAGCAGCACATCACCTGGTACTTACAGACGAAGCCCTGCTGGGTTTTGACAGCCAATACAAGGTAAAGCCACCCTTGCGTACCAAAGATGATGTAAAGGCGCTTATAAAAGGCCTGAAGGACGGCACCATCGATGCCATAGTATCGCAGCACACCCCGCACGAAATTGAATTTAAAGATGTGGAGTTTGAGGTAGCGGCATACGGTATGGTAGGTTTCCAAACAGCTTTGCCGATTGCTCTTAAAGCGGGCCTGCCGGTTGAATTACTGGTAGAGAAACTGGCCATCAATCCGCGCGAAATACTGGGGGTAGAAGTACCGGTAATAGCCGAGGGTGAAAAGGCCAACTTAGTGCTTTTTGATGTGGATGCCGAATGGGAATATAACAGCAAAAGCAATTTGTCTAAATCAGTAAACTCTCCTTTTATAGGTGATACTTTAAAAGGAAAAGTGCTGTTAACATATAACAATCAACAATTATCTAAATAGAAAAATAATGATCGATCCAAAAATAGAAGTGGCCTACCAGGCTGCCTTAGAGGCATTTTCTAAATACAACAGCTTTGATGCAACGGTATTAACCGGCGATTTCGGCGATGTTTTTTTATCCGACGAAGATTTTTTGACCAAGGTAGATGCTTTGGACGAAGTATTTGACAATAACCCACAGGTTGAGGTATTGCGTGAAGTGTTTTTTGATCTGCTGATGATCAATTTCTTTAGCGCCGATGTTAAAAAACTGGAAGAAGATTACCTGGATACCCCCGAGTGGGAAGATATTGAAGAGCAAACACTTGATCGTGGTACCGAGTTGTTAAACCTGTTGCTATACCTTAACGAATGCGAGGATGAAGACATTGAACCAGAGCTGGAAGACTACCTTAAAGAGTTTTTATTAGTAGATGAAGATGAGTTTCAGGATGAATACCGTATTTATGAGCCTATAATAGCTAACCAGATATTAATGGAAAGCCCGGTAGAAGAAATTGCTAATATAGCCAACAGCCTGCCCGAAGATTCTGAACTTGCCGAACTATTTTACCCGGTAATGTGCTTTTTCCAAAATGTAGATCCATCTCCCGAAGCAAAGGCGGTGATAGCCGAGCACGCGTTAGAGGCAGAGTTTGATATGGCTGTTTTAGAGATACTGGTTAATTTTCAATAAGCGCTAACTTAAAATCAAAGCCATGTCAATTGATATGAAGCAATTAAGAATTACCGGCGTTATCTTCGGTTTAGTATTGGGTGTAGCTTTAACTATATTCAGCATTATCTCGTTTTATGTTATGATAACTACATCGTCGGTTATTCTGCTGTCGGCTGTGCCTTTTATATTTTCGGTGCTTTTACCTATAGTATTGGTTATTATCCTCTGTTTTAATTTCAGAAAGAAAATAGGTGGGATTTGGAATTTGCGACAAGCAGCCACCGGGATTTTTATTATGTTTTTTGCTGCCTTTATTGTGCAATTTATATTGCGCGATCAGTTGTTTGCCAAGGTTGTAGAACCCAATATGCTCCAAAAAACAGAAAAGGCCATGAGCACTGCTGTGTCATCATTTTTAAAGCAAAGCAAAGCTAGTCCACAGGATATAGCTAAAAAAATGAACGAAATTAAAGCTCAGTTTGAGGGGCAAAAAGATTTTTCTATCGGAAAACAGATAGAAGGTATGGGCATTTCCATTATTTTTATGTTTGTATTGGCCATTGTATTTGCAGCTTTTTTTAAAAACGAACAACAGGCATACAGCCCTAATGCTAATGATCCCTCAGTTTAATTAATATAATTTTATTATATGTTACAGGCCTTTTCCCGTTAGGAAAGGGCCTGTTTTGTTTAGTGTTCTTTTTAAATGCGGGTGGGTATTATAAAAGGCATGCTAAATAAATATGGCTTTACTTAGCCTAATTATAAAATAATAGTTAATTTAGGTAAACAAAAAATAAACCTACAATCTCATGGAAACAAAAAAAGCAAGTCCTTCTGTTCCCGCAATAAAATGGGCGTTAATTAGCCTGATAGCATCAATAATAATTACTTATGCCTTTCAATTTCTTAATCTGGATATCAATTCAAAAATTCGATGGGTTAACTATTTAGTTTTTATTGCTTTTTTGTGCCTTACTCAAAAAGAGTATCGCGACCAGCTTGGCGGTTATATGACATTTGGAGAGGGTTTTTTGTCAGGGTTTTTATACTCTGTTTTCCTTGGGGCTCTAACCGCCGTATTCACTTACATATATTTTGCAATATTAAGCCCCGATATGATTAGTAAAATATTGGCAGCATCCGAAGCAAAGCTGAGTTCGGACGGATTATCACCAGAACAGAAAGACCAGGCCATGTCTATGACCAGTAAATTTGTTACAGCACCCGTTATGGCGGTTTTTGGTTTTGTTGGGAGCTTAATTATGGGTGCAATAGTTGCGTTGATTGGCGCGGCTATCTTTAAAAAAGAACGCTCGCCATTTGATGTTCCCGGATATAATGATCCACAACCCTCAGATTCAACAGTATAAAATACAAACTGATCTTATAACAATTCAACAGGCCCTTTTCTGATAAAGAGAGGGCCTGTTTTGATTTATAGAGTTTATGCAGAATGTTTTGACGTTTCATCCATTGGCGGTGGAGGCTATTCAAATTGGATGAGTTTGGCATTACTTCGTTCTTACCTATGGTATATTAAACGCAGACCTATAACCGGCTCTGTATGTTGGTTAAGACTCACCCTGTCGAGGCTGCGCCCGACATCCCTCTCTTCAACTTCGTTGGAAAGAGGGTGTTGACAGATTTAGAATTGAAAACAGACTAAAAAATATTCAATCCCCTCTTTCGGGCGCAGCCGAAGAGAGAGGGTGAACGAGCGTAGCAATGTTCGGGTGAGTATTAACCTTGGTTAGTTTACGTCATTCCTCCATTCATAGTCTGCAAGCTTCACAACTCACAAACAAAAACAGCCCGAAGACTTAATCTCCGGGCTGTTTTGATAAATGTAAATAGCTAAAAGCTTACTTCTTCATTACCTTATTTACAATGTCGTTTCCAAAAACAAACACCATTAAGGTAACCAATATCACAAAACCAACTATTTGGGCACGTTCCAAAAACTTGTCGCTTAGTGGTTTACCTTTTATCATTTCGATGATCAGGAATACGGCATGGCCACCATCAAGCGCCGGGATAGGCAACAGGTTCATGAGCGCCAATACCATCGATAAAAATCCCACCAGGCCCCAGAAGTGAACCCAATCAATAGTACCACCAAATAAATTGGCTATAGCTACCGGTCCGCTTACGGCTTTGTTAAACTTAACATCGCCTTTGAAAATTTTACCCAGGCCTTTAGCGTTATCGGTAAAGGTGCTTATAGCCCTTGTAGCACCAATAGGGAACGACTCAAAGAAACCGTATTTAATAGTTTTAATTTCGGGGAAATCTTTCTTAGGGCGGAAGAAACCAATGGTCCCATCTGCGGTTACATCGGCTTTTATTGGTAAAATGGCATTGTTACGTTTTACGCTTAATTCTACCGTTTTGCCTTTGTTTGCCAAAAGCTGGCTTTGTATCTCATCAAAAAATACAACCGGCTGGCCGTTTACAGCCAACACGCTATCGCCTTTTTCAAGTCCTGCTTTTTTAGCATTACCATAAACCGAATCCACCGAAAATTTGGTGCGCGGTATACGGCTTATAAACTCTTCGATACCGTGGTCGGCCAAATCATTTAATATGGTATGGGGTACGGTAATTTTTAATGTTTGAGTGCCACGCAGTACGGTAAAAACAGTGTTTTCGAGCAATACTTTGGGGCTGGTTAAATCGTCGAAACGTACAACCTGTTTGCCGTTTACAGCAGTAATTTTATCGCCGGGCAACAGGCCTATTTTTTTACCTACAACACCTGGTACAATACCAAATTTGGCGCTCGCATTAGGAATGTAACTTTCGCCAAAACGAATGGTTAAGATCCAGAATATTACAATACCTAATATAATGTTAACTGTAACACCACCAAGCATCACAATTAAACGTTGCCAGGCCGGTTTAGACCGGAACTCCCAGGGCTGCGGCGGACCGGCCATTTGGTCGGTATCCATCGATTCGTCTATCATACCGGCAATTTTAACATAGCCGCCTAAGGGCAGCCAGCCAATACCGTATTCAACACCTTTATATGTAAATTTAAACAGGCTGATATTCCATGCATCAAAAAACAGGTAAAATTTATCTACTTTAATTCCGAAGGCACGCGCCGTCAAAAAATGACCCAGCTCGTGCAGAATTATTAAAATTGAAAGACCCAGTACAAGCTGGCCCACCATTATCACTATACTCATTCTATATATTTATCTATTAATAGTGTATTGCCTTTAACGGCAGTTTTTGTATAAAATTTTGCGCAAATATGCGTGTTTCTTTATCAGTATTCAAATAGTCGGTTAGGGATGGCTGTGCTATATAGTTTATTTGCTGCATGCATTCCTCAATGAGGTCGCTCATCGCTAAAAAGCCAATGCTGTTATTTAAAAACCCTGCAACAGCTATTTCATTAGCTGCATTAATGATGCAAGGCATATTACCTCCCTGTTTTAAAGCCGCGTATGCTAAACCAAGATTACGAAAAGTTTCGATGTCCGGTTTTTCGAAAGTAAGGTTAGGGTAGGCCGTAAAATCAAAACGTTTAAAATCGTTTTGGATGCGGTTGGGGTAAGTGAGCGCGTACTGGATAGGCAGCTTCATATCGGGCAAGCCCATTTGCGCTTTTATTGATCCATCCTTAAATTGCACCATAGAGTGGATGATGGATTGCGGATGTACTATCACTTCAATCTTATCGGCCTCTACATCAAACAACCACTTAGCTTCTATTACCTCCAGCCCCTTATTCATCAACGATGCCGAATCAATAGTAATTTTGGCACCCATTACCCAGTTGGGATGTTTTAACGCATCCTCGCGTGTTACAGTAGTCAGCGAACCAAGGCTACGGCCGCGAAACGGCCCACCCGATGCCGTAATGATCAATTTTTCTATCGGATTGGCTTCCTCGCCCGCAAGACACTGGAATATGGCCGAATGCTCAGAATCTACAGGTAAAATTTTAACGCCGTGTTGTTTGGCAAGGGCGGTAACAATTTCGCCTGCCACAACCAAAGTTTCTTTATTGGCCAAGGCAATATCTTTGCCGGCTTTTACAGCGGCAATGGTAGGCTCTAAACCGGCAAAGCCAACCATAGCTGTTAATACAACGGCTATATCCGGATGTGTAACGGTATCAATAATAGCCTGATGACCGGCAAGTACTTTTACCGGTAAATGGGCTAACGCTTCTTTAACCTGCAAGTATTTGGTGTTATCACATATAATGGCGTACTCGGGTACAAATTCTATAGCCTGGCTAATTAGCAGGTCGGCGTTGGTGTGCGCGGTAAGTAAAAATGCCCTGAACAGGTTGCTGCTTCCCTTTATCACATCAAGTGTTTGGGTGCCTATGCTGCCTGTTGAGCCAAGTATGGCAATGTTTTTAAGCCCCTCTCTAAATCTCTCCCCGGTAGGGAAAGACTGTTGATTTAGTAATTCTTTTTCTATCATAAATATGATTCTCTCACCGCTATGTCCGTTCCCTTCCGGGGAAAGGGTAGGGATAGGGGCTAATATACGGTTTTAACCCGTCGGCTATCTTCCTGTCATTGGATAGCCTTGGTACTTTATTCTGCCCCCCTAGTTTTCCTTCCGATCTCATATAATTGATGAACGCGTCTTTTTGCAGGCTTTGGACTATCAAAGGTTGCAAAATGTTACCCTCAATAAGGTCAAAATAGTAAATATTTTTCTTTTGGAGGGCTTTGTCTACTTTTATGGCAAAAGCCTGAAGATCGGTTGGTGGTGTGCCAAACTCTACAAACCATTCGTGGTAAGGGAGTTGACCGGTTGATGGGTTAACCTGAGGTGCTACTGTGAACTCAATTACATCAACTCCTTCCTCTTTTGCTATGCTCATTAGGGCGTGCTCCACTTCTTCGCCTATCACATGCTCGCCAAAGGCCGATATGTAATGTTTTATACGGCCAGTTACCAGTATCTTATAAGGATTTTTAGAGATAAACTTAATGGTATCTCCCAAGCTATATCCCCATAAACCGGCGCTGGTATTCATAATAAGCGCATAATTTTTTTCCAGTTCCACATCTTTAATATTGATGCGGGTTGGGTTTTCATTAAAATATTCTTCGGATGGGATAAACTCATAAAATATTCCCGAGTTTACCAATAGCAACAATCCCTTTTCTTTTTGCGAATCCTGGAAAGCTATAAACCCTTCTGATGCAGGATAGGTTTCTATAGAATCGATGTTAAAGCCAATGCTTTCTTCCATGCGGGCACGGTATGGCTCGTAGTTTACACCGCCGTGTACATATAGCTTAAAGTTGGGGAAAATATCCTTCACCTTTTTGCCTCCGGCTTTTGCCGAAAGCCTGTCGAAATACATTTGGCACCAGGGTGGGATGCCGCTGATGAGGCGCATATCCTGGTTATAAGTTTCATCTACAATGGCATCAACCTTTTGTTCCCAATCTTCAATACAATTGGTTTGATAGCTGGGCAGGCGGTTTTTTTGCAGATAGGCAGGCACATGGTGGGCTACAATACCCGAAAGCCTGCCGGTTGATACTCCATTTTTTTCGGTTAGAGTAGGACTGCCTTGCAAAAATATCATTTTGCCGTCTACAAAATCGGCATTACCGGTTTCGTGAATATAGCTGAGCAGTGCGTTGCGGGCAGCCTTAATATGCTGGGGCATGCTCTCTTTCGATATCGGGATATATTTAACACCCGATGTGGTGCCTGATGTTTTAGCCAGATATTTGGGCTTGCCCGGCCATAGCACGTTTTCTTCGCCTTTTACAACGCGGTCGATGTAAGGGCGCAGGTCTTCGTAATCGTGTATGGGTACGTTACGCTTAAAGTCTTCGTAATTACTTATCTGCGTAAAGTTGTGCGCTTTACCAAAGGCGGTATCCTTAGCCTGGTAAACCAGATCTGTGAAGGTGTTTTGTTGCAGAGCTATCGCGTTTTTACGCAGATGGTTAAGCTCCCTATTTACCAGGGCTGCAAACACTTTGCTCAATGCCGATTTTAACCCCATGTGTTAGTTGGTTTCAGACAGGTCGTCGTCTACATCCTGATGGCTGTAAACCAGTTTACGGTAGGTAACCATAATTATTACCTGGATGAAAGGAAAAGTGAGTAAAAACCAGCAATAAAATGCCAATCTGAATATAAAGCCACCTTTGGCATCAAGGCCGGTAAGATTTATGAGCAAAAAAACGGGTATTAAGGCAACAAAGAGTATTCCTATAATGATGATAAATACGCTAAGCGTTTTAAAAAAGTTGTCTTTAGTTATTTCAAAGCTTTGTTTGAGTGATTCTATAGGCATCGAGTCATCGTCAACAATAAAACAGATGCAGAATATACTGCGCAGACTTATGTATAAGATCAATAATAACTCAATAGTTTGAAAAATACTTTCTAAACCTAATGTACGTTGCGCCAATACATAAAAAAAGAAGAGTATGGCTACTAAAAACGCCGTTAAAAATCCTATAATCACAAAGTTGAAAGTCATTTTCATAGACGGTAAAATATCTTTAAACTCAAACTCATAGTACTCTTTATCCATTAGCGTTAATATAAGCTTGTAAAAACTTAGGCCTATATAGCACTGTATAACAAGCTGTATAAAGAAAAAAACGACGGTAGTAAAAATATCACCTGCCAGAAAAAAAGTTTTAAAAAAATCAAGTGCCTCATTAATAAACAACGAGATAACTGAGTATACTACCAGTGGAACAAAATTTTTCTTTAAAATATTCCATGCAGTTTTAATGGTTTCTGCAACAGAAAAAGTGTGGTACATAGGTTGTTATGATCTGTTAAAAATTACCCGCTTCCAAAAATCCTGCATAAATCCTATCCCGTAGGCTGTAAGTTGAGTGAACGCAGCTATAATGCTCAAAAATGCAATTTTTGCTGATTTATTTTTCCACCACGCGTGAAAAAATATTAACAAAATGATAACCGCAAGTATAAAGTTACCCAACCAGGCTATTTGCCAGCCCAGGAGGTTAAATATAAGTGTAAAAATAAGGAAGAACGTAAATGCCGCCGGAAAGAAATGAACCGCTTTTAATTCCTTCGGAAAAAATTTGTAAATGTTGATGCGTGCACGGCCAAAAAAATGCAGCTGCTTAAAAAACTGTACAAAATTGGTGCGGCGCTTATGAAAAACAATGGCATCCGGGATAAGCCCTATCTTAAAGCCGGCTGTATGAATCCTGATGCTGTATTCAATGTCTTCGCCTAAACGGGTAATAATAAAGCCGCCCACTTTTTCAACCACTTGTCTTGATACACCCATATTAAAGCTGCGCGGATGAAACTGGCCGATGCCTTTTTTATTGCCACGGATACCGCCGGTAGTAAAAGGGGAGGTCATGCTATAGCTGATGGCTTTTTGAGTTGGCGTAAATGACGAATGGGCTCCATCCGGGCCGCCGTAAGCATCCAGGTAGTTGGTGTTTAACGCGTTATTAACTATCTCCAGGTAATTAGCCGGTATCAGGCAATCCGAATCGAAGATGATAAAGTAATCGCCTTTGGCGCGCTCAAAACCAAAGTTGCGGGTAAAGCCCTGGCCTTCGTTGGCTTTTTTAAAGTATCTAACGTTAAGCTGTTCTGCAAAGCTGTTTACAATAGCTTCGGCATCGTTAACAGAACCATCCTCAATTACCAAAACCTCAAAATTCCGGTACGTTTGCAGTACCAGGGTATCCAGCAGTTCTTTAATCTCCTGCGGACGGTTATATAAGGGAATGATAATGGAAAAAAACATAGTTTTAGATGTGAGATATGAGATATGGGATTTGAGATAAGGACCGTTTTGGGGCTCATACTTAAATCTCACAGTTCATATCCAGTTTTTAGATGTGGTATATGGGTTAAAGACGGATTGTTTTTAGTCTCAAATCTCATATCTCACGTCTCAAATCTGTTATATAGTCTCCTCAACCTGGTAATTATTGCGCTCGCTCGAATTGCGGGCTACCAGTTCGGCAACAAAGCCGGTTAAAAATAGTTGTGAGCCTAAAATAATGGCTACAAGTGCTACGTAAAATAGCGGACTTGATGTTACGTCCCTGTATTTTTCGCCATGTGCAATCTTAATCAGCTTATCAACTATCATCCATATTGCTATTACCAACCCTGTAAAAAAGCTTAGCGTGCCCATAGCGCCAAAAAAGTGCATGGGGCGTTTGCCAAATTTGCCTACAAAAAATATAGATAACAGATCGAGAAAACCGTTTACAAAACGACTCATCCCGAATTTTGTTTTGCCGTATTTACGGGCCCGGTGTTCAACTATCTGCTCGCCAATTTTGGTGAAACCTGCCCACTTGGCCAGCACAGGTATATAGCGGTGCATTTCGCCATAAACCTCAATGTTTTTAACTACAGCGCCGCGATAGGCTTTTAAACCGCAGTTAAAATCGTGCAGGTTATTTATCCCGCTCATTTTGCGGGTGGCATAGTTAAACAATTTGGTAGGTATGGTTTTACTGAGCGGATCGTATCGTTTGGCTTTCCAACCCGATATCAGGTCGTACTTTTCTTCTACAATACGGCGATAAAGTTCGGGTATTTCATCGGGGCTATCCTGCAAATCAGCATCCATGGTGATAATTACATCGCCCTTGGTGGCTGCAAAGCCGGTATTAAGCGCGGCCGATTTGCCATAGTTACGCCTAAATTTGATGCCTTTTATGAATGGGTTATCAAAGCTCAGTTTCCTGATCATCTCCCACGAGCCATCCTTACTGCCATCGTCAACCAATATTATCTCATACGTAAAACGGTTATCGGCCATTACGCGGCTTATCCATGAGGTAAGTTCGGGTAATGATTCTACTTCGTCATAAAGCGGTACTACAACTGATATATCCATTTATAAGAAATGTGATTGCAAAGGCCAAAATAAGGTTTGCCTGCAATCATCCGCAAAAATATAAAAAATAGGTAATGGTTTGCATATTGATTTTAAGGCAACCAAATGATAGCTATATTTAACGTTCTTTAACATCGCTTGTATACTATATAAAGCTTGTATTACGTTAAAAGCACTTCGTAATAATTGTATTAACTTGCCCATCACTATAAATAAAACCTTTATGAAATTTTACAAAGCAATTCTTTTTGTGCTTTTATGCACCTGGTCTGCCTTAAGCCATGCGCAAGACGGCGATCAGCAAGCAGCAAAGTACGATCAGCATAAAGTGTTCAACCCCTTATTTTACCCCGAAAAAGGTAACGATTTCAGGAATGCAGGTGGTGCACCCGGTTCTAAATATTGGCAAAACCGGGCCGATTATAAGCTGGATGTTACGCTGGATACCGCGAAAAACCGCATTGATGGCTCCGTAGTAATAACCTACACCAACAACAGCCCAGATGCGCTTACCTTTTTATGGTTGCAAGACGATCAGAATATTTATAGGGAAGATTCAAGGGCCGAGGCTACTACGGCGGCAAAGGATGGGCGTTTTGCCAACCGCAGCTATACCAAAGGTGATGAAATAAAAGCCATCTACATTATAAAAAACGGCAAAACAACTAAGGCCGATTACCTGGTTACAGATACCCGCCTGCAAATAAAACTTAAAGATTCGCTAAAGGCCGAAGGCAGCAAACTGCAAATTAAAATAGAATACGGCTTTGAGATACCTAAGTACGGTACCGACCGTATGGGCCGGTTGCAAACCAAAAACGGCTGGATCTACGAAATTGCCCAATGGTATCCCCGCATGGAGGTTTATGACGATGTAACCGGTTGGAATGTGTTGCCATATCTTGGTGCAGGCGAATTTTATCTCGAATACGGTAATTTCGATTACTCCATTACCGCACCGTCAAACATGGTGGTAACGGGTTCGGGCGAGTTACTTAACCCGGCCGAAGTTTATTCGCCAACAACTATTAGTCGTTTGGCTGCTGCCCGTGCAAGCGATAAAACAGTAATGATAAAAGATGAGTCGGATGTTTTGCGTGGCGACGATCATCCTAAAAAGTCGATGCTTACGTGGCGCTTCGCCTGTAAAAATGCAAGGGACGTAGCATGGTCGGCATCAAAAGCGTTTGTTTGGGATGCCGCGCGCATTAACCTGCCAAGCGGAAAAAAGGCGTTAGCGCAGTCGGTTTACCCGGCAGAGGTAAAGGGCAATGATGCCTGGGGGCGGTCTACAGAGTATGTGAAAAATGCTATCGAACTATATTCTAATCAATGGTTTGAATATACTTACCCGGTTGCTACCAACGTGGCCGGCACAGTAGGGGGCATGGAATATCCCGGTATTGTTTTCTGCGGATGGGAGAGCAAAAAGGGGGGCTTATGGGAGGTTACCAACCACGAGTTTGGGCATAACTGGTTCCCGATGATAGTAGGCTCTAACGAGCGTAAATACGCATGGATGGACGAAGGTTTTAATACATTTTTAAACGATGTAGATACCCGCGTATTTAACAAAGGCGAATATTACGAGCCTGCCGATCAGCAAAAGGCTGCTGGTGGTTTGTTTAGTGCAGATGCGGAACCTATAATGACCGTTCCGGATGTGTTGCAGGAGAACTTTTTAGGCGTTGCGGCTTATGAGAAGCCTTCGTTGGGGCTTACCATTTTGCGCGAGCAAATATTGGGCGAACAGCGTTTTGATTATGCATTTCGTACTTATATTAAACGTTGGGCCTTTAAGCACCCAACCCCTTACGATTTTTTCCATACCATGGATAATGCCGCAGGAGAAGACCTGAGTTGGTTTTGGAATGAGTGGTTTTTTACTACCTGGAAACTCGACCAGAGTATTAGCGCCATAAACTACCAGGATGGCGATCCTTCAAAAGGGGCGCTTATTACCATTGAAAACCTGGAAGAGATGGCGTTGCCGGTTACCATAGCCATAAAAGAAGAAAATGGAAAAACGGGGCTTGTAAAACTACCTGTAGAAATATGGCAGCGCGGCAGTGTTTGGACGTGCCCCTATAAATCTACCTCCAAAATAATGGTGGCCACTATAGATCCCGATCATAAGTTACCCGATGTAAACCCCGATAATAACTCATTTAGCGGCTTGCCTGTACCCCAGGGTGTAACGGCGGCTAGTGTTATTAAAAACTATATTGAAGCCATTGGCGGAGCTGACAAGCTTAAAAACGTAAAAGATCTGCAAATTTCGTCGGTTGCGTCTGTACAGGGTTCTGATGTGCAAATGGTTACCAGGTACCGTATGCCAGGTATGTTTTATCAACAAACGTCGGTGCCATCATACAACAATCTGGTGTTGAGTCATATTTTGGTGAACGATAATAATATAAGCGTACAGCAGGTAAACCACGATGTGCCTTTGGATGATGTTGCCAAAAAACTGATCAAAGAAAAAAGCAAACCATTCCCCGAGCTGGATTATGAGAAAAGTAGCAGTACCATGAGGCTCGACTCTACCCTTAAGGTGGTGAATAACGATATGGCTTACGAGGTTGATATCACCATTGCCGATGGAGCCGTTATTAAAAACTTCTATAGCCAAAAAAGCGGACTGAAGATAAAGCAGGTTATTGAAGGCCCCGTAAACTCGGTAACAGAATGGAGCAATTACGAAGGCATTAATGGTGGTATTAAAGTTCCGTTTATTATAAAAACTGTAGTGTTGGGCCACCCGGCCGATTTTAAGGTGAAAGAGACCGCGGTGAATAGCAATATCCCGGCGGTGTCGTTTCAGTAAGTATACACTTTGTGTTAGGAAGTTTAAAACGCTCCCGCAAGGCTCTGCCTTGTGGACGTTTGCAAGGTCTGAAATGTGTGTCGGATTTTATAGTTATTGGATTTCCAGTAATTAAAATAGTTTCAATATCGCTGCTTATTGATAATGATTTATATTTTTAAACATGAGTCGTAATTACAAATTTAAAAATCCGGAAGGATTGTATTTCGTAAGTTTTGCTACCGTGTTTTGGGTAGATGTTTTTGTACGATTGGAATATTTTGACTGCATAGTGCAAAATCTGAATTATTGTGTGGCCAACAAGGGGATGGAAATTTACGCATGGTGTGTAATGCCAAGCCATGTGCATTTGGTGTTCAAATCGACAGTTCAAAAACCAGAAGATTTAATAAGAGATTTTAAATCATTTACGTCGAAAGCCCTAATTAAATTGATAAGAGAGAATAATCAGGAAAGCAGGCAGGAGTGGCTATTAAATTCTTTTAAAAAGGCGGCTAAAAGCAATAGTAATAATACTGATAATCAATTTTGGCAACAACATAATAAGCCCGTTGAATTATGGAGTTCTGCTGTTATTGAGCAAAAAATAAACTACACTCACAACAACCCGGTTGTTGCCGGATTTGTGGACCGCGATTATCAATATTTACATAGTAGTGCTCGTGATTATTCCGGAATTAAGGGGCTTGTAGATGTGATAATCGCTTAGCCAAGATGGTGTACACTTTGCACGTTGGCCACAAGGCAGAGCCTTGCGGTAGCATTGTAATATTCGCTACCTTCTACCTTGTGGAGGTCTGCATGGTCTGAAATATAGGTGTTAAACCAGTCCCAGTGCTTTGCTTGTGCGCTCACGCGTGGCAACGCTCAATGCTTCGTCGTTTGATAACGATTGGCCGTATGATGGGATCATCAGTTTCAGTTTTTCTTGCCACGCCGTGGTTTTAATGTGCGTTTTAAAGCAACGCTCAATCAGATGGATCATAATGGGTACCGATGTAGATGCGCCGGGCGAGGCGCCCAACAATGCCGAAATGCTGCCATCTGCCGATGTTACTACTTCGGTACCAAATTCCAATACGCCGGTATGTTTTGCATCTTTCTTGATCACTTGTACGCGCTGGCCGGCAATGTCTAAGTTCCACTCTTCGGCTTTCGCTGTTGGCAGGTACTCTTGCAGGGCTTTAAGCCTGTCGGCAGGCGATTGTAGTACCTGGCTGATAAGGTATTTGGTTAGCGGCCAGTTATCGCGGCCTACAGCCAGTAAGGGCAAAATGTTATTAAGTTTAATTGATCCAAAAAGATCAAACAGGGAGCCTTTCTTTAAGAAACGGGTAGAGAAGCCGGCGTAAGGGCCAAACAGCAGTTCGCGTTTGCCATCAATCATCCGGGTATCCAGGTGCGGTACCGACATTGGGGGCGAACCTACTGATGCTTTACCGTAAACCTTGGCTTCGTGGCGTTTAATTACGTCGGGGTTATTACAAACCAGCCATTGCCCGCTTACCGGGAAACCGCCAAAGCCTTTGCTTTCTTTTATGCCAGATTTTTGCAGCAGGGGCAAAGCGCCGCCACCTGCGCCAACAAAAACAAATTTGCTGGTGAATTTTCTTTTATTACCGGTATTTTTGTCTTTTACGGTAACCAGCCAGCTGCCATCTTTATTGCGTTTTAGGTTGGTTACATCGTGGTTAAGGCTTAAGTTAATACCTGATTTTTGCTTAAGGTTATTAATTAAAATGCTGGTTAGGCTGCCAAAGTTTACATCGGTGCCAATATCCATAAAGGTGGCAGATACGGCTTCGTTTTCGTCGCGACCTTCCATCACCAGCGGAATCCATTTTTTTATCTGGGCTTTATCTTCCGCGTATTCCATCCCCTTAAAAAAATGATGTTTGGTTAGCGCCTGCTGGCGTTTTTTTAAATAGTTTACATTCTCGGCCCCCCAAACAAAACTCATGTGTGGCACTTTGCGGATAAAGCTTTGGGGCGAGGTGATATATTTTTGATCGATAAGATAAGTCCAAAACTCTTTGCTTATCTCAAATTGCTCGGCAATTTTAATGGCCTTTTTTATTTCAACAGTACCATCCGGAAGTTCGGGCGTATAGTTTAATTCGCAAAAAGCAGAGTGGCCGGTACCCGCGTTGTTCATCGGAGCCGAACTTTCTGAAGCGATTACATCCAGGCGTTCAAAAATTTCGATGGTTAAATCGGGCTGTAATTCTTTAAGCATTACCCCAAGTGTCGCGCTCATGATACCTGCGCCTATTAAAACCACATCAACTGTTGTTCCCGAAACTTTATCGCTGTTAGCCATCTTAGTATGATACCCTGCAAAAGGTATTTTGAAATTAAATTATACCAGGTATAACCCGGTTTTTGCAAAATTGTTATGCCGATTTAAGCTCGAATGTTCGCTTAAAACACGCGAAAATTAAATCTGACAATTTTAAGGATTTTTTAGAGAAAAACTACCGCCATCTGTCCATTAATTGCAATAAAAACCATGTTTAAATTTAGATAGGCATGTTTTTGCACAAATTACCCCAAGTGTTTTTATAATAAATTAACACAAAATGCAGCTTGCGCTGTATATATAAAGCTACCATTGTAAAATATATGATGATCTTCAATAAGTTAAATACCTGTTTTTTAGTATTGCCGATAGCTATAGCCATTAGCGCCTGCAACCAGCCAAAAGCAAAGCCCAGCCCGGTATCAAAAGATATTACCAAAACTACTGTGCAGGTGGCCGGTAAAAAGGATAGTGTATTCAATAACCCTCAAAAAAATTATGGCCCCGCAACCGTGGCCGATCCTTGTGTAAAATGTTTGTTGCAGGTGATACAAGAGAGTAAAAGCTTTAAAGATAATACAGCCAACTTATCGGCCCAGGATATTAATTATACTGTTAACTGGGTAAAAGCCTCAGATCCTTCAGTAAAACCAGATACAAGTAATAAAACCAATGCTGTAAGGGTGGATGTTAAAAAAACAGAAGATGGGGAGGATAAAAAGCTTTGCTCGTATGTGTACAATAACACAGATGGCACCATGTACCTCATCAACGCCCAAAACAAAATGGAACACGCGGTATCAAGCATTACGCCGGAGTTACTTAAAAAGATCCGTAACAGCTGCTATTGGGGAGTTGCATCGGGGAAGTAGGGTTTAGATGTGCAGATGGGGGGATTTCAGATGTGCAGATGATTATAAGATTTTGTCATTGAGGAACGAAGCAATCGCGTAATTATACACAACGCATATAAAAGTCTGCTCTGTAAGGCTACGAGATTGCTTCGTTCCTCGCAATGACAAAGTTTTAAGGTTTTGATTGTGAGATATTTATTCGTATTCTCTTAGAAATTGCCTTAATGAGTATTCATAAGCCTGGCAGGCTAAAACAAAAAAAGCGATGAGCACATACTCACCGCTTAAAATATCTCACCGCTAACTGCCGGCTAAAAACTGCCAGCTGGCTAGGTAGTATAACCCAGTATCTTTAATACCTGTTTACTGTTTTGCTCTTCGCCAAATACTTCAAAGTTGAATGTTTCGTCGCGGTTGCGGCGAATGATTACGTGTTTTGGTGAGGGTAACAAACAGTGATGGATACCGCCGTAGCCGCTTAGTACTTCCTGGTAGGCGCCTGTATTAAAGAAGCCTAAGTATTGTACTTTACGGGTTTTAGGCATAAATACGCTGTTCATGTGTGCTTCCTGATTGTAATAATCCTGCCCGTCGCAGGTGATACCGCCAAGGTTTACACGCTCGTATTCGCTATCCCAGTTGTTAACCGGTAATAAAATATATTTTTGGTTAAGCGCCCAAACATCCGGCAGGTTGGTGATAAACGAACCATCCAACATTAACCAGCGTTCCCGATCATTTTGTTGTTTACGCCCTAATACCTTGTACAGGATGCCCGAAGCTTCGGCCACAGTGTATTTACCAAACTCGGTAATAATATCGGGTTCCATGGTATCGTGCTCGGCACAGATCTCTTTAATACGGCTCACAATCTCGTTGATCATGTACTCGTAATCGAAATCGAAAACCAACGAATCTTTAAACGGCATACCGCCGCCAATATCAAGGGTATCCAAATGTGGATTGATCTTTTTAAACTTGCAATAAAGTGTTACGTATTTCTCCAGCTCGTTCCAGTAATAAGGTGTATCAGAAATACCCGAGTTAATGAAGAAATGTAGCAGCTTAACCTGGAAGTTGGGATTATCTTCAATTTTATTGTGATAAAAATCGATAATATCCTCCATGCGTATACCTAAACGAGAGGTATAAAACTGAGAATCGGGCTGCTCTTCAGCCGCAATACGGATGCCCAGGTTACATGGGGTTTCCATCTCAATTTCGTCGTCGTAAAGGTTAAATTCCTCTTTGTTATCCAATACTGGGATGATGTTTTTAAAACCATCGTGCAGCATATCAATAATATATGTTTTGTATTGGAAGGTTTTAAAACCGTTACATATCACGGTAATATCCTTGTTAACGGCACCTTTTTTCTCCAGGGCATCAATCATCGGCATATCAAAGGCCGATGATGTTTCCAGGTGTATCTCGTTTTTAAGCGCTTCTTCAACAATATGCTTAAAATGCGAGCTTTTGGTGCAGTAACAATATTTATAGCTGCCGCGGTAATTGTTTTTAACAATAGCCTGCTGAAACAACAGTTTTGCCTGTTGTATCTTTTTAGATATCTGGGGCAGATAAGTAAAGCGTAGGGGAGTACCGTACGTTTCAATCATCTCCATCAAATTAAGGTCCTGAAAGTATAGTTCGTCGTCGATGATCTCAAAACCATCCTGCGGAAAACCAACACTTAAATCAAGAAATTCCTGGTAACTCTGCATCCTTAAAAAATTTGGGGCAAAAATGTGATTTTAAAACGGAATAATTGGCTATTTGTTAGGATAAAATTTATGGTCTGAATGTAATTTTAGAATCAGGTAGTTAGTATCAGGTATCACGACGTCTGGACTATCGGACAAAAGACTTTTGTATTACCGGATTTTTGGACGAAAGAGTAAGCACGAGGATGAAATAAAATTAAAGCAATACTTCCAAATTGGACTCGCACTATTTACTATTCAACCGGCAAATGTATTTCGGCCATCATACACCTCGCACTGCCACCGCCATTGGTTTCTATGGTATTGATATCAGCATAAACCAGCTTCCCATATTTTTCAAGCGATAACTTTTGCTCTTCGGTAAGCGAGCTGAATGCATTTTTCGACATTACAATCAATGTTTCGCCCGTCTTATTTTTAACTTCCAGCATATTTCCCGCAAATTGGTTCATCTGCTCAAATGAAATTTCAACCACTTCTTTTTGGGTCGATTTAAGAGATTCTAAAACCACGATGCGCTCATGCGGATTTGGAATACTATCGGCACAAATTACCGCGAATTTACTGCCTACACACATCAGTACATTGGTGTGATAGATAGCTTTGCTGTGCTCGTCGGTAGCTTCAAAACTAATAGCTGTATAGCCGGCCTGCTCACAAAAGAGGTCTAAAACTTCTTTATCTGTACGGGGCGACAGGCAGGCATAGGCAATTTTATTCGCCCTATCCAATACCATACTGCCTGTGCCCTCTAAAAAGCGGTGATCGGCTTCAAAACGGCTGAGATCTATAATATGCCCCACTTTAAATTTATCTTCCAGATCGGTTATAATATCTTCCCTGCGTTCCAACCGGCGGTTTTCGGCCTGCATGGGGTACAGAAAGATAGTACCATCGCTATGGAACGATACCCAGTTGTTTGGAAAAATAGAATCGGGCGTATGAGGCAGCGGCGTATCATTTACAACAGTAACACTTACACCGTGATGCTCTAGCGTTTTTACAAAGTGATCAAATTCGGCAAGGGCTTTGTCCTGTACGGCCTGCTGGTCGGCATCCCGGTTTTGGAAAGCGTTGCTTGCGGCGGTTTGCTCATTAAAGCCGAAACTTACCGGCCTTATCATTAATATATTACTGGTAGATTGGTTATTGGTCATTAGTCAATGGTCATTAATCATTAGTTCGCTTTGTTAGTCATTACTACCAGCCATTAGTCATTTCAAGAACTATTAACGCCCCATGACTAATGGCCAGTGACTATAAAACTTTGTCTCTTAAAAGTGGCATACTCATACAGTGGAAACCGCCACGGGCCCTGGAAAGCTCTGCAGATGGCATTAAAATTAACGTATCGGTAATGGTTTTTGGATCGAGTTCGCCGGATTCAAATTTTTGGAGCAGTTCGTTCACCCTTATTATAGCGAAGCCTTTTTGTTTAAATGCCTCAACGGTTTTATCGTTGCGGTCGTAGCCTAAAACTACACCTTCTTTAAGCGCCAGCAGGTTGCAGGAGTCTGTCCATTGTTCACGGGCATCAAAAGGGAAGGTGTTATTGCCCGAGTAGATGAATTGCGTTTTCTCTTCGCTCTGCAGGTCCTTCTCGCTGATGTTGGTTAGCAAATCTTCCAGGCAATCAAATACTTTGGGTTTTTTGCCTTTTTTAAATTGAACGATCTCTGTCCGGTCCCTTGTTTTTTTATCTGCAAACCACGACATCGGTTCCTGTTCTTCCAGTGGAGCCTCGGCTACCGCCAATGATCGTAACAATACCCAGGTATTGCGTTTTACCTGTGTAAACACGGTATCAATGTGCATATAGTCGCGCTTATGCGGAATTTTTACAATGGTTACCTTTTTCACCACATCGTTATCGAACAGCAATTTGATGGCTTCATTGGCGCCGGTGATGGAAGTACGCTCGCTGCACCCTATCAACAAATGCTGCGGACTAACCATCATTACATCGCCACCCTCTAACGTGGTTTTTTCCTGGTTATCCTCGCCCGGGCGTAAAAAATGTTGTGCCGTTTCGGGGATCTCTAAAATATTATCCTGGTAGGGAGCAAACAAAGGGTGGTTGAAAAATATGTACCGCATTAGCAACGTTTCGCGGAAACGGGCTTTTTTTGCCGGCTTGTTCAGCAGCATGTGGTTGTTTACGGCTATTCCCAAATCCCGCGAAAATATAAGATTGGGGATAGGGGCGAAGATCATCTCATCGTCGTTCAATGATCCCGAAATAAATATCTTGGCCAGCTCAACCGGGTCTGTATCTATTAGTTGTTGTTGCAGGCGGTAATTACAGCTTTCGATAGCACAAACCGATGCTACCAGCTTTTTACGGATATCGGCCTGCTGCAAAATATCTGCCAGCAGTGTTTGGATCTCTATAACGTTGTTTGATGCATGAAAATGCTCATTGTCGGGTTTAAAAAACAAGCGGTCGTGATCATCTTCAACCTGTTGTAATTTGCCTTTTATTTTATCCGGATCTAAAAAATAAAGTAACAGCTTAACGTAATAATCGTACTCGTTGCGGCGCATGGTATCCAGGTGCACAATATCCTCAAAAAGCCAGTCCTGTGCTTTTGAAGGTACAACTTTACCCAGGCCACTATCCGGACTATGGATAAGCAGGGTACGCAGAGTGCCAATTTCGGAAGTTACATCTATTTTAAAATCTGAATTTTTAAGTGTCATAAATGGAAATGATCAAACACAAATCTATCAGAAATTATATAACATTACGATGCGTTAGGTAAAATTGAAATGTGGTGATTAATATTGGATTAAATAATGATTATATTTGGATATGGAACTGAAAGTAGAAATAGAGTTTGACGAGCTATTGCATGTTGTGCAGCAATTGCCAGAAGACAAGCGGGCTATTTTGGCGCAGGAATTGAGCAAAATAAGGGAACGGCCTAAAGAAGAAGAGCTTACTGATTTTCAGAAATTATTGTTGAGTGGGCCGGTGATTGGCGACGAACAATATAAAGAGTATAAAGAAATAAGGAAGCACTTAAATAAATGGCGGACGAAATAATTCTGTTGGATACTTCCATTTTGATCGAACATTTTAGAAAGAAGGATCAAACTCAAACTGCTTTTTTTCAATTAGCCAAAGCTGGTCAAAGATTTGCTGTTTCAACGGTCACTCAATATGAAATATATGCTGGCGCATTTGATGATCAGATAGAGTACTGGAATTTATTTTTTCAGAAAATGGATATTTTAAATTTCGATGCCAAAGTTGCAGTTACGGCCTCTGAAATCTATATCGATTTAAAAAAGATTAATAAAAGAATAGAAACTGCAGATTTATTTATTGCTGCTACAGCAGTCTGTCACAATATAGCTTGTGCTACCCTAAACAAAAGACATTTTGAACGCGTTGAAAAGCTCCGATTAGTTATCTAGTTAACGCATTTCATTCGCCTCTAAATTTATTACAGCCAGTATCCCCAATTTAATTAATTTTGCCGCATGGATTTTATTATTGATGCGGCTGTAAAAGCAATTAAACATTTGTACCAAACAGATGTTGCCCCGGCTGCTATAGGCTTGCAGGAAACCCGTAAAGAATTTGAGGGGCAAATTACCATAGTTACTTTTCCGTTCACCAAATTTTCGCGTAAAGGCCCCGAGCAAACCGGTACCGAGATTGGCGAATACCTTTTAAATGAATTAAAAGAAGTTGCCGCGTTTAACGTTGTTAAAGGTTTTCTCAACATTTCTTTAAGCGATGAGTACTGGATAGGGCAGTTATATAATGAAATATTACCCGATGATTTTGCGGTTGCTAAACCAAACGGACAAAAGGTAATGGTCGAATATTCGTCGCCAAATACCAACAAGCCATTGCATTTGGGGCATATTCGTAACAACCTTTTGGGGTTTTCGGTGGCGCAAATTTTGGCCGCTGCCGGTTACGATGTTGTTAAAGCAAACCTGGTGAACGACAGGGGGGTGCATATCTGTAAATCGATGCTGGCCTGGCAAATGTTTGGCAACGGCGAAACGCCCGAATCATCAGGTTTAAAAGGCGACCACCTGGTGGGCAAATATTACGTATTGTTTGATAAGGAATTACGTAAGCAATTGGTGCCCATATTAGAGCGCGTTTACGAACAAAACGACCTGTCGTTATTTAACGATAATCAAAAAGAAAAAATACATGCATTGCTTATCAGCATCGATAAGTTAAAGGCAAAAAAATATGCGAGCGTAGAAACGGAGACTAAACTTATTGGTGAATTAAACGATAAGATAGGCGCCGAAGAAGATAAGATTAAAGAGATAGCCAAAAACGTTACCTCGCTGATGGTAGAAACACAGCAGATGCTGCAAAAATGGGAAGCCGGTGATGCTGAAGTTCTGGACTTATGGCGAACTATGAATAGTTGGGTATATGCAGGCTTTGCAGAAACCTACAAACAGTTGGGTGTCGACTTTGATAAGTATTACTACGAATCTAATACCTACTTATTAGGTAAGGATATTATTGAAGAAGGGCTGAAAAAGGAAGTTTTCTTTAAAAAGCCGGATGGCTCGGTTTGGATAGACCTTACCGCCGATGGCCTGGATGAGAAATTGGTTTTACGCTCAGATGGCACCTCTGTTTACATTACCCAGGACCTGGGCACAGCTCAATTAAAATACAACGACTTCCACATGGATAAATCCATTTATGTGGTTGGTAACGAGCAGGATTATCACTTTAAGGTTTTATTCCTTATTTTAAATAAATTGGGCAAAGTCGGTGCCGATGGTTTGTTTCATTTATCGTACGGAATGGTTGATCTGCCATCGGGTAAAATGAAATCGCGTGAGGGTACGGTGGTTGATGCCGATGATCTGATGGCCGAGATGGAAAGCACCGCTAAAGAACAAACCGAAGCCATGGGCAAGGTGGATGGTTTTAGTGATGAGTATAAACTGCAACTTTACCATACCATTGGCATGGGAGCGCTTAAATATTTCCTGTTAAAGGTTGACCCTAAAAAACGTTTACTGTTTGACCCTAATGAATCGGTAGATTTTCAGGGGCATACCGGGCCGTTTATTCAGTATACGCATGCCCGTATCAAATCGGTTTTAAGCAGGGTAAATTATCAGCCTAATACCAGTATCGAAATAAACACTTTGGATGGCGTAGAGCGCGATCTGATTGTGCTATTAACCCAGTTCCCTACGGTGATAAAGGATGCGGCTAATGGTTATAGTCCGGCTGTTATAGCTAATTACGTTTACGAACTTGCCAAAACATACAACAAGTTTTACCACGAAAAATCGATATTACAGGCCGAGGACGAAAGTTCTAAGCAGTTTAGATTACAACTATCGGCCTCATCTGCCAAGGTGATCAACAAAGGCATGGCCTTGCTGGGTATTGATGTACCCGAGAGAATGTAAAGCGAGGCCCCAGCCCCTAAAGCGAAGCCCCCCAGCCCCCTAAAGGGGGAGCAATAAAAAACGCTTAGCCAATGTTTAAAGGCTAAGCGTTTTGCTTTTAAAACTCCCCCTTTAGGGGGCTGGGGGGCTTCGCTTTAGGCCATGCTTTATCTCCAATAACCCCTATGCCATGCATAGCCACGGCGAACAGGGTGCCAGTAGCCTTGTACATAAACTCTACCCGCGCGGGGCCTTGCATAGTAGCCATTAACATAAACATATCTGCCTCCGCGCCATGCCCATTCGCCGGGTACCCAATAAGCACCAGGGTAAGGAGCTGCCGGACGTACGTAAACAGGTTCGACCGGTTGAGAAGCCATGTAGTAACCACCAGCGCAGGATGTAAATAGTGAAGCGGATAAGGCTAATACTAATCCAGTTTTTGCGAACGTTTTCATCTGTAAAATGTTTAATAGTTGAATTACTTACAGTGATTTGACAATCGGCTTTGTAAAAAGTTTAAAATCAGTTTGCAGTTTTCAGCAGGTAGTTTGCAAATTGCAAAAATCATAAATAGAAAAAGTGAGCTCTCAGCGGCAAGCTACATATTGCCTTAAATTTCGGCAAACTGCCTATTGAGGACAGCCCACTATCTAAACTTATCGGCTACCGACAGTTCTTTGCTACCTGCGGTATACTTGTAAAAGCCGATGCCGGTTTTTATGCCACAATGACCAGCGGTTACCATATTGACTAACAAGGGGCAAGGTGCGTATTTTGGGTTGCTGAAACCATCGTAAAGCACTCTCAAAATGGCCAGGCAAACATCAAGGCCAATAAAGTCGGCCAGTTGCAGTGGGCCCATAGGGTGGGCCATACCCAATTTCATTACGGTATCAATTTCTTCAACGCCGGCAACACCTTCATAGAGGGTATAAACTGCCTCGTTTATCATCGGCATTAAAATGCGGTTGGCTACAAAACCGGGATAGTCATTTACCTCAACCGGGTCTTTTTCCAACGTTTTTGCCAGTTGCATAATGGTTTGGGTAACAATATTGGTGGTAGCGTAGCCTCTTATTACCTCTACCAGTTTCATCACCGGTACTGGGTTCATAAAGTGCATCCCGATAACATTGCCCGGTTTTTTGGTAACGGCGGCAATTTCTGTAATGGATATAGATGATGTATTTGATGCCAGGATAGCCTCATCGGTACAAATTTCGCTTAGTTGTTTAAACAGTTTTAGCTTTATGTCCCGGTTTTCGGTAGCGGCCTCTATTACCAGGTGGGCGGCCGAAGCTCCCTGCTGTAAATCGGTATAAGTTTTTATCCTTGCTAAGGTATCTGTTTTACCCCGCTCATCAATACTGCCTTTTTTTAACTGCCTGTCGAGGTTATTGGTGATGGTTTGTACAGCTTTTAACAAAGCATCACTGTTAATATCAACCAGCGATACGTCAAACCCATGCTGCGCAAAAGTATGGGCTATGCCATTACCCATAGTACCAGAACCAATTACGGTTATATTTTTCATCATTCAATGGTTTATACAATCACTAAATTGACTCAAATTATTGGCTTTGCAAAACCTTAGCGGGTTATTGTAAAGTTATAAGCGCGCCGGCATCTACTATAAATTTCCTGTCGAGGTTTTTGCAGGTGGGTACGGTTCCCAGGTCTGGCAGGCCGGTGTAATCGAGAATATAGCTTTTAGAGTAAATATCCTCTGGTCCGTTAAATACAATACCCATAACCTCAATGTTATATGTTTTAAGCGTGTGTAAGGATAACAGGGTATGATTGATGCTGCCCAGGTAATGCTGCGATACCAGGATAACTTTTGGATTAAGCTGTTTAATGAGGTCTATCATTAAACAGTTATCATTCAGAGGTACCATAAGGCCGCCTGCGCCCTCAATTACCAGGTGGTTATCTGTTATAGGCGGTACTATATGTTGAAGATCGATGGTGACATTATCAATAGCTGCCGATTTATGGGGCGAAAAAGGTTGTGTTAACCGGTAGGCCTCGGGATGAAATTTGGTTGTTTCGTTTGATACAAGCTTTTGTACTTTCATGGTATCGCTGTCATCCAGATCGCCGGATTGAACAGGTTTCCAGTAATCGGCTTTTAGTTTCTGGGTTATAATTGCAGATATTACCGTTTTGCCTATGCCGGTACCAATACCGGTAATAAAAATGGGTTGTTTAGCGGGCATTAATAAATTTGTTTACTGTATTGCACAGCAAAGCTAAGTCATTTAATGAATTAAAGCTATGTATACATATTCTTATACGTTCTGTTCCGGCGCCAACAGTAGGACTAAAAATTGGCCTAACATCTAAACCTGCTGATTGTAACGTATTTGCCATTAGGCGGGCATTGTTGTTGTTTTTTAAAATAATACACTGGATAGCACTGTTGCTGGCTAGCAAGGGATATTCGGGATTAAAAGTAATCTGTTCTTTAAATAAGCGTATATGTTTTCTAAGGCTGACAATTTCCTCCCCGGAATTATTGAGCAGGTTATACGCCATTTTTATTGATGCCAGGTGATGGAAGGAGGGAGCTGTGCTATAAATAAATGGTCGCGAGAAGTTTATAAGGTACTGCCTAAGCAGGTTATTTCCTAAAACAATAGCGCCATGGCAGCCTAAAGCCTTACCAAAGGTAACCACCGCCGCCAAAACCTGTTGTTGTAAGCCTAGCTCATTAACTAAACCCCGTTTATATAAACCAACAGCGTGAGCCTCGTCAACAATTAAATGGGCCCCATATTTTTCGGTAACCTCGAGGAGCTGCTGTAGGGGAGCCGAGTCGCCGTCCATAGAATAAACGCTTTCTACCACCACATAGCAATTACCTTTTGATAGCTTTAATTTGGCTTCCAGGCTATCAGCATCGTTATGCTTAAAACTGTACCGGTTGGCGTGGCTTAACCGCGCTCCGTCAATAGCAGAGGCATGTATCAGATCGTCCATAATTATAGTATCCCCACGCTGGGCCAATGATGATAGTAAGCCCAGGTTGGCATCATAACCCGAGTTAAATAACAAACCATCCTCAAAACCATGAAATGCAGCTATCTGCTGCTCCAGATCTTCGGCATATTGCAAATTGCCCGAGAGCAATCTGGAACCTGTTGAGCCGTTTAAACTTGTGGGGTTATAGCTGATCTCGGCCTCGATGTTTTGTTTTAGCACCGGCGACCTGGCAAACCCCAGGTAATCGTTAGAGCAAAAATCAATAAGGTCGTTTTCGGGTTTTAAGCTACGGTATATTCCCGATGCGTGCCTTTCATCAAGTTTGTTTTTAAAGTAGTTGTTGGCTGATGTCAATTTATGTTGATTGATGATTTTTGCAGCTTTCCAACTATAGGTTTTTACTTTACGCCCTTTGCTTTCAGCTTAATTAAGCAAAAATAAAAAAAGCGACTCATCGCCGCTTCTTTTATCAAATTATATTGGATTAGTTTTGGGAGCCGCCGCCGCCGCCGCCGCCTTGTCTCATCCGGTCCATCATATCTTTCTGCATTTTATCAAATGCAGTAGCCTGGTCTGGAGTTAAAATGGCTTTAACTTTATCATTAGTAGCTTTTCTCATTGGCATCATAGCGCTACGCATCGCGTCTCTGTCGCCATTGGCTGCAGTACGTACACTGTCCATTTTTACTGCCTGTTCTTTATAAATAGCCGTAACTTTGGCAGTTTGATCGTCAGTTAGCTTTAACTGTGTTTGCAGATCTTTAGCCCTGTCTTCGGGACTCTTTCTCATACCACCACCCTGTGCATGGCTTACTGCTGCAATCCCCATCAGGAAACAGCACATTAACAAAATTTTTTTCATGGCTCTTTAAATTTATTTATGTTTTTAATCTTATGATAAAGATATAACGTAAAGGTTTAAGAAAGCCGATGTAACTTAATTGTTGCCTTGCTGTAAATTAGATATAGAGCGCTGCATCTGGGCCATCATACTGGTGAGGCTTTCCATGGTTGGCTCGGGTGTTGGTTGTGGTAATTGTGTTGATATATAGCCTTTTGCCTTCCATATTTCCAGCACATCTTCGCCGTTTATTTCGTACGGTTCAAAAACAGGATTATCGGATATCAGTTTTAGTTTCTTATTGTCTTTAAATTTGTTACCAATGCGTTTATATACAACACCGTCGTCTTTTGATATTACCACATATGTTTCGCCGGGTTTTACATCGGCCCAGTTTTCCAGGTATTCGGCTATAATAATATCGCCAGATATAATAGGTAACATCGAGTCGCCTTTTATTTCGAAAGCACGGTATGTACCCTGCTTAAACATGGGCAGATAAAACTTAGGCAGTTTGGCCACATACTCGGGGTCGGCGTATCCGTTTAAATAACCGGCGCTGGCTTTAAGCGGTACCATTTCAATATTTTCGTTATCTTCTTTATCAACAGAAATGCTTAGTACACGTAGGTTGGCCGGGTTCCCTTTTGGTTTTGGTGCCCATTTTTCGTTGATGGTTTCGTTGATAAAATCATCAATACTAATGTCAAAGTATATTGCTAATGCTTTTAGTAGTTCGTATTTTGGCTCTGCCCGCTCTTCTTCGTAAGCGCCTACTAATGAACGTTTTATACCTACTTCGTCAGCGAATTGCTGCTGGGTAATTCCCTTCTTTTTGCGGAGGAATTTAATATTTTGTGAAATTATTGACATAAAATTTGCATTTGCTAAATTTATTAGTAATTTTATGCTCATAAAGTTAGTAATATTTATTCGTTCACCAAATTTTTTATCAAAAAATGAAACGTTTTGTATATATCATCACCGACAGAAACAGGAAAAATCTTCATGTAGGCTTATGCTCAGACCTGGTAAAAACGCTGCAATTTTACAGTGATATGCCCACTTTGTTTTTTGATAGCGCGCAGCAGCTTAATCGGTTAGTTTATTTTGAAGAGATAAATACCGAAGAGCAGGCCATGGAACGCTTTAAAGTAGTGAGCACTTTTACAAGGCCCCAAAAAGAAAAAATGATCAGACCTGTTAACCCTGATTGGGTAGATCTGACCATTGGCTTAAAATTTGAGAGCGGCATCCGTGTAAGGCCACAATTGCGCCCATCGGTAAATGCTAACAGGCGTGCAATTACTTTTTAATAAACTTTAAAGCGCCCGAGTTCATGCAAAAACGTTTGCCGCCGCGGTCTGCCGGGCCATCGTCAAAAACATGACCAAGGTGTAAGCCTGTACTTTTTTCGATAACCTCATCACGGCTCATGCCGTAGCTGTTATCGGTAACAATGGCAACTTTTTTAGAATCGACAGCTTTTACAAAGCTTGGCCAGCCTGTGCCGCTGTCAAATTTATCTTCAGAGCTAAATAATACATCGCCTGTGGCGGCGCTTACATAAACACCCTTTTGGTGGTTGTTCCAGTAATCGTTTTTATAGGGTGGTTCGGTGCCACTTTCAACCATAATATAGTATTGGTTGGGAGTAAGTTTTTTTTTCCATTCGGCAGCCGGTTTGCTCAGCTTGCGTTTTATCTGTCCGTTGCTGTTTTGGCAGCCAAAAGCTGTTATAATAGTTAATATGGCTATTGCTAAAATTAATTTTCTCATTACGTTATTCATTTTAAGTTTTTTGATGTTTCTGATTCAATTACAGAAACTTAGTCGTAAAAACTAAAACATCCTTACAATTAATTGTACTTAAAATACGTAATGTTGTTTGTGGTGGTTTGTCACCGGCGGGTACAATTATATTATATAATCCTGGGCTTGGGTAACAGCACCTTGTTTACTACATGCAGCATACCATTGTTTTGTTCAATATCAAAACGACTAATAATACTTTCGTTACCATTCTCATCAATTAACACAATGTTGCGGTTAGCGTCAATTTTGGCGGTAAGCTTGCTGCCGGCCAGGGTAATAAATGTTGCAAGTCCCTTATTTTTGTTAATCTCTTTTTCAATATCCTTCGCCTTTAATTTACCCGGAATAGCGTGATAGGAGATGATGCTGGTAAGTTCCCAAACGTGTGCGTGTTTCATCAGCGAATCTAGCTTGCCAACAGGTAAATTATTAAACGCATCATTTGCCGGCACAAAAATGGTGATAGGGCCACGGCTTTGAAACGTAGTGGTAAGATCTGCTTTATTGATAAAATCGCAAAAGGTAGAGAGTTCTTTAGATAGCGCGATGTTTTTTACCACATCATTTGTAGGTAGCATACCATCGCCGGCAGTAACCGTAAGCGGGCCAATAGCTTTGGGATTTATTGCCTTGCTTTGGGCAAGCAGCACCGAGCCGCAAAAAGACATATATAAAAGCGTAACAGAAAGCAATACTAATTTTTTCATTCCCCGTTTTATTATAGCCTTATAACAATCAAATACTTAACTGTTTTTATTAATTTGATTTTTAATTAAAAAGGCGGTACAAGACCGCCCAAAGATATTGCTTTTAATTTGATTACCAGCCTGGTGTAAAGCCCAGCCCAAATACTGGTTTGGTAACATCGGTACGGTTAAAAGGCACTGCCAGGTACGGCTCCAGTACAAATGCCCCAAATACATTTATCCTTAAAGAGATACCCGCGCTTAAAGCAGGTACCCTGCCATAAATATTGTTAAGTACAGGTTTGCCATCGGCGTCGGTCTGAGGATTTCCGTTGGCATCAAGAGCCGGTGTTTGCCCTAATACTGGTGGGTTTTTCTGAAAATATATATGATCGCCGGCGTTCCACGCTAAACCAGCATCAAAAAACAGGTTGAGATCGGTAAACAGGAATTTAGATTTGATCTGAGCCAGTTTTTCGGGACCGGTAAAGGGCAAGCGGGTTTCAAAGTTAAATACCGCCATCCGGCTGCCAGAGAGTTGATCGATATTGAAGCCGTTGCTTGCTTTTTTATTGTTGTTATAAAATGTTTGCCCTTCGTATCCACGAATGTAAAAAGGGTATCCAACATATAACGGGTATATTCCATTAGAGTCACCGAACCTGCCGTAGGCAAAGAGCCGCGCTGCAAAGGTAATTGGTTCTACACGCACGTATTTTCTTAAGTCGATTGTAGGTGAGAAAAATTTGTAGGTGCCAAAGTTGTATCCGGCCTCTAAGCGGTACCTAAAGCCGTTTAAGGGAGCGGTAACACCAAAAAAAGAATTATCGCCAACCAATGCTGTAGAGAGCTGTACAAGCGAATATGATCGTAAATTGTAATTCAGTATGCTGGTTTCTTCGCTGTTAGGTATTTTGTTTTTACTGCTCGAAATAGCGGTGGTATTAATGGTTGTGCTTTTATCAGAGTTAATTACCGTATCTAATCTATAAATAGTGCTGTAACGATCAACACGGTAATAGTTGTAGGATGCACCGGCACTTACCTCAAAACGATTTGTTTTATCTATAGGATAGGAGGTGAAAACCCTGGCAGCATCTTCAAAATTGCGAATGATATCTGTATTTCGAGAAAGTACGGTCACATTTTTACCGTTCACATTTTGTTTAGGGTAAGTTTCGTTTTGCAAACCAAAAAGATAGGGGATATGCGAAATACCTGTTCCTAAGTTCCATCTGCCGGTTTGGTTTACGTAGGTTATCGCCGCCCCCGAATCGTATATTTGCCCGTTTACGGATGCCGCAGCAAAAATCTGGTTACGGCCTAATATATCACTAAATACTCCCTGGATACCGCTTGAAAGGCTTGTGCCATAGAAGCTGCTCACACCAACTCCAATACCACTGCCGGCCAAATAATCCAATTTAAATTTGGGGCGATAGGGAATTTCCTTTATCGAGTCGGCAGGGATTTTTTTATAAGCCAGGAAGTTGCTGAGGTTGGAGTTGATCAGATCGACGCCTACCGCGCGTGGGGGTGGCAGCATAGCCGCGCCAAAATCAACCGCCTGTGGTTGTAGTACAACCGGTTTAAATTCTGACGCTTTGGCATTATAAAGCGCATATTTTTGGGCACGATAGTAAGAGTAAACAATATCATCGTGATTGGAAATACTTAAGGCTGGCGAAAACTCGGTAATACCACAAATGCCGGTAAACAAATCGGTCATTTGCTCAACCTGGCCGCTGCTAATGGTGTAACGATACATATTGCGGAAACCATCCCTGTTTGATAAGAAATAGATCTGCGTACCATCTGACGAGTATTGCGGATTTAAATTATTGGCCCCGTTAAAAATGTTGATGTCGGTAATTTTTCCGGTAGCCAGGTCAAGCTCGGCCAGGTTAAAGGTGATGGCCTGCTCCAATGACTGATCGTAAGTTGACCTGTCACTTGAAAAAAGTATTTTTTTTCCGTCTCTGGAGTACGTTGGCTGATAATCGGTGTATTTATCGTTGGTAAGCTGTGTGATCTTTTTGGTGTCGAAGTTGTAGGAGTACAGATCGCTCTGACCTTCCGAAAGCCCGGTAAAAACAATGTCCTTACCATTTGGCGACCACGACAGGTTGCTAAACTGCTCGGCCTTTTCCATCGAGATATTGTTGAGTATGCTGCCGCTATTTACATCAACCACTTCCAGCCGGTTACGGCCTCTGCTAAACACGCTAAAGGCAAAACGCTTACTATCTGGCGACCATGCACCTGCCGATTCTATAAAGTTAAATTCGTCAATATGGGTATTGGACACTTTACTGGTGAGCTTTCGCAAAATCTTGCCCGTTCGGGCATCAGCCAGGTAAAGATCTATGCTAAACAAACTTTTGGCCGATAAAAATGCCAGGTATTTACCATCGGGGCTAACGGCCGGGGCAACAACAAGGTCGCCGCCATTGTCTTTATCAATCAATTTTAAACCCACTGGCTTTTGCACCGTATCTTTCAAAAATGGCTTATATGTGCTTTCAATAGAGGTTTTCCAAAGTCGCGAAAGTGTTTTATCATCATAGCCAAACGTGCGCCTTATACCATATGCCAGGCCGTACCGGGCTGTGTTTTTAAAGAAAGGCACAATCACCGTATCTCCATAGGTAGATCCTAAAAACGACCAGAACGCCTCCCCATAACGATAGGGGAAGTATTTGTTGCTTTCTGTAAGATCGCGTACCGTTGGAATATCATGATTAAGGTAGGCATCGCGCATCCACATGGCAGTGTACGAATCTTTTTTACCTAACGACAAGTATTCGGCCATACCCTCTATCATCCAGAGCGGAATGTTGTTGATGTTTTCAAAGTTATCGTTCTCGTTACCCAGCAAGGCATGATATTGAAACGCGTGTACCAACTCGTGGCCTATAACGTGGCGTGTCATTTGGTTAGTTTCCATCACCGGCATTACCACCCGATTTTTTAAACCTTCGGTAATACCACCTGTACCTACACCAATTTCGCCATCAATGGCGGTAGTTTGCTGAAAATCGGGATGGTTGGCGTACAGGATTATTGGATTTGGTTTTTTAAACGTATCCTTAAAAACCTGTTGGTGCAGGGTATACCACAATTCGCTTTCCTGGGCAAAGCGTTTAATCATGCTATCGTTTTTGATGTAATAGTAGATCTCGAAATGCGGGGTTTTATAAACTTTAAACTTGAGGTTTTTGTATCGTACTTTATTTTGGCCAAAATACTGGGCTTTTGCATTGTTGCTGATGAGCAGCGAACTGATAAGGCAGGTAAGTATAAAGGTTAACTTTTTAGCTTTGGTTAATAATGAGTAGTTTTTATTCATAATTTAACTAAATAGATAGGGCTAATTTAATGAATAATCGGCAGGCTATAGGGCCTGCCGATCAATATTTAAAAACTTATACATCCACGCTTTACTCCTAAAGCTCCGCTACTTTTGATTAGCAGGGGTAGTTTCCGGATTTTCGGGCGCTGTAGTAGCCGGCACAGGTATTACGTTGGTAGTATCAATAGGGTTGCTTGTGCTATCAACAGCCGTGGTATCGGCAGCAATGTGCGGCGATGGGCATTGGTAGTTTTTGGTGATCTTACTCCATGGTTTGGGGAACGGGCCATAGGTATAACCCGATTTTGGATCGGCATAAACCTTTTCCATAAAACGGGCGAAAATAGGCAGGGCGGTATGTGATCCTTCGCCGGTTTCTGACGAGGTAAAGTGCACGCTGCGGTCGTCGGCACCAACCCACACCCCGGTAACCAGATCTTTGGTGATACCCATATACCAGCCGTCAACATAATCTGATGATGTACCTGTTTTACCACCTATCTGGTTGTCTTTTTTCCAAAGGCCGGGGTATTCCCAAAGTGCCTGTGAGGTACCACCCGGTTCTTCCATACCACCACGGAACATGTAGAGCATTAGCCAGGCGGTTTCTTCACTTAATACCTTCTCCTGTTTCAATTCAAACTCATCTAAAACGTTGCCCTGCTGGTCGGTTATTTTGGTAACCAATAAAGGATCGATCTTTTGGCCTTTGTTAAGGAAGGTGCTATAAGCCCTTACCATTTCATAAACCGAAACATCGTTTGATCCTAATGATACCGAAGGGACAGATTTTAGCGGGCTTTCGATACCACATTTGTGGGCGTATTGTACAATTTTATCCCAACCCACTTTTTCGGTAAGCTGCGCGGTTATAGAGTTTACAGATTTACCCATGGCCCAGCGTAACGACATTTCCTGGTACGAGAAATGGAAATCGGCGTTGTTGGGTTGCCAAACTTCGTCTTTACCATTATCCTTATATTTAATGGTTACCGGCTTATCGGTAAACTTATCGCAAGGGGTATAGCCATTATCAAGCGCGGTTAGGTAAGCAAACGGCTTAAATGTAGAGCCTGCCTGCCTGCGCGATTGGTTTACGTGATCGTAATTGAAAAAGCGATGGTCGATGCCGCCTATCCAAACTTTTATTTTACCTGTTGATGGCTCCAGGGTCATCATGCCGGTATTTAAAATTTTGGCATAGTATTTTATCGAGTCGATGGTAGAGAATGTGGTATCCTGTTCGCCATTCCAGGTAAAAACGGTCATCCGTTTTTTGGTTTTAAAATAGTCATTGATCTTTACCGTATCGCCGCCATATTTTTTATCGAGCAATTTGTAAATGGGCAGTTTTTGCTCGTTTTTAAGAATGAAATCTTTTATCTCTACGCCCTTCGAATCGCGCCATGGGTTTTTATTGCCCCATAGGTTATAAAAACGCTTTTGCAGCATCTTCATTTTTTCGGTAACTGCCTCTTCGGCATATTGTTGCATGTGCGAATCGATGGTTGTATAGATCTTTAAACCATCCTCATAAAGGTTGTAGTCGTTTTGTTTAAGCCATTTGTCGAGCCATTTCTCTACCGCCCTACGCAGGTACGAGTCGCCATGCGAATCTTCTTCCACATAACTTAAATCGAGCTTTATTGGCGTTTTAATGCTTGCGGTATACTCATCTTTGGTAATATAGCCATACTTTTCCATCTGGCTTAGTACCGTATTTCTACGGTCGGTAGCCCGCTCGGGGTTACGGATGGGGTTATAGTTAGATGTAGCCTTAAGCATACCTATCAATAAAGCAGCTTCGGAGGCGTTAACTTTATCGGGTTGTTTGTTGAAGTATTTTAACGATGCGGTTTTAATGCCATAGGTATTATTGCCAAAAGGAACGGTATTAAAATAAAGCTCCAAAATTTGCTGCTTAGTGTAAACATGCTCTATTTTAAAAGCGGTAAGCCATTCTTTACACTTATAAACTATAGTACTTATGCCTGGTACATGCCTGATGATGCCCTGCGATTTACGTTTACGGGTTTCAAAAAGGTTTTTGGCCAGCTGCTGGGTAATGGTACTTGCCCCGCGGCGGTCGCCTTTCGCGGTAGAAAGCATACTGGTAAAAAACGAGTAAAAATCCACTCCATTGTGGCTGTAAAACCTTACATCTTCGGTAGATATGAGTGCATTTACCAGATTAGGAGAAATGTGTTTCAGATCAACCGGCGAGCGGTTCTCTTTGTAGTATTGACCTATGAGCTTACCATCGGCAGTAAAAACTTCAGATCCGACGGACATTACAGGGTTTTTAATATCCTGCATGTCAGGCGAGTAGCCCGATAGCCATAGGAAGTTTAGCTCGATAGAGCAAAAAAAGATGATAATGAAGTATATAAAAATGGCTATGAACCTCAGAAATCGGTTGCGTATTCGTCTGAACATTGGGTAAAGATGTAAAATTATGGCGCTAAATCATAGCGCAAAACAATTATTAATATATGTAGTTTACATAAAAGTTAACGGTAAGCCTACACCATTTGTTTTTATTTGGTATAACACCCAAAAATCTCTGCTAATTATTAATTTATTGCTGCCCCCAGCCAGTAAATTATATATAGAATTGAATAGCGGTGCGGCAATATCGGCTTTAAAATAAACAAGCAAATAAACAACGCAATTTTAACATCTAAATTTTATGTTAACAAAGCGCAACGCAAATTTTTTATCATGGGTAACATTACTAATCAATTTCGGGTTACTAAAGGCAAAGATTTTACGCTTGGGGCATATGACCCGGGTTATGCCGATGGTTTTAAAAAAGATGACTCCAAAGAGCTGTTGGAAAAACTGATAGCCGAAACCTTTGATTTGCAGACAGAACTTTATGCCGCTAATAAGTATGCCTTGCTCATTATTTTCCAGGCGATGGATGCTGCCGGGAAAGACAGTGCTATAGCACATACATTATCGGGCTTAAACCCGCAGGGCTGCCAGGTTTACAGCTTTAAACAGCCAAGTACCGAAGATTATGAGCACGATTTTTTATGGCGGCATTACCGCTCGCTGCCCGAAAGGGGGCGGATAGGTATTCATAACCGGTCGCATTACGAAAATGTGCTGATAACAAAAGTTCATCCCGATATTTTACTGAACGAACATTTGCCGGGAATAACCGATGTTAAAAACATCGATCCAAAGTTTTGGCATAACCGTTATCAAAGCATTCGTGCATTTGAAAAACATTTGACCGATAATGGTACCGTCATCATCAAATTTTTCCTCCATGTATCTAAACATGAGCAAAAGGAACGCTTTTTAAAACGGATAGATGATCCAAAAAAGAATTGGAAGTTTTCGGCAGCCGATATTGAGGAACGAAAAAGATGGGGCGATTACATGGAGGCTTATGAAAAGGCCATCAAAGAAACGGCAACCAAAGATTGCCCCTGGTATGTTATCCCCGCCGACAAAAAATGGTTTACACGGATAGCTATTTCGACTGTTATTTTAGAAACTCTGAGAGGGTTGAAGCTGAAGTATCCGGTATTGGTTAAAGAAGAGAAGGATAAACTGGATGACGCTAAGAAGTTGCTGGAGCAGGAATAAGTAAAAAGTTGGATTTTTGAGTTGTAGATACAAGGTATTGATCTATACCCGCTACATGCTGTAGCCGCCAAACTTAGGTACCTGATTTATAACTCAATACCTGTTCGATAAGTTGTTTTATAACTATTTTTTCGGTTATAAAACAACTTTATAAGGCAATATTAAATTCCCGAAAATATAGATTGAGCAGGTTCGCCAATAAATGGTATCGGTTTTCTTTCGGCTTGTAAAGCACCGAGCAAGCCAAGTACCCACATAATAAAAAGGGCCACTCGTATAACCCAAAGTATGGTTAAACCAAACGATACTCCAGCCGAAAATAAAACAGCTCCCGCGGCATAAGAAACTACTATAGAGATGAGGTGAAATAGCAGGGTTTGCCTAAGCTGATAACTTGCCAGACCTGTTTTTTTATTTTGATAAAGCGCAAAATAAGCTATAAGCCAGCCTACGATAGTAAAATAGCTAACGATGCCCGCAATTTTGTTATCGTCTTGTGATGAAAAGTTGTCCATGTGATGTAGGTGAATTTAACTGGTGAATAATTATTAAAGCTAACTATATTAATTGTCAAATGTTTGCCTCTGCATTCAATTATTCCACGGTTATCTCATCGGCAAAAATATACGATTGATTTCCTTTATTCTCGTGCCAATCCGGAAGGGGGCCGTATTGTTTGGCTATCAGTTTTATGTAGCGGGTGCGGATATTTAGGGGCGCTATAAACTCCTGTGTTTGAGGTTTGGCATCTTTAATATCTACTTTGGTATTAACGGTTGCTGCCAGTTTGTAGTTTTTGCCATCGTCAGATACCCAGTACTGCACGTATTTAGGGAAAACTATCCAGGCATTACTATCTTGTAGTGTGCCAATGCCTATCTGTTTAACGGGCTTAACGGTTCCTAAATCAATAATCGCAATCAGGTCGCGACCCTGGAAGCCCTGCCAGTTGCCAACATGCCAGTTGGCGGTGCCCCGGATTCCATTAATAAGCGATTCATCACCTTTATCGGCATAGTTGGGGAGGTATTTATTGGTAAGGGTTAATTTAATATCGTCTCTCAGTTTAATAAAACTGGCCTCATCTACAAAGCTGCTTTTATCTTTAATAATGGCTATGGCCTTAATGGTTGTGTTAGCTGCAATAGGAATTGGCTGGCTATACAAGGCAGAGCCGGAAGTAGGGGTTGAGCCATCTAAAGTATAATAGATCTTCGCATCGGCATCAGCGCTTTTTATTTGTATGCTGATGGGGTTTTTAAATGATTTAGCTGGCGCTATGATATATGGGTTTGCTACTATGAGGTTGTCGATGATTTTTGAGGTTGGTCTCTCTAAATCCTGTACAAACATTTTGTTGGCCAGTTTACCTGCAAATACTTCAAATTCGCTGCCATTGGCTATATCATCAAAGTTGAGGTACAGCTTGTTGTAGGTTTTTTTTGCCAGACTCATGCCTTGCAGGTAAATATTGCCTTTACCTATGCTGGCACCCGTGTTAATGATGGTGAACTGCTTGCCGTTTTCTAAGTTGATCACTGCTTTATCAAATTGCGGTACCCCAATCTGAAACTGTTGTTGTCCCGGCGCAATATTGTAGATGCCCAATGAACTCATCACATACCAGGCCGACATTTGACCGCAGTCTTCGTTACCTGCCAATCCATCGGGTTTATTGCTGTATTCTTCGTGCAATATCCTGTCTATATAAAACTGGGTTTTCTCTGGCGATTCGGTAAAATTATAGAGGTAAGCCATGTGGTGACTGGGCTCGTTACCATGCGCATATTGGCCTATCAGCCCGGCAACATCGGGGATATCACTACCCGTAAGTTTCGATTCGGTAGTAAATAATTCGTCCAGTTTAGCTTCAAATGCTTCCTTGCCACCCATTCTGGCTATTAAACTCTCCACATCCTGCGGAACAAGAAAAGAATATTGCCAGGAGTTGCCTTCGGTATAGTTACCGTTGATCTCGGTAGGATCGAAGGGGTTGAGCCAGCCGCCATTGCTTCGGGCCTGCATAAAGCCGTTTTGATTATTGTAAACGTTTTTCCAGTACTGGGCACGCTGTATGTATTGGGTATATTCCTGTGGTTTATCCAGCATTTTTGCCATTTGGGCAATACACCAATCGTCGTAGGCATATTCTAAAGTTTTAGATACCGATGCGTCTTCGAGATCTGACAACACCGCGCCGTTTTTACGATAAATATCCAGCCCAAACTGGTTACGGTTTACGGCGGCTTTCATGGCTGTAAATGCTTTTTCGGCATCAAAATCGCGGATGCCTTTAGCATAAGCGTCAACGATAACCGGGATGGAATGATTCCCTGTCATACAATAGGTTTCGGTACTTGCCAGCGGCCATATAGGCAATAAACCTCCCTCATCGTACATGGCTAAAAATGATTTAACAAAATCAAGGGTTCGTTTCCTGTCGATAAGGTTAAGCAAAGGATTTTCGGCGCGGTAAGTATCCCACAGAGAAAAAACGGTATAATAGTTAAATCCTTGCGCCTTATGTACCTGTTGATCTAAGCCGCGGTATTGCCCATCTACATCATTATAAATGTTTGGGGCAAGCATGCTATGGTACAGGGATGTATAGAATATAGTTTGCTTAATGCCCGCGTAATCAATAGCCTTTGGCCTTTTACCTGCCTGAGCCCGGCGGCCGGTATTACCATCGCCGCTTAACTCCGATTGTTGTGATGAGGATGGGCCGCCGCCTTCAACCTGGATCTTATTCAATTCGGTATTCCAGGTTGCCCTGGCCGCTTTCTGGATTCTTTTAAAATCGAAATCAGGGGCTTCGGTATCCAGGTTTTTTAGGGCGCCTTCGGCACTCACCGCCGAGATACCTACTTTGGAGATCACCTCGCCGGGGTTATCAAATTGGATATACATTTTGATGTTTTTACCCTCCAGTTTGTTTTTGCCCTCTTGCACCTTATCGTTATCTGCAATGCCAAACGTTTTAAATGGTTTGGAAAATTTGGCGTAAAAATATACCTGCTGATTATTAGCCCATGATTTTGATTTGCGGTAACCACGAATCTCATGATCGTTAACCATTTCAATCCACGAATCCAGCACCTCGTCGCGGTGTTGCAGGTCAATAATGATATTAGCTTTTTCGGTATTGGGATACTCATAGCGATGGATACCCACCCGTGTTGTGGCGGTAAGCTCTACGCCAATGTTATATTTATCCAACAGTGTTTTATAATATCCGGGAGATGCTATCTCATTTTTCTTTTTAAATCCCGAACGGTATTGTGTGTTTTTAAATTGAGGCTCGCCCGTGGTGGGCATAAATAATATGTCACAGTAATCGGCAATGCCGGTACCGCTTAAATGGGTGTGCGAAAAGCCATAGACTACGGTATCTGTATAATGATAACCCGAGCAGCCGTCCCATCCTTCCAAACGGGTATCCGGACTAAGCTGTACCATGCCAAAGGGCATAACTGCGCCGGGGTAGGTATGCCCATGCCCGCCGGTACCAATAAATGGATTAACCAGTTGGGCGTAATCTTTAATTTTTATTTTTTGTGCCGATGATACCTGGGTGGAAAGAAGTAGTGCAGCCGAAAATAAACTGCATATAAGTGTGCGCGGGGCTGGCATATTTTTAACGTATGGTATAATAACGCAAATTAAAACTTAAAAGCGTATAAACGAAAAAATGCCCGGTTCATTTTAGCCGGGCATCATCTTACAAATATCGGGTGCACCCATAACATAAAGAGGGTTCATTTGCGCATGAACAAAAAGCCGAAAACAATCATCAATCAAAGTAATTACCCCAATGACCAATGACCAATGACCAATGACCAATGACTAATGAATTTCAAATTCATCCGCATCCTTCAGAAAAGGCAGCGCGCGGCGTGCTTTTTTTACTTCGTCGGCAATAATAGAGAAGGTGTATACATCATCCTCATCGCGTTTGTAGTAAACTACATTGCCATTGGGGTCTATACAAGTTGAATCGCCGGAGTGGTAAACTTCGTTGCCATCGTGCCCAACCCGGTTAAGGCCAATTACATAGGCCTGGTTCTCTACTGCACGGGCTGGTAACAGCGTACGCCAGTGCAGGGCGCGGCGCTCGGGCCAGTTAGCAACTACAATAAGCAGATCGTATGGGTTATCGGCCAAATTGCGTAACCAAACGGGGAAACGCAGATCGTAACAGATAACGGGGCAAATTCGCCAGCCGTTAAGGTCAACAAACAATTTTTGGGTGCCTGCGGTGTAAGTATGATGTTCTTTGCCTAAAGCAAAAAGGTGGCGTTTATCGTAATGCTCATAGGTGCCATCGGGGCGCATCCAGATAAGGCGATTGTAGTACTTGTCGTTTTCTTTAATGATAATGCTGCCTGTAACAGCGCAATCATATTGCCGGGCAACCTGGTGCATCCATTTGGTGGTTTTCCCATCCATTGGCTCGGCCAGGCTTTCGGCGTTCATGGTAAAGCCGGTGCTAAACATCTCCGGCAAAATGATCAGATCTGTTTTTTCGCGTATTCCGCCAGATAATCGCAACGAAATATTCTGTAAATTTTTATCGGTATTTTCCCAAAAAAGGTAGCCTTGAAAAACAGTTATCTTAAGATTATCCATAGTTTTCAGATCATGGTTAATTATTCATCGTTTATAGATGAAGTTTGCAAATTATACTTAAAAGTGATAAGCAGGTAATGGTGCAACCCTTAAAAAATCGGCAGGCAACAATCAGTTACAAGCTGCCGTCAATTTAAACTTTCAATAACCTATCAACGGCTTTATCTAAGGTTTCTTGCCTTTTGGCGAAACAAAACCTTAACACATGATGGTCGATACCCTTAGTGTAAAAGGCCGAAACAGGTATGGCAGCCACCCCAAATTCCTTAGTTAGGCGTAGCACAAAGTCTGCATCTTTTTCGTCGCTAATTGCGCTGTAACGTACTGATTGAAAGTATGATCCATGGCAGGGTAGTAACTCAAAACGGGTTTGCTCCAGGCCTTTACGGAAGTAATCTCTTTTTTGCTGAAAAAACTCCGGTAAGTCCAAATAAGTTTGTTCGTTTTTTAAATGCTCGGCAATAGCATATTGTATAGGTGTATTAACCGAGAACACTAAAAATTGATGAATTTTTCTAAATTCATGCATTAGATAAGCAGGGGCCATACAATAGCCAACCTTCCAGCCGGTAGCATGAAAAGGTTTGCCAAATGAGGCCACTATAAAGCTCCGTTGCTGCAACTCGGGGTAGCGGGCCACACTGTGGTGGGTTTCGCCATCATATATCAGGTGCTCGTATACCTCGTCGCTTAATATTAAAATATCCTGGTTTTTTACAAGTGCGCTTAACTCATCAATATCTTCCTTATGTAAAATGGTGGCCGTTGGGTTATGCGGCGAATTAAGGATGATCATTTTTGTTTTTTGGTTGACCAGCCTTTTTACCATATCCCAGGCAATACGATAATTTGGAGGCTCCAATGCTAATGATTTTACAACACCGCCCATTAATTTAATTGCCGGTGCGTAACAATCAAACGCGGGCTCAAAAATAATAACCTCATCATTGGGGTGTATCACCGCGCTTATGGCTGTAAATATAGCCTGCGTGCAGCCTGCGGTTATGGTAATTTCGGTATCGGGATTATAAACCGCGCCATAAAGATTTTCGGTTTTTTCGGCTATTCGCTCACGTAAACTCATTACACCTGCCATGGGGGCATATTGATTATGCCCGTTTTTCATGGCGTTGTTAACCAATTCAATAAGCTCTGGCGAACAATTATAATCTGGAAATCCCTGCGATAAATTTATTGCATCAACCTCGTTGGCCAGGGCAGACATAACGGTGAAAATGGTTGTGCCGGTTTGGGGGAGTTTTGAAATAACTGAAATCATCTACGGGCTAAAGTAAACAAAAAACCACATACCAATAACCCCCATACGCTGTATTTTTAGTTTTTTGAAACTATTTGGCGTTGTAAGAAAAATAATATCGGCAGCTTTTGTAGCTTTCTATTACATATATAAGTAATACTAGTTTGGGAGCGGTAGATATTATTGATAGGTAGTATCATTAACTAATTATTTGCTTATTATATTAAATTACCTATAACCTTTGTGTTTAATATTCGTAATAGGAGTAATATCCCTATTTCAAATACTATGGCAGCATCAAATAACAACGGTGATGTTAAAAAAAACATTCGTTGCCCAAAATGTACTTCAATATCAGATCATCGGGTTTCAAGAGATCTGTTAGTTAAAATATTCTTTTTCTGGTTACCATTACACCGGTACATTTGCTTCAAGTGTATGAACAAATTTTACGTTAGGGTTTAAAATTAAACCAGGTGCATTACAGCGTATAAAGCAGTTGCAGAGATGGTTATCCAAAGTAAAATGCCCTGCAATAGCGGCTTAAACCCTACAGATAACAATACTGTACGGGATAGCTCTGCGCCAATTAAAAACAGCGTAAGTGTTAACCCTATTTTGGCGAGATTTACCAGGTATACATTTATTAATGATATCGCCGGGATGTAAGTGTTGGCTATCATGGCCAATACAAACAAGCCGATAAAGTAGGGGATACTTATCTTTTTTGATTTGTTTTTGAACAAAAAAGAAGAAATAAAAGCCACCGGGATAATCCATAACGCCCTGGCCAGCTTAACCGTAGTTGCTACCTCTAAGGCGTGTGTTCCGTATTTGCCTGCCGCGCCAACAACCGAGCTGGTATCATGAATAGCAATAGCGCACCATAAGCCAAACTGTGTTTGTGATAAGTTGAAATAATGCCCTATAAGCGGGAAAACAAACAGCGCTACAGCGTTGAGGATAAAAACGCAGCCCAAAGCAACGGAGATTTGTTTTTCTTCGGCTTTAATAACCGGCGATATGGCAGCTATGGCACTACCACCGCAAATGGCTGTACCGGCCGAAATAAGGAATGATGTTTTTTTCTCGATAGTAAACCACCGGCCTATGAAGTAGCCAAAGGTAAGGGTGCTTATAATGGATACAATTGTGAAAAGTATGCCTTGCCCGCCTGCCTGTAAAGCGCTATGCACGTTCATGCCAAAACCTAAACCAACTACCGATACCTGTAGTAGCAGGTGGGTAGCTTTATGATTTAAATGCAGGTAAGGATGCCCGGTAAATTGCGCTATAACAAGGCCCATGAGCAATGCTACTGCCGGGCTTATAAAGGGTGTTAAACAAAGCATTACACATATTGCGAAAATAATTTTGCGAACATTTTGATTAATGTTGACGGTTAATAAGCCTGCATTATTGCTTAACTGATTTTGAGTGTTCATTTTATTTGTTTGAATGACTCAAAGGTGAGGGTTTATGGCTTTATTTTTTTATCATAATAAACGATCATGGATAACTATAAGTTATGGGTACGATGTGTTTTATATATGGATAACCGGATTTTATGTTGTAATTCAATTATTGTTTTGTTATAGGGTAGCATGGGGCCGGCAGAATAAAATCGGCGCAAAAAAAGCGTAGATATGCAAACAAATAATTAAAATTTCGCATTTTTATATATGGTATTACCATATGCCAACCTAAATTATGAGAAATGCATTTATAACCGGTTTAATTATCGGCGCTTTTAGTGGTACCTGGTTATTTGTGATGAAAAATTTTGGTTATAGTAATACCGGCAACCATGTAGCCCCGGTAGAGTATCTATCCATATTAATTCCCCTGGTGGGTGTTTACATGGGGGTAAACAGCTATAAAATTAACGAGAAAGAGAACAGTATAAGCTTTTTTGAGGCCCTGTTTCAAAGTTTCAGAATATTGATCATCGGCGGCATTTTTGCCATACTCTTCGGCCTGGTTTATATAAATAATGTAGACCAAGGCAATAACCTGCTTGCTTTCTCGGGCCGGTTATTGGGTGGCTTGGTAATAGGTGTTTTGATTTGCGTGGGTGTATCGGCCGTGTTAATGAACAAGGCAACCAAGCTCAATTAAATTGAGCTACCTGCTATGTAAATAAAAAGCTTCTTCTAATTGTTTAGAAGAAGATTTTTATACTGACGGTACCGCTTTTGTCGCCCTGCCTGTATAAATTTCGAACCTTTTTCTGCACTATTTGAAGTTATTGGCGGATTTGGTTTTGTGATTTCTACTCAAACTGGCTGATAAGGGATGTTTTATTAAATCGGCTAATACTGGTTAAATAGAAAAGATAATAAATGTTGAATTGACTTACGGCGATAGTAGCGTTCCGTATCCGATAATTCCTTGATGAAAATCGTTTCAGTTTTTAAATTATGGGGTGATTGCGGATTTTTTCAATTTATGATTATACTGCACAATTTTTACTTCGAACCGATTTTTTCAAGTAAAACTCGACTCACTTTATGAAAGATTTGATGAATTATTAACTCGACGAAATTGAAATGTTAATATTCTCTGTTTTTTTGCAAGTTAAACGGCATCTTTTTGTTTCTCTAATGAGCTTTTTCAATTGATGAAAATTCCTACGCAATGTATTACGGTAACGATAAAAGTTTGTGAGGCGTATACAATGAACTAAAATGCCTTATTCGGCTACTATATACTTTTTATCCCATTCTACTAATAGCTGCATCACATCGTTGAGCGACATCCCCTTTTCAGTAAGTGTATACTCCACCTTTGGCGGGACTTGGGCATATACCTTCCGATTGATGATACCGTCAGCCTCCAGTTCCTTTAAATGTCTGGATAATACCTTTAGTGCTATACCTTGAATGGTTTTATGAAGCTCGCCAAATCGCTTGGGGCCTGATAATAACATCCAGATGATAACGGGTTTCCACTTGCCACTTATGATACTGATTGATCCTATTATTGAGCAATCACAATCCGGCTCTGTTTTTTTTTCAATTATTTTTTCTGCTAACATGCTGATAATGAACATTTGTATCTTAAATGTCAATACTTGACAAATGTGCCATTACTTGACAAAAGTAAAGTTATGGGATAATTTTGTTAAAAAAAGTAAAAATGAAAATTTTAATTATTGGTGCCACAGGTACCATTGGAAAACACGTAACCGCTGCATTACAAAAAGATCATGAAGTAATTAAGGCAGGTTCTAAAAGCGCCGATATACAAGTAGATATATCATCAACCGAGTCGATAGAAAATTTTTATAAACAGGTCGGAAAATTTGACGCCTTAATTTGCGCTGCCGGGGACGCGCAGTTCGGGCCTTTGGCATTTATGAAAGATGCCGATTTCAGAATTGGCGTTAACAGTAAATTGATGGGCCAGGTTAACCTGGTATTGATTGGCCAGCATTACATTAATCCGAAAGGATCGTTTACCTTAACATCAGGTGCATTAGCCGATGATCCGATTGTAATGGGAACAAACGTCAGTACGATGAATGGAGCGATCAATGGATTTGTAAAGGGCGCAGCGATAGAGCTGGAGAACGGGGTGCGTATCAATGCGGTCGGTCCTGATATAGTTGAAGAATCTACAGCTTATTTTTCATATTTCCCTGGACATGTTCCTGTCACCATGAGCCGGGTTACCCAGGCTTATATCAAAAGCGTTTTGGGCAGGCAAACCGGTCAGATCTATAAAGTGTTGTAGCAGGCACTCAAAAAATAAAATAAAAAGATAAAAATGGTTTGTATTCAATAAATGAATTAACAAACAAGTAAAATAAAGATTATGAAAATACTCATTTTAGGAGCCACCGGTAGAACCGGTTGTCTTATTGTTGACGAGGCACTAAAGCAAGGCTATGATTTAAATGTTTTGGTGCGAGATAAAAACAAAATATCCTTTAGTTCAAAATCAATTAAAGTATATCAGGGGACACCTACCCGCAGAACAGATTTAGCGGCTGCAATGCAAGGTTGTGATGTGATAATAAGTGCTTTGGGTATCGTCAGAGCATCAGATGCCCCGTGGTCTAAATTAATAACCGCCAAAAATTTCATATCTGAAAGCATAAAAAATGCGATAGCCGAAGCGGATCAACAAAACCTAAAACGTTTAATTACAGTCTCTGCGTGGGGTGTTGGGGAAACCAAAAAGGAGATTCCTTTTTGGCTCAGATGGTTAATTAACTATACCAACCTCGGCCCTGTTTACGCGGAACACGAATTAGAGGAAAAACTATTAGCAAATTCAAACTTAAACTATACGGCTGTACGGCCTGTTGCCTTAAACGACTCCAAAAAAATGAAAAATTTAAAGGTTAGTTTTAATAACGCCCCTAAACCAAGTTTACAAATCAGCATGGATATTCCGGGGAAGTTGACCAGTAATTCATAGATAAAGAGTAAAGTGATTCCGCTGGAAATTGACCAGTGCATTCCGGGTCAAGTTGACCAG
>NZ_JACHCR010000023.1 GCF_014205845.1 Mucilaginibacter cryoferens
GTTTTTGATGATCTTTGCTTGGGTTGTCATAATACTAATCTCTGTTACGTGTTTTAAATTATCGTAACTGTCAGATTAAATTGTGACTATCTCATCTAAGTGCAAGAAATCGCCCAAAAGAACAAAGGAAATTTAGGTCCAAAGCTTCTCTGGATAAACAGATTCGGCAATTAGTTCAGAAATGCACTTTTGTACAATTGGTTTATCTTCTTTATAAGTAACGCCAAACCATTTTGAACAGGTCGGGATAACTTTAAACGAAGCAATATTGCCTTTGATCAGTTTATCTGCGACTAGAGGGATAAGGAATTCCGCTTTAGGATTATTTTCATTTGTGATAACAAACTCTCGGAACATTCCTTCGATTTGCTTAAAAACAGCTGGAGTAAAGCCCCAGAAATTCATAGATACACGTGTGTCATTGCTTAGTTCGTGTTCGCCGGTTGCATCCTTGTAAGCAACAGTTCCATCTTCTTTGAAGTAAACCTCGGCACGCTCATTAATTTCAGCCATGTTGCCTTCCTCATTAACTTTACAAACACCGCGCGATACAGTGCCATAATCAGATAGGGTTCTGTCAATTTGATAGCCTATTAGTGAATAGGTATCATCCCTCCCGTCGGTCACTAGAAATTCAGCCATTTTTTTAAATGAGTCGCAGCCATAAAAGTCATCTGCATTAATAACGCAAAACGGTCCATTTACCTGGTTACGAGCGGCAAGTACAGCATGGGCAGTGCCCCACGGTTTTGCACGCTCAATTTTTTTATCAATACCAAATGGTTTAAGGTCAAAGCTTTGAAAAATGTAGTCTGTTTCTATATGGCCCTTTAACTTAGGCTCAAATCTAGCTTTAAAGATATCGGCAAATTCTTCGCGGATAATAAAGCCCACTTTACCAAAGCCAGCCTTTATAGCATCGTAGATAGAATAATCGATGATTGTTTCGCCGTTGGGGCCAAAGCCATCAACTTGCTTCATACTGCCGTAGCGGCTGGCCATACCTGCGGCCAAAATCAGTAGTGTGGGTTTCATACGTATGTTTGTTGGATATTTCTATATTAATAGTAGACAAGGAGCTGATTCAGGAGCAAAATTATTTTAACCTTTTTCTATTTGAGCTCAATTATTTTTGTTTCATTGGTTTGTGTTATCTTTTGGAGAGCTGGCCTTGGCCCCTTTTCCTGATTTGAAAAATTTGCTCATCGGTGGCTATATCTATAATGTCACTTATTCTTGCCTCGACTAATCTTATTGCCTGAGTTGTTTTCTTCTTGAATCAAATCCCTCAATTCAGTTAACTTAAATTGTAAATTTAAAATCTCCAAATTACATTCCATCAGTTTGTTGTTAATCTGAACCAATTCTGAATTATTAAATACAGTGGCAAAAGTTATTTTTTCGACGTCATCTGTTTGAAGTAATTCAACAATGTTTACTTCGAAAATAACCGATATTTGCTCAAGCCTGGATATATTAATATTGGTGTAGCCTTTTTCAATTTTTGAAAACGCAGCAACAGAAATCTCCATATGTTTGGCAATCCTCTCCTGATTCCAATTGTAATGCTGACGCAAATTTTTAATATTGTTACACAAAATCTGATGTGTTTGAGTTATTTTAAACTTACTCATAAGTAATTTTATATATACCATTAACTAACCTTATATCTGTTAATGCCTTCCTATTAAAGCCTCAAAGAAATCACTAGGTTGACGTTAAAAAAAACGCAACCTTAGGGTTTAATTAAAGTGTATTCTTTAAGGGAATCCCCATCCATCTAAAATGGACATCTGTATGGTGAGAAATATAAGATGAGGGGATTTCGACATGGTAAATATTTTGCCCAATAAAGTCAACAATCTTGTGAGGCTAATTCTCAAAATCGTAAAATTCCATAATCATCCAGTATTCATTATTTCTTATAGAAGCTACTAGTAGATACCTTGGGGACCTTTTGAAGTTCCTCATACAAATCGATAACCTTACGCTGCAACTTCAATATTTCTTTCTGGCGTTCCGATAATTCCTTTTGAAGTTCACCATAAAACGATATATCTATTAATTCCATCTGCATATTTTTTACCAAAAGCGCTGTTACATCTACGCCCAAAACCCTGGCAATCTGTTCCATACGAGACAAACTAATGTCAGTAAATCCAGTTTCTATTTTCGAAACGGCAGCAATAGAAATATCAATTTTACCGGCCATGTCCTTCAGGCTCCATCCCCGTTTATTGCGCATATTTCTAACATTTTTGCCAAAAATCCGCTCTCCTTTATTCTGCTCAATTAAATAGTTCATAGTAATAAATTCCTTTAATACACTAATTCGATTTTCATTATCTTCTAAAAATCGCTTCATTCTATCTTAATTGCTTTTCCTTATCATTGTACCTTGACATTGTTCCGGGAAGTATATTCAAAGAAGTGCATCATTTTAAAAAATTAAGATTTTTCATGAATGATTCAATTTTTTACAAAACATCCCTAACTAATCCCTAATACTTTCCATCAAGAACCCTGATTTAAATTAGCGTATTGACCCCGAGTTTTCCATATATTCTATTGTATTCATAGAATTGAATGCAAAGAAGCGATTTAGCTGAAACATAAAAAAGGAATAAAACTACCCATATATACACGTGAAATTCAAGCCACTAATTATCAAACAATTACATAAAATGGCTATAACTGTTAACATCATGCCACTTCTAAAAGCCCCCTTTCAAGATGACGACATTTATCTATTGACCGTCGCTTAAAAAAAGACCAGATTCGGGATTCGGTAATAAAGCCGGGGCCGGTGTACTGTAATCTCACTTTAGCAACTCCTTTCAAACGCTGTTTGTCCGTTGGGCATTTTTTGGATTTTGTCAAATTTGTTTTAATATCTAAATGACGGTAGCCAACTATCATATGACTGGAATAATCAATATAATGATTTAATACAGTCAAAGATTTTGCGTAGCAAACATAAAATACGGTAATACAACCAATGATTTCCACACTACTGCTCTCTCAAACTGAGCGTGTTGTAAAATCTGAAAAAGTGAAGAGGGAAAATAACTGGATGCAGCATTCGCCACCATACGATCCACCTGGTTTTTCCTAACTATCCTTTCCTGGTTTGGTCTTTAAGTGAATAATACAGCCGGCATAGTCAATTCCAGCCAGGATAAGTCATTTACTTTTAATTTTCAAATTAAATAATCAGGATATCTTAAGATATGATTGGGCGTAATTACGATAGTTCTATCCGAATGAAGTTGACACTCGAAAATTAATATAACTGTTTGGAATTTACCAATTTCAAAGATTAGTTAATTGAAAATATAAAAAAATTTCCTTAAAAATAATTTTCACTCAAAATTTTGCTTTATATGGGTCGTCGGGTAGCCATACAAGTCAAAATTGCTAAATTTCGGTTCCCAAATTTTAAACCAGGTAAACTATTAAACATGCGATAATGACCATAGTATATACAGCGAAGGAAAAACTTGAAGTTATTACTTTTAAGATCAGGCAAACTCGAGAGTTTAAAAATTACTCTCAAAAATATTTGGCAACGAAGCTGAATATCTCACAGAATGCTTACTCAAAAATAGAGTTGGGTCAGACATCATTAACTGTCGAGCGACTGTTAATAATCGCGCAGATTCTGGATATCAATATAATTGAATTAGTGGCCGCGTAAACCAGGTTTGCAGCGGGTAGACCGTTTCTTCTATAGACGAAGTGTGATCCGCGCATTATTTTGTTGGCTGACCAGAGGCACATGTTTAAAAGACTCCGTTATCTGAATAACCTTTTCTTATCTTGATACTATTTAAAGACTAGTAGTGTTCCTTATTGCCCAAAAAGCAAAAAGATACCTATCGCTGTTTTTCAAGGACAAACTGGAACCTTTTGTCGGTAAGGTATATTTCTATAAAGCAAAAAATAAAGATTCATTATGCTGAGTTCGGGAAGTTTTCGGGTGGGAAAAATACAAACTGTAAGGTTTTGAATTATTTGAGATACCGGGTAATCATTTTTCAATGCTTTAGCCTCCGTATGTAACATACCTTGGAGATGGACTGCAACAGAACATTGATGGTCAGACGAAACTCCTCAAGGAGCCATGACTGGGAAATATTACCCGGCAAGTTAAATTTAAGACCGAGCGTTTGTATATAATCAACCGGCATACTTATATTCCTTGCAACTATATTAATCTTAAGTACGTGTAAAAAAAGAATTATCAGCAAATGCACCATCAATTAATAATCCCAGGAATGAAGAGGATCAAAAAACATGAGGCGTTCAATTCCAGCCGCCCAGACATTCCTGATCAAGGTCGGAACACAGGTAATTGGAAACAACCCTATACATGCTGTTTATAGCACCGCTCCCGCAATGATCTGAGACATATAAATGCTTAGTCTGTGATAAACAAAAATTCCGAGATAGCTAAGATGCCCAACTATCACATAAAAAATAACATTCAAAAATGTTGGTGAAAGTCCTGCATATATAATATGCATCAAAAGGATTCATCAATATGAATTATTTATTAAGAGTAAGTTATTTTGTCATCGTAGCCAAATTGTTGTTAATCGGATTGCTTCTCTAGTTATCATTTACCGTGCCGGGCGTTACATTTTAAAAGTCGGTAAACCTCGAAATCGGGTATCACGCAATAATGGCATTCCAATTGCCAATTACAATAAAGTGTTAAAAATCGCATATGTACCAGCTTTTAATGAGTAACGATAATCCTATCGAAAATTTCATAGTTCTGAAAATGATAGAAAATTACAAAATCATTCCAAGTCCATTTGTCAGTTTGAATGGCTGGACAATGATTCAATCACTTAACGAAAATCTTAACAGTAATCGATTTCCCTGCAATACTTTGGGGGAATTGAATATGACGAATTGCAGCGGGGGGAAATCTCTCAATAAGTTGGGGAGGGAGTTTCCCTTTTTTAAAAAGATGATACGTTTACATATAGATCTCTCATCGAATGCCCGAAGAGATTTATTAAGGTCCAACAAGTACCCCTTCGTAAAATTATTTATAAGTAAACCGTACCACGAAATGTTTTTGAAATACTCAGGTATAAATAAGCCTCATCATGGTTTATAATAGTTCCAACTTTTGATTCGCAATACCAATCTTACTCCATGAATATGTAAAGGTTCATTCCATTTGTAAATAAAATTCAAATTAAAACAACTACACATGTCCAAAGAAAATTCATTTGAAAAGATAGATTATTTTTACATCTTCATCGCAATCGGAATTATTTGTTTTTTTTTCTATATGGCTGTACATAAAACACATAGAGTCTCCGATATCCCTGACCATATCAAAATATTGGCCTTTGATAGCGTTCACCAAATTAAATAACCATTAATACGGTAGGCAATTTTCGAAGCAATGACAGATATTTTCGAAATCCAGTAACTCGGACCGGTGAAAATTAGCAGTTGCATGATCCAGTATCAGCAACTACGGGTTATTGAGCCCTGGTGAAGATTAAGATAAGTTAATTTAAGGCCTCGTCTACAAAGCCTGATGGCTATTCGCAAATGCGGAAAACACGAGAAAACGAGGTCGATTACCAACAGGGCGTTTATACCTTGGTTGCCAGAGCCAGGTAGGTTAGTTTGTAATCGGAATTATAATTACGCCCTTTGAACAATGCTAAGGAGAACTCTGTTTAACACTCGGTTCGGTGAACATTATAGTTGGTTATAAGCCATCGGGAGGAAAGCAGATAAACCTTAAAAATAAGCACGGAGTTTATGGCATTTTAATACTTCCTTTTTACGATGTCTCGAATGTGGCAAATCCAAATTCTGCGATCACTTTCCCGACCTCCAAAAGCCATTCCCCTGAAATTTCCCAGCAGTTGCTTAAGCCGAACGCACACATGTCTATCGTATTTGATTGTAGAAGTGCATAAAAAATAGCTTAAAAGCTGACTTTTCCATCTTGAAACCATTTAATTCACTCCTTGTAGATAAACCGGCTTTAGGGTCAGCAGGTAATGTGTTTGATCACAATTCATTGTAGTACCACAAATAGGAATAGTAGAAAAGGTCGCTTCTTCCGGACTTGACGGAATCGGATATTAATTTATCGGAAGTTATACAGTAGGCACCATGATAAGATTCTGTTTTAAGACGCCCCGAGTTACTATCGCCTGAGGAATTTGTTGGATGTCTATTTCTGGCTCTTTGTTTGAATGAGTATGGAAAACTATGTCTATGGATCTTTATAAAATTTTTTCGTCAAAAATACCAGTAGCTTTATCTGATTTTGACCCGAGAAATAGAAAATTGATAACTTTTTTAAACCCCAATTCGTATGTGTTGGCATCTGAACGTGGCGATCTCTTTGAAAATTTTGATTGGATAGCCCCAGATGGAATATTACTGGTATTTACACTAAATCTGTTGAGAGCCACGAAATATAAGATCAGGCGATTTTCGTGTGATATGACATCAATCGTGCCTTATGTATTTAATGTTGCCATTGAAAATAAGCTAAGTGTATTTTTTCTTGGAGCCGATGCGGACAGTTTAAATCAAAGTGTAAATGTTTTTAAGAACAATTTTAAAGAACTAAATATTATCGGTTACAGAAATGGATATTTCACAGATATCACTGAAAGACAATCAATTATCAACAACATAGTATATTTAAACCCAGCCATCGTTTTTGTTGGCATGGGTGTCATTTTACAGGAAACCATGGCGTTGGATTTAAAAAAATCGGGTTTTCGCGGAGCGATTTACACATGTGGCGGATTTTTACATCAGACTAAGAGAGAAATTAATTTCTATCCTACTTTTATAGATAAGTTGAATTTGCGTTTTTTTTACAGGGTCTTTAAAGAGGACGGCTTTTTTAAACGCTCCATCAGAACCTATCCCATGTTTTGTTATTTAATGATTCTCCGGGGAATCCATAAACTGTAAGTTAAAAATACTAAGCCACAGTTATATTTAAATTTGAGTCTTGTGGCAATGCTTACTCAAAATGAGTAGAGGATGCGAACTTAAGCAACACATGAACTAAACAGAAAATATTTTTTGAATTTTATAACCGGAATATGATAAAAAATTTAAACATTTTATAATTTCTGAACATCCACCGAGAAACTTCAATCCTCTTTACCAGTTAGTATAAGCTAATTGTGAAAAGACTGATTTTTAAGAGTCAGCCAGTGACTCTTAAAACGGCTCTCCATTTAGCCTATTAATTTTTACACAAACTGTTGCTCATTACTTAGCAGCTTTATTGCGAACATTTATATGACACTGTTGCTCCCATTTGTTTTATTAAGTGTTTTAACTAAAAATTTGTAGGATTCCGACTGTATCTGCATTTTTAAAAATGCATTATGGGAAAGGTTTTATGCATTATTTACAGGCCGCAGAATTATACCTTCCAAATTCTACATAAGCGAACTAATGAGATCCACGTATGTTGGATGAGATAACCCGAATCTTACTGAGGGCGGGCAGCGACTGGCGCGCGAAAGATGAAGCTACTACTATCTATTGAGGTCTTACCAAAACGATCGGCAGCACTAATCTCTCTACGTTATCGGATGTGGTGAAATCCTAATATAGAAGTACCGAATCAGATGATAAAAGAGCGCGAAATTTGAATGTGATGATAATTTGTCATAAAAAATGGTCTCGCAAACGATTAGGCGGAACTGAATTTATTAAAAAAATTATGATTCTGACCTGAACGCTATACGAACGCAATCTGGTATCCTCCCTACCTTTCTGATATTTGGAGTTAAATATTGAACGTTTAGGCTGAGCCTCAATGGAAAGCGCATCAGTAGTCCAAAAAAATATTCGCCTCTCGGAGTTATGATCACGATATATTGAAAAAACAGTCGGACTGAATAAATGTTGCTCTAAAAACCAGGGCAACGGATGAGCCATACATAACTGGAAGCTTGTTTAAAATTGAAAACGGCAGGCTTTAATAGGATGCTAAATGGCGCGTTTTTAAGAATTTGGAAAACTACAGGGACTCAAAGAAAACCAGCCCCGAAACAACTGCGATTTAGTCTCCTTTTATAACTCTTACTAACCATACAATTAAGATTGCCCCTAAGAAAGCGGTAATAAAATAACTCCAGGCAGGAACATCGAACCGCAAAAGACCTAAAACCCAACTTCCAACCCAACCTCCAACAAGGCCAAGTAAAACATCAACAACTACCCCATAACCGTCGCCACGCATTACTCTGCCTGCCAGCAAAGCTGCCAGCCCTCCTAAAATTAAATGAAAGATCATATTACACCTGATTTAATAATTTTTCAACTCTGGTTCACTTTCTACAAAACAAATGACTAAAATGGCAATTTAAAAAAATCAGCCTACCCACATCTACTCAGATCAAGTAATTGAATGTTAATCAAATCATGTATAACTCCTATAAGCAATAGAGGCCTGTTCAATTTCAAGGTTTATTTGGAATTTTAGCTAATTGTTAAAACTGATACACCATAAAAACTTATTCGCTATTAAATGCTATTGACATGGGAAAACCGAATTCTTGTTCTATTTTTTTTAAAAAAATAACAACTGAACAGAATAAGCATTGCGGAGCCATTATATGATTTCTGAGCAGGTAATTTGCAGTCAAAAATTGCAATTACGCCATTTGCTAAAGCGCAGAATAGCTATTTCAAAAAATCGGTATAGTGACCTATTCCCATTATCCGGGTAGAATATTTTTAGTATTAATACAGGAATCTGTTCGATAAAGAAGCCCAACAACTTGTTTAAAAGGCGAAAAAAAGGAAATTTGATCATTGATCCTGAAGGTCATCTAAAACCATTAAACTGGGCCACCGAAAATCGGATGGTCCGCTACATTTTCTAAATTAAAATATAACTGGGATATTTCCAAGAATCGCAAGATCTGCCCAATAATGGCTGGAGATGACGCCTCGGTGGAGACATTCCGATGCGGTTTTAAAAATAAGATCAGTTTTCTCCCAATAATTAAAGAATTTTTAAATAAGCCGGCTTAACACGCAATTTACAGCAGTTGCAATGAGCACCTATTAGATCAGGTAAACATTCGGAGGACCATTATCTTTCGGATTATTAACATCTAATTCCGTACTTCTCTGGTGGTACGAATTCAGTACACCGAAATTGATGATAATTTTGTATTTTCTTTTCCTTTGCATTTTCCAAAGGGTGTATATAACGGGGTCTATACTATTCAGTGTTTTATACAGCCCCTCATAGTTTATTTGAGGTGCACGAAGATAAACATATAATTAGCTGTTTGTCCTTAGAGCTGCTTAAACATAAACGTATATTGATCGGCAGTTATGTATCCAAGATTTTCATAGAAGCGGTAAGCTGGCAGATATTTATTAGTCATTAATACCATTAATTCAATCTCATTTTCTTGAGCATATTCATCACAGAATCTCATCAGTTTTTTTCCATAGCCTTTAGCCTGGAACTCCGGGGCGATAAAAAACTCATCGACCATAAGTTGGTTGTGAGTCCACCAGGTTTTACTGTGGGCTAAAACAGCTCCGATGGCCTTCTCATTTTCATACAAAATAAAACCTATAAAACCATTGCTGTCAATAAGTTCAGATAGATATTGAGACGCTTTTTCCATCGTCCAATGGCAATTCCATGGCGCAGAATTGTAGGCCTTTAAAAAAATATCTACACAATCAGTTAAATGGTGTTTAGCAATCCGTTGTTTTTCCATAGGTATCTAATAAAGTGTAACCTGTTTTAAAGCTCAAAAGCGGCAAGCAGTTGTTGTTTTAAGACTTTGCCATCATATATTTTTTGGTAGTGGTCCTCCCCTGCTTTAATTAATTTTGCAGTCGTTCCGGGCGCTTTCAATTCAGTAATTTTTTCTGTCAGTAAATCAGGATTACGAACATCAACGCTTAGGCTTGTCACGTTATCGATAATTAACTCTTTAAAAAACGGAATATCTGAAACGAGTGATGGGGTTTTAAAATAATATGGAAAAGACAAAATGCCCGATTGAGTGCCCGAAATGTAAGGAAAAACCACGCAAAAGGCATTGATAAACAATTGTTTTATTTCCGCATCATCAATGTACCTGTTCACAAAAATTACATTTTGCTCTTTTGCGAGGTCCCGCTCAAAATAAATATGTCCTTTACCAGCTATTACCAGGGGCTTATCTTTGAATGGCTTTTTGATATAAGCGTTGTATAAATACTCCACACCCTTATATTGTTCAACCTGACCGAAAAATAAAATGTAGTTTTTAACGCCTTTTAATTCTGGTACGGCCATATCGCCGTGGATAATGCTTTCTGTAAGCAAGGTCGGGAAATCGTGAAAGAATATCTTTTTTCCGGGAAAATGTTCCAGCATCCAGTTATATTGAAAATGGCTGCTGGTTACCAGGTTGTCCGTTTTATTAATTAGCCGTCTTACCCGCATCTGTATCAAAACTTTCCTTAGCAACCATTTAAAAGCGTTTTTAAAAATCTGCTCGTGAAAAAACAAGTCATGAACCGTATAATATACTTTAGCCAACTTTTTTAGCTGACCGATGTGCAGGGCCAGCGAGGCGTCTTCCGTAAGCATGTGGATCACATCAATTTGATTGGCCTTGCAAACCTTTTCGATGCTTTTTAACAGAACGACCGGATAAATATGATGCATCAGTCCTTTTACCCTTCCTTGAGGAAAATTTAAAAAAACATAATTATCACCGTTGGGAATAACAGCCTTCCTGTAATCACATTTTGGGGTACAAATAAATATAGCAAAGCAATCGTCGCCTCGCATAGTATTTACAATGGTCGCCCCAAATGGCAGTAGGCCTGCGTAAAACTCCGAGCAAACAAATAGTGTCCTCATTCAAATTGATGTAATAGTAATAATAGTGCCGTAGTATATATTAGTTTAGCACAGCGGTTGACTTTAAATCGGTAAATGCCCTGTTCCAGGAGTTGATTCGTAATACGAATCATCATAGTCATAGCCGTAGCCATATCTTTTTACGTTCACTCCATTAAACACAATCTGTATTTTAGGGAGTTTATTATTTTCCATTAGTGGCTTAATGAACTTAAGTTCGCTTTTGGATGTAACACCTTGCCTGATCACATATAAAGATATGTCGCAAACACGGGCTATAATGTATGCATCGGCAACCAGGTGAACTGGCGGCGTATCGATAATAATCTCATCATAGGTCTCTCTCAATTTGCTGATAAATTCAGCCAGTTTACCGTTTTCCAATAATTCGGCAGGGTTTGCAACCAGCGTGCCGCTGCTAATCACATCAAGCAAGGGATCGGTACCTGAGGGCAGGATAATCTTGTCAAGTGATGATTTACCGCTTAAAAACTCGGTTATACCCGCATGTTTTTTAGAAAGGTTAAAAATGGCTTTAATAGCCGATCTTCGAAGGTCAAGTTCGAGAATTATTGTTTTGCGGCCGGCGCTGGCTAAAGTTACGCCAAGGTTACTGGCAATGAAACTTTTTCCCTCTGCAGACACACTTGACGTTATCAGGGTAACTGTTGGCAAATCATTGTTAGCCCTTAAACCATACAGCTTGGTTCGCAGGCTTCTGAATTGCTCCGGAACCAATCCTCTTTTTACGGCAACGGTAAACAGCTCGTCAAAAGATATTTCACTAAAAACCGGCGCCCCCAAAGCATCTTCAACCTCGCTTGGATCTAACAATACCGCTTTAAGCAATTGCCTTAGGAATATGAAGATGGCTGGAAGAATGATACCAAACAATAAAGCTGCAACATAGATGAGCTTACTATTAGGCCATTTTGATGGCAGGCTATGCGCGCTATCCAACACTTTATAATTTGAAACCGTGGTGGCATAACTTAGCGAAACTTCCTCGCGTTTTTGAAGCAGATACACGTAAAGGTTTTCTTTGATAGACTGTTGGCGCTTTATACTGATAAATTGTCTTTCCTGCCCTGGTAAACTTGCAATAGAGGACTCGGAATTTGAACTTAAAGATTGTAATTTATTTTGCGCGTTAAGCAATGAAGCTTTGATATTTTTTACGTTATCTTTTATTGCCGCCTTAGTGGTTTTTATCTGCGAGTTGATTTCCTCAAAATCCGGATTGGTTTCGGGTGTCGTGGCTAATAACTGATCATGTTGTAATTGTAGCTGTGAAAGTTTTTCGACCGAACTAACTAATGACGGATCATTAATACCAATAACCGCGGGTGCCCTATCTCCGGTATGAGCCGAATTTACGTATCTTTCTATACCGTCGACAATGCTTAGCTGAACGTTGATCTCACTTAGGCGGCTATCGTTTGATTGCAGCTTATCCAACGCGAATTTAGCATCGGACGTCATATCCGTTAAGCCGTTTGAACTTTTGAAGCTGGCTATATCCTTTTCAACCCCGTTTAGCTCCCCACTTAACGAAGCTAGGCGTTGATCAATAAACTTAATGGTATTTTGGGTTTCTTTATTTTTATCACCTATCTCGTTGGAGTTATAAACCTCAATAAGATGATTAAGTATGTCCTTACCCTTTTGTCTATCATTTGTGGAAAAGGAAAGATCGATAGCGGTGGCCAGCTTATCCTGTAAACTGGCATCTATATTTTTCTGATACTGCTCAACCAGTTTATCAGGGTCAAGCAGCGTAATTTTTACCGGTTCATCTTTGGGCTCCGATGAAGTGTTGGCGGGGATAAGTTTCCAGGTGCCAATATCGGTATGCAGGATGTCGTTGAAAGAATACGGTTTATAATCTCCGTCGTTTGTTTTCACCAGGAAGGTTTGGCTATCCTTTACTTTGATAAAAGTTTCGGTATTGAGAGCGACATCTGGATTGGGTTTGATCATAACCAGTTTGAAAGGCAATGAAGTATATGCTTCTTTATAAAACAATCCTTTTTTTTGCTGATAATTAACTGTCAGCTGCAGATCATTAATAACCTGGTTAATGAGTTTAGCCGATTTTAATTTGGCAATTTCATTTTCTACCACCTCGGGGGTATTCGGCAAATCTATTTTATCCAATACCGACTGGCTTTCCTGGGGCTTGTCGGCCTCCTTAGGGTTAGTTACCAATAGTGATGCTTTTACTTCGTACATCGGTTCGGCAATCCGCAGGTATAAAAAGGCCACTATGATCATTACAATAGTACATAATACTATAAAAGGCCAGTAATAAATATATTTAGCAAACAGCGATTTTAAACTGACAGAAGAGTTCTTTTCTTTTTCGGCCGCGAAGGTCAAAAATTGAGAGTTGTTTGTGCTCATTTAATTTTAATAACGCGTTAATACAATTGCAATCACTGATAAGGCCGAGATAACGATTCCCAAAACAGGCAGGCCGTTAGCAGTTAGTTTTGAGCGCCCCGGTGTAACATATATTTCATCATTGTTTTTGAGGTAAAAATATGGTGAGTCGAAGATTTTTTTTGAGGTAAGATCAATGTTGATGTATTTGCGTTCGCCGTCCTCATTCCTTATCAATACAATTTTTTTACGCAAAGCAGTAATATTTAAATCGCCCGCAAGGGTAAGTGCCTGGGTAATGGTTGGGTGCTCGTCGGTTATAGTATATGAATTAGGGCGGGCAACATCTCCATACACATAAACCTTAAAGTTTACAATGCGAATGTTTACGACAGGATCTTTCAAATAAGTAAGCAATGTTTTGCCCAATTGCTGTGTAACCTGTGTAGTTGTTAAACCTCCAACTTTAACTTCGCCAACAAGTGGCAGGTGAATATTTCCACTATCATCAACCAGGTAACCAATTACAGGATTATCGGGCGATGTATTATAAGCATTACCATTTACCCTGGCAAGGTTATAATTAAAAACCCCCGCCGATTCCGGGTTTCTGCTCGTGATGTTAATGCCAAGAATGTCCCCTGAATGAATAAGATAAGCCGAGTTATTTGTTATTTTTTCTGATGTGTTTTCTTTTTTATTCTGATCCTGGTAATAGGGTATATTTTTATAGGACTCGCATGAGGAAAGCGCTATTATTAGGAAAATTGATGCTGTAAATACCCTTTTAACTTTAAATATTATCATTGATTTTATTTATTTCAATTACTTATACTATTACTTAATTTATCGGTTTCTTGTAGCGTTTGAATGGACATCCCCTTCTGCGTTGATAAGCATAACACCACCTATTTTTTTACCAATGAATATATTATTCTTTGAAGAGACCCCTTTATACTTGTAAAAAACAATCCCATTTCCCGGAATCGACGATTTGATATAATTATCATTAACCGTGATGTTTGACAGGCCTATTGTTGTACGAGCATCAGATACATTGATTGCTGGCAAGCTGACGTGTTTAACGCCTTTTATATTTTCATAAGTATTAACAATAGTGTTACAGGTGATACTCACGTTTACATGCCCAAAACAGTCTATCTGACCCTGGTATATTTTATTGCTGTAAACTTTTTGGTGGCCACTAAGTGAGTCAACTACGCCATCTTTATAGCCGCCATAAAAATACCCTATCGTTATTGCCCTCCGGTATTTAATGATTCGCCCGCGCTCAACCGGGCCATACCCTTTTCTGAAATCAAATGTATTGTTATAAACCGATACATTTACCACAGTCTCATTGGCGCTGTGCCTTTCTATATCCACGCCGCCTACCAGGTAACCGTTGCCGTGCACCCTATTGTTGAAAAAAAGCGCGCCATTTACGCAACAGAACATGGCACCTTCACGATAAATATTATAAAAATCACAATCATGAACGCTTACGTCTGTTACTATCCTTGCATTCAATGATGGTTCAAATGTATCGCCAAAAAGTAGGCCATCTCCTCTAAAGCATTGAAACCTGCAATTTCGAACTTCAATTTTCCTGCCATTATTAATACTTAAGGCATGGCAAAACTGGTAATCGGGATCAAACGTTTGTTTTGGGAGATTTCCGTCAAAGTCTATCCCTTCAATTACAACATTCTCTACAGATGGTTCCTCCCACCAAGCCTGGTAAAAAATAGAAACAGGATTTTTCCTGCCCGAAGATAAAACAATATGAGTTTCATTTACACCAGCACCTTTAAGGCTTACTCCATTCAGCAATTTTATTATCCCTGGCTTGTCTCCGGTCTCTTTTATTAAATAACTTCCTTCGGGAAAGTAAACAGTTGGTATAGCCCCTGATTTTGCAGCGTAAATAGCATCCCGTATAGCCTGAGTATCATCGTTAATGCCATCACCTATAGCACCCTTATTCTTTACATTTATAGACATTTCCCTAAATTTGCTATTTTCATCAAAATTCCCGCCGCATAATCCGTTGAAAGATAACTGAAACAGAACGATAGTATTTAGTAGTAACCTGTAGAGCATGCTTCGCTTTGTGTCAAACTACAATGAATTTCGCAGTTATACTCATGATGTCTGGGCTGTCAAGCGCCATTAAATTTTCTTACTTGTTAATTAGTTTGTAACAGTATACACGTAAGTAGCATTAGATCCATCTCCTGTTGAATTAATTTTTACAGGATCGAGTATAACACCTTTATATAACATGGTTGCTGAAAGTGCGCCGCTGCTTTGAAGCGTTACTTTCACAGTGTGACCGATTACAGGTGTAAAGCCATAATCAAATGCAGTGCTTTGATCGGCATTTTCAGTATTGTAGGCTTCGTTTGAAGCTGTATATTCAACAACTGTTAAGTTGAAATTGTCTGTTGAACTTGCCTGCACCCTAAAGACCCTTTTATTAACATCATAGTTAGGATCATTGTTACCTGGCGCCGTTTCCGTAAGCCCCTCTTTGCTACAACCCGTTGTGAACAAAGCAAGCGCAATAATAATTAATGAAATTTTTTTCATGTGGATGAAGAGTATTAAAATCGTAAATGATACTATTTACAACTATATATCGCTAACACTAGTTACAATATCTATGCCATCACTAAAATCCCTGCGAGTAAATGAATAACACAACGCAAAAGAGTAAGACAAAAGCGATGCAAGTAATTCTTAAACAATAAATGAAATTCCACGCAGCCATTTTTAAATTTTGCCTTTCATAACGTCATTTATGTTTTTTTGCAAGGTGGCGCCCAAATACGCTACGTGCGGTGGCAATAGCATAGAAAAATGGTCGCCGGGCACCTCAAATAACTCCACTCCTTTTTGCGCATATTTTTCCCAGCCTAGCAGGTTACCATACTCAACGTAATGGACGCTAATTTTCGCCTTGTAAAGGTAAAGCTTGCCATTGAACGGCTCAAGTGGGTAATTTCTAAAAGCAGTTACGTGCTTTGCCTTAATTTTATTCATCAGCTTATAAAACTCTTTGGTATCCTGTTTTTGAATCAGGGGGGGGACCTGATATGGGCTTTTTCCTCCGAAAAATTGATTTACAGACATTTTGAAAGCTTGTATCAAACGAGGGAAATGTCGCTTTGCTTTTTTGGGTAATAAGGAATACCAGTCTTTATACTCCGTTTTCTCGGCATCAGTATCAAAAATGATTAGCATTTCTACTTTTTTACCAAGTGTCAACATTTGCTTTCGTATCTCCATGGCAACATAACCACCGGATGAGTACCCTGCTAAAAGGTATGGACCGCTGGGATTGTGCTCTATAATTTCCTGCATATAGAGGTACGCAATTACCGGTAAACTATCAATGGGCTCATCGACACCATTAAGACCCAAGGCTTGTAAACCGTACAACGGTTGCTCCGGATCAACATACTTAGGAAGTTCACTAAAATTAAGCACGTTTAAGCCATCTCCATGGATAATGTACAGCGGCGCCTTTGATCCCGACTGCTTTATTGGAACTAATGATTTATAATTATAGTTCCGCCTTTCGCTGTCAATAAACATCGATAGCATTCTTATAGTTGGATATTCATATAAAGCTGAGATCTGAAAACTTTTTTGAGTTATCTTTTTTAGTTTTGACAGAATTTGCACTGCCATTAACGAGTGTCCCCCTATTTCAAAAAAATTACTGGTAACATCAAGTTCATTCCTTTTGAAGTATTCTTTCCAGATTTCTAATAACGTGTTTTCTGTTTCTGTTTCGGCCGCAACGAGTTTTTTGTCAGCCGCCGGCACTTCATTAACGTCTGGTAAAGCATTCCTGTCTATCTTTCCGTTGCCCGTCAGTGGGAATCTTTCCATTTCTACCCAGATTGCTGGTATCATATAATCGGGCAGAATTTCTTTAAGATACAATGCTAATACTTCCTTGGTTACTTTTACTTCTTTATGCACGATATAGGCTACCAGTCTTTTTACCCCCTGCAAATCGTTTTTTGCCAATACTAAAGCACTCCTTATCAACCCACTTGTACTAAGAACATTTTCTATTTCCCCGAGTTCAACCCTAAAACCCTGGATTTTTACCTGGTTATCTTTACGACCGATAAATTCCATATTAAAATCGGGCATCATACGGCCAAGGTCCCCTGTTTTGTACATCTTGCCTCCATTAAATGGATCGGCAATAAATGAAGCCGCTGTCTTTTCTGCATCGCTCGCATATCCCCTGGCTACCCCTACTCCACCTATATATAGTTCTCCTATTGTGCCAACAGGAACAGGCTGCAAATGGTCATTAAGAACATAAAAGAAATTATTTGCAATTGGCTTTCCGTAAGGTATGCTAGTCCAGTTTTTATCCACCTGCTCAACAACAAAAAAATTAGACCAAACTGTCCCCTCTGTAGCACCGCCAAGGCTTATTACGGCTGTTTCAGGATAAAATTTCTTTATTTTATCGGGCAACTCCACCGGTATCCAGTCTCCGCTCATAAAAACGGTTTTTAACCCGTCATATCGATAGGCGGGTTCCTCCATTTCCAAAGTTCGCATTAGGTAATTCATAGTTGTCGGTACCGAATCCCAAAAGGTAATTTTGTATTCAACAAGCATGGAATAAAGTTTTTTCACATCTTGGATCTCATCTTTTTCGGCAATAACCAAAGTACCGCCGGCCGCCAGCATGCCAAATATGTCATACACCGATAAATCAAAGCACATGGAGGTAATAAACAATAACTTGTCAGTTGGCCCAACATTAAAAATTTTATTAACCCATAAAATAAGATTTACAGCGGAGTGGTGTTCTATCATGACTCCTTTCGGCCTGCCTGTCGAACCAGATGTGTAAATAGTATAAGCAAGTTGCGTACTATCAATACTTAGATTTGGGTTCGCATCGGCAAATGAATTTGACACATCGGCGTCTATCAACTTAAAAATTTTCTTACCGATGACTGATTTGAGCTTATAATTGGCATCAGCTACTATAATTTTCAGATGAGATTGGTTATAAATATACTCCTGCCGGTCAATCGGGTAATCGGGATCGATAGGCACGTAGGCTCCGCCGGACTTTAAAATACCTAACATACCTATTATCATGTTAAACCCACGATTTACCAATAAGCCCACATTGTCGCCGGGTTTAATCCCTTCAGCAATGAGTTGATGCGCTAAACGGTTGGCCCGCTGGTTAACCTCATAATAGGTCAATTGTTTATCTGCCTTAGTAAGCGCTATATTATTTGGTCCTTTTAAAACCTGTTCTTCAAATAATGAAAACAATGTTTTCTCTTTAGGGTACGCAGTCACTGTCCTATTAAAATCTTTTAATAATACAGTAGCCTCGGTGTTCCCAAGTATGTTATAGGAACCGATACTTAAATCGGGATCTTTTATCGCCGTTTTTAATAAATTTATTAGATGATTACCAAAACGTTGTATAAACCCTATACCGAATTGCTCCTGGTTAAAAAAAAGTGATATACTTGTATTGTCAATAGTTTCTTTGATATGTAAACCAAAATAAAACCGATTGAACCGATTGATTAACTCGTTGACGAGTTCGATCTCAGGAGCCCCATTTGCAGACCGGATAACAGAATTTTCTTTTTCGCAAACAAAGAAAAATTGAAAAAACTCTTCACCAATAGGAAGTTTGGCTAACCCCTGTGGCAATTGAGCAGAACACAATCTTGTATAGTCACTAATCCCCGAAACTTGTGTATCAATATCTCTTAATTGGTTTAAAAAAGTTTGACGGCTATTAAATTCACTCCAAAAACAACCAATATCCACATCTTCTGTTTCCTCGCTTTTAATAACTGCTTGCCCCAGTAATGTGAAGTTCTGCCCCGTATAACGCTGCAAAATAATGTTAAAAGCAGTGATAAATATTGAAGACGAGGCAATATGGGCAGATTCACTAAATAACATTAGCGCTTCAGCCAGGCCATCGTCGATATCGATATCATATTTACCCCGCTGAACGAAATTTTCAGTCGGTTTTGAGGCTTTGTTACCCTGCTTTATAAATGCATTTGCTTTACGGATCAGGTTTAAATTAATTGGTTCAATTTCATCAGGTAGCATTGTGGACATATCATGTTTTTTTTGTTTTAGGCTGCTCTTTTTACAGTTCATCTAAAACAGTATCATAGGTTGCAAATGAACATTTCTCATAAAAGTAAAAATGCTAAAAGCTTGCTCTTCGCAAATATTATTTACCAATAAGCGTACCATGTTATCCCAATGTATTGATAGTTATATATTCAACATTGGTTTTTAAGTAGGTGGATTAAGAACCGTGATGTACCAAATTTTATTCATTTTTTTCTCCAGCACTCATAATTCAATTAAGAATTGAAATCAATGCTTTTGAGATGAAAAATTTAAAACTTACAGGAATACCTCAATTTGAGATACCCAGATCGGGGTAAGAAATCTCGTTAATTACCAAAACAGCGCTTATCGGATTAGGTTATTAAATTAGTACAGAATGGAAAACAATGGCACTGAACAAAATGAACATTTCACCATACATGTGTATCAAACTCCTCATCTACGTAAAAAAAATTACCCAAAAGACAATAAATTACCGCAGTAAAAATAATTTTAGATTTTAATTAATTTAATTTAGCATGTTTTTTTTCTTTTGTCACCATGAAGCTTCCAGATTTTACGAAACCTCCAAATTCACCAGGTATCCAAGCGGTCTATTTTTATTTAAGGTTTATCAACAAAAGCTTTTAAAATCCTTTTTTGGCTCTTTAATTGATTAATCCCAGTTCAGTTTGCTATAACAAATAAACATCAAGACTAACGGATTAATTAAGAATACATGGATATCTATAATATATTGACATCAAAAATCCCCGCTTCCATAGAAGAATTCGATCCCAGAAAAAAAAAGCTGATCACATTTCTAAATCCTCATTCATATACGCTGGCATTTAAAAATACCGAATTATTTAAAGGATTCGACGTAATTGCCCCTGACGGGATCCTGGTGGTTTTCATTTTAAACTTAGTGAAGGCAGCTACCTTTAAAATCAAGCGCTTTTCTTGCGACATGACCTCCATTGTTCCTTACATCTTTAACATAGCCATTGAAAGTAAGCTTAGCGTTTACCTGCTTGGATCGGATGCCGACAGCGTAGGTCAATCAACAAAGGTTTTTAAGAATAATTTTCCGGCATTAAATATAACAGGCTTCAGAAGCGGATATTTCAACAGCGATGCCGAAAGAATCGCAACAATTCATAGCTTGGTGGCTAAGCAGCCAGATATGATATTGATTGGAATGGGTGCGATTCTGCAGGAAGCGATGGCCGTCGATTTGAGGGAAGCCGGTTATACAGGTGCAATTTACACATGCGGTGGTTTCCTCCATCAAACGAAGAAAGAAATTAACTTTTATCCTCAGTTTATCAATAAGATAAACCTAAGATTTTTTTACCGGATTTATAAAGAGAATGGTTTTTTGAAAAGAAGCATAAAAACATACCCGACATTCTGCTTCCTCATTTTTTGCAAGGTATTAAGACTCGAAAAAAAAAGACAGTAATTTAAAAAGTAAACCATTAAAAATTGAAAATCGCGTGCTAGCTTAATATTATCATTTCTGGCACCTACGAGGCGGTTCAAAAGGTAGAATGCCTTATTAATAAACAATTGCATGGGTTGCTTTATTGTCTATAATTTCCGGCTCATCATTGGAAAGTCCCTCCATTCTCTTTCCTTCTTTTTTTTTAAAAGTCACCTTAATCCCGTTCTTCCAATACTTTTCTAAAGTTATAATGCTGAGAATATTGATTACTTGCAATAATATTCCAAATCTCTTGTTATTCATGTCTGCAATGTTTAGCTGCGTTTTCGTTATACGAGTGCTTTAGCTTAAAGGTTTAATTTAAGTTAAAATACATTGCTGATATTTAAAATATAGATTTTGGTTTAAATGTAAATATCCTGAGTTGAAATTTACATGCCGCAAATAGGGCATTTTGATTCAAAACAAATTAACAGTAAGCAAGTTACTACACATCCTTTCAGGAATAAAACTAGCTTGTAGAATTTAACGCTGTAAATTCATTACTGCACAAAGAAATGCGTTTAATATGATTATAAAACCAGCTCCGCTTTATTTGTTTTACGGGATATGCTATACTTATTAAAAAAGTAGGTAAACAGTAAAAAAATAGGGAAAGAGGAATGCGAAACAGGCGCCCAATCTGTAAACCCGTAAATAATATAAGTCATAATGAGGCCTATTTGGGTAAGCGCAAATATAGCATTCACTTCATTGGCCACGTTAATCTTGGCCTTAAGAATAGAAGTTACCAAAAAGATAACCCACATGGCAAACCCTATAATACCCGTCTCCGCTAATATAATTAGATGTGTATTGTGAATTGGGTTTGAGGTGAGGAAATCATTATGAATTTGCTTACTCATATCTACAGACCGGTTGACAAACTCCAGGTGGCTATTAATTCCAACGCCAATAATCGGCGACCTTTTAAATATATCCAGCCCCATAGCCCAGTGGTCAAGTCGGGCCTGATACATATCGTCTGCATCGGTTTTCAAAAAAGTGGCACTGAAAGGGGATAAAAACACCAGCCAGTACAAAACCACCATGGCTGGCAAAACGCCGAGGAGGAAACTTTTTAATGACAACAAAGGTTTATCGGCATTTTTAAAAATGTAATATAGGGTAAACAGTACCACCACCAGGGTAATATAGGATGTGCGGGAATAGGTAAGAATAATGGTAACGCCTGCTAAAGCAAGCATTACAAGACTTAATTTCTTTTTAAAACCATTTAAATAGGCTGCATAAAAAAACCCCGAAGCCAAAACAGAAAATAAGCCCAAATTGGCCGGGGTTACAAAAATACCTATTGCTCCTGCCCTGGTGCCATTCCTGGTTGCCCACAAATCGCCGCCAGCCTGAAAAATCGTAGTTACAAAGGTAACACCGAGCACCGGGTATAAGATTGCAAGAAAAAAATTCAACCCACATAGAAGAAAAAAACTCACAAAAATTCCATTCAAAATTTGAATAGGGTTGAGACTGTTATAAATGAGCCTTAAAAATAAAATATAGGAAAACATGATGATGGCAAAAGCCACAGTACCCCAGCGTGCAACATTAAAAGGGTTTATAAAAGATATCACGATCAACAATACTATCCAGCCAACCCACCTTTCATTTTTATATAGATAAAAAACATTTTTATTTTTTTGCTTTAATAACAAAACACCTGAAGCAATGAGGGGAATCATCAGAAATATTTTTGCAGTAAACGAACCGATTCCATCGGTGGAAATATATGGTGGCGTATATAATGGCACCGACATTTGAAACGGTATACAAGTGATCACAAAACTAAAAAACAGGTATGCAGTATCTTTTTTTTGAAGCAACAAAATTATATACCCAATGAGGTAAACTATTACCAGCGCTAAAAAAATCAGGATCTTTTGAATCATTCTATTAAAATAATCAAATATTAAAGGCAACCACATTTCATTATGATAATCTATTGCGTAAAATCACAACGGCTTGCCATATTTCACCAGCAAATGTATATAAAATAACTACCTGTGTCGTTTTAAGATGTTGCCAATCGTTCTATAAATCAATTATTGTCAAAAAAGTTTTACTTGCTGCGCTTATTCCCATTAAACTTTTTTTAAACAAAAAGCGAATGTATCACTGATACATTCACTTTTATTAACTAAAGGGATAGCTGCTATTACTGTGCAAAATTATTGAGCAATTGAGCAAATAAAGATTGAATGTAATATAGTGAAACGACACCCGATACCATATTTTTACCTTTGTTATTCATGATCTTAGGGGCCACTTTGCCATTGTTCATGCTAGCTATTTTTACTGCATAGTCCATTGTACGACTTTTACCCGACAATGTATTTATAGCCTGATTAGTGCTGATAATTAAACCGGATGAGTTTCCATTGATCATGAAACCTGACGCAAGTTTGGCTGTGGTACCTGCATTGGTAATGATGTTACCGTAAAAATAACCAGTGGTGCTCATTAAATTAATTCCATCTAACGGAGTACCTTCTACTGTGTTGGCGTTGGCCTGTGCCTGGGTATAGTTCGTAAATGAGATTCCGTTACCAATAGCTGATTTGATGCTGTTATTATCTGCCGATACGTTAATCAGTCCCTTTGTAGTTGCCGGATCGGCGATATTAATAGATGGAGCACTCAGGAAGCTTACACCGGCGATATTCTCGTAAGTATTGTTGATGATATTACCCGAAATACTCACATTGATCATTCCCCAACAATCAATTTGTCCCTGGTAAATTTTGTTATTATAAATTTTATGGTGACCGCTTAACGAATCTGCCACACCGTTCTTGTAACCTGTATAAAAAAAGCCCATTGTAACTGCCCTGCGATACCTAACTTTTGAACCGCCGCGTTCAATAGGGCCATAGCCATCAGCAAAATTGAACATATTATTATATACAGAAACGTTCAATACACTTTCGTTAACGCTGTGCCTCTCAATATCCACGCCACCTACAAGGTATCCGTCACCGTGAATATTGTTACCGTAAAAAGAAGCTCCATTTACGCAGCAAAACATAGCGCCTTCACGGTAAATATTAAAAAATTCATTATCGTGCACAGTTACATTGGATACTATGCGGGCGTTCAAAGCGGTCTCGAAACAATCGCCAAACAGTAAGCCATCTCCTCTAAAGCTTTGAAACTTACAGTTTTTTACTTCTATGTTCTTACCGCTATGTATTTTTACAGCGATGCAAAACTGATACGAGGCGTCGAACTTTTGCAGACCAATGTTACCATTGAAATCAATGCCCTGTATGGTGAGGTTACCAATAGATGGCATACCAATATCATCCTGATAAAAAATAGAGTTTGGGTTGTACCTGCCGCCGGTTAGTTTAATATGACAGGTAGCGGGGCCGCCGCCCATCAAACCAACACCGTCAATCAATTTAATAATGCCGCCGCCATCGCCGGTCTCGCCAACCATGTAGCTGCCGTCCGGAAAAAAAACATTGGCTATCTTGTGGGCTTTAGCATAAAGTAGTGCATTCCTAATAGCTTTGCTATCATCGGTAATGCCATCGCCTTTAGCCCCCTGATCTTTGACACTTACACTCGTTACAGTAGTTGAGAGTGCTTGAGTACTGGTAGGAGCTTCAATGGCTATGGATGTCTCGGATGGAAGATTATTTGCTTTTTTGCAAGAAAAAGCGAATAATATAATTAAAAGTAAAACGGGGAAAATTTTCTTCATTTTGGGAATACGCTATCAATAGCCCCTTCTACGCTGAAGAAAAAAATTAGTTACGCATTAACTGTTTGATTGCATCGAAAATTAAGATAGTTTCCCACATTACCGGTAAAAATTATCAGGAAACAAAAAAGGCAAAACCATTGTTTTACCTCGCCATTTTTTTATGTCTCTATATTTTCCGGGAACAAAAACAAACTAAAAATTCTTTAAAAGACTGTCAAAATTAAAATGATATCTCCTCTTTCACTAATCAGCAGATAATCCGAACTAAATAGCCAGATTATCTGAACTTAAAATATAATTCAATTGATAATAATATTGGGATATAATGCCAGCCAGCATATTTTTACCCTTGTTATCCAATAGCTTAGGGGCAACCGCACCATTGTTTGAACTGCCTATTTTTACCACGTAGTTAACTGTCCGGCTTGCCCCGGTCAACGTATTTATTGCCGTGTTATTTTGCACCACCAGACCCGATGAGTTTCCGTTGATAAGCACGCCAGCAGCGGGAGCAGCGGTGGTGCCCACATCAGAAATCTGATTGCCGTAAAAATAACCACTGGTGTTGTAAATATTTACTCCATCGAACCGGGTATTACTTATGGTATTGACATTGGCAGTAACTTTTGTGTAGTTTTTGAAAGAAATACCATATCCACCCATGTTCGAATCTATGATGTTATTATCGGCAGATACATTAATAAGCCCACTGGTTGCAGTTACGTCCGAAACATTAATTGCAGGAGTAGTGACATAATTTACCCCGGTAATATTCTCATAAGTATTCTTAATGTTATTGCCCGATATGCTTACATTAACAATACCGAAACAATCAATTTGCCCCTGGTATATTTTGTTGTTATAAACCTTATGATGGCCACTTAATGAATCAACGACGCCATTTTTATAACCACTATAAAAGAACCCCATCGTTACGGCTCTGCGGTACCGCACTTTGGAACCACCGCGTTCAACCGGCCCATAACCATCACCAAAATTAAAGATATTATTGTATACTGATACATTAAGCACGGTTTCGTTAACGCTATGTCTCTCTATGTCAACTCCGCCAACAAGGTAACCATCACCATGAACGTTATTGTTAAAAAATGAAGCGCCGTTAACACAACAAAACAAGGTACCTTCACGATAGATGCTAAAAAACTCGCAGTCGTGTACACTTACATTGGTTATTATACGGACATTAAGCGTATTTTCAAACACATCGCCAAAAACCAATCCGTCGCCGCGGAAACTCTGGAATTTACAGTTTTTAATTTCAATATTTTTTCCATTAAAAAATTTAAAGGCGTGACCGTATTGATAAGAAGCGTCAAAACTCTGACTACCCAGCATCCCATTAAAGTCAATACCCTGTATCACAAGATCACCTATTGAGGGATCATTAACATAGTCCTGATAAAACAAGGGATTGGGGTTACTACGTCCCGTTGTTAATTTGATATGACAGGTAGCCGGACCATTACCCGTCATACCCACGCCGTTTACCAATTTAATAATACCACCACCATCACCTGTTTCACCGATAATATAGGTGCCATCCGGGAAATAAACGTTGGCAATGCCGTGAGCTTTTGCGTAGATCAAGGCATTTCTTATGGCTTTAGTATCGTCAGCTACCCCATCGCCTTTTGCACCCTGGTCTTTTACATTTAAGGTGGTAACAGATGCAGCCGCGGAAATAGTTGAATTGATGATCGAGGAATTACTGAATTTTTCCGAATTATTGAATGACACCGAGGAATTGGCCTCCTTTTTGCATGATAGAAAACACAATAAAATAATAACGATGAAAAATTGCTTCATTATTAGCGGGATTGATTTAACAGGATTGATGTATTTTATAAAAACTGCCTAAAAATAGTTTTTTTTCTGAAAACTTTTTAACTATTAATTTCTCTTTGGCTATAAATTTAATTTTTTCTATGATTTTCAAACAAAAACTAATGCCATCAATTTCAGGCTCAATTAACCAATGGCTTTAGAAATAATTTCCACAACATCTGATTTGGATGTTTACGGCGGTGCCCAAAAAGTGTTAATTGATTTGCACAACGGCATCAAAAGTAATTACACCTGCAAGGTATTGGGTTTTAAAAAATTTGAGGATTTGCATCCCAAATACAAGATTGACAGGGCAGAATATGTAAAGTTCGCGAACCCGTTTTACTTAAACGACAAGATTCTTATTGTACATGCCCGTAACGTAATGGCTTTTATTATGCTTGTGAAAAGGATGTTTTTTTTAAACACCAAAATCATCTACGTTGCGCACAACGTGTATGATAATCACCGTAACATTTCATTTTTCCCCGGCAATATTATCTCCATATCAAAAAAAGTTACTGATAATCTACTTCACTATTTTAATTTGAAGAGCCGTAAAATCACGCTGATCTATAACGGCATCAAAGATGAGGGCAAAAACACCACTAATGGAACCTTCAAAAAAAACGACAAAATAGTTATTCTATATTCAGCAAGGGTAAATGATGTTAAACGGCAACTACTAATCGCAGATGAACTTAAAAATAAGCTGGATCCCAGCATCGAGATCTGGTTTGCAGGAATGGGGCCCGACCAGGAGAAACTGGCTGAAAAATGCGCTCAAACCCAAAACTTAAAGGCTTTGGGCTTTGTAGAGAACGTCAATGAGATAGTCAAACAGGCGGACTTTTTAATGCTGTTCTCTATACAGGAGGGTTTGCCAATATCATTAATTGAGGGAATCATGCATGGCAAGCCGCTGTTGGTTAATGACGTTGGCGGTAATTTAGAGATAGGGGTACCAGGAGTGAATGGAATTGAGCTAATGGAAGACTGGAAAACATTGCCTGATAAGCTAAACAGTCTGATCAATTTAACTAAGGACGAATATCAACAAATGAGCATCAATAGCAGGAAACATTATGAAAAAATGTTCACTTATGATGCCATGGTAGCCAGTTATAAAAAGGTTATAGATACTTTGCAACAATAACATGTTATTGGTTTGCCTGCCCGGCAAGGTATTATATTTATTTAAAGGCACAATCAATACCAACTAATGAAGCTTACTTACACATCACTTATACAAAAGGTATCCAATTTATTTAGCAATAAACTTTTTAAAAACAGCAGCTGGGGAATTATATCCCAAATGTCGCAAACACTGTTTTTAAGCTTATTTTTTGTGATCCTCGCCCGCAAATATCCTACAGGCATTTTTGCCAAGTATATTGTGGCCAATGCCATTTACCAGTTAGTTACCGCTTTTTCAACTATGGGCTTAAGCCAATGGTTTATCCGGGAATTTATTCATACAGAAGACAAGGATTCTCTGATCGGTAAGTTTATAAAAATGCAGATCTATTTTGGATTAATATTTTATGTAATCAACATCGGCCTGGCGTTTTTAATTTATGGCGATCAGTTTACCCGCGTGCTTATCATTTTATTAGGAGTTAACGTCATATTTGATAACCTTATCAACGGGATCAAATCACTAAACATCGCTAATTTCGAACAAAAAAAAACGTTTATTATTCTAACCATCGAGTCTGTTTTAAAATTCGCGGCAGGTTGCTTATTATATATTTACCCATTTTCGATCATAACCCTATCGGTCATTCTTATCGCCATTCGCTTTCTATCGCTTAACCTGTTTTTAAATTTTGGTTCATCAAACCTGGTGAGTATCAAAAGTCTTTGGCATTGCAGTGTAACTTATTTTGACATGAAGGCACTTGTGATTATGAACTGGGCATTTGTAATCATTGGTGGAGTATCGATCATTAACTGGCGGATGTCGAACATTATCATCTCGAAAGTATTAACGGCTTTTGATGTTGCCAACTATGAAATCTCATTCAAGATATTTTCCATCGCGCAGATATTGCCAGTGGTTATTTCAACTTCGGTATTCCCGCTATTAGTAAAACATTATGCTAACCCCGAAAAATCAGACTTCTTTGCCTTTTATAAAAAGGTGCACATGTATTATCTGTTGTTTGGTTTGCTGTCGTATACGTTTATTTACTCTTTTGCCGGTACACTCATCCCGATAGCTTTTGGCAATACCTATTTAAATAATGCCGAGTATACACGACAAATGTTCTTAACCATTTTAGTTTTCCCTACAGCACTATTGCAGGCCAACGTATTGATAGCCATGAAGCTGGAAAAACAGGATATGCTTTTTAACATCATAGCTTTGGTAGTTAATTTATCGATGTGCTTATTGGGAGTTTTGTATATCAAATCGCTAAGTATCGTAAACTACTCTATCTTTGCATCGTTCCTTGTTTTCCATATCGCGCAGGATGTGCTGCTTTTAAGGAAGAAAATGGTGGCTTTAGTATCGGTATTTAAGTTTTACATCATCACCGCCGTTTTTATTGGCGGGTATATATTACTGAGCAAAGTTGTAAATGGATACCTGCTCTTCGCAGTAACATGGATAACAACGTTGGCGGTAACTTTTGCCGGCAAAAAAATGCAATTACTCCCCGCTAAGTTGAAAACGGCCTAAAAGGATTTCACACCCCAAAAAGGCCTTTTCATACTTTAGCAGGTTTTTTTTTGCTATTAAAACTAAATAGTCGGGCTGTTGTAATTCCTTCTATCTGCCTTCCAGGCTTTTTAAAGCTGTACAGCCACCACAACCCAAATCTTAAACAAAAGTTGTACAGAAATATCGGTAACACGATGCCTGCTGGCCAAATGATCAGTATCAGCAGTGGTACGGACGTAATGTGGAGTACACTCATGCAAACAGTGCGTGTAACCGTCATGAAAATTATTTGTGCGCAGTAAATAAAGAGCGAATGATAACCTACCACCCGTAAAAAAGTTAACGCTTTAAGCTTTTGCAAAAAAAATGAGCAATTAATAGAAAGCGCGCACCCAATTAAAGCTTCCGCAAAAAAAAGGTAAGGCTTATTAAGCTCAACATTACGAACTCCAAATGGCGAATCGCCCATATTTATTGGTGTGCAATAGTACTGTATGGTAATGAAGGCGATTAGTAGAGGCAAAAAAAACTTCCAGGAGGTGTACACTTGCATCGACTTTTCATCGAGCATCAATTTTGAAAGCAGATCGCCAAGAGCAAAAAATATGTAGTATTCAAAAATATCGATAAACAAACCTGCTTTAATCGTATACAAATGTGGGTAAATAACATACATTATTATGCCAACTGAAAGTTGCCCTATCACCGGCATTTTTAAACGGCTATGCAGAAACGCATAAATAACACCTATACAATATAGCGCGTTCAGGTACCAGAAAATGCCGGTACGCCTGGGGTTGATGATTAAGTTAAGGTAATCTATAGATGTATAACCATTGTGGGTATAACGATTCATGATAATCTGTAGCGTAACCTGTATGGTTCCCCATACAAAAAGCGGATACAGGATATTGTTGTTCCTGTTGGCTATATATGCACCAAGACCGTGCTTGTTAAGGCTTTTTACAACCAGCAAGCCCGATATGATGAAAAACAAAGGCATCCTGAAACCATACAAAAAAACACCTATATAATCAAAAAAAGGGTATTTATCCAGGGGAAGGCCGTGATCTTTTAATGTTTCATAACAATGACCGTAACCAACAAGTATGATGCTGATTCCTTTATCATAATCTATCCAGGGCCATCGTTTCTCTTGTCGTACAAATTTTGAATTAAAAAGATCCATTAGGCGTATAAGTGTTTTGAGGAGAAAATTAGCATGATTTATCCGGTAAAAAACGTAAAAATATTACGGCTTTATGGATTCCCGGGTAACAAATCCTATAAACTTTCCTTTCAATTAAAAAAATCAATCATTAACGTCGAATTTGTGTCGTGAATTTCAAAAAACAGCATATAATGTGTCAACTCCTAATGATTGATGTTAACCCGATCGAACACTTGATAATGAAAAAAAATCAGGAGCTTACAGTTTGTTCACAAATACCACATGCAGTTTTAACGGTCAGCAGACCATTAACTCATTAAAAAAAACAACATCGAGGACCAAATACCTGATTTTTTTTAGACCCAGATGCCCGGACTCAACGACTGGTTGTAGCTTAACCAATTGGTGCCTTCATTTAGAAAAACGTAGACGTTCATATTTACTCTTCATCAATTGATCCAAAAGACCGTTACCACTCAAAAACTTATTCGCTTGTAAAATATCGGCAAACCAATGAAAAAACAAACTTTGGAGAATATGTTTTTAAAATACACTAAATAGATAGCTTTGCCTCATAACCAATTTGTCACCGGCACAGAAAATAATTGCAGTTTTTTAAAACTTAATATGACTATCCGCTTGTAGATACCAAAAAATTTACTATCTTTGTGTAAGTCATTCAAAGATATGAATTTACTCGATTTTAACAACAGGTTTCCAGACGAATTATCATGCAGGCAATACTTGCGTTTAAAACGCGAAGAGGAAGGTATAACCTGCAAAAACTGCGGCGGAGTTAAACACTACTGGTTAGAGAATAAAAGTCGGTGGAGATGCGCTAATTGCATGTCTACAACAAACCTTCGTTCTGGCACCATAATGGAGAAGTCAAAACTTCCAGTGAAAACCTGGTTCATGTGCATTCATTTAATGACATCAACTAAAAAAGCATTCTCCGCATTGGAAATGCAACGACAATTAGGATCTAAACGCTATGAGCCTATTTGGTACATGATGCAGAAGATACGACTTTCAATGGCAAAGCGTGATGCCAAATACAAACTGCAAGGCAATATCGAAGTAGATGATGCATACTTTGCCATAGTAGATCTTCCTGAAGTGGACGAACTGGGAAATAAAAAAGGAAGCGGACGGGTCGTTAATACCGATGGCAAAGATGACGGCGAACAAAAACGTGGTCGTGGAAGCCAAAAACAACAGCAAGTTTTAGTAATGGTAGAATCCAATCCTAATCCCGATCAGAAAAACACACACAAGAAGAAAAGAGCAATGGGCTTTGTAAAGATGGTGATCATGGATAATTTAAAAGGAGACAGCGTAAACTACGAGGTTGCAAAAGCTGTCCATCCAAACTCATCAGCAATAACCGATGCCATGGGTGGCTTTACCAAACTTAAAGCTATCTTAGCGAACCACACCGCAACAGTGATACCCAAAAAAGAAGCTGGCAAAACATTGCCATGGGTACATACTGTCATAGCAAATGCAAAAAGACTTTTCTTAGGCATTCACCATTCTGTAGGAAAAGAATATCTGCAAAATTACCTTAGTGAATATTGCTACAAACTTAACCGCCGCAACTTCCAGTCTGATCTATTCGATAGAATGATCCTTGCCGGAGCCAATGACACTTGGTATTAATTTAGGTAACTATACTATTTTTCCTGCGAAATTTTTCTTGCATTAAACTTTCTTATCTTCATATCATTAAGCACCCTTTTTATCTTTAAAATATTCACCTCGTCCTCTTCGGTGGTATAATCCTTATTATACCAAACAACCAACATGACAACTATCAATAAATACCCTATATAAAATACATTTGGGAACCAGCCAGGAATAACCCCAAAGTAGAAGGGCCTTGCATACATGATAACATCGACGCGTTGATATGTTGGGGCCTTGCTAATTAACTGCTCAAATTGATCCCTTGTGATATTATTGTTCTTATAATGATATGATTTGTTCAGGTAGGCTAATATGTTCAAAGCAATTAGTGAAAAAGCGAAATACATGATAACATTTAATTTCAAAGAAGATACTGGTGGTAGTTTAATTGAAGGGGCTGCAAAACTAATTAGTTTTTTTTCTACTGGCCTATCAGCATATACGGCTTTAATCGGAACTACCATTGTTCCAGATATTGAATCGTGAATTCCAGTTTTACCTAAAAAAGAGGCAGCATCTAATAATGGAATTATCCTACAAGCTGTTCTAAGTAATATTGCACCAAATGTCGGCTTATATCCTTCCTCTGTAGCCACTTTTGAAAAGGTTATAAGCTTTCCAATAGTCACGCGAAAAAAGTATTCCATCAACGCGTAATAGCAGAAAAATAGGCCTATCCACCTAATAAATAGAAACGACTCAAGATTTATCTGCTGATCAAATATTGTGGGATTAATGGCGACCATTATTGTATCCAAAACTGGAATTCCAACAAATTTCAAAAATGCCATGTCAAGAATAAGATTTAGCAGCCGCCTAATAACATCAACTTTTCTCATAAAGGAGCAATAAGGTTTTTGCCTTTAGCCCCTGCCTGGCGGTGATTAAAAAGTAAGCGTGGGGCCTCACCGATCACCGCGCCTGTCGAATTGCGCACATAAAGAGTGAATACCCCACGCCATAGCGTACGATACATCATTCCTCGTTATGTGTTCAGATTTGAATTTTTCGACAGTTCGGTGATCTGAAACGAGTTCGCTTAAAGAAAATCAAATGTAATTAATACCTGTATTATTACCGGTACATTTTTTTAATTTTATAGAATGGAATACGAGAAGGCATTACAAATAGTTAAAGACTACCAATACCTAATAGGAAATGAAATTAGTCAAAAATCAACTTTTATAAAAATGATGGTAGACTACATTTCAATTCACCCTATTACTGGAGTAAATATTGTAGATAAGGATTGGCTTACCCCGCTAAATCTTAAAAACAAAAGTGACCTTGCCAATAAGAACTGCATTGTTTATTTCATTCTTGACTATCACAGACAAAATGGACAAGGAATATTCATAACTACTAATGAACTAATAAAGGACTATCTACTACCTTCTTCTACATAATTATGATCAACAGCACAACCAAGAGTATATCCATCTTCGATATTAATGAGCATTATTCGCTTACCATACTTATTCTTGATATAAGCTAACTTATCATTCAATTCTTTAAAGTCTTTAGCCAGTTCAGCCATATTAACTTTATCCTCTACTATCTCACACATAAAACATAATTTATTTAGTGTAGAGAATAAATTATATTTAGGTGCCTACATGCGGACAGTCATTAAACTTAAATAACATCCATAACCTTAATTATAAGGTAAAACCTTTAGTTAATCATGGAAAACCAATCAACACACCAATTAAGCGGTAGCTACCTTCCGCCTAAAAGCAGCGAAACACTGCAGCAATCCGGCAAAGACGAAGTGATAGAAGTATCCGTACGGCTTAATCGTAAAAAAGCGCTGCCCAGTCCGGCGCCCGCAGGCGCCTTGCTGAGCCGACCGGATTATGAAACGCAGTATGGTGCCGACGCCGCGGCCGCAGAGCTGGTCGAAACCTTCGCGCACAGCCATGGCCTCACTACGGTCGACATAGACCTCGCCCGGCGCACCATCCAGCTTAAAGGAACGGTAAGCGAATTTGAAGCTGCTTTTAACGTTCAATTGATGACCAACGGCAGTTACCGGCTATTAAACGGTGCGATCCATATTCCCGAAAGCTTGAAAGATATTATTGCCGGGGTATTTGGATTAGACAATAAGCCTATAGCGCGGCCGATGTTCCAGGTGGCAAAAAAGGACGGAAAAGTTGTTTCACACGCGGCCGCACCGCAGGCATTTACACCTGTAGAGCTGGCCGCCCTTTATGATTTCCCAACAGGCGTTAGTGGCAAAGGCCAATGTATCGCCATCATCGAACTGGGAGGCGGTTTCCGCAATAAAGATATTACACAGTATTTTAATGGATTATCCCTACATGCACCCAACGTTAAGGCGATCAGCGTAGATAACGCGAAGAACAGTCCCGGTACTGCTGATGGTGCCGATGGCGAAGTGATGCTGGATATAGAAGTAGCCGGCGCGGTGGCACCGGGGGCTAAAATAGCGGTCTACTTTGCACCCAATACCGATAAGGGCTTCCTGGATGCGATAACCAAAGCCATTCACGACACCACCAATAAACCGTCGGTGATCTCCATTAGCTGGGGTTCTGCCGAACTGAACTGGACACCGCAGGCGCTGGATAATTTTAACGAATCTTTTAAAACGGCCGCAGCACTGGGTATTACCATCTGTATTGCCTCAGGCGATAGCGGGTCGCGGGATGGTGAAACCGATGGTAAGGTGCATGTTGATTTTCCGGCATCAAGCCCTTACGTACTGGCTTGCGGCGGTACCCGCCTTACAGTAGACAACAACACCCTAACATCGGAAGTTGTATGGCATGATGCTGACGATTCTGCCTCCGGCGGTGGTGTAAGTGATTATTTTGCCCTCCCCGATTACCAGGCCAATGCAGGGGTGCCGTTATCCATCAGCACCAAATTTAAAGGCCGTGGCTTACCGGACGTTGCCGGAGATGCCGACCCGGATACCGGCTATAAGGTTTTGGTCGACGGCCAGGAAATGGTGATCGGCGGTACCAGCGCCGTGGCGCCCCTGATGGCAGGATTAATCGCGCTATTGAACGAAAAGACCAAATCCCCGGCGGGATTCATCAACCCTAAAATTTACGCCAATCCATCAATTTGCAGGGATATCACTGGCGGAGATAATAAAACAACAAGTGCAAAAACGGGCTATACGGCCGGACCGGGTTGGGATGCCTGCTCCGGGTTAGGCGTTCTTTCCAGGCTTTCCTGATCGCCCTTCACTAAAATGTAATACCTGTTATTTAAAGAAACTGAAAAGGAGAGCCAACCAACTCTCCTTTTCTTTTGGCAATTATTATCTGTTACTGCCAAATTCCCATAAAGAACGACGGGTTGTGACTTAAAGGGGATTAAATAATTTCGTCGAAAGAGTCAAAGAACTCTTTGTGACTCACCTGCAAAGCCTGGAGTATCCTGCGGAGTGTAGCGATATTGAGATTCTTCCCCTGCTCATACAAACCGTATTGCGAGAGATGAATGTTATGTGCATAAGCGAAACTCTGGTAGCTGGAATAATTGCGAAGCTTTCGGAAATACCGGATACGTTCACCTACCCGTTGAAAGTAGGCTTCTTCATCATTTGTATATCCCCCCGGCTTCATAGAGTAAAATAAATCAAAACACCTCGAAAAAATAACCTGCTATAAGAAACCACTTATAAAAGGTTATCCGTATATTTAACTTATTTTTTGTTAAAAAGGGAATAATGAATACAGATCTGACTATCCTACAAAAGCCTATAAAACAGATTCATACAAGCGCATACTTTGAGAATAAGTGCCGGATCATGGGCTTTCAGAATCTGGAGGAGATACTGGCCTGCAACCAGGCGATATTGCAGAAAAAAGCCGGATTTTCTTATTTGTGGCTGGAAGAATTACTTAGTATACTTAGTGAGCACCAACTATTAACACGATGGCAACCCATAACGGGAAAAAACTCCTTTTGAGATTGGAGGTCATTTTTTGCAACAGATCAAGGATAACAGCCGCGGTTTTCTGGGTGATGCTGTAATACTGCATCTCGTAACTGCCTTCGGAGACAGCCAACGTTCGTTTCGTACTGCTGTTATCAGCGTTGAATTTGATCACATTTGCGACAGTCGTGTCATAGATACCTACCTCGTAAAGCAGCCTGCTCAGGCAGGCGTGCTGCGCTACCGATAGCTTGAAAGGAAGTTTAAATGAAGGCCTGCGCATGGCTTCCTCTTCCCGGATACGCTTTTCCAATGTTGCAGCTTCTTCAGCAAGCCAATTCCGCAACATCTTAGTTAAAGGCGGCCATACGGGGTTGAAGCTCGTAATCATCGCGTCATCCGCGAGTTTCGGCAAACCAGCGTATTCCATAAGAATATAATCCCGTTGCTCCACACATGTTTTGCTTTCGACTTTAACGCGTATTGCCTTTACGAGGTACTTGAAAAAACCGTGATGGTTAAAATTCAGTGATAGCAATAAGTCGACCAGATCCTCATTGATATCATGGTCATCGACCAGAACAGGTAGTAATTTAAGCGCCAGGTTTTCCAGGTATTTCAATGAACCGGCCGTAATGAGCGTGTCATCTTCCCTTTTTAACAGGAAATACAGCGCAGGCAACAGGCAATCGGCGATCCCCCGGTTCACCCGCGGATCTTCCAGGTAAGACACCAGCCTTTTAAAACTATGGTCCAGCTCTGGTAACACCAATAACCGGTAATCGAGAACGGTCTCGTCGGAAAGAAATACCCGAAAAAAAGTATACAAATGGGTCATTAACCCAATAATAGACTCTTTATCAAATTCAAATTCATAGGAACAATCGGAAGGAGCAATTACAAGCTCCCGAAGCACATTCATATGGTATGAAAAATACCGCTTCAACGCCACTTTGTTAGCACCCGAGAAAGCGGCAGTCTCCCAGGCAAGCCGGATACTGCCGCTTAATTCCCGGAACTGGCAGGAAAAACACGCTTGCCCGGGCAGATCAACTTCCGGAATCGCTTCCTGTCGAAGCAATATGATCAAAGGACCAAGTTCGTTCTTCAGCAGTTCCATAACATTATTTAACCGAAATGCGTGGTGGTCGTTACCGTGGTACAGGTTCCGGTCGTATCACCTGAAGTAGATGTGGTGGTTTCAAAATTTTCCGCCTTAGCCCCCTTTAGAGCATACAAAGAACGTACCTCTTTTTTAGGCAGTTTGTGTTTGTTATTTTTCATATATTATTATTTTTTTACTATTTTACTATTAAATATTTCAAACATCAATTCTGTTACACAGAAGGTAGCATTGTGCAGATAAAAACAATGATAATCGAAAAATGACTAACAGCCCGCGTTTTTTTCAGTTAATTGGCATCCATGTACTTTGTTGGTTCGCCTTCATTGTGTATGAGACCACCATTAACTATTTTCTATCCGTTCCGATTCATTTAAGTACGATATATTTTTATGTGTGCAACATTACCTTATTCTATACACATGCCTATATCCTGGACCTGACATTCAACCGTCCCGAACCGTCCTGGACTCTTGCATTAAGCTTTTTTGCACTGGAATTATTGGCAGTTTTACTGCTTAAACTGGCCGGCGACTATCTTACCTTGCCGCCACACCTCAATTTTCCGCATAACAAACGAGTACTTAAGGCATACCTTGTTACAGACCTGGGCAGGAGCGCTTTTTATACTGCGTTAGCCACACTTTATTGGTACCGCGGATTTAACGCTACTTTAAGACAAGAAAAAGCAGCTGCCTTAATGCGCGAATTAGGAACAGCCAAGGACAATGCAGAACTCAAAGCCAGCCTCGCTGACTCCCGGAATGCTTTTTTGCAGCAACAACTTAACCCCCACCTGATCTTTAACACACTCAACTTTATTTACAATGCAGTATACCGCGTATCCGAAGACGGCGGCAAGGCGGTACTATTGCTGGCCGATATCCTCAACTTCAGCCTGAGAGATACCGATGAAAGCGGAAAAATCCTCCTGGCCGACGAGTTGGAACAACTCGACAACCTGGTCCGTATTAACCGGTACAGGTTTCACTTTCCGCTGCAGATCGAACTTTCTCTCGACGGAACACCCGGTGATCAGCGGATACTGCCGCTGATCCTGTTAACGCTAACCGAAAACATGTTCAAACATGGCGATTTCCGGCTACAGCCCGCATTTATAACCATGAATATCACAGAGGGCGGCTATCTCCGGTTTAGCACAAAAAACACAAAAAAACACCTCACCGCAGACCGAAATGAAAAAGGGATCGGCATCCGGAACATCCGTATGCGCCTTGAACACGCCTATAAGGACAACTTTATCCTGGAAACCGAAGAGACAGATACACATTACCATACCACCCTTGAAATACAATTATGACCCTATCCTGCTATATCATTGACGATGAATTCCATGCCGTAGAGGTATTAACCGATTACGTCGAAAAAACACCCGGGCTTCAACTCGCCGGATCAGCTACAGATCCATTGCTGGGGCTGGACGCGATTACCAATAGCTTTCCGGATATCACCTTCCTGGACCTGGATATGCCAGGTATCACCGGGCTTGAACTTGCCAGGATCGCAGGGAACAGCACCGCCATCGTGCTGACCACCTTTCACCGGGGCTCGGGCCCCGAAGCATTTGAGATCGGAGTGGCCGACTACCTGCTCAAACCGATCTCCTACGAACGCTTCCTGAAATGCATCCAAAAGATCAAGCAGGAAAAACAATTGGCGGCCTCTTTAGTCGCCTCCGGGCCTTTCTCATTTCTTGTTAAAACAGATACCAAGGGTAAGCTGTTCCGGATCTTCGCGCCTGAGATCATTTACATATCCAGCGAGAAAAACTACCTGCATATCCATCTCGAAAAAGAGACTATCAAAGCCTACCTCACGCTGACCGAACTCCTGGAAAAACTCCCCGCGGAGCAGTTCTGCCGGGTGCACCGCGCTTTCATCGTTAACCTGCGTTGCGTCAGGACCATCGAGCCGGGGTTCGCCCGTTTAACCAACCATACTACCGTTGATATCGGCCCTACTTATAGGGAGGATTTCCTGCAAAAACTGGACGCCGAACTCATCGTCAGCCACCGGCAACACAAAAACTAAGATCATGCCCTTTTCTCTCTTGCCGCCAGCGACAACGCGTATTTATAACAACAATGATAGACAACCATTTCGTGTTCACGCTGCCTGGAAATAAAAAAACGGTTCAACTGCATATGGATAAGATCAGCAAGCAGGCCATCCCGTTTATAACCAGTCCACGACATGCTATCTGCCGCCAGCACCTTTAGGGGGGCTTCCATTCCACCCAGCGAAAAGCCGCCCTCCCCTGCCACCCGGCCGCCCTCCAAAATTTCGCGCATGGGCCTGCTCACCGTACGAAACTTAAGATCTAGATCTACCAATAATTGCTGATCGCCATTAAATTCGGCCAGAAACCTTCGCTGCTGAATTTCAAAAAAACCGACCAGAAGATCCGAGTCAGCTATAAAAATACGGCACATCTGCCACACCAATGCCAACGCTTTTAATTCCGCGGTTTCCGGTTCCCGCGATCCATTCTGAATAGCCTGCAGCACATCAGTACTCCCTGCGCAAAACAACGCCTCTACTTTACCGATCAAACCGGCTGAGTATCTTTCCAATTCCCTGTTATACGTATCATGCTTATAATCCCGAACCAATGCGCCATGATGACCCTCAGAAAGCAAACGTTTAAGCTTCCGCAGGATAAAAGTCGCGTCATTACCGGAAGAACGAAACCGTACCCGGAGATGCGGCTCCGGGTCCTGGTAACGGATAAAAAACCAGCAACTGATCCTGGCCCCGGCCTGATCCAGCGCGGGGGCTATCACGTCCTGCAATACTTTGTCCGCGCTTAACGGTGTACAGTAAAGCTTCACGTAAAGCCATTCACCGCCAGGCAAAAATGTCCTTTCCACATACTCCTCGTCCACCCGCGACGGAAGCGGGGCATAAACGGCCACTTTACTTTTCAGAAACGCCATAACCTCCCCGGCGAGCCGCTTTTTTCCCGCCGTTACCGTATCTCCCGGTAACAGGTATTCTTTCAGCAGGGCGGTCTTTTCCTCCTTCAGGCAATCCAGAAAAAATAACGCCTCGCGGTCGTTACCCAAGTCAAAAACCAGTAACTGATCGCTGAGCCCCAGAGAAATTCTTCGCGGAATACCGCGTTCCTGCCGAAAAAGGTGTAGCCTGCCGAGCGGGCTTTCGCTTTCCTGTAGAAAGCTGATCTCCGATTTGCTGAGATACCAGCGCGCAAGACTCAGGATACAGCCCTGATAAATGACCCTGGGATAAAATCCGAGACCCGGAAAAAGTCTTTCCAGGTTGAATGATAATTCCGTCTGCAGCCCCTGAAACTGCATATCACACAACAGCCTGAATACCGGGAGATCATTATGACGAAAATTATAGGCCGTGGGAAGCCGGGGTACCACCCGCAAACCCTGCGTAATGGATTCCAGCACCACCTGGTCGTTTACCACAGAAACCAGCAGGTCACCCGGAAGCAGCTGCTTTTCCTCTTCGGTACCGGGAAAAACATATAAAGGAATGATATGATCATAGATCCTGCTCCGCCTGTTAATATTATCGACATGATGGTGGGATAGCTGGTGCAGTTCAGCAAAGATCACCCCCGGATTGGCTTCGGCTTCTGCGGCCGCGATCTCCCGGCAAAGCGCCGAAATTTCGGGGGTAAAGACCGAAAAGCGGCCCGCCAGCGCGGTAGCGGACGCGCCGCCAACGGCACCGAGTATCAAATAATCCGGTGCTTCCGAATAAAGGACGACCATACTCGGAGGCGGTTGTAATGCCCCGGCTCTTTCCGGGAGCTCCAAAAGATCTTCCTCCCGGATCACCAGGGGGCCGACGTTTCCTTTCGCTGGGTTACCCAGACCCAGCCTTAAAAAAAGGCGATGCACCGCCGTCCATTCCAGTTCAGCACGTTCAGCAGGCCCCGGAATCCTTAATCCTTTCAGTCCCTCCTGCGCGTATTGTTCCCGGTGCAAACGCGCATAACCAACACCGGCATCCGGGTCCAGCGCTTTTAACAAGGGAACCCGCTGCGACTCAAACCTGGCTTTAAATTCCCGGATGAATGCCTGGAGGTCCCTGTTGGGTGCCTGCGGAACGATACGCTGTAGCAGGCTGACAGCCGCGGCCAGCCGCGCTTTAACCTGTTCATCGATGCCCCCACGGTAAACCGGACGTTCCAGCCCCGAGTAGAACAATTGACCGGCCAAACCCTCGTTTTTACCGTTCCCGAAGCGCGAGAGCAGGCCAATATGCGCCAGCTGCGTGGCAGACCTGCCGCAGGGAAGCCCCGTACCGGGCTCCCGAACAGGATTCTGCTGACCATCTGCCGAAACCTCGATCAGCCCTCCGGAAGGTCCCAATAATACCTGTTCCGCTGTTAAAAACGCTATATAACCTGCCGCCTCTCCGGCAGTGCAGCCGGACCGCCCGGCCAGCAGTTGTATTAATATACTTCTACGCATAGTCGTTTTTCTGCACGCCTCAACGAGAAAATCATTCGTGGCATTGGAATCGACCGCGCTGATATTAAACCGAAGTTTCCCGTTTCCGTCAGCAAAGGCTGCCATGTAACGCCATTCGGCGCCGATCCGGTAGAGTAACGGGTTTGACCTCAGATCGCAATCTTCCGAACAACCAGCAACAAGGTCGCTGATTTTTCGCGACTGGGCCGGCAGCAGATGCAAGATACATTCCCCGTCTTTTGCCAGCCTCACCTGCCGTTCGGGCGACCAGGAAGCGAGGGTAAATGCCGCGAAGCTCCCAAAGGGAGTCGGCCGGAACGACATCCGGTTATAATATTTCTGCAGGGTGAAACGCTCCCGCTGCCCGAGCGCGGCCCATTCAAAGTTCTTTTTTTCAAGCGAGCGGTAAAAATCCTGGCTGGCAAGCCAGAGCGCGTTCCGGAAATCCGGTTGTTGCAGCACCTCCGACACCTTATTTAAATCGTAGTCATCCAGGCTGTAAAAAGGCGTTCTTAACAGCAACCTGTCCCAAAAATCATATTGTTGTTCGTTGTCCATATATTCCTTCTTAAGGGTACCCTACCCTTTACCTACTGTTTTCATATTCGTGTCTTCGCTTCCTTTGTTCCAGCAAACCCACCGACATGAAAAAAATAATTCATACCATCGTCCCGTTCCTGCTCATCATCCTATTCACCTACGCAGCAGCAAGCAAGCTGATGGACGTTAACCGCTTCCGCAGTCAGCTTTACCTGCAACCCTTTTCACATGGCATCGCTGATGTACTGCTATACGTCCTCCCGACAGGAGAACTTTTACTCGCGACAATGCTCTGTTTTAACCGTACACGCTTCACCGGCCTCTTACTGTCTACCTTACTGATGGCTGCATTCACCGCTTATATATCTATGATCCTGCTGCATTATTGGGGCAAGGTCCCCTGCTCCTGCGGCGGCATCCTCGAAAACATGTCATGGCCGGTACACCTCGCTTTTAACTGGGCCTTTCTTCTAGCCGGTGTTACAGCGATTATCCTGCAACTTTCTGGTAATAAACGCGAACAAAACGACCTGATCTGACCACTATCCATAACGATCCACGGGGGAAAGCTGAAAACCCGCAGAAAAGAGTAGGCACATTTTTTATTATTCATTATTTAAGTTTTTCGTTTGCTTTTTAGTAAAAACAGCATTCCGGTACTATGAAAAATTCAAAAGCAGCCATCTTCGCCCTTGCCTTCGTATTAGGCATCGGTGGCGCGTTCAGCACCCACGCGGCCAAAGCCAGCCACAAACCGGCAGCCGTATGGTGGAAGTTTAACGGCTTACAAACACAGATCACCGATCCTGCCCAGTACACCTTCAGCTCCCTGGAACCTACCTGTTCCGCAGGCTCCGACCGTTGTGCTGTTGAAGCTAACCGCAGCACCGCCAATCCTGCCCAGCCAGATCTTTCTACCATCACGCATGAAGACCTGAAACCTTGATCTCCCGCTAAGTGCTGTTTGAAAAGACCGGCAACCGCCGGTCTTTTCCGTTTAGTTCTGCGCCATCCCCGTATCACCGATCACCTGCTGTGGTATCGGCCATACATACCGCGCGTCACCCGGCGGCAATTCATATAATTGGCCACCCACTATTTTCCTTAATGTTTTCGCCAGGGCCGGTTCCTTATTCAACCGGCGCAGGTCCGTCCAGCGCAATCCCCGAAATAACAGTTGCCTCCTTCTTTCTAATAATACCCAGGATAATGTGGTAACCTGATCTCCTGTGCTTAGCACCTGGTAAGCGGCGGTCGCATACCTATTCTTCCTTAACGTATTCAGATCGGCCAGCGCCGCCGTCATATTGCCCCCGCGCGCTTCTGCCTCTGCCCGCACCAGGTACATTTCGTCGGTAGCCGGCCCGTTAAACAGGATCACCGTCCCGTCATAACTCCCGTTGAAGGTAAACCAATTCGTACCCGGCTGTGGTTTGAAGAACAGCGTCTTTCGCAAGTCCCCGACCTCGTATAAGACATACAGGTTACTGTCCACCATCAGTTTGAGCGGTAACAGCATTGCCGTCGGGAAGCTGGTCGTATGAAACAAAACCTCGTCATTAAAACGGGCGAACGGTACGCCTGTCCCGGGATTGACTTTATTATAGTCGATCAGGGTCCCGTTCAGCCGTAGGCTCGAATCTGCGTAAAGGCCTGCCTTATCATATACGCCCATGCACAAATAGGTACGGGCAAGCATGGCATATGCTGCCGCCCGGCAGGGTCTTGTTTTCACCAAAGCCACCACCGGCAGCAAAGGCACGGCCGCCGACAGGTCTGCGATCATCCGCGCGTAGGTCTGCGCTACTGTCGACCGGACGGATTTCACATTCAGGTCCGAACTCTCCCGTAGCACCAGGCCCGCATCCGTCGCCGCCGTCCCCTGCTCATACACCTTACAAAACTCCTGCGCCAGCTGGTAATAGGCATAGCCCCTTAAAAAGGAGGCCTGTCCCCGGATATTATTCCAGTCGTCGCCTGCTGTTCCGTATTTGGCCGCGCCTTCCAATACCACGTTGGCGTAATAAACCACGCTGTAAGGCAGCGACCAGTCGTTCCTGTCGAGGTCATTAAACACATTCCGGTCCCACACATAGGCATTACGCTCTGTCACTCTTGCGGCCAGCCAGGTATCCGTCGTCACAAACCCTTCATCACCGCCCGCGATACCCGCATAGGGCCACACCTGCGAAATTTTCGACGTATTATCCATCAGCGCCTGGAAATCAGCGGCCGATGAAGGCACTTCCAGCGAGGAGGATGGTTTGACATCCAGCTGCCTGCTGCAGGAGGCGCATATCACGACAAGCAATATCGCCCCGGTATATATTTTTATCTTTTTCATCTGTATCTTTTTTATCATCATTCCTGTTAAAAATTTCCGCTAAGGCCGATGGCTATCGTACGCGGCGGCCGCAGTGACGAGGGGTAATCCGGATCGAGCGAAGTTTTGGTCGCTTTCCAGATCAGCCCCAGGTTGGTGGCGTAGAGGTATACCTGTATATGCTTCAGGGGAAGACTGTGCCAGTGTTGCCGGTCGGCATCATAACTCAGCCGCACATCCTGCAACCGGATATGGTCCCCTTTTTCCACGTTGACCGCCGATTGCTGGTAAAACTGTTCCCGCTGGCTGTCTGCCGGGTAAACCAGCGAGGGTACGCTGGTTCTTTTTTCATCACCCGGTACCTGCCAGCGCCGCGCGTAATCACCCGTCGACGTATCCCAGTTGTTGAACAACCCAGTATAATTGATCGCCGGCCTGATAAAATAATACCCGAGTTTGTAGGAGATATTGGCCGACAAAGAAACGCCACGGTAACTCACCGTGTTCCGCAGGTAGCCATACGTTGTTGGCACTGCCGGCCCGCTGTATTGCAGGTCGCCCACTTTGGTACCGCTCAGTATCGCCGAATAATCCGAACTCACCTCCCCGTTCACATAGCCCCGCGGGTTGCCGTTCGCCGGGTCGAGCCCCGCCCATTTATAGGTCAGGATCGCGTAAAGCGGTTTACCTACGATGGGCGCTACCGAATAGGCATTGGCCACATAGGCCGAAGCGTTATCGCTGTACTGGTAATATTGGGTCACGGTATTCTGCCCGTAGCTCAGCAGCAGGTCGGTCTGCCATTTCAAAGCACCACGCAGGTTATTGCTGTGCAGGTTCAGTTCCAGTCCGTGGCCTTTCATCGAGGCCACGTTCCCTTTATACTGGAACAGGTTCGTCGCCGGGTTCAGCACCCCTGTCGTCTGGTCCAGCGGCTGGTAACCCACCAGGTCATGGCCCTTTTTACGGTAATATTCTACTGAGCCTGATAATACATTGTTCTTCAGCCCGAAATCCAGTCCAATATTGAAAATCCCAGTCTTCTCCCAACCCAGATCCGGGTTCGGCGGGTTAAACAGGTCGGCATAGGTCTGCCTGCCCAGCGGACTTTGTCCCACATACCGGATGGTGGCCTGCGCTGCCAGCGTATTGTCCACATTACCGCTGTAACCATAGCTCCCCCGCAGCTTCAGGTAAGGCAGCCAGGATAATTTATAAAAAGCCTCGTTACTCAGTGTCCAGCCGGCACCCACCGAATACAGCGGTACACCTTTCTGGTTGGCGTTCACACCGAACAGGTTCGACTCATCCTTGCGTGCGCTGACCGAGATGCTGTAACGGCGGTCATAGGCATAAGACGCGTTGGCAAAATAACTCAGGTTATTGTTCTGTAAAGTACTATACTGGTTCGGATAAGGGATCGTATAATCGATATAATAGGAATAATTGGACAGCAGGAAGCTGGTTACGTAATCCACCGGCAGCGCCGTTTGCGTATCCGCGTTATAGCCATAATCTCGTGAGTTTCGGTCGCGGGTATTGTTACTCCGGTATTCGTAGCCCGCCAGCGCGGTCAGCGCGCTTTTGCCCTGCTCCAGGCTGTAGTTCAGCTGCCCCCGGAAGCTATGGGCGAGCAGGCGGTCGTCCGAACTGTCGAAGATCCCGCCCACAGGTATCGGCAGCGTCAGCGTGCCATCCGGGTTTTGCTGCGTATACTGGTTCACCAGGTTGCGGGCATAGTAGCTGTCTTTGCCATACAGCAGGTCGCCCTGGGTTTGCGCATTTTCCAGTTGATAACGCAGCTCGGCGTTCAGGCCTTTCCATAGCTTATATTTCAGCGCCGTATTCAGCAGGATATCCAGCTGGTCCGAGCGGTTGCTCACCTGTTTATAGTCCTCCAGCGGCACATAATCCCAGTTCTGAAAACCCAGCGCTTCCGAAGCCGTTACGAACGACCTCCGGTAATCTTTTAATACGGCTAGTGGATTACCCTGCGCGTCTGCCAACGCCTCGTAAGGCAGCAAACCCTTCTCGTCGCTGGTTCGCAAAGCCGTATAATCATCCCGGCCCACTACAGTCCTGCTGCTGGTCAGGTAAGCGCCCACATCCAGCTGTAGGCGCTCCGTCAAATAAAAACTGTTGTCCGAGCGCAGGTTCAGCCTGCGGTAGGTACCGCTCAACGCGCTTAGGTTATGGTCGTACCCGGCCGAAAACAGGTAGGCCGCCTTATCCGAGCCGCCGCTGAGGCTCAGCGCATACTGCTGATTCACGGCCTGGCGATACCAGTATTTTTCCAGGTCGTTCCGCACGTCGTGGCCGGCGATAGCCGCCACCTGTGCGTCCGCCTGCGCAGCGCTGATCTTGCCGTCCCGCTGCGCGATCAGCGTCTCCACCACCGGCGAGATGGGCAGGTAGTTATAAGCATTCTCGTCGTCAGTATAAAATCCTTTGCCGAACAATTGCTTTTCCAGCCCTGCGAAATCTGATGATGACATTCGGGGCAGGTAGAACAGGTCGGGCTTTGCGGCTACCGTCACATTCGCGTTGAAGCTGACAGCCATGGGTTTGTTTCTCGCTCCTTTTTTTGTCGTCACCACGATCACGCCGTTACTGGCCCTTACACCCCAGATGGCAGCGGCGGACGCGTCTTTTAATATGGTGATGCTTTCTATATCATTGGGGTTGATGTTATTGATATCGCCCTCATACGGAAAATTATCCAGCACGACCAGCGGTGCTGAGTTGGCGAACAGCGTGCTCTTGCCCCGGATCACCAGCGTGTTCGATTGCCCGATCCGCTTGTCAAACAAAATACTGCTTACCCCTTCCAGCCGGCCGAGCACATCGGTGCCCACCGACCGGTTCAGCAGCTCTTTGCCGACCTGTTCATACGAGCCCGTGGCCTTTTCCAAAGGCAGCGACTGGTACCCGTTCGATACCACTTTTACCTCTTCCATTTCCTGCACCACCAGGCGCAGCGTGATCTTAAAGCTGTGCTCATCATGCACTACTACCGCCTTGGACAGGTAACCCGCTTTTTCAAAATATAAGGTATCCAGCCGGGCGGCGGTGAATACAAAGCGGCCGTCGGCATTGGTTACCGCCTGTTGTGGTTTTCCCTTTACGGCTACCCGGACGGCTGCGACGGGCGATCCGCCGGGGTCTTGTACGATGCCTGTTATGGCCTGGGCCATGGCCGCTGCGGGTAGCAAAATACATAGCAGCGCGCTATAAAATATCCTGTAAAAATCTTTCATCAGATTCCTGTTAAACTGTTAAAAAATAAATTGCCGGCCGCTACAAGGTGAGCGGGCCCTCTCCTGCTGCTTCTGCTTTTCCCGCGGGGATGAGCCGGAAAGCGGAACCTGTGAATTCGGACCTGACGCCGAAAAACCGGTCGAGGTCTTCGCGGATGCTGCGGCGTACGAGGCCCGGGGATGCTGTCGGGAGGTCGAGTTCGTAGCCGTATAAACCGCTGACGGGGCCCATATCGACGTGGTTGGCGGGTATCCCGCTTAGTCCTTGATAAGCCAGTGCGTATAGTTTTTTCGCGGATACGTTGGTCGCCCGTACGATGGTCATCTTACGGATGGTATCGTAGCTGAATCCCATGTTGGAGGGCAGGCCTTGGAGCATGCCGGTGATGACGGAGCGGTATTGGTAGGCGGTGTCGCTGCCGCCGTTATTGTTGACAAGCAGGGCTTTGTTACGGTCGTAATCCATTACATCTTCTTTCATCCGGGAGGCGAGTCCTTTTCCTGCCAAAGCCTGCGCGACTGTAAAGCCCGTCACGTCTGAAGCCTCTGTAAAACCCAGTACTTTGCCGGCACTGTCTATCCAGGCTTCGTGGGGTAACATGCGATGCGGGAAAAGCGTATGTAATACCTTGTCGTCCACCACTGTTCGGAAGCGCTGGCCTTTTAGAAAGGTGTTGGCGTGTTGAAAAGCCGCAATCCTTGCCCCGTTTTCAGCAGTCACGGGTAGCACCACGAGTTTCCCGCCAAAGGCATCAACCAGTGAATCCAGCCGGGGCATGGCCTGGATACAGCCACCACAGGAGGTGGCCCAAAAATCGATGATCAATAGTTTGCCTTTGAAATCTGATAGTTTCAAGCGCTGCCCGTTGTTATTCAATACATTTTCCAGAACTACATCCGGTACAGTATCTCCTACTTTTAATCCTTTTTCCTTTATATTTTCCTGTGCTGTCGCGCTTAAAAAAAAGCAAAGCATGGCCAGGAAGCTTAAAAATCGCTTCATTTTAAAACATATTAAAGATTATTATTTAACCAGAACACTCACCGGCAACTGCCGGAAAACTAACCCGCGTTATCCGGGCCATCATCATTACCTCCTCCGTTCGTATGGCAGTTACTTTCATCGTTTCTTCCGCAGATAACGCAGCGGCCTATTGTTTTATCCCGCAAGTCGTACACGGCATTCACTAAACTGATCAATCCGTCAAACAAGTTGGCAACATCAAGAACGTCCGGTAATTCTTTGTCTTCGGAGTTCTCGGTAGCCAGGGCGAAACAGCCAAAGGCCTCCCATAGGCCTTCCCGTACACTTTCAGGATCGTATGTAGAATAAAAAACACGAACCAACTGCTCTGGCGTCCGTACACCCATATTTTTCAAATCAACTAATATAGCACCCATGTGTTAAAATAAAAGGTAAAGTAACAACATAACTTACCCTACCGGCGAAAAACCAACAGGTTTCCCGGGAAAGTAAAAAACACGAAAACGGCAGCCGTTATTTTTTAACTATTAACCGCTGCTGCCGTTTTCGGGACTTAAGTGGGTGATTTTATTATGTTCTTGATTGGGTTCTGGAGGGGATAGGAGATAATACGAATATTCTTAAACCAATAGGAAATAAAATTGACGCATGAATTGAAAACCGAATTGTCAACAATACCTATATTAGAAAATTCAGGTGTGCATAAAGTAAAAGAACCTTGCCATAAAAAAGCGCACATCTTAAGAGCAGCAAAGTTTCGATCTTGAGGCTGATTGAAGTTATGTAGCGTTAATGAAATGTGATTTATAGCAGGCATTTTTGTTGATCCGTGTTTAGTTTTTAGACTTAAAACGGATCAACTGTTTTAAAGGGCAGTGCTCCGTCTGAATGCACATGAGGTACCGACTAAGGACCCGAACGCAAACAGCTGATAGGAACACTGCCCCCTAACTAATATTTAGTTGGGACAGTGCTTTTACCTACCACCTCGCGTTCATTGAAATTTAGTCGGTTTTCATGTACGAGATTTTGATAAAAAACTCTGTCTTGTAAAAGACTTAAGAAGTTTTCAAATTTATAATATTTTTTCTTGTTCGCCCAATTTGGCGATATTTACAATCCTCCTTTTTATTTAAAAACGTCTATATTTGTTTTTCATATATTAACAAATATGCAAATAATTGATTCACAATAAAATAACCTGCAATTATATTAGTATAACTAAAGGTTATATTTTAACTCTATATTCATGACAACTGGAACTAAAATACGTTTATTAAGAGAACAGCACCGTTGGGACCAAGGTGTGGTAGCGGATTCTTTAGGAGTGACACAGCCTGCTGTATCAAAATTAGAATCGGATCAAACCAAGCTATCATGGGAGAATGCCGTTAAACTTGCAAAGTTGTTCGACGTAGACCCCGAGTATTTTTTTGAAATCGCTATAAACAATTTTAATAACCACGCATATAGTGTTAACCAAGTTCAAGGAACTTACCAATATACCGACGTGGAAACAATTAAAATGCTTTATGAAGAGAAACTTCAGGCTAAAGAAGAGTTATTACACGAGCGTTTCTTGCGAAATAATGAACTTAAAGAACAAGTTGCAGAGTTGAAAAAAGAAATTGCTGAATTAAGGAAACAGGTGAAATAGACTATTTTTTAATTGTTTTTGTAATATCAAATATTATGAAAAACTGTTTGATCATTGCCTTAATGGGCATCGCCATCGTAATGTGCAGCTGTAACGGAGACCGTACCGCCAAGCATGTGGATACAACAACTACATTGAAGGCTGCTAACCCGCCGCCCGTAGATAGCGTGATAGTGCCTCCCAAGGAAAAGGTAAAGTTCTATGATCCGATCATACTGGAGAGCGATACCGATTTCGGCGTGAAGCTGGTGGGGCAGCATTTCGACGTTAGGCCTAATACCCCTGCGTTGAATACGATCCTGACAACATACCTGCAAAATTGCTATAATGATTATCATCGCCTGCCTTCCAAGTTCATTATTCATTATGCCAACGAGCGTACGCGTATTCTTACCAGCAAAGGAGTGAGGGAATCCATCGTCCTTTCACAAGAATCCCTGCGCCAATATATCCCTGGTGCGGACAAAACGGAGAATATTGGTAAATTCCCTATCCTTTATCAAACGAGATTTTATTGACTGTTTATTCGAGCTCAACTTTCATCACAGGGTGATAGTTAATAATGCTCTTGAACAGCTTACATCTGCTGAAAATAAGGATAAAAAATTAAATAGTGTCTTCATGAGTGTATTGAAATTAAAATTTTTCTTTTGGGAATGATTATTTAAATAATGAAGTCTATTCCCAATGTTAAAATTCCGATTTGCAGGTTTCGCTATTAGCTTTTAAAAGCTAAAATTTTAAAAGAATGAAAAGTACATAATATATTATATATGTACTAACTTTATAGTGTAACCAACTTATCATTATGAGGAAATTTGACTTTAAAAACCGGGTTAACTGGATCTCAAATACACCAACAAATAGGTTACAAAACCTATCGCTCAGCGCATCTATTTATGGTGTAGCAATTTCAACATTGCTTGCAGTCGTTGCGATTATACTTACAGTTAAATATGGCGAAAATACTGAGGCATTGGAGCAACTCAAAAAAACGAATCTTAATCTTAATATTCAGACGAAGCTTTTAAATGAGGAATTGAGAATTGTCAATAATAATGCAACGGCGCAGCGACTTGCAGACTCAAATAAATTTTCGGTAAGCGTCGCCGAACTAAAAAATATTTATGATTCGAGTTACACAAGCGATAAGGACGGCATACCAATAAAAAAAAACGAGCAAAAAGAAAAATTGGCTCTCGCATCGATGAAAGCGACTATAGAATCACAGTTAACAAACTCGTTCTTATTACAGCGTAAGGATAGCCTCCTGATTAAATGGATGCAATTGGATAATAAAGTCATAAGTGCCTTTAAATTATATAATCTCGTGTCTAAAGGTAATGAGGCAGAGAGATCAACCATTGGCCCTGGCATATTTATAAAGGATGACAACGAACGAAAGGAAGAAAGTATAGAAATGCTTAATGTCAGGGAAAACTTTGTATCACTCCTTAAGTATGTTCGAAGCAATGGTCTTATCAATTGGAGTTTAATTAAGTAATTGGCGGCCTTTTTTATCTATGTATATTAGTATTATATAACACTATTGCTGGAACGTTAGCTCCCTTTAGGGAATCAGAAAACAAAGTACACCTGACCTCTTATCAATATTCATCATATGGCAAAAAATGTAATCTCAGAAAATGATGCTGCCCAGCTTAGTAAATGGCAGTCCCGCTTATTGCCTTGGATGATCATTATGCCAAGCCTATTGATCATTTTATTTATTTATCTTTCTACCAGGCAACTGATAGAGTTTAATGATTCCATCAATGCTTACCGGACGGGGGGCAGGACCAGCGACTTGGGTCTTCAAATGGATTCGTGGGGCAACCCCAACCCGCTTAATTACAATTTCGAATTTGTAAAATTTCGCGCCCGGGTAAAGATGGAGGAAATGGCGATCGATCATCGCTACGCACAGACCGGTTTTTTACTGATTGCAAGAACCTATACCAAGTACCTCGGTTTTTTCACAGGGATGATCCTTGCAATTGTTGCTTCCGTTTTTATCATTTCAAAGCTAAAAGAAAACGTTAGCGATTTGGAAGGCACCATCAACGAAAAGATTAAATTTAAAGTGGTCAGCTCATCACCTGGAGTTATTTTCGGTTTCTTGGGAACTATGCTGATGATGGCCACAATCCTTTATAGTCCTGAGATAGGTCAGACGGACAGTCCGCTTTATTTAACACCGGAGTTTGCAATCGCTCCCAACGATAGCACTTCCAACGCGGAAATAGCAAACGCGATCTACAATTTAGACAACAACAGTTCGGCAAAAACCGGTACCGGAAAAATATCACAGGCAAAGATCAGGCGTGCAGAGTTTTTACGGGATTCGATATCTGCAGGCCGCAAGCCTAAAAAATTAAACAGGAAATAAATCAATTACCACGATGAAAAAATTGATACTGTTGACTATAGCACTTAAGGTTGCAATCAGCGCGCAGGCACAGGTAAAAATCCCCGTTGCCGAATACTTGAAATTATTGGACAACAATAAATATGATGTAGTATATGAAGACGTCCAAAAAATCCGTGTGAACAAGGCGCATGCCAAATCACCTATCCTCGATTATTTCGAAGCTAAGTGTCTATGTATGAACGGAAGTCCAAAAGATGCGTTTAAGATTTACAATAAAATGCTACAGTCTGACCAACTAAGCAAAGAAGAAAGAAATTTCCTTTATAAGGAATTCCTCAATTGCGGGTCGCATTCGGCAGCACTAGCCGTATTATCCACGGCAGCTCCTAAACCACTTACTCTCAATATCATCCCCTCGTCATGGCACGGCAAGCTGGGAGACGTCACCAATTGCTACGACTACACCCAATTTATTGATTTCACCAGCATGCCATCAGCAGATTCGCTTGCCCAAAGAGTATTTGATTATCAACATAAAAGGGACGCCAATAAGCTGTGGAGCAACTTACTAGGTAACGGCTATGATATCAATACGGCCTCTGATCGATTTGTCGTTGTAACACCTTCTGGTAGTAACGCCAAACAGATTCTGACGGTTGTAGAAAAAATTCAACATGCCGCAAATTTCTACAGTACCTATTATAAATTATCGGCACCCACGAAATTAATCACAGTTTTCATGATGCCGGATATCAATGCTATGCAGGCACTCTCCAAAAAGCTTCACGGCATTAACCTTCCTGTGTCTAACCTGGGTTATTCAAGCATCAACGATCTAACTCTGGTCACGATCAGTAATATCGAACATATAGGCACTATATATCATGAACTCTTTCACCTGATGATCCGGGCGGATATTGGAGATATCCCGGTTTGGCTTGATGAAGGCTTGGCATGCCTTTATACAACTTCTTCATGGGATGGTGATAATCTAGTTGGTTCTTATGATACCTGGAGGACACGTGTACTGTTAGATGCAGCAAACTCACGTGATAACGCTCTCAGGTTTCCGACTATCAATCTTTTGACCAGTTATACCTGGGATGAATTCAACGGCTCGGACGATCATAACATTTGTGAGGCTTCCATGAATTATGCAATGTCTAACCACCTGATGCTGTACCTGCAAGAAAAAGGCTTACTTATCCGGATCGTTTCTGCATTTCGTAACAGAACAGTAATCGATCTTAAAAAACAAGGCTCCTATCAAGGAAACGCGGAACTACTCGAAGAGGCATTAGGCGAACCCATAGATTCGTTAGACAAACAATTTACGCGATGGATGCAAGACAAATATCAGCTTCATTTGGAAAATAATCAGGTCAAATCGAGTGTATATTCCTTCAATGATCTACTTCACGGCCATCTTTTCAATCTCATCCTCCTTAACGAAGAACACGGTATGACACCTCTTAAACTAGCGGTCTTCCAAAAACAGCAAGATGATATCAACTATCGTTATGAATCAATTTCAGGCTCAGATGAAGAACATAAATTTTATAAAGCGGAGGAAGATCGACTTCACGGGAACTATAACCCATACGTTGAAACGGATCAGTATAACGAGATCAAGACCCTATACGATGAAACATTGGCGCTGGAGCAAAGCATGCGAAAGGCACTTTTTCAGTAGTCCTATACGTCAGGAACCTATTTATATCGCCCACAAATAGCCTGCTCGACTTCATTAATCTAACTAACAACAATTTAATGCTTAGTGCAATTCAGATTTACAGCTTAGCAAAAATTATAGATTTAGACCCGTTACTTTTTTGGCTTCGGTATATAAGGTTTTAAATCGGACGTTTTGGCTGGTTTTGTGGATCAACGTGCTTTCTTCTGTCTTCGTTTCCTTGTTCTGTCTTTGGTTTTGGGCCTGGTTTAATAGCTTGAATTGTTTCCATGATAACGTTTTTTTATGGTTTAATATTTTTATTTCGAAGATCTAATGACACGAATGTAGCAGTTGGAAATTATCGCTTTTTACGGTTTTCCGTAAGACGGAAATTTCAGCTCCTGATATCGCTGATTGGAACCATCCAGCAATTCTTACCAATGGCAACAATTTGGCTTCAATTTCGGAGTGGGTACTTAAAATTGTGCTATATTGGCACTGCAGGGCAAGCTGCTATGCTTGTCTTTGTGATAAGGTTTAGGTTGAAAGGTCCGGGCAGCGAGTGCGAGGACCTTTCTATTTTTAATACTGCCCTTGTCTGTTCCCAACTTTTGCTATCCATATAATCAGAGTCCATCTTTTTTATGTTTCCACTACAGGAAAACAACAAATCAGTACCTGATTGGATTATAAACTCAGCATTTAGATCTTAACAGGATAATTGATAACTTTGAAACTGTTATGAGTTTACCGCTAAGGATCACATTTGAGGAGAAGGACTACACATATATGGTCTTAACAAAGGGAATTACTAAAGAGACAAACCAAATCAGGATCAGCCTTGCCGGAGAAGATTTCACATTGCTTCGGACTCCTCAAAATGAATGGTATGCGGAAGAATTAGCAGTTGGGGATCACCCTGGGCTACTGATGGCAATTGCCAGAAATGTTGCATTAAGATATCGCTTATGATATTACGACCTATCCACCCATGCTGCCGCGAGGTCCAGCCTTGTGGCCCGTATACTAAGTATACCCAATGTCTTTAGAGCATAGCAATTAATTTGCATTGCTGAATTGAAAATTGATAAATTTTCAGCGTTATTAATAGTTCCCCTCGGATAACCATCAATATGTGGCACATTATTTATCAAATCATGTCCGGACTCAAAAAACAAGTATTTCGGATTTCCTGGCGTAATATTACGAAGTTGGTATTGTAATACTAACGGTGAACTGCTTTTGAAAACCGGATTTCATCCAAAAGTTCAGCCCTGGTTCACCAATCTAAAACTGCTTCCCTGCAAAGTCTTTGCAGAAATTGAAAATCCCCCAGTTTCGGACAGACGAATATCACGGTCGTGCAGGAGGGGTACGGTGCAGACGACAAGGCCTAGCTGCTTATTTTGATCATAAACGGGAATGACTTGGTCTTCAAATAAATCAGGGACGACGATGTGTATATTAAAATATTTTAGCAGTTCCTTTGGCGCGTTGAGGGTACTGATCCAATCGTGGTTACCCCGATAATGACCACGTCGCGGCAACGTGTATCTTTTATCTGGCTTAAAAAGCGGTAATATTGTTCCAGCCCGGTTTTAGACGGCGAACCTGAATCGAATATATCGCCGGCTACGATCACCACATCTATATTTTTAGACGTTAGGGCCCCGATGAGCCAGTCCAGGAAATCATGGCGTTCTTCAATACGGTCGAACTGTTCCGGCTTCCTGCCCAAATGCCAATCTGCTGTGCGTAATCCTCTCATGATTTAAATGCCTGATTAAATTTGTCGATCTGATGCAAAGCAACTACACAACAATTAAGAGGTATTTTATGATCTCGTTATCTTATGATTTTAACAAGGTTGGGGCCGATAAAAAAACGAATAAATAATATCATGAAAAAGATAATTTCAACATTTAGCGTCTGGGCACTTTTAGCCGTTTCATCTTTTGCTCAAAATGTAAGATTTACCCGCTCCGGATTAATCGAGTATAAAAAGACGATAAATATGTACGCAATCATTCAGCGCAATATCAACAAAGATAATGAAAGCCTTTTGAAACCGGCTTTCGAAACCTATAAGCAACAACACCCGCAGTTCAGGGAATTGAAAAGTACGTTAGTGTTTGCCGATAATAAAACCTTGTTTATACCTGTCGGCGCAAACACCTCCATTACCAACTTTTTTAATGACCCGCAGATATCGATGCAAAATAATATCGTTTATTCCGATTTGAACAATAACCAATTGATAAGCAAACGAAAAGTATTTGATGATATCTACCTGCTAAAGGATAGTTTGAGGAATATTAAATGGAAATTTACAGAGGAAGTTCGGGATATAGCGGGTTATCCTTGCCACCGGGCGAATGGTCTCGTATTAGATTCTGTTTATGTGGTTGCATTCTATACGGACAAAATTCCCGTTTCGGGAGGGCCGGAGTCTTTTGGAGGACTACCGGGAATGATTCTACAACTGGCCCTGCCTCATGAGAATGTAAGCTGGATTGCCAATAAAGTAGAAGATATTAATTTATCGGTCAATTCAGTTTTGCCACCGACAGGTGGTACGTCAACTAATTTTAAAGAACTCATCAGTAAACTAAGGGGTGTTTTCAAAAGCGATACCAAAACCGGATCGGCAGAACTGAAAGCGCTTTTATTTTAAAGGTAATATTGCCTCTTCTCTATCCGGAATTGTTTGGTTCAAGCGATTATGGAGTTTAAATAGCACAGTGTAAACTGATTCCAGTATTACTACTCAAAAACGACAAGTAAAACCAGGACGAGACACTACAAAGGAAGAGGCACTTCAATCCTTTATCTATGCTGGCATCAAGAACAAAAAAGGAAAGTTCACTGCGCCTTATGCTATATTAAATAAACTTGTTAAAGTTATTCCTCAAGAGGCTCTTTAATAAGGATGCAATTCTGGATATAGAATCGCTCAATGCTCTTTTTGGTTATTGTCAAACTCTTTCATTCAGAAATAAAAACTTGTAAAACTAAAATTGGCTTAGTTTTTTAATATTTGTAAGCATGAACGCCGGTTTGAATGTAAATGACATCTTATTATAAGTCAAACGTCTGGATAGAAAAGGCCAACTTGGTATTCTGGAAAAGCTTTCGTTAATGATCCGGCAATTCTAAAACAATGGAAATAAAACAAAGTTATCTTCTAAACCAAAGTAGATTCTTCTTTTTGGAGTATTATTGCAATAAGTAATAAATCTTACCTTTAAATTTGAAATTAACTTATAAGTGAATATCTTTGCATTAGAAATATGGGATGATGAGGGCCAGAAGTGCACCTTTTATACTGTACGGTGGGATGACTCGGATGAAAATGAAACCGACAGGTTCTTTGATAAATATGATACCATACCTGAACTAAAAACGGCTACACAACAATTGTTGAGTTTCGTATTGGATAGTGTAGGTGATGATTATGGGGCAATTGATGCTTTATTTAACCGACCCGAGAACGAAGTTACAGGGTTGCCGAATACAGGCCGTGTGACAGTAAAACAAATACTGTTTGCTTACCCAAACTTCCCGCTTCGCTTGTATGCATTGCGGATTAATAACCGAAGTGACATTGTGATTTTGTTTAATGGCGGCATCAAATCTGCATGGACAAACCAGGAAAGTAAGGACATACACTTGAAATGGGTTGAGGCCTGCCAATTTGCAAAACGAATTGAGGATGCTTTAAAAGATGGAGAGATAATGATTGATGAAAATAAAAGGAAAATTATTTCAGCAAATGGCGGCGATGAAATTTTTCTGTAAAAAAATATAACTATGAGAAGTAAAGTTGCACTAAGGATACAAAATGAAACGCCAGAAGAGGTGCGCATTTTTGTACGTCAATACACAGATATCGTGGTGAGGATTAACGAAATTTTACAAGAAAAAGGTTATACTCAAAAAGATTTGGCAACGAAAATGAATAAAAAGCCATCTGAAATTAATAAATGGCTAAAAGGGAATCACAACCTTACACTTAAAACGCTTGCCAAACTGGAAGCCGAATTAGGAGAGCCATTGATCTATACTTCACGTGAGCATGTTCATGCGCATGCTTAATAGTTAATGTGTAATTTTAATGATGCGAATTGAATTTTCAAATATTGGCAAACAGCTTTCCACTCGTGTCGCCGGTGCTGCTATGCGTAGACAAATCATCCAGGGAATTGAAAAAAACGAAAAGGTCGTATTTGATTTTTCAGGTGTGGAAATCGTCTCCAATTCTTTTGCTGATGAATGCTTCGCTAAGTTGATGATTCATTTCGACCTACCAGTTGTAAAAGAACATACCACCTTTCAGAACGCCTCACCGTTTATAAAAACAGTTATCGCCAATTCTTTTAAGGAACGGCTGTAGATGGCAAATAATAGATTTATGGAAATTTTCATCAAACCAGTCCTCTGGACTTATAGAAGAATTACAAAAGACCGGAATTGCTAAGATCCATCGACAGCTCATACATAGTTTAATAGTGAAATAGACACTATCCTAATTAATGAGTTATTGTAGAGTGTCCTGCTTAGCTAAAACTATCGGCTCACCATTGGATATTATCAGCTCATATCGGCTCATATTATCTAGATTGGTTTAAATATTAGTAAGCCATGGGCTGGTGATTGACAATCTCCAGTACTTTGCCTACTATATCGGTCACATCAAAAGGTTTGCGGATAAAATCGTTTGCCTGGCATTCTGTTGCGATCAACTCAATATCGTTGGCTGTGGAGAGGATAATGACCGGGATGGTTTTCAAGGCATGCACCTGTTTGATCTTCAGACATAACCGGTGGCCTGGGCGGCTATTAATAAACTCGTCCAATAAAACCAAATCGGGTGCAAAAGGAATGATCTCGGAAAGATCCTGGGGTTCCGGCATACTCAGCGTTTCAAATCCCTGTTCATTCAAAATAAACTCGACAATATGCCTGATATCCTGGTCATTCTCAATAATCAACACCTTCTTTTTCACTCCGAATACGATTAGTATACAAAGATAGGGATTTTAGAACAATTCAAGTTTAAGGCTACCACGACTGAAAAGGATTACCGCAAAACAAACTATTAAGAATAATTGCTGTTTAATTGATTTACCGCATGATCGATCAATTCGCAGGCCTTCCATGCTCATTAATCTACCCCCTGGAGATTCTGATGAACCAGACCACCTGATTCCGGCGCAAGCACTCCCCTATCAATTCAGGAACTTGCGATGGATGACAATATAACTTGAAATATAACCATTCCTGTCCGGGTGCAATAGTTCTCGATATGCCAGGTGATCCAGAATCTGGCAAAACATGTGCTTCATAGATATTCTTGTCTCGATAAAGCGCAGCGACGAATTGGTTCAGCAACGGCTTTTGTTCTCCGTTAACACAAAGGCTATAATCATCATCGGGATAAATAAATTCTTTCACAATGATCTCTTTCTGCGTTTTTATAGTCTGAAAAAAGAAAAGAATTTCATCAGTATTGTTCAGGTTGTATACCAACTGCCGATCATTAGCGGTTAAGGCAATCCATTGCGGAAATCTTAGTTGTTTCTTTATTTTCTTAAAAATGATGAAAAATTCGCTTTGCGGAGCGTCAATCAAATCTTTAAACTCGCTGGAATCAAGTTGCCATGTTTCGGGGCTAAGAATAGTGTCCTGAAACTCAATCCGCGGATAATGCTTGAGGTTAGGAAATAGCTGACTTAGGTCGAGTTTAAAGCCGGTATGCATATTTTGGTACTGAAAATCACACAAAAACTGGAAAACGGCCAGGTTGTTTCTTGAATAAGTGAAGGCTGAGCTCAATCTGGGGATCACTCTTTTGCCATGGTTTTTAGAATACAGAATAATTTGGCGACCAGCAATATAAAGCCAAAGATCTGAAAGTAAAATCTGATGCTCATCATCTAAGGTTGACTCTGTTAAAACCGGAATTTCATATGGATATAAATGCTCCCTTCTGTTTATATTGGCCGTATGTAAATTGCATACATGAACGATCTCAGCAAAAATTACTCCCGGATTTAATGCTACTTCTTTTTGCGCAATTGTTGCAGCATGTAGTTTAATGTTATCGTCAAAAGGTGTAAATCGACCGGTAAGAGATGTGGCGGTAATTCCGCCAACGTTTTCAATCAAAATTTTTTTTCCGGCAACCCTAAAAACTACAGAAATTGAGGGTGGCAATGCATCTTCATCTTTTGGATAATCCAACCTTTTAAGGTCATTTTCGGTTAATTTAATCACCTGCTTTTTTGTCCCGGCGTTTACTATTGGGGTATTCCATTTTTCAAGTAATAACTGATGTACTTTAGTCCACGGAAATGCTGCCCGATCTTTTTCGTCAGCTGGCCAATAAACGTCTTTAAGCAATATATTGTCTTCGGTATGTTGTGCCAAGTTATGGTAACTAATACCAGTTTGCGGATCAAGGGCATAAAGTAATGGAACCATTTGAGTGCCAAACTTTTTTTCAAATAGTTGAAAAAAACCATCCATACTGTCATTCGCCGGGACTTGACAACTTATTTTAAAAAGGCAGTTTAAGGCTTCTGAAACCGATTTTTGGTAGGCAATATTTAACGAGCCCTCTATTGCGGTGCCACTTACATTAACATACACGTCGGCAGAGTTTTGGATATATTTACGAATACCCAGTTCAACATCCAAACTTTTGGCTACGTTATATACTGTAAAAGATTTATTAACAGATTGTTGATCGTCATTATTTATTTGCTTTAATACTCTTTGTAAAAAAGGTTCTCCTGATATATTGGGAATTAAATCATCAACTAAAACTTGTAGATTAATAAGATCATGAACAAGCAGTTCAGCTTCTTCGGTAGATAATACTTGATTAACGGTTAAATACGCTATTAACTCATACAGCGATAGTTTTTTTTTGCAATATTCTAATAACTGTTCAACTACATCAATTGCCTGTATCGAGCTTATATTAAAATCAAGTGATTGGGTTTCCTCATTAAAGTAAGTTGCCAGATACCGTAACTCCATACCCACCTTATATAGGCTTGGATTTTTTCTATACCGGTGTTTTTTGATATCAATAGATTCCTTTATAGCTTCAACAGTTTTAAATTCCTTTTCGAAGCTATTTTGAAGATGTATAGTTTGGAGGGGAATAACAATTTTTTGCTCGTTGCCCCATTTAACGGCTGTTGTGGCTGTGAATAAACCAAAAGGTACCGGGCGATAATTAATACGGTTATAATATTTTTTAACCGTTAGCAGCTGCTTTTCATCCAGTTTGCTTAAATCAAAGTCAATCTTTTCCAACTGCTGATAAAATGTAGAACTGGCAACTAATAGTGATTCGCGAAAATATTTGCTCTTTAGTTTTTTTTTGAGATTTCTGAGAGAATAATCTTTAAAAGAAAAGATCGGCGTTCTTAAAATAAGTGTTTGATAAAAATGATAAGGATACTTTTCAACCGACATTTTGTGGTTACAGGTTAGTTATGGGGCAATATACGGAGTATGTTTACATTTGATAATATGATCTTAGCGTATAAAAGATATCAACAAAAGGGTTATTTTCGGTACTACCGTCATGCAGTATAAATTCTGTTGGTGCCATATATGCCTCAAAAGGGTCAATTCTTATCCTGCAAACCGGATAATTTCTGTTCTCCTCAAGAAACTTCCAAACGTATGAGTAATTATTCCCGCAAAAGGATGAATATAGTTCTGGATCTGCCTCAGAACAATAATTATATAGTTGTTGAAGATCAATATTAATAAAGCAAAAATATCGCGGATATAAGCCGATGTTAAAACAAATCCTGTTCCTGGCTAATTTTCTTTCACCAAGATTATTATATTTTTCCCATGAGTCTACATGTAAACCCGTGAAATTGCCTGTGTTTTTATTTATTGTTGTTCCTTCCAGGCCGCCTGATTTAATAGCCAACCCAATTTCAATTTGTTGCTCATCAATTGTCATATACTTAGCTGCAAATGATTTCATCCGAACTTGTGCTTGTTGCCAATTATCTGTTTTGAAGATTGAGAAGAAATCTTCTGGAGATTGGCAATGTTCAATTTTTAGTTTTTTTATGGCTGCTTTTGTAGCTCTATCTACACTAAGTACATTAATTTGCTGAAATTTATTTTTGGTATATTTCTTTTTTAGCAACAAATTCAGTTCATGGGTATTAGGGGGCCTCCATTGGCCAGCTGCTGTAGTAACATTTTGATTAAGTAAACTGCCATTCAAGCTGTTGGTTGTTTTTGTTCCTTCAGACAATGTAAGTCGTTCGTCGATCTTAGTAGCTTTAATTTCTATTCCTTTGAACATAATATACAAATTGGTGCTATTGTTTCCAGATATCGGTAACGGGCTTGGCAGCGCTGGTATCTTTTACTGGTAAGCGATACATGGCTTCAATGGTGTGTAAAATATTGAAGTGATTAATTTTTTCGTTATACTTTCCCGGTTGTATTTTATCGCCAAATATCACCGTAGGGATAATGTTGTCTGTTTTGTAATCGTCTTCATCAAAAGTAATTATCAACAGGCTGTTATGTATTTTGGCCCATTTAGCAAATGCCGACAGATTATCTTTTAACCATTTGTCGGCTTTTTGTATAGCAACGGCATCGCCTGTGGCACCTATGTTGTGCATATCATTATCCATATCCGGAATAACGAAAGCTACAGTTGGTAATTTGTTGAAATCAGTTGGAAATTTGGTCATTGGCAGACTTAACGATGGGCTTAGTCCATTAACGCCTTCTCCTTGCCAGTTTATCCATGGGGCATGTTTACGGGCAAACAAATGTTGGTTAGTAACTGGGCTTACAATAGTATCGCACCCGGAATAACCTGTATAAGGCATTGATTGTGCATAACCTTTAAAAGATAGATTGTGGCTCAATAATTCGGCACCGAGATTATCAGTATCATATGGTGTTTCGCCTTCAAGGCAACGGTCGTCCAGAACCTCCTGAAGGCTTCCCGAAAATAAAACCAGGTAGTTGGGTTGACTGGGGTGGGCAACGCCAGATGAGTTGGTAAATAATGCGCCTTCCTTAATAAGCTGATTGAAAAACGGAGCATTTGGAGAGTTGACTATTTCGCTGTAACCGTGGTTTTCTTCAACAACAACGATTATATGGTCAGGAGCAGGCATCTTAGGGTTCTGGCAAGACCAACATAAACTAATTAATAATAATGTAGGCAAAAAAGAATATTTCATTTGATATATTTCTGTGTTATTTTCAGATAAAATTATTAAAGCTAATACATTTTAAACGGAAAAGTAACCACGTAGCGTGAATGTAATATCGGGTTTAGTTGCCTGAATTGTTGATCCATCGTGCAACATGTTTTCTGTTGGCGCTATGTAAGCTTCAAATGGATGAATGGCAATTTTTACTACCGGGTATGATTGATAATGTTTAAAAAAGCGTTGGCCCAAATGCCACTGCGTATTTTCCAGGTGAAAGTCTCCTTCTTTTTCAACTATTCTGCTTTTGATATTGTTAAGGGGTTGATTAACAAATAGCAAGTACCTGGTTTGTAAACCTAAGTTTATACAAACGCGATTTTGCGCTAAGTGAGCACCTTCAATTGTAGCATTTTCCCAATTATCTATATGTAAACCTACATATTGCCGCCCTTCAAAATATTTTGTTGTGGTTTCGAGGTTGGGATTATTTACGGCAAAAAAGCTGGCCAGTATCTCTCTTTCGCTCACGTTAAATGACGAAAAGTATAAATGGAGCAGACGTGTTGCATTTTGAAAGTCACTTTCTCGTTTGCTGTAATATTTGGTAAAATAATATTTGGAAAGCACACGGTGTAATTCCAGTTGGCTTAGCTTATCTTTTAAAATCTCAGGCAGGCTCAGGATGGTTACTGTAGACGAATAATCTGTATGGTTTGTTTTATTCTTTAGCATAAGTACCTCCGCTTCCCTATCGGTTAATTGCCGCCATGGTTTTTTAGGCTTATAGGCACCTGTGCGGAAAGGAATTCCGGCAGGCGAATAACCAAGAGCCCTTTCAGTGCCCGCGCTTATTTCGGTCCTATCCAACAAATTGCCGGCGCATTGAATTTTAATACCATTTTCAATAGTTCCCATATGACACTAAGTTTTAAGTTCAATCCGTTATTTCAGTATAATCAGTAGCATTTTAAACATCAGCCAGTATATTTGATAATGAATTTTTTATGTGGTTATAAAACTTTTTCAGATCCTGGCAGTAAATAGATGGGTTGTCAAATCCATTTTTCTTACTATAGCGGTGTACAATATGGCCACCTCCGCATACATCCTTTACATCACATTGCTGGCAGGTTGCACATAAATCTTTATGGCTTTTGTAATAAAGTAAAGCAAGGGGAGAATCCAGTGCCTGATCTATAGTGTTGGTATTTATATTCATGTTTGCTTTGGTAAACCTATCGCCACAAATTTTAAGCGAATCAACGGCTTCAATTCCGCCATCGGTTTCAATAACCAACACATTGTTTTCTTCAAGTCCCATATCGTCGGCCATGGTGTGTTGGCCAAGTATAAGCATGGCAGCATTTAAAAATCTCCTTATGCTGGGCGATGTAGCATTTCTTTCATCCCTTAACCATAAGTCAAAAACCTTAATAAGCCAATCAGCATATGGGGTGGCATCATCCTCATTTTTAAGCCCTTCGGGCAGACAGTCATAATTAAGATCGGGATAAAGAAAATCGACTTTTTTTATCCCGTGAGATTTAAAAAATTCATAGATCTCTTCGGGGTTCGATTCTATATTGATAACACATAACAGGCTGGATATAGCAGCCAGTCCATTATTTTTAAGCGTAGTTATTCCTTTTATCACATCGTTATAACTTCCTTTGCCGGCATGATCAATGCGATGTTTATCATGAATATACTGCGGACCATCCAGGCTTATGCCAACACGAATATTTAATTTTTTGAATAATGAGCACCATTCGTTTGATAAAAGCACGCCATTGGTTTGGAGAGAATAAAAGATTTTTACCAGCCCGCCTAATTGTTCATTGGCAAGAGCTACAAAATCAAAATAAAATTTGCGATCAATCAGCAGAGGTTCGCCCCCATGAAATACGAAATAAAACTTTTGCAGGTTATTGCGTAAACAATGGTCTTTTACTTTGGCTATTGTTGCCTTAACAGTGTCATAATTCATGAACTTTGGCTGCTGCATGTAAGACTTATCCTCAAAGTTGTACATATAACAATAAGTACAATTAAGATTACACCTGCTGGCTACCTTTAATATTAGTACGCTACAAATAGGGTTTTCAATGAACATGGCGTTTGTTTAATTGGCGTTTGACTAATTGTTCAGCATATCTGCATAAGTAATTTCTTCAAAAGGAGCTTTTTCTTCAAGACACTCCGATAGTTTTTCGATCAACCTGGATCTGATATGTGTAATAAGCTTCATCAAATCGTGGCAGTATATAGAGGGGTTATCAAAGTTATTTTCGGAACTGTAACGGTGAGGCAGATAACACAATGCTTTTTATTTGTATTGCAGTATGAATTTTACAATAGTCTTCGCGTCGGACAGTGGCAGTGAAGGATGCGGACTCATGGAGGCATCTCCCCAATGGCCAGAACCACCCTTAATGATTTTAGCAGCGAGTGTGTCAATATCAGATGCCCCGTACCGTTTAGCGATGTCTGTAAAGCCCGGGCCAATTAATTTTTCCCTTTCCCGATGACAATTTCGGCAGTCGTTTTTAACGATTAAATCGGCTCCTTTATCGGATGAAATTGCAATCGAAATTGTGTTTGCCTTTTCTATGGATGAGTCGGGCATTGTGCTGGTTCCTTTATTTACTGCTGAACTATCGTTCGGGCTTTCCTGGGTACCGGAGTTTCCGCCGCAGCCCCATAGCAAAAAAGGCAGGCATAAAATGATAATGATCCGCTTTGTCATGGTTTAATTAAAAAGTTTATTATTGGTTTTTAACATGCTGATGGCAGGTTGCTTCCATCATAATTCGGTTAAGTAAATTTAGGCAAATGTTAGTTTGCGTCATACTGACACAACAAAAAAGTAGTAAGTTAAGTACTATAACACTTTATTAATGAACACTTTGAAAAGAAGCGAAGCTCAAAAAAAGTAGTAAATCCGGAGGTTTTCTTAACTATCCAAACTCAATTAAACCTATTCTCATTACTTTTTGTTCAAAAATATCGCGGGAAACAGCCGCTTTATTCCTGGTGCTTGTCCGGTAGTTATATATCGTGCTTAATGAGTACCGAAGGAATGATGCTATCTGGACGCTATCCGTAATTCCGAGCCTTATTAATGCATAAATTCTAAGCTCTGTGTTCAGCAGTTCTCCGGGTTTAACCGCAATCCTCTCTTCCGGAATCAAAAGAGAATTAAAATCACAAATAAAATTCGGATAAAGGCTCAGGAAGATCTTATCAAAGATCCTGTACAGTTCCTCCGCTTCCTGGTTTATCATTACATTAGACCGCAACATCTTAAGCAATTCATCCAAATGTTTTTCCGTCGCTTTTTTGTTCAATACCTTTCGAAAGTTTTCGAGTTTGTCAATGTAGGCAGAACACAGGTCGAAAAATTGTGCAATATATACCTCTTTAATTTTGTTGGCCTCAGTCAACTGCGAGTTGGTCTCATTTAGGTGTATATTGGTATGACTCAATGCTGTATTAAGTTCACCAAGTTGTCTGGATGAAAAGTCCAGTTCTTTTTTCATGCGGGATTCCCGTTTCATCTGTTTATAAACATATACCGCGACAGCGGTAAGAAACAGGGATAGTACACTAATGAAAATCAGGTATAACCGAAGCTGCTCCTTTTGCTTTGCCTCCTTCTTTAAGTAAGCGGTATTAATAATTGCATAAAATTCGGATATATGTAGTGTGCGAAATTTTGAATCGCTGAACAGCGCATCTTCAATCGCTGACTGCGTACAGCGGTAAGCATTATCAATGTCTCCGGTAGCATTTAGCAATAAAGCCAATTCTTGCATAGAAGCATTATCTTTAATAGCGAATTTGACATCAAGCGCGGCGGATTCAGCATAATATCTGATCGCTTTTGCGCTTTCATTTTGCTTTGCATAACTCAAGCCCAACAGGTAAGTAAACATTGCATAATCGGGCGTCATTTTATCCTTTGTTTTTAAGACGTTCAGCAAAAAAACTTCTGCCTCTCTTGTATGGCCGGCGTTAATGTTACAGACCGTAGCATTTACCAGAAAATCCATTGAGTTATGATCCAGAACAGCCAACAGAGAATCCTGATAAAGGCGCACCCGGCTCTGATATTCATCGTTTTTGTTATTGGAAAGATAATGTTCATAAAATTCGGTCTTTGCGGCGTAGTAATCCGCTAACTGATTTCTTGAGATACGACGGGGATTAATACTTTCGAGAATGTCATTTGCCTCAAGAAATTTATTCAGTGGAAAATAGATATTGGCAAGATCTAACCCGGATCTCACGATCAAATCCCGACGCCCCATCGATTTTGCAAGTGCCGAATTCTTCAGGGCATAAGAAACCGCTGAGTCGATCTGAAATTTCTGGTATTCATGGTATAAAATGCTGTTTATCCGGTATTGCTCCAACGGCGGAGCCAACGCTGCTCTTGTCCTTTTTATAGACGCAATTCGCTCTTCCTTTTGCCTAGTAAACGTTGCTTTGTTGGCGATAGCCTGGTTTAGGCCGGAAAGCGACGCATCGTTCTCCTTTGCTTTCTGATCAACAGTAAGCAAAGAAATTAAAAAAATCGACAGGTATTTAATCTTCACCGTTCTGCCTCCTTGTCCGGTTTCTATAAAATTTCTATGTCAAAATGCCTGAACGCATCAAGGCGTTTATCGTCGCTTTGCAGATCGGTTATAAGCGTATCCACGTCACCTAAACCGCAAACCTTAAAAAAGTCAGTGGTTTCAAGTTTTTCGAAATTGCTCAGCACAACAGTTTTGCGGGATGATTTCATCATGGCTTTTTTGACTTCGCCATCTTCAAGTACAGCTGCAGTAATACCAACCTCACTGTGCACTGCGCAGACACCCATCATGTAAATATCAGCCTGGTAAATACCCGCTTCAGCACAGGTTTGCTGGCTAACATTAGTTTGAGTTATGCGGTTATAATGTCCCCCCAAAACGATGATTTCAATACCATTATAAGTATTTAAAATTGGGATCAATGCCACGTTGTTGGTAATTACCCGGAATGTAGCATCCTTTGGAAGCATCGAAGTTAACACTTGAATGGTTGTTCCACCGTCCATAAATACTGTCCGGACATTTTTTAACAACTGTACAGCTTTTAATGCAATTGTATTCTTACCTTCCGTAAAAATCCCTTCCCTGTCATGGAAAGACAATGGATTCTTTGCCGGACTGATCGCCCCCCCTCTCACTTTAACCAAAAGCCCACTTTTATTAAGCAGTTCGATGTCGCGGCGTACCGTATCTTCTGATACGCTCAGGCCTTTCGCCAACGCTTCGAATGTGACTTGATTTGTAGCCTTCAATTCTTTTAAAATAATTTCAAAACGTTCCTCTTTAAGCATATTCATTGCACATTACGTATAGATTTAACCTGGTAGGCAACCCCTATTGACAACAGCAGTAACCCAGTAACTAATAATGCTGCCGGCAACGAAAAATGATGGGCTATAAATCCCAAAATAGCTGGTCCGGCAAGCTGTCCGGCATAGCCCATGCTTCCGATCGCTGAAACAGCCTTTGAGCTGGTCACGTTTTTTATGCGCCGGCAGCGGTGAAGAAAACAGGTACGATGTTAGCTGCGCCAACCCCAATAAGAACAAAACCTATAAGCACGGCAAAAAGCCAGGAAGCGAACACTACAAACATAAACCCGGCGAACGCGATAATACTTCCATAAATAACAATATTTTTGCCCTTAGTTTTAGAAACAATCCTGTCACCGAAAAGCCGCATCGTAGCCATTGCAATGGAAAAGCAAGCATACCCTACGCCTGCCATAGCTTTATCAACACCTTTGTCGTCTCTCAGAAAAACTGCGCTCCAATCTAAAACGGCACCCTCAGATAAAAATGCTATAAAACACATCACACCAAGAAAAAGTACTGCGCCATTAAGCAGGCTGAATTTTTTATTTCCTTCGGCCTCAGTTAAATTGGTAAATTTTGAGGATATTTCATGTTCAGTATTTTGGTCTATTAAGGAACTAAATTGTGTTAGGGTAATGGCAAGTAAACTAATTGAAATAACTCCTGCTGTTATGGAGGGGGCGAGGCCGGCCTTGATTAGAACACCTACAACAATTGGCCCACACAACCCTCCTACGCTAAATAGGCCATGCAATGACGACATGATAGGTTTGTCGGCCATATTTTGTACATGTATGCCGTGCGTGTTCATTGCAATGTCGATTGACCCTACGCCCGAACCGAATATAAACAGCATTCCCGCTATCTCAAACCAATTGTTTAACAAAAGCACGATAGGGAAGCTAACAGCTATCACTATAGATGAAACGATGATCACTATCCGTGTCCCTATTTTGTGAATAAGCCCACCTGTAAGAGGCATTGTTACTATGGCCCCCGCGCCTAAAAATAATAGAAGCAAACCTAAACTGCCATCATTTATTCTCAGCTTGTCCTTGACAAAAGGAACCATTGGCGCCCAGCTGGAAATGGCTAAACCGCAGACCAAAAAGATAGTTTTCGTGGCATTTTTTGCGCGTTTTAAATTGTTCATTAGTTGGCATTGAAATTTATTTGCAATATACTGCAAATTTGCATTTTATTGCAAACTATTGAACTAATATCTAAAAAACACCGGTTAGTCCTGATTTGTAATACGGTGTTTCATATTTCCGGGATTTGTAATCGCTGAATGCAATTACCTTTTGTAGATTACAAATTAGGAGTGTTCGGAAAATTTTATACATTCCAAAATATGCTTTTTTCGAGCCTTATTCACATTTTTAGTATGTAAATAACTGAAAATCTGATAATTAAGGCATCTATACATCATTAAAACACATTAAGTGAGAAACAAATGAAATTTGTTTAGAATAAAGATTTGGATTAAACATCACCCAGCTTAAGTCATATAAAATATTTCAAATCATTTTTAATAAGCTTACTGCCAATTATACTAATGACCACCCATTTATTTGCTAGTATTGAACACGGTAATTCGCACATGACAGCCTAAGAATTGTGCTACCGGTTAATATCAATTACGATGATAATGTGATGGATAATGGAGCATTTAAACATGATGCCGACCGGGAGCTTGACTTGCTGATCAAGGGATTAACAGTTGACCTTAAAGGAACGTTATATTTTGACACAAATAAGGGTACCAAAATCCGGATCAAGTTTATGCATGATCTTCTAAATTTAATATTAAATCAATTTATTGAATTCAAAAACGGAATAGTCATAAAATAAATGAATGTAGTCATCTATATATTTTAAAACATCTGAAACACAGGCAATGACATTATTCTGAAGCTATGGCTGGATATGACTTTGTCTTTTGAAATACTTAATAGCATGTTGTCTTTTGTCCGATCAGTATATAAAGATAAGGACAGCTCTATTGTTTCTGGTACTGATCTGCATCTCTCCGTAATTATTTTGCCAATGATTACCAAAGTACATATGTGTATCTTAAAATATGAGGACCGCTTACCTTTAGCGAGCGCTGTGGAGAAGGATCTGGCTAATGTAAGTCCCCCTCGGAGTTTTGTTAATTAATTATAAAGAAAATAAAAATAGTCAATATTAATTAAATTACAAATGAGGAAATAATTACCCATAATGAGGATTTTTTATACCTATTGAAAAGGATAGAGGAATGTTTTAGTTGCCCAAGAAAAGCCAACTCGTTTTAGGAGGATTTATATTAATATAAGTCATTTAGCATAGGCGAGCTAGGAGTTGCATCATAATTGCTATACCCCCACCAAATAATGATTTATGATTGAACAGTATAACAAGGTTAACAGGGTGGCAAATGTATTGGTTGATTACCTGTTGTTAAATTCATCTTTGATAGTAGTCTATAATTTTTTACATCATAGTTATTTTCAATGGTTAACGGATAGATCATGTTTGAATGCGGTTGTGATCTTTAACTTATTATGGTTATTCGCAGCAAATCTGATTGGCTTATACCGGCTTCATCTTGAGGGGCATATTGTGGCCAAGGCTATAAAAACTTACCTGTTATATGTGGCTTTGGTATGGTACATCATGTTGTTTGTAAGTCACATAGAGACGTACTACATCAGCAAAGAGTTTCTGTTATTGTCCCTGGCTTTATTTGCATCATTACTGATTATTTGGAAGGTGTTTTATGTAAAAACGGTTAAATACTCTACTGTTTTACACGGACCGTTAAAAAAGGCGGTGATTCTCGGAGAAGGTGTTACGGGTACCGAACTATTTCAGCGATTCAAAAACAACTTGCTTGGTTATGAGCTCCTTGGTTTATTCGGAGACAAACCCTTAGCGACGACAGCTTGTGATTTTCATCTTGGAAATATCAGTGCTTGTATGAAATATGTTGTTGAAAATAAGATTGACGAAATATTTTGCGCTTTGCCATTCTCTCAACAAACCACTATAGAACGGCTGATTAAACAGTCCGATAAAAATTTGGTGAGATTTAAATTGATCCCCGAACATTTTGATTATTTTCAGGGTGAGTTACGTGCAAGGAACCTCAGCAAAGCCGATGTTTTTTCCATTCGAAAAGAACCTTTGGAAAATATAGTTAACCGCATTTTAAAAAGGGCTTTTGATATCGGTTTTTCTTTGTTGGTCATTGTGTTGATATTAAGTTGGTTATATCCTATCTTATATATTCTTATTAAAGGAGAATCGCGGGGGCCAGTTTATTTTGTACAACCCCGGTCCGGGAAAGATAATACGACTTTTAATTGTTATAAATTCAGGAGTATGTACGTAAACAAAGATGCGGATAGTTTGCAGGCCCGGAGGGGGGACTCTAGGATTACCAGAATTGGCCGATTCCTAAGAAGGACGAGCCTGGACGAAATGCCTCAGTTTTTTAATGTATTATTAGGCGATATGTCTGTCGTCGGTCCAAGACCACATATGCTTAGTCACACAGAAGAGTACGCTAATTTGATTGATCATTTTATGGTCAGGCATTTTATAAAGCCAGGTATTACCGGCTGGGCTCAGGTCAACGGTCTCCGGGGAGAAACCCAGACATTGGATGATATGCGTGCACGAGTTGAAGCGGATATGTGGTATATGGAAAATTGGAGTTTTACCTTGGATCTGAAAATTATCTTTTTTACCTTTTTCAGAACTCTTAAAGGAGATAAGTATGCTTTTTAATCGTGGTCTGCCGGGGACTCCGGAGGTATAAGAAGACCTTGAATGCAGAAGGCGCACCATCAGGAATGTCATTAGGTATTAAGACTAAACAAAAAACTTTTGACGGAACGGTAAATGTCGATATTAAGACAGGTTTGATCACAGAGGGGAAGTTTCAGACGGAAACAATTTTAGATTTAGCCCTGAACGGTGAGGCATCAGAAAGAAAAAGTTATTCGATAACTAACATTTCCAATACTCAGAAATAAAACAAAGTATTTCTTAAATTGTAAACATACCGGTTGATAATAAATGGGCGGGTTAAACACCAGCTCATTTATTTGATTGGGAGGCACTGACAAATATCCTTTGAATGTTAGTGTACGGCTAATTTCTCATGTGACAGATTCAAGGTTTTAAAGATGTAGTATTGCTAAATACTTATTTAAATCACTTGATTTTAACTAAAAACATTCAGTTTTTTAAAGCCTTAAATCGCCCAATTGCATTTTCGGGACAGATAGGGGCAATTGCTTGACAGAATGCAAGTTACTAATTAACAATGATTAATACTTATTGGTAAATTTAATACAGAACTTAAATAGGTGAGTTCTTGAAAATTAATCAATCACATGAAAAAAATTACCTTAACGCTTTTGACATTCATTTGCACCGTTGCATTTTCTTATGCTAAGGCACCCGACAAATTGTCATTAAATAACTTGACTTCAACTAAAGTCGCCGAATCTTCCGGTAAATCATTATCTGTTGCCAGCTCATTAAAAGTGGATGCTCCTGCATCTTCAGGCCTGACGTTCGTTAAAATGAAGGTTGAAAATTGGGGGTATATTTTGGATCAGGATGATCATGTTATAGGATATTTTTCATGGGAAGAATCTGCAACGGGGTCAATGTTCAGACTTTTAACTTGCCAAGCGTTTTAAATTATCCGAAAAACGGTTCGCTATTTTTCCACTACGGGCTACTTAAAACAATGTTAAAAGAATCGAGTAGGAAATAAGGGATTATTTCCCTTAATGTCCTCTCATAAATGCGGTTTTTAAACTTTTTTCAAAATTGCCTTTCATAAAAAACTGACTTTTTCGTAATTTTCAATCATTTTTTTCATGTATTCTCCACGAAAAATCGGGTTATTTGGCGAGCCTAGTTATATGCCATGGCTAACTGGGCAATTGAAGATGGACGAAAAAAAGAAAAACCGCTTTTCAGAAGTATGGAAGAATTTCCACTTTAAATCGTCGTATTACATTAAGAAAGACGTTCACCAAAAATTGTGAATTTTCTGTATGGCTTTTATCCAGCGTATTATATCAGTATTCCCATACTTCCATTAATCTCTTAATCCAAGGCTCGCATATTTAAATGCAATATGCCGATCAATCTTTTTGAGCGGAATATTGTTTTTTAACCTGGTCATATAACCTCCAGATACTACTAATTCTTTTACGGAGGTTGTGCCCAAGCCATATTAATAGCGTAACAAGCAAACATTATTCTTGTGCTTTGCTTGTATTGTATATTACCTTTTAGTTAGGTTCCGGTAATGGCACCGTGAAATTTAAAATATATTCAATAAATAATATTGTATGGAGACTTCAGAAATTGCAATAAGGCTGGTAGAACTTTGCCGCAAAAATGAATTTGTGCAGGCAGAAAAAGAGCTTTATGCTTCAACTATCGTACATATAGAAACGGACGGTACAGCTTTTAAAGGGATTGACGATGTGCTACAAAAGGAAATAAATTTTTTAAAACAGCTTAAATTGCTGCCGGTAACTCAAGTCTCTGAACCACTTGTTGCTGGAAACTATTTTACTATTCGTTTACAGATGCAATGCGATCATAACGAGCGTGGTAAAATTGATCTGGACGAATTGCTGGTGTATAAAGTTGCAAACGATAAAATAATTAATCTAATATGTTACTCAGGTTAAAAATTGCACATAAATGATTACTAACTATTTATGTCGCCCACTCAAACATGTGAGTAAAATAGCCCTTCAAGGCCTAATATAAATTTACCACAAAGATGAATGCCGAAATGACCAGAAGTTAGTAATTTATTACAGCCGAAACATCGGTAGTTCAAAACGCAAGAAGTGGGTTGCAAAAAGACGATTACATCTGCATTTTTGCTGTTATGCATATTTGTTTTGTAACTTATAACAAGGAAATAAATTTAACCACGGATGATCGTGCGGCAGCGGCTTGGCTTCAAGCAGCCGGCATAGCTGTTACCGCCGTCTGCTGGGAAGATGAAGGTGTTAGCTGGAATAGCTTTGATGCCGTTATTATCCGCTCCACCTGGAACTACTATTTAAGGATTAGAGAATTTAACGAGTGGCTGAATAAGCTTATTCAACTGGATTGTTTAGTGCTGAATCCTGTTTCGGTCATCAGGTTAAACCAAAATAAAAAGTACCTCGCTGATTTTTTTGAAACTGGGAAAAACATACCGGCATTTAAATACTTCGCCAAAAATTCAAGTGCAGATATTTCAAAGACCTTACTGGAGAATCACTGGGATAAAGCGGTTATAAAACCTGCGGTTTCGGGCGGGGCGTATAATACCTGGATTGCTTCAGAAAGCACTGCCGTCAGTGATAGTGCCCGCCTTAATGAGCTGTTAAAAAACGGTGAATACATCGTTCAAAAATTTGTCAATGAAATTTTAACGGAAGGCGAAATCTCGTTGATTTTTTTCAATAAATTTTTTAGCCATGCTATCCTAAAAAAGCCTAAAACTGGTGACTTCAGGGTTCAGACAGATTATGGCGGCACATCTGTAGATTTTTATCCCGGCAAAAAAATTATTGCCGATGCCGCTGCTTTTCTATTGCATATCCGGGAACCATTACTTTACGCCAGGGTTGACGGCGTTATCATTAACAATGATTTTTATCTGATGGAACTTGAGTTAATAGAGCCCGCACTTTTTTTTACCAAGAACAACAACGCCCCGCAAAACTTTTACCGGGCAATTGTAGCTTTACTGAAAGCGGATGCCGCAATTTAATAAGCGATCCGCAAGAATCAGGTTGATGACCTTCTTAATGCCGTTTAATTTTGTCTCAGTTAAAAACACATCATTATGACAGCATTTATAATCATAGACGTTCAGAATGAATTCTCGGCAAAGGGTAAAAGACCGGTTCCGGATCATCCCTTAGTTATTGAAGTTATAAGGGCAAAAGTTGAACAAGCCCGTGAAAATGAAACTCCTATAGCATGGGTGAAACATTACAACCTGCCAACAGAATCTGTCGCGTTCGTTCCTGGTACCTGGGGCGCGGAATTTGTTGAAGGGTTCGGGCCTTTAACCAGTGCGAGCAACGAAAAATTGTTTGAAAAGAATGTTTACGGCGCATTTACAGGTACTGACATAGGTCCATGGTTAGCATCGTTATCCGTTGATAAAGTAGTGATCATGGGCTTCTACACACACGGATGTGTTTCGACGACCTCCCGGGAAGCTATTATGAAGGGCCTGGAAGTTTTCCTTGACCCCGAAACAACGGGAACATGTGCCATGGAACATCCGCTGCTTGGAACGCTGTCTGCCTCAGAAAACCGAAGGGCAGCACTACTCCAACTGGAAAATATGGGTGCGGTTATAGTTACCAGGCCAGTTACTATTTAAGCTCAAAAATAAAAAGTGAGCGCAACTACCATTTTAGGCCTTTTAGCCGCCTGCGGAACAACGGTATCATTTCTTCCGCAGGCAATAACGACAATTTATACTAAAAACACCTCCGGCATCTCTTTAGCAATGTATGTTCTTTTTGTTATAGGAACATTGTTGTGGCTTATAGACGGGCTGATGATTGGGAGCATGCCGGTAATTATGGCTAATGCAATAACATTAGTTGTTGCCTCGGTTATACTTGTATTTTAAATAATATACAAGTAAGTTATTGTTATTGAATGTTATTCCTTCTAAAAAAGCTTGTTATAAGTGCTGCAATTTCGGCTGTATTTTTCTCAGTGACCGCCCAATGGCCACCATTTAATAAATGGATCTCTGCATTAGGCACATCCTGTAAATAGGCAATTGCACCGGGAATTGTAAAAAAGGTATCTTCTTTTCCCCAGGTTATTAAAACAGGTGGCTGATTGGCCTTTAAATACTGATGCCATAGCGGGTAGCTTTTAACATTGTTCCTATAATCATACCATAATTGCATAAATAATTCAAGCCTGCCGGGTTTCAGCATCACGGCTGCATCCATCATGCGCCTGTCAGGGTTAATAGCAGTGTCAAGTTTCCGTTGGTCGGCCGGTAATGTATTTGCCGACCGGTAATATTCAATCCAGGCTTTTTCGTATTTGGCATTTTTTGTTCTCCAGTATTGCTGCAGCTCGCCATTGGGATCTTTAGCTTCCGGAAAACCGTCCATATAGGCATTGGCATTTTGTATAATCAATGCCCGGATATTTTCCGGATGTTTTAATGCTATTTTAAAACCCACCGGAGACCCATAATCCTGCATAAACAGACTGTACTTTTGAATCCTTAAACTTTCAATTAACTTGTAAACCGTATTACTGATAGTATCAAAGGTGAACGGATACGAATCAGGCGGTACGCCGGAATAGCCATGGCCGGGATAGTCTGGCGCTATGAGGTAAAAATCCTTTTTTAACAGCTGCATCAGGCCCTGGTACATTACGGATGAACTCGGAAACCCGTGTAACAATACGATTGCCGGATGCTGCGGAATTCCCGCAGTTCTGTAAAATATTTTTATGCCATCTACAGTAGTCCAATGATAGGTAATATCGTCTGTTTGCGCAGCAACCTTAAGGCAAACTGCGGTGGTTAGCAAAAAAACGATAGTGATTTGTTTAAACATATGGTTGATTTTTGAACTTTAAACAAAAGTTGCCAATCAACCATATAGCCGCAACCTGATTCTTGCTCAATTACAAAAAGAAACCATTATTTAAACTGCCAGGCTGGCCATTTCCCAGGCGATCATGGATTGCTTACGGATTCTTCCATACTGAAAGTTGCCGGTTGTTCCCTCTCTGGTAATAATACGATGACAGGGTATAAGGTATAAAATAGGATTTTTACCGGCTGCAGAAGCAACAGACCGTACACAACCGGGGTAACCTATCTCTCCCGCAACCTGCTGGTAGGATCTTACCGAGCCGAAGGGAATATTTACGAGTGCTTCCCATACCTTAACCTGGAACGGCGTTCCCTGTACCAATAAATTAAGCTTCTCCTGGTTTCCAGATCCGGGCTTAAATATTTTCTGGATAAAACATTGTGTTAAGTCCGGCCGGTGCGTCAGTGTGGCAAAATGCCATTTTTGTGAAAAAAGCGCAAACTCATTTCCGCTTCTGTTTTCATCAATGAAGTGCAGATCGCAAATACCCTTCGAAGTAATGGCTATAAAACACATCCCGAATGGGGTAGCATGGTACCCGTACCAAATTTCTAACCCCTGTCCTGCCGATTTAAATTGTTGCGGGCTAACCCCTTCTATGTTAACAAAAAGATCATACACCCTTGATTGGCTCGAAAGGCCGGCTATATTAGCGGCCTCAATAACATTATGGGTTTCATATAGCTTGCTTTTCAAATAATCTACCGTAAGGTACTGGAGAAACTTTTTTGGGGTAAGGCCGACCCAATCCAAAAACAAGCGCTGAAAATGAAACGAGCTAAGGTTAACCCGTTCAGCAATATCGTCCAGATCGGGCTGATCTTTAAAATGGGTTACTATATAGCCTATCGCCTTTTCTATACGATAGTAATTAAGCGTTAAATCTTTAGCCATATCAAACAAACCTAAGGCATATTAACATAACAATCAACCCGAAACTTGCTCATTACTTTATCGAGAGCTGCTTTTTTTCATTTAAGTTACCCAATTAAAAACAATTATATTTGGTGTTGAAATCCGCTCGCTTACCGCTATTTACCTGTATGATCTTATAATAACCGTTACCTATCGGCGTAATAGACCACAACTGGGCGTTAGTTCCGTTCCAAGTGTATAATTCTGCCTGCATACCATTTGCAGTAGATGCACCCGTCATATCCAGGCATTTATCTGTGGCATGCATCGGAGTTAAGCGATAGTAACCGCCGGTTTGGGCATCTAATCTTATGTGCTGACAAGTTGTTATATTGGATTGATTTTTTTCTGGCGCCTTTTGCTTCGTGGTAAGCTTCAAAAAGGACTTTGCCTTCTTCCAATGATAGGGAAACAATCTGACGTTTAAGCTTATCATTGCTTCTTTCGTCAATCGGGCTCCAGCCGCCATCTAAAGCTTCTATATAGGTTTCTAACAGTTCCGTGAAAAGGATAAATTTTTCTTTAGGGTCTTTTACCCGGTTCAGGTTCTTACTGAACCCGAACCGTTCCATGTTACGGGTCGCAGGATCATAAAAGAAAAATTCAATGTACCAGCTTTGCTTCGCTTCCTCGCGGGCTTTTGTAGAGCCTTTCGGAACGAGATTAATCTTTTTTCCCTTGAATAATTGGGGTCTTGTGTAGGTGATTTCGGCCGTTGTCATGGCATGCAAATTCACATGCTGTGGCAGAGTTTTGTCAGAGTTTGCACCTGGTGAGTAGCTAAATAACTAATTACCATGTACATTAAGTGTCTGAGTAAAGAATATCGGATTGCTAATAGCCGTAATTGCAGCACGCAAACGCTCTTTTTGATGGTTTTTAAGTGTTTTTTTCATCATCGTTTTGCGCGTTTTGCAGAGTTATGCCAGTGTTTAAATGAACAAGGTTTTCAAAAAAAGCCGTTTAAAGCGTATAAATGGCGTTTTTTCTTATTTCTAAATCAAGGAAAAAAACAGGTTAAAAAAAATTTACCATACTTTATTTTTTACCCGCAGAGTTATTTGGCGGAGTTTTACCCAATACCGGCTGGTTTTTATAATAATCTTCATACAACTTGCCGCTACGGCCTGCTGCGCCCATTTCCACCAGCCCGTCCGCGAGCAATTCACCCATTCCTTGTTTATGCATGGCATTGCGCAGCATTTTATCAGAAATCTTGCCCCCCTTCAAATAGGGTTTGCCAATAGCCTCCCCAGCATCCGGGCCACCTCCTTACAGGTCGGTTCCTCACTGGCTATGTAACGGACTGTGCGCCCCTCGAAGGGCTTTTCCATTTCTTCAGCGATCACAGAGGCAATATCAATGGGCGAAACCAGCAGGTTGACCGTATCGCCGCCATAATTGGCGAAGATCACCCTTCTTTTGCCGCTGAGCAAACCCGCCCAGTCCATAATATTGCAGCGTCATAACAGCACCGATAAATCCCTTACTCAGGGTTTTGATCGTGTCAATATTCATCAGCAAATTGCCGTAAAAGCCTCCCGGCCGCATAAACTTAATGGATACATCCGCGGGCAGCGATCTCCGTATCCCTTCCGCCACATGGTGAAACCTTAAAAGGCCTACACCCTGGTCGGTATGCGTGCCGATGCTGCTCAAATGCACGATCTTCCTCCACGCCCGGGTGCTCAACTGTCTTTTTATAAATGGTTACCATTTCGCCTACACTTTGATAATGGTTGAAGGTTTTATCCAGAAAACGGTTGGGCTCGGTCGGCTCCATGAGATAAACGATGTCAGCTCCCGTAAATGTCCTGATCAAAAAACCGATATCCCGGAGCGAGCCGATGGCAGCTTTCGTGCCCAGCGCTTCGATGTCTTCTGCCGCTCAGCACTGCTGCTGATCAAAGTCATCGCATGTCCTTTCCCAGCCAGTTCTTTTGCAAGCGGTTTACTTATATTGCCCAATGAGCCTGTTAATATGATTTTCATAAGGCAAAATTCAGGCTATAACATCAAACAAAGATAGCCGAACTGCTTGTTGTGCTATCCAAAACGCATCATGGCAAATCCTCCAGGGGTCGAATAAGCTTAGCCCGGCCCATCCAGGTCCTGCGTCAGCGCCGTAATTTCGCGGATCAACTCATCCAGTCGTTTGGCTTCCATGCAGAACAGCGGGATGAGCTCGTCCTTGGCCGAACAGTCCAGCCGGGAGACCTCGGCCAGTCCCAATATATTGGCGACCGGCACGCGTAGCTGGTGGGATTGTATCCAGGCGATCTGGCGAAGCTTGTCATTCTGCTTTTCGATCTGCTCCACATGTTCCCGCTGCCGGGTAATGTCCCGTAAAAAGCAGTTGACACCGGTCACTTCCTGTTGCTGGTCCACGATCGGGTTAAAGCTTAACTCCTCAAAGCGCTTGTGCCCGTCGAGTTCCCGTTCCCGGATGACCAGAAAAGCCTCGCCCCGGAACGCACGGCGGTAACTATCGAGTATGGGCCGCATAATGTCCTGTTCAAAGTCGCTGTTGCTGATCGTTTCCGGCCGCTTCCCGGTCAGTTGCTCCACCCGTTCCCAAAAAGCGCCATTACCCGTAATGATGTTAAAGTCACGGTCCACTGACCAGATCAGGTCGCGGGTATTATTGATGATTGCCCGGAGGTTCTGTCCGTCCCTGACGCTCTTTTCGCGCATTAGTTTTTCTGGTGTGATATCCCGGAAATAGATCGCTAGGCCGCTTTTGATCGGGTAGGCGCTGGCCGATACCCACATCCCGTTAAAGGTGTTGAACTCTTCGAAGTGCACGCTGACCTGTTCGCGCAGCGCCCGGTCATACTCCTCGAAATAACGATGCTCCTTGCCATAGGGAAACAATTCCCAGACGTTCTTGCCCAAAAGCCTGGCGCGGTTTTGTCCCTGTACCCGTTCGTATTCCTTATTGATATAGGTAAAATTCCAGTCGTGGTCGACCGTATAAAAAGCATCGGTCATACTCTCCAGTACATTTTCCAGCTCGGCGGTCTTTTCTTCCAGCGCCTTTTCCGTGCGCACCTTCTCGTCGATATCGACTACCAGGGTTTGCTTGGCCGGAGTGCCTTCAAAAACGATATGATGCGAAAAAATGCGCACATAAAAAGTGTCCCCGTTCTTTTTGCGGTGCAGCCAACGACCCGCATCCGCATAACAGCCCGGAACCTGCTGCACTGCTGCTAAAAAGGCGGGGACTTCTTCCGGCGGGCGGATATCAGTTACCTTCAATTGTAAAAATTCCGCTCGGCTATAACCATAATGGTTCCTGGCAGCGGTGTTCACTGCCAGGAACCGGAAATCCCGGCTATCGAAAATAAACATCGGAACAGGAATCTCTTCGAACAGGCGGCGGTAATCGTCCCGGGTCTTGCGGACTTCCCTGGCCTGGCGGCTGATCCTGTGGTACAAGAGCAAACTGACCACCAGGAGCACGATGAAATCGTTCAGGCTCCGGAACAGGTCCCGGTGCCCCGGCTCCAGCCGCTGCGCCAGGTGGCTGATCAGCGGATCGGCGACGAAGGCCCAGCCAAGCGCCGCAGCGATGATAACAAACGGGCTCTTAAGCTTTGAACGATCCATATCCACTAACCCTTATACGTAAGTTTATGCCCGCAGGTTGTAAATGTGGCGACTTAAAGGGGAGTTTCCAACCGGCCAGAAAGTGGGGTATGAACTAAATCAGTAGTATTTCCGGGGCTGTATCCTGTTTTGGCTACTATTTAAAAGACGATCAGTCATCCCCGGAGATGATGAAAATAATCATGACAACAATATGGATTGCGCTTAGCATATTACGGGAGGAGCTATTGGCTGTTATGCTGGGCGGCAACGTAAATAATATTCGCCAAACGTGAACGCCTGCGGTTGCTGAATATTTGAATCGGCGCTATAAAGTAATTTCCCTGAAACAACTAATTTCAGACATACAACTAAAATCATTGTTTTAATATTCGATAATTATTTCTTTACTTAGCGCAAACTTTAGGGGTGCCTTGTGCTGAGAAATACCCTTTGAACCTGATGCAGTTAGTACTGCCGAAGGGAAAAGTAGAACATCCTCTGTGTTGTTTACCAATCCTCTAACGGGTCCATTCCTACAGTTTTTATATTAAACAGGATGGACATCACCGTAAATCAACAAAGTTATTCCGTTTCCGAAGTTTGCTCAATACAGCAAATGCTTGACACTGTTCTTGTATTACCTTTTAAAGGCATCGCTATAGCGGTCAACCAGCAAATTGTTCCTAAAAACAATTGGGAGACTTATCTATTAAATTCCGACGATCATATTACCATCATTAAAGCAACCCAAGGCGGATAAAATAAAGCAACTCCAATTATGAAAACTGAAAAAATTCCAGGCGAACAAGTGATAAGCCGAACGCCCTTTCCTGCATCCCGCAAGGTATATGTTAAAGGGCAACTGCATGACATCCTGGTCGCCATGCGCGAGGTAAGCCTGAGCGAAACCAAACTGCACGGACGGTTTGGAGAGACCGAACCCAATGCACCGGTAACGATTTATGATACCAGCGGCCCTTTTACCGACCCTGATATCGAAATCGATGTGAAACGGGGTTTGCCACGCCTGCGTGAGCAATGGGTAGTTGAGCGGGGCGATGTAGAGCAGTTGCAAGCAATTTCTTCCGATTATGGTAACCTGCGCGCCAACGATCAAAACCTGGACGCTTTAAGGTTTGCACATATCAGCAAACCTTACAAAGCAAAAACGGGCATGAATGTATCGCAGATGCATTATGCCCGAAAAGGCATCATTACGCCAGAAATGGAATATATCGCTATTCGCGAGAACCAGCGTATCGATCTGTTAAAAGAACAGCTTAACGGGCAATATGCTGTCATGTCGCACCAGCATCCCGGCCATAGTTTTGGTGCGAACACCCCCCAAGGATATATTACCCCGGAATTTGTACGCCAGGAAGTCGCCTCCGGGCGTGCGGTAATACCGTCAAACATCAACCACCCCGAAAGCGAACCGATGATCATCGGGCGTAATTTCCTCGTGAAGATAAACGCCAACATCGGCAACTCGGCCGTTACTTCCAGTATTGAAGAAGAGGTAGAAAAAGCAGTATGGGCCTGCCGCTGGGGTGCAGATACCATTATGGACCTGTCGACAGGGAAAAACATTCACGAAACCCGCGAGTGGATCATCCGTAACTCACCGGTTCCAATTGGTACCGTGCCCATTTACCAGGCATTAGAAAAAGTAAACGGCAAGGCCGAAGACCTGACCTGGGAGCTTTTCCGTGATACCCTGATCGAGCAAGCCGAGCAGGGTGTTGATTATTTCACCATCCACGCCGGCGTATTGTTGCGCTACGTGCCACTTACTGCCAAACGTATTACAGGTATTGTATCGCGCGGTGGTTCGATCATGGCTAAATGGTGCTTGGCCCATCATAAAGAAAACTTCCTGTATACGCATTTTGAAGAGATCTGCGAGATTATGAAAGCTTATGATGTCGCCTTTTCGTTGGGCGATGGCTTGCGCCCAGGCTGTATTGCCGATGCTAATGATGCAGCGCAATTTGGCGAACTGGAAACTTTAGGCGAACTAACCAAAATTGCCTGGAAGCACGATGTACAAACGATCATTGAAGGCCCGGGACATATTCCTATGCACATGATCAAAGAAAACATGGATAAACAGTTAGCGTATTGCGGCGAAGCGCCTTTTTATACATTAGGCCCCTTAACAACAGACATTGCACCGGGTTATGATCATATTACCTCAGCTATTGGCGCGGCTATGATCGGCTGGTTTGGTACGGCTATGCTTTGTTATGTTACACCGAAAGAGCATTTGGGCTTGCCTAACAAAAAGGATGTGAAGGATGGAGTGATCACTTATAAAATTGCAGCACACGCAGCAGATTTAGCCAAAGGGCATCCGGGAGCGCAATATCGTGATAATGCTTTAAGCAAAGCACGTTTTGATTTCCGTTGGGAAGATCAGTTCAACCTGTCACTTGATCCTGATACCGCCAGGGAATTTCATGACGAAACGTTGCCTGCTGATGGTGCCAAGATCGCCCATTTCTGCTCCATGTGTGGCCCTAACTTTTGCTCGATGAAGATAACCCAGGATGTCCGTGACTATGCCAAAGAAAATGGCATGGGCGAAACGGATGCGCTATCCAAAGGCATGGAAGAAAAGTCGAAAGAGTTTTTACAAAAAGGAAGCGAGATTTATTTGTAATAAGAATGGAACTGGTCGTTATTTCAAGCCCGGTTGCCATTGCTGATGAACCTATCCTCATCAACAACCTGTTTCATGCGGGTTTGAAATGCTTTCACTTGCGTAAACCGGAGGTCGGTATACAAACCGTAAAAAAATTATTGGATGGCATAGCGCCCCTTTTTTATGACCGTATCGCACTACACTTGTTTCATGAGATTGCGGCCGATTATGGCCTCAAACGATTGCATTATACCGAAAGGGTGCGGGAAGCATCAGGAACAGTACAATGGCAAAGCCAACTCGATGAAGGATTTACGTTAAGCGCCTCTATACATGACATTTCGATACTTCCCGAGTTAACACATTTTGATTATGTTTTTTATGGGCCTGTGTTTGATAGTATATCAAAGCCAGGTTACCAAAACAAATTAGCCGTTGATTTTAAACTGGGTAAAACCAATGTAAAACCTAAAGTGATCGCTTTAGGTGGCGTGGAAATATCCAACTTAACAAAAATTAAAGCAATGGGATTTGATGGAGCTGCCGTCTTAGGTACGCTCTGGAATGAGCCGGGAAAAGCCATCGAGCGATATCATCAATTAAAAAAAAATCTGCCCGTTTAAATACAAGACGAATACAATGATCAATAAACTACACTATATCTCACAAGAACCAGAAAACGGGTCACACCTGACCGCTATTAGCAATGCCCTGGAGGCGGGATGCAAATGGGTGCAGCTCCGGATTAAAAACCAACCTGCCGATGTGATCCTGGAATACGCCATCGAGGCCAATAGGTTATGTAACCAGCATGGCGCGAAACTGATCGTAAACGATCATCCGGAGGTCGCGCTAAAAGCGGGAGCTTATGGCGTTCACCTGGGTTTGCAGGATATGTCGGTTGCCCAGGCCAGGCGGATTGTCGGCCAGCAAATGATCATCGGGGGAACAGCCAATACTTTTCAGCATGTCCGGCAAAGGGTTGCGGAAGGCGTTGATTATATCGGTTGCGGCCCTTATCGGTTCACGACAACCAAGGAGAAGCTAAGCCCTATTCTTGGTTTGGAAGGCTTTAAGGCCATCGTGAAACAAATGCGTGCCGCAAATATGACCGTTCCTGTTATTGGCATTGGCGGGGTATTACCTGAGGATATCACCTCGCTCGTGGATGCGGGCCTCTATGGTGTTGCGGTATCCGGCGCTATTACCAGGGCAGCAGACCCGAAAGCTATAGTTACTTATAGCTATCAACGGTTGAATACCGCGCCCATAAATGAACTTATTTAAACGAAAAACCCATGTTAACCATAGCCGATAAAACCTTTAAATCCCGCTTATTTACCGGTACCGGTAAGTTCAGTTCTTCTATTTTAATGGAAGAAGCCCTGCTCGCTTCCGGCTCGGAATTGGTCACCGTTGCCCTCAAACGCGTGGACATGAAAAACAACGACCAGGACGATCTGCTCATGCGCCTTAAATATCCGCATATCAACCTGTTCCCCAATACATCGGGTGTCCGAAATGCAAAGGAAGCTGTTTTTGCGGCTCAACTGGCCAGGGAAACGCTGGAAACCAACTGGATCAAACTGGAGATACACCCCGATCCTAAGTACCTGATGCCCGACCCGATTGAAACCTTAAAAGCAACCGAAGAGTTGGCAAAATTAGGTTTTATCGTATTACCCTACATTCATGCCGATCCTGTGCTATGTAAAAGGCTGGAAGATGCGGGCACTTCGGCAGTGATGCCTTTAGGCTCGCCGATAGGCAGCAATAAAGGTTTAAAAACCATAGATTTTTTAGAGATCATCATCAGCCAGAGTAATGTACCGGTAATTGTCGATGCAGGTATCGGTTCACCATCTGATGCGGCATGGGCCATGGAGATCGGTGCCGATGCTGTATTGGTGAATACCGCCATCGCGGTATCAGGCAACCCGGTACAAATGGCGAAAGCATTTAAAATGGCCGTCGAAGCCGGACGCATGGCCTACGAAGCCAAACTGGCCTTGCCTGCAACCCATGCTGTGGCAAGCAGCCCCTTAACCTGTTTTTTAGATGAATAGTTTTAAAGATATTTTCGAAACCTATAACTGGGACGAAACCAAAGCGAGCATCTATGCCAAAACCAGTGATGATGTGGAACGTGCTTTAGCTTCCGAAATACGGACATTGGAAGATTTCAAGGCCCTGGTATCCCCGGCGGCAGCGCCGTACCTGGAGCAAATGGCGGCTATTAGCCAGCAATTGACCTTGAAACGCTTTGGCAAAGTGATACAGATGTATATACCGCTTTATCTCTCAAATGAGTGTAAAAATATTTGCACCTATTGTGGTTTCAGCTACGATAATAAAGTAAAACGTAAAACGCTTTCGCCGATGGAGATCATGCAGGAAGTTAGCGTTATTAAGAATATGGGATATGACCATGTGCTTCTGGTTACCGGAGAAGATAATGAAAACGTGCATGTTGACTATTTTAAAAAGGTGCTTGACCTGCTCTGCCCCCATTTTGCACACATCTCAATGGAGGTACAGCCGCTCGACCTGGAAGACTATCAGCAACTAACGCCTTATGGTTTAAATACGGTTCTGGTTTACCAAGAGACCTATCACAAGGAAGATTATAAAAAACACCATCCAAAAGGAAAAAAAACGAATTTTGATTACCGCCTTGAAACCCCCGACCGGCTGGGCCAGGCAGGTATCCATAAAATGGGTTTGGGCGTATTGATCGGCCTGGAAGACTGGCGCACCGATTGTTTTTTTACCGCATTGCACCTCAATTACCTTGAAAAAAAATATTGGCAAAGTAAATACAGCCTGTCTTTCCCACGTTTAAGGCCATTTAGCGGAGGTTTAGAACCGAAAGTGGAAATGAACAACCGCGAACTGGTGCAATTGATATGCGCTTACCGCATATTTAACCAGGAAGTGGAGCTTTCCATTTCTACCCGTGAGTCGCCAAACTTCCGGAACAACATCATCAAATTGGGCATTACCAATATTAGTGCGGGTTCTAAAACAAATCCCGGTGGGTATGCCGTCGAACGGGAATCGCTGGAACAGTTTGAGATCAGTGATGAACGCAGTCCTGAACAAATTGCTCAAATGATAATTGAGCAAGGTTACGAGCCGGTTTGGAAAGATTGGGATAACAGTTTAGCGCAATCAATATGTTAAAAGGCGAAGAATTGAAACGGTACAGCAGGCAGATCATTTTGCCTGAGATTGGAATAACCGGACAGGAAAAACTTAAGAACGCCAAAGTGCTAATGATCGGCGCGGGTGGTTTGGGATGCCCTGTACTGCAATACCTGGTTGCTGCTGGGGTTGGTGAACTCGGCATTGTAGATGATGACATCGTAGATATCAGCAACCTGCACCGGCAGATCTTATATTGCGTGAACGATGTTGGCGGGTTAAAGGCGGTTCTTGCTAAAGAAAAACTCGAATTACTCAATCCGCATACTTTTATTACCGCTTATCCGGTACGCTTTACATCCGGTAACGCTGAAGATATTTGCGGGGTTTATGACCTTGTGATCGATGGCTCTGATAATTTTGGAACACGTTTTTTGGTTAACGATACCTGCGTGGCTTTAAATAAGCCACTCGTATTTGGCTCTATATTTAAGTTTGAAGGCCATGTATCCGTGTTCAGTTATCAAGATGGACCTGATTATAGAGATGTGTTTTCCGAAGCGCCGCCAGCGGATGAAGTGCCCAATTGCGCCGAGATCGGTGTATTGGGTGTTTTACCCGGCATCATTGGCATCTATATGGCTAACGAAGCCATCAAGATTATTTGCGGTATCGGAGAAACCCTCTCGGGTAAATTTATGACTATTAATGCGCTTGACAACTCAACCAGTATTTTTAAAGTCTGGAAACAACAAAAACAAGTTCAGTTAAAAAACATCACCACCGTCGCTCCAGCCCCCACCCATGAGATAACGATAAACGAACTGAACAAGTGGCTAAACGAATCAGCAGATGAGATCCACCTGATTGATGTGCGTGAAATCTACGAGTTTAAAGACTACAATATCGGTGGTATCAACATTCCTTTATATGAATTGAAAGATCGCATAGAAGAATTGCCTCAAAACAAAAAGTTGATATTCTGCTGCCAGACGGGTCAACGCAGTAAAATGGCGATCCAGTTATTAAAGCCTTTGTACAAAGGCGAATTGTACAGTTTAAAAAACGGCGTGATTTAATTAAGAGATCAGTTATGAGTAAATACAGATACCCGGTTGTACTTAGCATTGCCGGATCGGACAGTGGCGGTGGCGCCGGTATACAAGCCGACTTGAAGACCATGAGCGCCCTTGGTTGTTTTGGCACTACTGCTATTACAGCTGTTACCGTGCAAGATACTTTAGGGGTTAGTGGCATGCACCCCATCCCGGTTGATTTTGTTAAGGCACAAATTAAAGCGGTGATGGATGATCTCAAACCATCTGCTATTAAGATCGGGATGGTACACAGTGCGGAGCTGGCCATTGGCATTGCCGAAGTATTAGCGGGTTATCCCGATGTGCCCATTGTTTTCGACCCGGTGATGGCAGCTACCAGTGGCGACCGGTTGATTGAAAACGATACGGCAACAACGTTGAAAAAAGAACTCTTTCCGTTGGCTCAAATCATTACCCCGAATCTTGATGAGGCGACTATACTGGCCAAAATGGAGATCAACACACTTCGCGATATGAAAACGGCTGCGGTTCGGATCATGCAATACGGGTGTAATGCGGTACTTGTTAAAGGTGGGCATTTAAAAGGCCCCGACCTGTTTGATGTTTACTTAGATAAGCATGGTGATGAACGCATTTTCAGGTCAACAGCTATTGCTACCCCGAATACACACGGAACCGGATGCAGTTTATCGTCTGCTATCGCATCTTTCATCGCGTTGGGAAACGATTTGACTACAGGCATATCGCAAAGCAAGCTATATGTTCAACGTGCTATTGAGCATGGTAAAGATGTAAAAACAGGTACTGGTCACGGCCCATTGAACCACTTTTTTGATCCTCAAAAATTAATAAAATATATCAGCAAGGTCGCATGACAACATAAAACAGTAAACAAATCTTATATAACTAACAACCATTCAGTAATCAGCAATTACAAAGTTAATATTCTTGATGACCCAAAAGTTGAGAAATTCATGTCATTTATTTCGATTCTTGTTGATTTTTGGTCTATCTGCAGCGATATGAAAATCCAATTGTTCTTAGACCTGATGTAAAATTATGGCGCAGGCAAAGGCTTTCGATAATGCAAAATTTAGTTCTTAAAGTCAGAAGATTCAGACCAGTTGGATCATTCGTGGCACAGGTCAAAATAATAAAAACAGGTCACTGGTAATAAGCGTGTTTCAAACATTGTTCTCTTATCCTACAGACTACTTGAAAATAGCTTATTGACTATCATCAAGTTATTTTCATTTTACCCCAACTGTAAAAAATCGAACCTGAATTTTTTAGCTATAAAAACAAGTCATTTAGCCTAAAAAATCACCTTGTTCCCGATATAGTTATAGAGTACTAAAGCTGGTTTTAATGATGGTTACAACTATTCCAAACGGGGAATCAATTCAGTGATAAATCTTACATAAGTAAATGAACTTGGAGCACGGAATCATATGGTCAGGCCTCCCGGAATATCCACTTATAATTCCTGAATTGAGTTTGATGAAACAAGCTGAGATGGCTTGCAACCTTATGTTCTTAAAAGGTAGACTTCTCGAATGAATTGCAAATGATTTGACAGTTACTAAGCTTCAGTAACCTTTTAATAACAGAATCAAAACGTTTCCTTGAATAATCTGTACTATTGTTAGTTAAATTCCAAATCATGGCAGCAGATAACTCTACATTGATCGCAGTTAGCGCCTTTTCTGGGCTGGCCGGTGCTATAATTACCCAGGCATTGACAGGCTTATTCGCTTACATTGGAGACAAACGGAAAGCTGATATTGACCTCAAATCACAGTACCGTAGTAAGAAAGTTGAGATAGCAGAAAACTATTACTACGTGACTGGCGAAACGATGTCCATACTCAAGAAAAGCGTACAGCTATGGAAAGGTAGGAATATTGCCCGTAGTGAGGCAAGTTATAAGTCAATGAGTGAAGGTTTAAAGGGAGCAGACTTACAGTTAAAGAAAATGAATATTGAGAACTGGAAGCATAACCTAATTGGTCTTTACTTTGATGTATCCCTTGCTTATGACGACCTGATAGCTGCTAACAATAGATCACATGAACTCTATCTGAAGGTATTAGATATTGAGGCCAAAATCAGAACCTCTGGTAATGAAACCGATAAAGAACTATACATCGGGCAGTTTAGCATAGCAATATTTGACTTATGCAATCAGTACGATGCAGTTTATGATATACTTGCCAGTGACATGAGTAAAGTAAAGATGGAGTTATTAAACTCTTATAAGATTAGTCGTTGAAATTCTAACTATAATACTGCGCTATGTGGCGAATGTCAGCTATATGCGTCAACTAATTCAATATTTGACTATATTTAAAACTAAACTGGTAGATAAGGATTTATATCAAGCATTCATTAATTCCCTTTTTGCATATGCATATATCCAGAATCAAAAAAGATTTTATCAGACGGCATTTCATTGAAGGAAATTCCAATGTGAAATATCTTGCTGAAGTTTTGGATTTGCGCGCAGAAACTATACGGTTTTACCTTAATGAGTTTAAAGTTATCCAATCGCAAATCCCGGAAAAGCTGTCAGATTACAGCTTTTTTATAGGTAAAGAAAAGGTTAGAAAGACCAATCCGTGGTATCTCAACCTGATAAGTGTTTTACCGGGGATAATCAAGGAAGAGCCGGGTCCCGTACTGGTTGGTGACACGATTTACAGGAAATATGTTGAGCTCTTCCCCGGTGAATATAGCAGGTCTGGCTTCTATCCCCATTTTCGTAATTGGTTCAATGAAAATGAAGATGCCTTGTGTACTGAAAAGATGAAATCGCAGTATTCTGAAGACGAGATCGCTACACTAAACAAATGGCGAAAATCGAAGGACCGCCACCGCTGGCAAGTTGCAGTGGTTCTGATGACCGTTTATACTTATCTTTCAATGGGTAAATTAGCTGAGAAGATCGAATGTACCAATCCTACTTTGCGTGCCTGGTTAAGGATTTACAAAAGCGAAGGCCTTAAGGCGTTGGATAGGGCCGGTACAGAACGGCCTATCAAAGCGGAGAAAGCAGCTGAAATAGAAGCCAAGATTGATAATTTGGTGCACTTGGTTCGACAGAGCCCAAAGCTTTATGGAATAGATCGCGCTTCCTGGACACTCACTGACTTGGCTTTTGTTTTTACGCGGGAGTTTGGTCAAAGTATTACCTTCTGTACGGTATCTATTTACTTGAAACGGCGGGGCATTAAGTTTAAGCGTTCACGAGAAGTAATTGCAAGTACCGATCCAGATTTCCGCGAAAAATATGAAGAGATTCAGCGTGTATTAGGGAATCTCGGTGAGAAAGAGAAATTCTTTTCTATTGACGAATACGGGCCATGTTCGGTAAGGCCGAAGGGTGGCAGGCTACTGGCGCTTAAAGGTGAACAACCCGTATACCTAAAAGTAGATAAAAGCAAAGGGTATTTTATATGCACAGGTGCATTGGAATTATCCTGCAACAAACTTACCTGGTTCTATTCAAAAAGAAAAGATACAAGTGAAATGATAAGGTTGATCGAAGTGTTAACAGAACAATATAAAGATCAGGATAAATTATATATGTCATGGGATGCGGCCAGTTGGCATGCGTCCAAGCAACTATTGAATTTTTTAAAAAAGGTTAATGATCCTGCCTATAGGGCTATTCATCAAAGGCCCGTAATTGCCTTAACTCCTCTGCCTGCTCGAGCGCCCCATCTAAATGTAATCGAGTCTGTGTTTAGCGGAATGTCCAAGTCTGTGATTCGAAATAGTGATTATGAGTCGTTGGAGGACTGCAAAGCTGCCATAGATAGATATTTTCTTAAGCGTAACAATTACTACATGGATAATCATAAACGTGCGGGTAATAAGATATGGGGAAAGGAAAAAGTAAAACCAGTGTTTGATAAGGCGAATATTTGCAGAAACATTTAGGTAATCAAAAGAGATAAAATATAAATACCGAAAGACGTATAAAGCCGTGAACGTTACTTCTTACAAACACCACATGTCAAACCATCCTTTGCACAACGCTTACAGTACTTGCAATTCTTGCATGCTCGACATGGGCTATCGCCTTTACAAGTTGCGTAGCTTTTAGTTGGAGTTTTAACGCTGCTTGCGCTTACTAATGATCCGGCTGCGATAATTAAGATGAAAAGGTATTTCTTCATGAATGGTTAGGTTTGTTGCGTAAATATAAACGATTTACAATAACATTCATAGCTATGGGTAAATATGGTAACGTTGCAACTCTGAAGTTACCAGGAAGCTTCTTTTTTTCAGAAGTTGCAGGGCGGCTACCACTGCCGCGTCAAATGGACTGACCAGGAGCGCCTATCCCCTTCGTTAAACAGACTTGCCTGGTAGAGATTTATACCTTCTAGATGTTCCGACCTCATACCCAGCCAGGGTAAGTGAGCAATAACTTCCCATATCCCTATTTAATTATTGTATAAAAAACAGGAACACCTTTATTGGGGTAATTGAGCTTCAGGCTTTCCTTTCATTTCCTGTTCAACCAAGTGACCCAGGAATTTCGCAAAGGGTCCAATATCCTGCCCCGTACTTGCCTTTTCAAGAGCGTCCATATAAGTTGCCCTTTTTTCAACAGGAATAACTGTCCACGGGTAGCCGCCCGAAGCCAACATGGTATTCATCAAAAAGCGTCCTATACGTCCGTTTCCATCCATGTATGGATGGATAAAGACGAACAAAAAATGACCCAATACAGCTCTTACAGACGCTTCCGTTTCTTCTTTTAACAATTCAAATAAAACCGGCATGGCGTCTCTCATCGCGTCAACATTTAATGGAGTATGTTTTGAACTGGTGATAAACACCTGATTATTCCGGTAACCGGCCAAATCCGAAGTTTTTAATATACCCACCGATACACTGGGATCGAACAATTCACGATACCAGCCAGGATGGTCTGCATCTGTTTGTTTACCCGGATTTTCGCCATCCATGATTTTGCTGATCGAGCCCTTTACTTTTTGAAAAGCCTGCCAGTATCCCCTCGCAGCCATCGCATCTTTCTGCTTTTTATCGTCAGGATTGACATCCTTATCCCAAGCGCCGCTACTGACCCTTTCGATCAGTTCGGGCGTTACCCTATAGCGTTCTATAGACAAAGAATGGTAAGCATCTGTGACAAAAACGTCATCAATATGTTTAAGATAGGCATCCTTGTCTTTTGGGATTCCGGGAGCCACAGGGAAATTTTGAATTACAGTGGTGCGCATCATTTGCCACATCAGTCGTAGTCGGTTAGCATAAGGGGAACGTTCTCTTCCCGATAATTTGATGTCTATCTTTTCTTCAAAAGGATCAGACTCTCTCACATTATAATCTGCTGAACGCATAGCCCCGAGAATATTCTCTGCAATACGGTCCCGTCCTATATTTCTGAATGCACCGGCTAACCTGCCGGCTATAGAAGTATGGCCATTATCCAACAACACTGGCAGCAATTCAGATGCATCTCTTACCATTGATGCTACTGTCCGCGCATCAATCGGGTTGCGCGCGTAGGTGTTAGCAGAAGCATAAATTAACGCTCCCGGGAGTGTATACATTCTAATCCCATATTGCTCTGTTCTTAATTCTGCTTCCGGAAGTTCTGCTTTAAGATTAAACAGGGTGGTATTAAAAGGTAAATTGGTCAGGGTGTTATTCGCCTTTGGTGATTTGATTATCAGTTGAAGCGGAACCGTATAATTACCAGCGTGTAATTGTAAAGATTGTTCTGCCGAAATACACCAATCCGTCTCATATTTATATTTCAGAAATTTGGCACAAAAATCCCAATAGGATGTGTACCATGATGTACTGTCCCCAGGGCGTTCCTCAGGGTCCGCTGGTATGTACCATCCTTTTATGATTTCTTTAAGAAACCCTTTCTTAACTAATAATACCCGGATTGATTTTTTTGAAATTTCGGATGTATGGATTGCTACACCTCCTTTATCCTGACGTTCCTTTAATGTTTCCAGTGCTTCTACGAGTTTTTCCCTTGGTGTAGCCATTTATATAATGCAATAAAACAATTACAAACAAATGTAGTAAAACAATTACAAATAAATGCAGTAAAACAATTATAAACGTCTGTAGTTAAACAATTATAAACAACCGCAGTAAAACAATTGTAAACAACCTCAATAAAGCAATTGTAGACAACCGCAATAAAACAACTATAAATAACCGCAGTAAAACAATTATAAACGCGCGTACCAAAACTATAATATCTAAACTAGCTGTTTGACTTCAACAGATAGTTACTTTATGTTTCGGATTTCATAAAGAAGATATTCAGGCTACATGCCGAGAATGTCCTATACTGGTAGGGCACTTGTTGTTGTTTTATCACCCGCACAGAGAATCGCTCTTATACTATCATACCTATCAAACCCGTAATAATTTGATGGCTTGTACCTCTCGCGCTCTTTCCGGCAGATTGCCCGGCCCATAAAGCAATAAAATCTTCGATGCTGTGCTTTTGCGCGTGTGACCGAACCAAACTCATCAGTTGGTTTTGAAAAGTATAATAAGGAATTGATATACCTTTTGCTTCCATCCGCTGCATAAACTCATGCTCTATTATGGTATAGAGACAGGTCTTGTGTTTCACAAATTGGGGCTCAATCGATACCCAGGCATTGGCTGTCCATTCATCGGCGTAAAGGGTTTCAACCTACCCCTGGAAGGCCTATAATCAATGCCATCGCCGTCGGTTAAAGAATATCCTCGCAGTCATGCGCGGCGATCCGCACAGCCATTGCTTCCTGTAGACAAGGCTAGGCAACTAGGTATAGGTCCTGTAAATGATCAAAAGGAACCTCAAAAACAAAACCGGCCCTGGCCAGTACTTTGCCTGCCGCGTGGTTACCACGGTTCACCACTGCGCCGATACAACCAAAATCAAGAATCCGCTTCCGGGAATAACCGGCAACAATTAATTCTAAAAACCGGATAGCCGGTAGCAACGTGTTTTCACAAAAAAGGTACGTGTTTCATAAAAAATAAAAGAAACTATAGCCCCCTTCATTACCTCCATCATCTCCACGCCTCAATCGTACCTCATTCGGCACCTCGATTCATTCGTCCATTCAGCAGCCTTCCCCGGAATGGAAAAGAATGGTTTCGTACCGCACCATACTTTTTATCATACAAAGTGAAGGCCGCTTCATGCCATTTTCATTTCGGGCAGAAATTCGTTCCTCATTTCAACACCGCTCTTCACCTGCCATAAAGCCGCCGTCACCAAAATATTTAAAAGAATTAGCTCGTTACCTCGCCATACTTTTTATCGGACAAAAAAGCGCGCTCCCCTCAGTAAAGTATAACCATATCTTTTTTCAGCCAGGATTTCTCCGTCAATAAATCCCCCCTCCAAAATTTATTTATCACACCGCCCTAAATGGTTGTGAAAACCTCCTCCCCATTCTCCCAACCTTTGTTCCGGGTTAGCGCTAAAATGCGAAAACCCGCAGCGAATGGAATTAAAACAGATGGCTTCCTTACTCCGATTGACTGCCGATGAAGGTGCTGAAAAAGCGCTTTTAGCGCTGGGGCAATTGCCGGATGCCATCTCCAAATCTCAAGCCTACCGCACCTATGGCCGCAGCAATGTCGACCGCTGGCTTACCGAGGGCTTGCTAAAACTTTCCAATCAAAAACTCAGCCGGGCCAACCTGGAAGCCATCGCGGCCGCCAGTAACCGGGTAACCTATTTGCCTGTGGCAGAAAGGAAGGGTTAACCACACCCAAAGCTCTTTGACATCAGGGGATGAAGCATTATCCTGTCCAGCGACAGGAAATTTGGCGAAGGTGAGATCATATCAATATGCCGAAAGCGCCTTGGCAGCCATGAGGCCGGTTTGTAGAAGCCGACGCGAGTAGTCCCGAATGCATACCAACCGGCAGAAGCGCATTAAACCCGGGCCCGATACCCGCTGCCGGTTCCAATTATCCCAACATGGAAATTTCAACTTTCGATTTACAGGCCCTCATTCGCATATCGTCCGAATTAGGTGCCGTCATCACATTAATCAAAACAGGCAAACTAAAACCTTATCTCAAAAAGAACGAAGCTTTTCGGCTCTATGGCCGGAAGAATGTAGAACGCTGGATTGAAGATGCACGCGTTACACCCCGCAAGGATGGTGACCATTCTGCATGTTGGCGTATCGACCGTATCGAGATCGAGTCCATCGCCAAGTCCAGCCAGTTATTGCTACACCTCTAATTTAATGATACATGAATGAATTATTAACGGCCAAAGAGATTAAGGATAATCTTTCTTTGGTGAATCTTTTAGCCCGGATGGGATTTTATCCCGCCAGGAAATCTGGAAAGGAGCATTACTATATCAGTATGCTCCGCGATCCCGAACGTACGCCATCCTTTTGTGTTGATGATAATCTTGGTGTTTGGTTCGATGCCGGCATCGGCAAAGGAGGCAACATCATTGACTTTAGCATCGCTTATTGGAAGCACCTATCTTTTCAAGAGGTTTTAGTAAAGATCCAGGAATTATGTGAAGGTACTGTAATCATCAAACCAACCGATAATAACACCACCCGAAGGAGGCATGCAGTTAAGCTGCCGTATTACAAGGTTGCCGAAGTCAAAGAGCTGGGCAACAATCCCGCCATTACCGAATATCTCAAAGAGCGGGGCGTTTGGGAAACTGCGCAGGGCCGCGTAAAAGAAGTATATTATTATGTCGAAGATGAAAAGAAGCTGCGCAAAAACTTTTTCGCAGCTGGTTGGCAAAACGAAACAGCCGGCTGGGAGGTGCGCAATAAATATTTTAAGGGTTGTGTCGGCAACAAGGCTATCACCATCATTCCAGCTGATACCGGCCACCTCGTCGTTTTCGAAGGATATATCAATTATTTAAGCTGGCTTACCGAACATCCCTTATCCACTGCCACCGTCCTTGTCCTCAATAGCATATCCTTCCTCAGGGCAGCGATCAGCATCGCCGCGAATTACGAAACAATCGACCTCTATTTCGATCGCGACAAAACCGGGCACGAAGCCACGCTCGCATTTCAAAAGGATATGCCCCGCGCAACCGACCGCTCCATGGCTTATGAGCATTATAATGATTATAACGACCGGGTCAAAGCAACCATCAAAGCCCGCGATCAACCCGAGGTCAGCATCTTTAGAAATACCTTCTCCCGCTAATATATTTAAAACTTAATTTCATGCTTAAACACGCCAGCATTTTCAGTGGCATAGGCGGGTTCGACCTCGCCGCATCCTGGCTCATTTGGGAGAATGTCTTTTCCTGTGAGAAAGACCCATTCTGCCGGAAGATCCTGCAACATTACTGGCCACACACGACACATCATGATGATATATACCAATTCAAGGCAGATCGATATCGAGGACTTATTGACGTCCTCAGTGGGGGATTCCCCTGCCAGCCCTTCAGCCTCGCCGGAAAACGAAAGGGCAAAAAAGATGACCGCTACCTCTGGCCGGAAGCTCGCCGAATTATTACAGAGGTCCGGCCAAAGTGGATCGTTCTTGAGAACGTTGCTGGCCTCTTCACCATTTTGGAGCCGGAGAGTGTATCTGAAATGAAAACCCAGGCGATTGAGCTATTTTGTAAAAACGATAAATAGGAAACAAACACCACCATTACCAGGCTACAGCGCCGAGTCATTGGAAGCATTATTTCAGAAATTGGATCAGCAGGATATCTACTTCCACAAATGGAAGACGGCACACCAATCCTTCTGTGTATTCCAGCTTGCTCCGTTAACGCCCCCCCACCGACGTGACAGAACATGGTTTGTTGCCCACGCCAAACACCCTGCAGATCGATCGGATAGTGTTCAACCCGCAAAGCTTGCAGGTCAAAGAACGTATGGGGAAGCACGGGAGATCAAGACAGCGTTCTATCAAAGATGGCCTGATCATGTTGGCAGCACAATACAAACTCATTCCCACCGCAACAGCGATGGACAGCAGCCAGGCAACCGCAAAGATGAACCCTTCACATATAAAAAAAGACAGCCTGCACAGCATGACGCTGACCAGGCTCATCGCTATGCTTCCAACGCCAACGGCCAGGGATTGGAAGGCTCCGCAGGCCATTGAACACAAAAACGCGGAAGCCATCAGTTTACCTGGAACAATAAGGTTCCGGATTGGCATGAATGGCCAACTCAATCCCCGGTTTGTGGCCGAGATGATGGGCTTCCCCCCGGATTGGACGGAATTACCTTTCCAAAATGGCGAGGCCAAAGTATCAAAGCCTTCGGAAACGCCATAGTCCCGCAGGTAGCACTCGAACTATTCAGGTCCATTGAAGCTATAAATCCCGCTTTCTAAAACTTTTTTCGCTGCTGCCTGACTATACGACAATGAACTGTTTTTAATAGTTGTGTTACACAGCTATACTTTGGTTTTTCCTATAGCAAGATGTCCTTTTGTCCGACAAAAATGCTACGCACCTTTTTGTCAGCCAACGGAATCTTGCCCTGAACTTCGGATCGTACCTCACCGAAGATCAGGGAGTGTCAAAAACTCGCAACTCGTTTTCTTTATGACCGCCAAGCGAATTTTAAAAGGCCGGCCGGCCATGAGCGAAGGAAAACGCGTCAGGAAGATTGACGCGCGCTTCACGGAAGAGGAATATAGAATGATTGTGGAATTAGAGCAGGTGCTGGGCGTTCGCAAGACAGATCTGGTCAGGACAAGGTTATTGCAGAACAGCCCGGCCATTCTCTTAAATGCCAAAGAGCTCATCGCTTTACTGGATAAGATAGGTGCCGAATTAGGCCGTTCAGGAAATAACATAAATCAACTGGCCAGGTACGCCAATATTCTTCAATTGAAAGCAATATTATCGCCGGTTGTCGCCGAAAGGTTTAACGCTCTTTTTGAAACTTATCTCCAAAACCAAAAAGATTTAGAAATTACTTTACGGAAGGTGATCCGCCTGATTGGACAAAAGTAACGGTGTAACCAGCTATTAAGTAACTGTTTGGACAGCTATAATATAGCTACTGAACTCGGCCATTTGATATATAATTACAGTGTTACATAGGTATAATATAAATAGTAATGAGACATCATTAGTTACATAGGTATACTGATACATCATATCCGGATATATCACCATATAGATAGGTGGTATTACAGTTACTTGATTACGTAGTTAGGTAGTTCATATCGAACCGGTTATTTGGATACATAGATACATGGTTATTTAGCTATCGGACTATATGGTTATAAGAATATTATCCAAATCAGCCGCCTTTCATGGCGTGGAATATAATACCGACAAGATCAAAAACAAAAAGGGGGAATTAATGATCGTTTCTGGGTTTGGACCCTTACAGGGATTAGGCAACCTCAAGCCGGAAGATTATAAAAATTACCTTAAAGCAGTATCGGCGCAAAACAAAAGGGTTAAATCACCGCAGTTACACGCGGTGATTTCCGCCAAAGGAAGAGCATACGATAAACAGCAATTAACAACTATTGCAGCGCAATGGTTAGCCACGATGGGTTATGGCAAGCAGCCTTACCTTGTAGTTTTTCACAAAGATACCGGCAATAACCATGTACACGTAGTATCTACCCGCATCGGTAAGGACGGAAAAAAGATCAGCAGCGCGTTTGAAAATATCCGCGCCATAATGAACCTCAACAAAATCATGGGATTGGATGAGCAGGTTACTGTAAAAAACGATATTGAAAAAGCCTTTAGCTATAGTATCTCCACTAAAGCGCAGTTGATGATGATCCTGGAAGAACGGGGTTATGTTTTGAAGGAAAGCGGGGATCATCTCGATATCATCAAATTTGGAATAAAACTCGATGAAATAGCCTTGTCCCGTATTACCAACCACTTAATGCCTTATAAACCGGATTTGCACAGACATACGCAGCTTAAAGCAATTATGCTCAAGTACGCCGCTCAATATGATACTGCTTTAAAACAAAATACCTCGCCCTTACCAGGCGGGTTCAATAAGCTGGCTAATGGTTACACTTCTGAATTAGCCGACTACTTAAAGGAAAAGCACGGTTTGGTTTTGATAATTCATGCGAAGGGTGATAAACAACCGTATGGGTATTCTATCATCGATCACCCCGGTAGAACTGTATATAAAGGAGGTGACATTATTCCTTTAAATGCTTTACTGGAAATCGGCACCCCGCAAAGAGGTACGGACAATAATCAACCCTTCATACCATCGCCTGGCCCGGCTGAAAAAGATATAAACGCGGAAACTATTAATTATTATTCGGCGCTTCTAAAAGCAGCTCTTTATAATTATCCCAACCTGGCGCAAGGCCTCCACCATCAGGGATTTACACTTCTTAATAATGGCAATGAACTGGTTTTAGTAGATCAAGGTTTGGATGTCGTTATTCCGGTAAATGACCTGTTGAATGAAGCAGACCTGGGGTATTTAATTCAGCAATTTACCCGGCACAATGATGTCAACCGGGAATTACAAGTACAATTTGTAATCCCATTGCAAGGCATAAATATCGCCGGCGACATCGATGATGAACAGATTAATGGCCGGAACCGCAGGCGGAAACGCAAAGCAAGGACGAACACCCGCTAAGCTGTTTATGATCACTCGCCTCCATTAAATAACCTGCTCGCTCAAGATCACTACTCCATATATCCAAATCAACAAACATCATGGTCATCATCATAGGAAACCAGAAAGGGGGTGCCGGAAAAAGCACGCTCACTTTATTACTGGCCAATTACCTGGTCCAGGTCAAAAAACGAAAAGTTACCGTCATCGACATGGATTACCAGCAGTCCATTGCTCAGAAATTTGAAAAAGCAAAACTATTGGAAAACCCAGAACCCTATGAGGTAATCGCCGCAAGCCTGGATGATTATCCGGCCATGGAAGACTTGCTCTACAACAGTGGTGAACAGGTGGTATTAATCGATTTGCCCGGCAAGCTTGACGACGATGGACTAATCCCGGTATTCAGGTCGGCCAACCTGGTGATTTGTCCATTTTCCTATGATGAATTCAGCTTTAATTCTACGATATTATTTTCCGTGGTGTTGCGTAAGATCAACCCCGAAGTGATGCTCACCTACGTACCCAACCGTATTAAGGCTAATGTCCGGTACGAAACACAATTGGAAGTCGATGAACAATTGCAGAAGTTGGGTTCGGTTACGCCGGTATTGCCGGATCGTATAGACTTTCAGCGTACCAATACGTTTCAAACTCCGCTCTCGCTCATCCCGGCCATCAGGCCAGTATTTGAAATAATCTACCAAAACCACATTGCCAAACCCGCTACCCCATGACCGAAATAAAATCACTGGCCGATGAATTACGCCAAAAGATCAACCAACCAGCCGGCACGAAAAGCAAAGATGCTGTCGTAAAAAAGGCCAAAGCGGAAAAGCCGGCCAAACTGGAAATTCCACCGATCCTGGAAATCATCAGGGCTTACGATACCTCTGGTTTTAAAAACATGGTACACGTTCGGTTTGATGCGCAAACAGCACAAACGATGAACCACCTTAAAATGGCGACGGGCATCGATGTTTCCAAAGTTGTCGCTTTTTCGGTACATGAACTCCTTCGGCAAAACCCCGAACTCAAAACAATCATCAAACAATTTATTCAAAACCTCGAATTATGAACTGGTTACATTTTGGCCTGTGGGTCACAGGTATTTATATCCTGTATTATTTAGTCAATATTTTGATTGATAACGCAATTGCCTCGCGTTCGCCAGACGGTAAGGAGATCACCAAAGAACTCACCTTTATGGTCGATGAAAAACCACAGGTTATGGAGTACAAACCCGAAACGATTCCTATCGTCACCAAATCTTCCACTTCTTCTCCAGTGGCCGCTACTGTTTATGCCAATCCCGTTCAAAAGGCCGAACCTGCGATCATCGGTTCCGGTGGGGTTATCCTGAAAGATCTGTTCAACCTGGCCAGGCAGGATGCTTTGATTTACATCCGTTCCGTTAGCTATTAGTCCCATGCGCGTTAAAAAACGAATGATTGCTGCATTTGCGGTCTGCCTTTTAGCGATAAACGCCACGGCCCAGGCTCCTGGCCTGTCCGAAATGCAACAGGCGAGAGACGATCTGACCGCCAACTTCTTTTCGGCTTTAGATTGCTCACTCGTGCTGGCCGGGATCTTCGGTATCCTCGGCGCGGTAAAGATCTACCACAATTGGCAAATGGGCAAAGACCGGATCACATCCGATGTAGCTGCATGGTTTTATGCGGCTTTTTTCATGATGCTTTCCGGCATTTTTCTCCGGGCAGTATTCGGCATTTAGCCCTATGGCCCATTATCCCAGGCGGTCCCCTCCAGGCCGCTTTTCTATGTCCCCGAATTTTTAATTAACCCAAAATCATCATGAACAAAATCAAAAAGTTATGGACTACAGCCGTGCTGCTCGTCCTTTCCGGCGCACCCGCTTTTGCGCAAAATGGTGTTAACGGCTTGAACACCGCCACCACAACCCTAAAAACCTATGTCGACCCGGTAACCAATATCGCCCTGGTCATAGGCGGCATCGTAGGTATCGTCGGCGCCATCCGCGTTTATTCCAAATGGAACTCCGGTGACCAGGACATCAACAAGGAGTTGATGGGCTGGGGCGGTTCCTGCGTATTTCTCGTGGTTTCCGCGTTGATCATCAAAGCTTTCTTTGGATTAAGCTAATGGCCAAACGTTTTGCAGTATACAAGGGGCTTCAAAAGCCCCTTGTATTTCGCGGGTTCAAAGGTAAGTTTATCTACTGGGGCCTCGGTTCCGTTTTGGCTGGCCTCGTATTAGGCGCATTGGCCATGTCACTTATCAACATGTACTTCGGTGCCATGGTGCTCATCGGTTGTATCGTCGGCGGCCTGTTTATTACGGCTGGAAAACAGAAAGGTGGCCTCCACAGCAAAACCCGCGCCCAGGGAATTTTCGTCCACCAGCTTCATCTCAAAAAAATCAATCAGTATGCCCGCGAAACAAATATTTAAAATACCCTTTATCGGGGTGGATAAAAGCGGAGTTTATGACCTGCTCATTGGCCTTAATGGAGAATTTTCTGCTATTATCAAGATGACCAACCCCGTTATCCGCTATAGCGCATCCCATGCCGGCTATGATGAGTTCCACCAACTGCTTATTAACGTGGTTAAGATCCTGGGGGATGGTTATATACTGCAAAAGCAGGATATCATCAGTCGTTCGGTTTATCCTTTATTACCTGCCGATGAATACCTGCAGCAGAATTATAACCGCCATTTTGCAGGCCGGGATTACCAACAGGTCAACACTTATTTAACGATTACCCGCCAGGTAAAAAAAGGCAGTTTTTATGTATATGACCCGAAAAGCCTACGGGATTTCCGGCAGGCGATCAATAAGGTGGTCGATATTCTGGATGCGGCTAAGACCGCTCCTGCATTGCTGAACGAGGCAGCGATCAATTTATTGATCATGCAGATCCTGGCCATGAATTTTAGCGCAGATCAACTGGCCTTAAACAATTTCGCGCCGGGTGATACAGAGATTAAGTCCGGTGACCGGGTAATACGGAATATCAGCCTCATTAATATTGACAACATTGATTTACCCCAGGAGGTGGGTACCCACATCGAACGGAATGAAAAAGAAACCTTGAAGGGTTTTCCTGTCGATTTTCTTTCCTTCCTTTTTAATGTTCCGGGATTCGATGCCATCCTGTTTAACCAGGTCATCGATATTCCAAGCCAGACGGGCACATTAAATAAGCTGGAATTGAAGAAGAAACGCCATTCCGGTATTCCGGACCCGGCAAACATGCTCTGTGTGGAAGATATAGATTTATTGCTCAATGATGTGGCCCGGAACAGCCAGTTACTGGTGAACTGCCATTTCAATATTATTGTTGCCGCAGGCCGGGAACAAATGGAAAAGGCCGGCAATTTTATTGAAAGCGCGCTATTTCAACTGGGGATCATTCCAAGCAAGAACGCTTATAATCAGCTGGAACTTTTCCGCTCAGCCCTACCGGGTAATGCGGTAGAACTAAAGGCATATGATTGGTTCCTGACCACCTGCGACGCTGCTTTATGCTTCTTTTTTAAAGAGTCCATGCCGGTGGATGAGCCATCCGATTTCTTGATCCGCTTTGCCGACAGGCAGGGCATACCCGTGGGTATCGACCCCGCTGATCTGCCCATGCGCACGGGCCGCATCAATAACCGCAATAAGTTTGTGCTTGGCCCTTCGGGTTCCGGCAAATCTTACTTCGTCAACAGTTTCGTGGAGCAGTACATGTTGTATAACATGGATGTGGTTATTGTCGATACCGGCCATTCCTATTCCGGTTTATGTTCCTATTACAATGGGAAGTATATCACCTATTCTGAAAAAGAGCCGATCACCATGAACCCTTTCCGGATCGAGGAATCGGAATACAATATCGAAAAGAAAGATTTCCTGTGCACACTCATTGGTGTGGCCTGGAAAGGTGCCGAAGGTAGCTTTAACCCGGTGGAGCGCGATGTGATCGCCAACGTGATTTCGGCCTATTTCAGTAAATTCTTTGCCGAAAAAGGTGTGCTGAAGTTTGATACCTTCTATGAATTTGCATTACAAAAAATCCCGGAGATCAAAAACGAGGAACATATCCCTTTTGACCTGCATGAGTTCCGTTATGTCTTAAAGAAGTTCTATAAGGGCGGGGAATTCGCCACGATACTGAATAAAGAAGCGGATAAATCACTGTTTACCGAACGCTTTATAGTCTTTGAAATTGATTCTATCAAAGAATCGAAAATCTTGTTTCCGATTGTAACACTGATCATTATGGATGTGTTTATCCAGAAGATGCGTTTCCGTAAAGACCAGCGCAAGTGTTTAATTGTGGAAGAAGCATGGAAAGCGATTGCCAGCCCGCTCATGGCCGGGTACTTGTTGTACCTCTATAAAACCGTTCGTAAATTCTGGGGGGAGGCCATCGTGGTCACCCAGGAACTGGGTGATATTATCGGTAATGCCGTGGTGAAAGACAGCATCATCAATAACTCTGATACCATCTGCCTGCTTGACCAGACCAGGTTCAAAGACAACTATAAGGAAATCGCCGCCTTACTTTCTATCAACGAAACCGAGCGCCGCAAGATCTTTACCATTAATCAGCTGGACAACAAGGATAACCGTGGACGCTTTAAAGAAGTGTATATCCGGCGCGGTTCGATTGGCGAGGTTTACGGTGTGGAAGTATCCTTACAGCAATATTTGACCTACACAACCGAAAAGCCCGAAAAATCCGCGGTTGAAATTTACACTGGTGCATTTGGCTCTTACCCGTCCGGGCTGGACGAATTTATAAAAGACCTCGATCACAGCAAATTGTCTATAGATGAGTTTATCCGCCGCGTCAACCAAAGTGGTGCTCCATTCCATTAATCTCTAATCCTTATACCATGAAAAAGCACCTGTTACTTTCCGCTTTTTGCATTTCGCTTTCTGTGCTAAAAGCCCAGACCATCTATGTTGATCCTGTCACCGCCGCCGCTATGCTGGCACACAGCGCTGTAATTAATGGACAACTCAATACCACCAATGATAATTTAAGCGCTATTGAACGGGGGCAATTGGCCGTTACCGGTCAGCTGGTCATCGTCAACAACATGCAGGACAAGATCTATAAGGGGCTAAGCGAAGTTGCCGGGGTTATGAACAGCTTAAGCACGATTAAAGACATCGCCGGGATCGGCACTGATATCGTTAGCAATGTGCAACAGGCTGTAAAAACGGCCACATCCGACCCGGTATTGCTATTATTTGCGGAGCAGGGTGCCCGTGATTTTGAAGACCGCGCCCTCAGGCTGGCGGTCGATGTAAACGCTTTTGTACTTAAAGGAGGTAAATCAAATTTGATGGATTCCGGCGAACGTGCGAAACTGCTCAACCACATTGCGGATGAACTCCGCATTCTGCGTGGCATCGCCTACGGCATGCAACGCGCCATGTACTGGGCCAAAATGCGTGGCTTATGGAAATCACTGAATCCCTGGGTCGAATGGCAGAACATGGATGTACAGATTGCGAATAGTGTATTGTCAGAAGCTAAATACCTTAAAAAATGATTTCCATGAAAGTATTTATCCTTTGCCCCATTATACTGCTGCTCCATTCAATATCTTGTTTCGCGCAGCAAAAAGCATTAAACATTGCAGGCATCTGGCAACTCGTTGATGAATCGAAATCGGAAAATGCCCTGCAGGTTAAGGCCAGGAATAAACAAACAGTCAACACTGCCGACGAATACACCAACAAAACCATGCTGGCGAAACTCAAAAACACCTACCGAACCATCCAACAGCGCTATAGTACACTTGGCACTGCCATCAATGCGGCGACCGTAGGCTTGGATGCCAAACCCATGATGGAACAGATCATCAGCAACCAGTCCGAATTATACAACCTCGCCAAAAACAACCCGGCCATCATGGCCCTGGCCTACAAAACCGAAATCGCTTTTGCCGACAAAGCGCAGATGCTCATTCGCTACCTTATAGGTATTTGCATCAGTATCGGCGATATCAACCAGATGAAGGCCTCCGACCGCAAGATCCTCTTTGATTACCTACTTTCGGAACTGAGTAACCTTGAAGACTTATCCAGCAACCTCAATAATGCTGTTCGGTACGCCAACCTGAATTCCCTTATCCGTTCTGCAAATCCACTCCGGGGATACATAGACCAGGATAAGGAGATCGCCGGGAACATCATTACGAATGCTAAACCGATCCTGATGCCAAAATAAAATTAAAGGCATCAGGAGAGTTCTTAGCTACAATAAAAAAATAATTAAATCCAGCTAAAACACCTCAAAAAATGAAAAAGTTAATACTTGAATTTTTATTGGCTTTGCTACTGGTCGCCGTTGCCACCATATCCTTTGGACAGGGTTATGAAATTATAGTTGATTATAAACATACAACCGCAGTGGTGGAGAACGGTACTGTACAATCTGCCGCCGAGGAAAAACACAGCAATTACCTCGACAAGATCAAAACGAACCTGCAAACCATAAACACCAATGCATCCTCTGTAGTTTTGGCCCAAACCATGATCTATGAGGGGTTATCCAATGTGAACTCCGCTTTAAAAAACGGTATGGCCGTGAAAGATTTGGCCGTAATTGTCGCCGATATCCTGCGCTATACAAGTCAGACTGTAACAATGGCTAAAGCCGAGCCTTACCTATTGCTTTTTGCGGAGAATTACGCCGTACAGATCAAGGGCCGGGCGGTCCGCCTGGTTAATGATGTTTCCCAGTTCATTTTAAAGGAAGGCGGCAATGTACTGGCAGATTACAATAGTCGTGACCAGTTACTCAACCGGGTCCGGCAGGAATTACAGATTATCGATGGTATGGCTTATGGTGCATGGAAAGCCATGTACTGGGCCAAAGAACGGGGCATCATCGCCAGCCTGAATCCTTTTGCAGGCTTCATTAATACCGACCGCGCCACGGTTGGGGATATCATCAGGAACGCAAAGTACCTTAAACAACAATAAATTTATGAAAAAACAACTGAAGTTATTAGCACTAACGCTAATGGGTAGCTTGCTCGTGCAGCAAACCTTCGCCCAAACCGTCGTAAATGACGAGGCTATCCGATACCAGGAGGAACGGATGGTATTTAAACAATGGGATAAAAACAAATTCACACCCTCCAGTGGCTTTCTCGGCTTAAATCCGTATTACTGGTTGACATGGGGCCTCATGCCGGGTTATAAAAAAACGGATTTGCGTCCCCTTGGTCCGAACGGCCCGCAAACGCAGCGCATCGCACTGGTGGCGACCATGAACAGCACCGATAACAGCTATAAACTGCATTCCGATACCCTGAAAACGTCTGCTTTGGCCGATATCGCCAACCAGTCCGGTTTGATCACCAGTGCCGATCCCTTATGGCTATTATATTATTCCTCCGAACTTAAACCCGTATTGGATCATTCGGAAATGGGTATCCTGGCTGGCTTACCCGATGCAGTCCGGCACCAGGTGATTACCACAGGATTGCTGACCTGGTATGAAAAGGAATTGGATATACTAAAGGAACGGCTGGATGCGGCCCGCAGCACGGACATGGACAGGGGTTCCCGGATCATGGCTTACCACCGGCTTTTACAGAATTATCGCACGCTTGAAGCCACCTGGGCGATACGTACTGCCACAGCCGCGCTTAATATCCAAATGGTAAAGCAGCAGGCAAAAGTAAAAGCCCGTCAGGTAACCCCATCAACCTGGACACCCCAGACAGATGTCGGGATCGCGAACAAAGTTTTGGCCGACCGTAAATATTAATGACATGAAAAAGAAAATATTATTTAGCCTTTGCCTGTTCATGCTGATGGGCATCGGTCTTTGTCATGCCCAAACTACGCCTGACGCGGACTATAAAAAATCCATTGAATTTCTTCAGGGTAACGGTGTATACGAAGAAGGCATGATGGTCTTTCTCAAAGGCCTCAAAGATTCCATCTGGACGCATTTTGACCTGTTTATCACAGATGCCAAAGCGCTCTCCGCCATTTTTATGATCATTTTCTTCGCCATCAAATCCTACGAGATGATGTCGGGGGATAAACAGCTGGAAGTGATGCCGCTCATGCGGCCATTTGGTTTGGTCATGATCATTATCTGGTGGGCTGCCTTCGCTAAAGTCGTTGCCTTTCCCACGGATCTGGTTGCATTACAAACCGAACAGATGTATAGGAGCGAACAAAGCAATGTCGATGACTTGAGGCTTACCCGGGCCGACCTCATGCTCAAAGTGGCCAATTCATTGTATTCTTTCCAGGCACAGACGGAAGTGGCTGAAAAGGAATCGGATACCTGGTATGGCAAGGCCTGGGATTCAGTAACAAGTACGGTATTGGAAGGTGTTTCGACCGTCGTTGCTCCATTGCTGGAATTGAAAAACAGAATGGAAGTAGGTATGCAGCTGCTGTTAACCCAATTGCTTGAAATTGCCGGGTTGTGGATATTGAGGATAGCAGTATATATCATTTTTATGATCCAGATTATCTATTCCAGTATCCTTATAATTTTAGGGCCATTTGCAGTTGCAGTCAGCATCCTTCCCGCATTCCGCGATAGTTTTACTACATGGATCGCCAGGTTCGTTTCTGTTAATTTATATTCCGGTATCGCTTACCTTATCATGTACCTATGCGCGCTCATGCAGAAATATGCGCTCACTTCAGAGATCAGTAAATATAAGGAGCTGGTCGGCGACGATGGCGTTGGTAAGCTCGAAAAGATGGCATGGTTTGCCAGTAACGGGGTTTTATCTTTTGGTACCGTCATTATTGTATTCCTGATCGGGGCCATCTGTATGTTCACCGTACCCAGTATCTCCACCTGGATCATCTCTACCTCCGGCATCACATCCGCCAGTTCCAGCTTTGGACGTGGTGCAGGCACCATGACCGGCCTTGCCCGTAAAGCGGCAGGCAGCTTCTTTTAACCCCAATCCCCAATCTTCATGATCGTAAAAAATATCGAAGCCAAAATAAGGTTGGCGACGCTCTTGGCTATAGGTAGTTTTTTGACTGCCGCCATTATCTCCGGACTGACCAGTTTTTACGCCTACCGGCAGGTAGTAGATGCGCGCAAAAGCGTATATATTCTCGCTAACAACGTGCCCATTTCTGCTACCCAGACGGATGTGCAGCTCAACCGGCCGGCTGAATACCGGGCCCATGTAGACATGTTTCATTCCCTTTTCTTTTCCCTGACACCCGACGACAAATACATTGAATACCAGTTAAAAAAAGCCATGTACCTGATCGATGAATCAGGTGTGCAGCAATACAATAATTTAAAAGAAAACGGCTATTTCAACTCCATTCTGTCCTCCAGCTCGGTACTATCCCTTCAAACGGATTCCATCTACCTCGATATGAAAAACAATTATTTCAGGTATTACGGTAAGCTGAAGATCGACCGCCGCAGTTCAACAGTAGTGAGATCGCTAATAACTGAAGGCAATTTAAAGGACATTCCGCGGAGTGACAACAACCCGCATGGCGTGCTCATCACCAGCTGGAAAACCCTCGAAAATAAAGACCTCGAAAATGTTCAAAAAACTACATTCTAATCGCGACCCAGGGGTCACTGTCTACAGCGAATTGAAAAAGGAATTCGCCGTTTATTTCGGCAAGGCCGGAAACTGTGCCCAATCAGCTACCACCCGCTATCCCCGTTTGTTATATGGGGCTATGGTCGGCATCATCATCCTTTCTTTGCTGCTTTCGTTTACTGTCTTTAATAAACCTCCAGTGGTGGATAAGTCGAAAGTAAACAAGGAAGTCAGACCCCTGAGCGATGGTTTCGACCGCATCCTGCGAACGGGGGCGGCCTTAAAAGAAACCATGGCCATCAAAAAACAGGTGGACAGTTTAACTGCTAAAAAATTATTGAACCATTCCGATAGCATCGGGTTGGAAAAAGCCCTCGACCGCTTACAGCAACTGAATAACCCCATAATCCTGACCAAATGAAGAAGATCAATTTCAAGCACCCCAAATACGTGCTGCCTCTATTGCTGCTTCCTTTTCTATCCTTGTTCTTTTACGTGTACCACAACAGCGCTGCCGGGAAAAAGACCAATGCAAAAGAGGAAACCGGCATGCGGGTGACCGTTGGCGACGTATCCGATGATATCAAGAAAAACGAGTTACAGGATAAAATCGAGGCCTACCGCAACACCTACAAGGAAGTCGACGGCAATACCGCCGTTACCCCGATCCCCAAAGAGCAAAGTACCAATACCTCCTTTAACAATCCCTATTCAGCGCAACAGAAGAAAACACTGGATTCCATAGATGCCGCGATGCAGCAAAGATTTGCATCTAAACCAGCACCCGATATCGCCACCGGCCATAAGGCCATGGCCGAAGCTCTCAAAGGCTTGGCCAACCGGCACAAAGAAAAACCTGAAGCAAGCGTGGTTCCAAAAGACAAAGAGCCGATGGACCTGTTCAAACAGCAAATGGCTTACATGGACAGCATCAACAAAGCCAACGACCCGAACTTCAAAGCGGAAAAGCTCAAACAGGAAACTTTGGCCAGGGAAAAGGCGAAACAGGCTGATGAAACCATTCTAAAAGTAACCAAATCCGGTGCTCATGCCGCTGATTTCAACACCGTATGGCCGGAAAAAAAAGAACCTTTTATGATGGCCGTCATCGACGAAAACCTGACCGGGTATGCGGGTTCCCGTATCCGTCTGCGCTTACTGGAGAATATCAACGCCGGCAATATATTAGTTAAAAAAGGGACGTACATCTATGCACTTATCAATGGCTTTTCCGGCCAGCGCGTTACACTGGAGATCAGCTCCATTCTTTCCGACAACAAAATACTGCCTGTTAAACTGGATGTGTACGATCTTGACGGCCTGCCCGGCCTGTACGTGCCGGAATCAGCCTTCCGGGATTTTACCAAAGACCTCGGTTCCAACTCCATTCAGGGCGTAAATATCGACGGATCTTCCGCTAATGGCAGCCAGTTCCTCATGAGCACCGCCTCCAAGCTGTTTGAATCTACCTCCACGGCCATCGCCGGCATGATCCGCAAAAACAAAGCGAAAATCAAGTATAATTCCTACCTCTATTTAATCGATAACGAAGCGCTCCAAAACGCGCAGAAACGCGAAGCCCTCTTGAGTACCGATAAAAAACAATAAAACACACGAAAAAACTATTCGAATGAAAAAGATCATTTACTGCTTAGCCATCATCTCAACAATGGCCTTGCATACCCATGCCCAAACAACTTTTGCCAATGGCATCCCTAAAACGACTTTACCCGTCATTTATCTGCCGCCCAATAATTCGATTCATCTGGTTTCTCCTGAACCGATCCAATATGCCGATATCTCCACGAAAAATATTATTGGTGATCTTCCGCTAAAAAATGTGTTCAGGATCAGGTTGAAAGATTCGGTTACGTCATTTACGGATGCAATCATTACCATCGCCGGGGAAAGCTTTATCGCCCAATACCACATCCTGCCGGTAGATTCCATAACCGGCCGTGATGTACGTTCCGAAATCGAGATCCAGCCCGCGCAAACCCACCCGCTCGACATCTCCGGGGTAGGTCTTTCCCATCCACAGCTCAAACAAATAGCACTTAACCTCTTTACCAAAAAAACCGGGGCACCGGTATCCCATAGCAAAGCATTCGGTTTAAAGGGATACGTCAATCATATTTACGCCTTCGGTGAATACCTGTTCCTTGACCTGAGCTTTGAGAATAAAACCAACCTGGGTTACCATATTGATGAGGTCCGTTTTAAGGTTGACGACAAGGAAGTGACCAAAGCCTCCAACGTCCAGTCCGTAGATATTACGCCCGAATACCAGTTGCTCGAAACCACCGGCTTCAAAAAGCATTACCGCAATATTTTCGTGTTGAAGAAACTCACTTTTCCGGGTAATAAAGTACTACACATCGAAATCAGCGAGAAGCAGGTTTCCGGCCGGGTGGTCACTTTGAATATAGCTTACCAGGATGTGTTGGATGCGGACATCATTCCTATAAAATGAAATGTCCATGCCGCATGCTTAAACCACTTCAGCAGACCCTGACCTGGCATATTGTATCACGGTTCTCTTGTTGATACGAATAACCGCCCTATCCGCATCAAAATATTGGTCAAAATGATAGGAATAAACCCTCTATTCATATCAAATAATAGCTATATTTGATATGAATAATCAAAAAACCTGTTATGATTTATAATTGGCAACGTTTGGAATGGCCTGAATTCACCTTTGATTTATCCGGCATCGAAGATAAACTTTATCAGTTTATGGAAAAAACCGGGTTAGTTACCGGGATTTTTAAGACGCTGCCTGATGAGGCCAGAACGGAAGCGATCATAGAAATCATGGTAGCCGAGGCGATAAAAACATCGGAGATAGAGGGCGAATATCTTAGCCGCAAAGATGTAATGTCTTCTATCCGGAAAGCATTCGGTCTGTTCTCGCCTGATCCCGTAATCGACAAAAGATCAAAAAGCATTGGCGATTTAATGATTGATGTCCGTGAAACCTACCAATCACCATTGACCAAAGAACAATTATTTCATTGGCACCAGCAGTTATTTGCCACAGACCGGGTAATATTAAAAGGTGCCTGGCGTGACCATCCGGAACCGATGCAGGTCATTTCAGGTGCAATGGGAAAAGAAATTGTGCATTTTGAAGCGCCGCCTTCTGAACGGGTAGCGAATGAAATGGATCAATTTATAAAATGGTTCAATGACACGGCCCCGGGTGGGTCTAAGGAAATAAAAAAAACACCTGTCAGATGCGCGGTCGCTCACCTCTATTTTGAAACTATCCATCCTTTCGAAGATGGTAATGGCCGTATCGGAAGGGTTATAGCTGAAAAGGCGTTATCTCAGGGTATGGGGCGTCCCGCATTGTTAAGCTTATCCAGAACCATAGAAGGCAACAGAAAAGGCTATTACGACGCTTTACAAAAAGCACAATCATCCCCCGATATCACGCCATGGATTCATTATTTCACTGGTGTCATTTTGGAAGCCCAGGAATTTGCAGAAGAACAAATCGACTTTACCATAAACAAAACAAGGTTTTTTGACCGATTTAAGCGTGAACTGAACGAACGGCAACTCAAACTCATCCAGCGGATATTTGAAGAAGGCCCCAAGGGGTTCAAAGGCGGCATCAATACCTCAAAATACGTGTCTATAACGAAATCGCCAAATATTACCGCAAGCAGGGATTTGAAAGACCTCTTGGCTAAAGGGATCATCATGCCGTTTGATAACGCGGGCGGCAGAAGTACCAAATATAAACTGAATCTTGATTTTGTCCAGTTCAACGAAAACGCAGTAGGCAGTTCCTTAGCTGATCAACTTCGGGCAGCAGTAAAAGAGAGCCATCCATCTATTCGTAAAAATGACGATCCGTCATTGCCTATAGATAAGGGAATTAAACGCCAAGGCAGCTAAACGGCAAAGCTCTCTTCAAATCCGCTAAAAAACAAATAATATCATGGAAGAACTGCGAAGCTCTCCTTCCATCCCATTAAAAAAACAAATAATATCATGGAAGAACTGCGAAGCTCTCCTTCCATCCCATTAAAAAAACAAATAATATCATGGAAGAAACTCACGAGCAACATAAGTTGCACGGCTTCCTGCAATGCGCCATTTATTTTTCGATTGCATTAGAAGCCTCAATATTTATTTATAAGCAAGCCCCTTTCTGGGGCTTTTTTTTTACGGCCCTGGATAAGGTCAGCCAGATCATTATTTACAGCCAACCCATTTATAGTAAACTCTCTACGTTGTTGTTGATTTGCTTGGTTAGTATTGGCACTTTATCTAAAAAGGAAATAGAACTTGATCCAAAGAAGTATATCGCCTATCCGCTGACGCTTGGGTTAATATTATTCTTTGGTAGCCTTTCGCTATTAAACCGGCCATCGGCAAAAGTCCTGCCTTATACCACCTGGTATAATCTGTTTTATTTACTGGCCTCCTTCTTTGGCGCGCTGCTGACCGGCCTGGCTATGGATAACATTTCCAAAATGATCCGCTCCGGCCTGGGTAAGGATGTATGGAATGTGGAGCCGGAAAGTTTTATGCAGCCTGTAAAAGCGTTGGTTACACCATATTCGGTCAATATCGCCACGCAGTTTTATTACAAAAACAAAGTACGGGGAGGCTGGATCAATATCGTAAATCCTTTCAGGGGTACCTTGCTCATTGGTACACCCGGCTCAGGCAAATCATTCGGTGTGGTTAATCCATTTATCCGGCAGATGATCGCCAAGGAGTTCTGCAGTTGTATCTATGACTACAAGTTTCCCGACCTCGGCCGTATCGCTTACTATCATTTCCGGCTGGCCAAACAACAGGGGAAATGTAAAAATTACCGCTTCCATGTCATCAACCTGAGCAATGTGACACTAAGCCGCCGCATCAATCCCTGGCGGGCAGATTACCTTGCTACGTTGGCTGATGCTTCAGAAAGTGCCGAAGGTCTGGTAGAAGCCATGAAAAAAGGGGATAAATCAGGTGGCAGCGACCAGTTCTTCACGCAATCCGCGATCAATTTTTTAGCTTGTTGTGTTTACTTTTTCAGCAAGTATGAGGGTGGTAAATATTCCAGTTTTCCACATGTGCTTGCCTTCCTGAACCATTCTTATGAGGATATTTTCAACACCCTGTTTACCGAACCGGAACTGGTATCGCTATTGTCGCCCTTCAAAAGTGCTTTTGTAGCAAAAGCCTTTGATCAGCTGGAGGGGCAGGTAGGCACGCTCAAGATCTTTATCAGCCGCCTGGCTACCAAGGAAACGTTTTGGGTATTTTCCGGCGATGACTTCAACCTGAAGATTTCCGATAGGGAAGATCCAGGTATATTGGTACTGGCCAACGATCCGAATACCCAGAATATCAATTCTGCCTGTTATTCCGTCATCCTCAACCGGCTCACCAAACTGATCAATAACCGGGGCAATTTACCCTCCGCTTTGATCATTGACGAAATACCAACTTTATATGTACATCGTATCGACAATATTTTAGGGGTTGCCCGCGGGCATAAAGTGGCGGTTTTAATGGGCCTCCAGGAATTACCGCAATTTCAACAGCAATATGGCAAAGATACAGCCGCGACCATCACAGCCATTACCGGTAACGTCCTGGCAGGTTCGGTCCGTAACAAGGAAACACTCGAATGGCTCGAACGCCTTTTTGGCAAAAATAAACAGATCGGAGAAAGCCTCTCTATCGACCGCAATAAAACTTCGCTTTCCATTAACGAAAAATTGGAGTCGCTGATCCCCTCCGGGAAAATGGCATCCCTCAATACCGGTGAAATGGTGGGTTTGATCGCAGCCGATGTACAGGAAAAGTACACCGGTAGGTTTGAAACAGCGGCAGTCAACTGCAAAATAAACCTGGACGCCAAAACCATCACCACCGAAGAAGCGGGTTACACCGATCTTCCCGTTTTTTACGATTTCAAGGGTAAAAAGGACGAGATCCTGCGCCATAATTTCCTGCGCATCAACCAGGAAGTCGAAAGCATGGTCGCCAAATTCCGGCTGCCAGCGCCGCCAATGCCCAAAGCGGTCATGCGACCGATGGGCAGCAACAGGTTTTTAAATAATAGTCAGTAAAATTTATGGATACAACAGATGAACTGACCGGCACATTCGTGCTGGTTAACCCCGGCCTGACCCATGATCCGGCCGGCCGCCAAAACCAGGTAGGATTGGTCACCGAAGCCAATCTTGATGATGATGATCTCTATGTGAGTTTTGGTAAAAGCGGGCAGTCCCGCTACAGCAGCGATGCACTGTTGGTGTTAAAAAGTAATGCTTCGGTATATAGCGAAATGATGGGCAACCGCATGCAGCTATCCAACGAGGATTTTAAAACACTGTTCCAGGTTAACTTATTGCAGCAAAGCGACAGAACCGTGCCAAACAGAATGGCCCTGCAATTGCTGAAGGATCATCCCAATCTACACCAATATGCGCTGATCCCATTGAATGACAAACTGGGCATCACCCAAACGGCAACCGTCGACATGAATGAAATGCGCCCCGCAGGCCGGACGAGGTAAGATGAAGAGCATATGCATAGGCCTTTTCTTTTGCCTTCCCTTGAAACGCTTGTCAATAAGCTCACCCTTTGGATACAGGATACATCCTGTATATGGAAGGTCTGCTTTTCATTCAGGTGTAGATTTCCGGGCCAGCAGGGATACGGTATATGCCATATTGGAGGGTACAGTAACAGATGCCGGGTACAGTAAAATATCGGGGGTATTTATAAAACTGGATCATGGTGATTTCCAAAGTAGCTACAGCCACCTTTCCAGGATTTTTGTCATATCCGGTGATACCCTTACTGCGGGCGATCCCATGGCCATTACCGGCGCGACCGGCAGGGTGACAGGCGGCCATTTACATTTCAGCATGCGGTTCAGGAACCGGCTGGTCGATCCTATGGCCTTGCTGCAGGCCTTCCCCAAATTTAATAATCAATAAACTATAATCAGATGAGTGAACAATTCAAACTACTGTCAGCACAGATCGCTGATAAGATGATTGCCGCTTTAAAAGCAGGCAATTCGATTTTTCAAAAACCAATAAAGCCGAATGGTAAAGCGGCATTCGCCATGCCCTACAATCCCACCACCGGGCTCAATTACGCCGGCCCGGCCGCGCTGGTCCTGCTCATGAAGGGCAAGGAAGATCCGCGCTGGATGTCTTATAAACAGGCTTCATTTAATAAAACGCCGGTAGAAAAGAATGAAAAAGGTACCTTGATCCAGTTCTTTGCCACCAACGGGCAACAGCCGAAGATTGGGGACGACGGGCAACCGGAGTTGAAAAAAAATGGAAAGCCTAAATACGAAAAAGTGCCGCTGGAAGAACCTCTGTTAAAAGATGCGTGGCTGTTCAACGGCGCGCAGCTGCGTAACCTCCCGGAATTAACAACTGGCCAGGACATGGAGTTGCCCCATCCGCTGGAGCGCGCCAAAGCGCTCATCGATGCCACCGGCGCATCCTTGGTTTACTCCCACAGCCACACCTTTTACAACCCGCAATCGGATACCATCGCGGTAAAGGAATACCACGACGAGTTCGAACACGTTTCCGCAGTCATGGAGCAGCTGCCCCGCTGGGCAGCTGCCGCGGAAGATGTTTATTTCGACCTGCCGCCTATCGGTGAAGCCGATGATTTCAACCGGCGCGAATTACGGGCAAACTTAGCTACCGTTTTAATTAGCGCGGAACTGAATTTGGCTATCAAATTGGACTTGTCTAAAGAATTGACAGATGACTGGGTACGCATCCTGACTGAAAACCCTTCCGAATTATTTAACGCCGCCGATGATGCACAGGTAGTTGTCGATTACCTGATGAACTTTGAGCAAAAGCGGGAATTAAAGGAGGAAGTTTCCCAGGCTTTGCCTCCCGTTGCTAAAGGTGAAGTGATACCGTACAATAACACACTTTATGAGATAGAAAAAGTACTGGCCAATAAATCCCTCAAAATAATTAACCAGGATACTGGGGAGCGGTCCAAAGTGGATAAGAAGGATGGCCTGTATACCTCCCTCATGAATGCCCGTGCACATTCACAGGAAGTCGCCGTGGATTATAACCAGGAGGCCGGTGCCGAAATGGAAACCGCGGTAGATAATGCACAAACCTATTCAAGAAAAAGATAAATATGTTTCAGCAAATATTTAAAGAGCAGGAGCTGCCGCTGGCAGACCTCCAAAAGATCGGCCTTGCCCATGGGACGCATATGAATTTAACGGAAAAGGATCTGGCTGCCCTTCTGTCCGGCAACCGCACCGGCATGATGCGTTTCGAAAATCTCGAAGCAGATGGCTTGCACATTCCTGCCCTCGATGCTAAATTATCCCTGCGCCCCAATGCTGCCGGTAATTTAGATTTGTTGGTCCACCCGATCTATCGCGAGGTAGATATCCCGGATTTCCTGGCGGATACCGAGGCCGAGGTGCTGGAAAAGGGCGAACTCGTCAATATCGAAAAAACGATCAATGACCATGGCGTAAAAAAAGAGGTATTGATCGAATTTGATGCCGATACCCGCGAGTTTGTCATTACCGATACCGAAAAGATCCTGGTGCCGGATATGGTCAACGACCAGCTGCTAACCCTCGATCAGAAGGAACGGTACCGCAAGGGTAAGGAAGTGCAGATCCAGGATGGTACCGCGTTCCAGTTCAGCGCTACCGATGAAAACTCGGTCAGGGCGAACAGGATCGGCCTGGTGGTATCTATCGTGTTGGATGGCGGCATGTCTTACCTGTTGTATAAAGGCCTGAACGCGCTGTTTAACAAAAAATGGGATGCTCAAAAAGCAGCCGATGTTAGCCCCGGCTACCTCAAAGCTAAAATGGACATGGACGAATTGCAAACACATCAGGGCCGTGACATCAATTCCCGTTCTCATAACCAGCAACAACGGGGATACACCCATTCCGCCCACCGTCGCTGATGCATCCCTACCTTAGCCGCCTTGGTGTTCCCATTGAAGTGCAATCATTTTTCCGGCCATTCCATCATCCTGATCCTAGAGGTAACCTCATTTTTAGCTATGGGGATGCTGTAGAGCATTTTGGTTTTGCCTTTCACAAAATCCCCAATCCGGATGAATTTTGGATGGCCGGAAATTTGAATCGCCACATGATCAGCGACGTTTTCATTGCCGGTTCGGCAATGGAGTGCATCGCCTTCTTATCCCTGCACCCAACCTGGCTGACAAAAGAGGATCATATCCTTTTCTTGAGCATGGGCACCCTGCCCAAAAACAGCCAATTGGAATGGATCTGTCGTAACCTGGGAAACAAAACATATCACCTGTTGTTTGGCAGGGATCTGTTGGGGCGTGGCTGCGATCTGAAAGTCGCTGCCGCCCTGCGGGGTTGGCCGATTGAAATCGCCGTGATGGATGAGGTTGTGCAGGTGGTATTTCGCCATGCTATTTATACATTTCAAACAAACCGGTTCAGCCTGCATGCTTTTGAAAAAGCGGCAGGCTACCGCTTCGCCATGCGCACCCACAAATCAAACAAGGCAGATACCTATCTCAGCCAAGTGCTGGCGACCGCCTTTTAACCCTCTAAATTTCAACCTATGGATTTTGATAAAATCAAAGAAAAGCCCGGATTTATCCTACGACCATCCGCGATCTATGCGCTGTTACATATCCTGCCCCTGCTGTGCTTGTCGGTAGTGTTTTTAATGGTCTCCCTGTGGTTATGGCCGGTTTTTATATGGGTGAGCTTCGTGCTGATCTTGTTGGCCTGTTATCGTTTTTTGTATATCAGAAATATCCGTTACCTGATAAACCAGGAGGTGATCCAGGTAAGCACCGGGCTTTTTTCAACGCGGCTGGATAGCCTTGAAATGCTCCGGGTCAAAGATTACGTGGTCCTGCAGCCCTTAATTCTTCGGGTGTTTAAACTGATGAATTTAACTTTAAAGACACCCCACCCGGAAAATAAGCGCATTACTTTTACAGGTATCCCGGTATCCGACATCATAGACACCATTCGGGATCATGTGCAGAAAGCGCGCCTGGATATTAAAATTGCCAGGGGAAATTAAGTATTTATTTTCTTAAAAGACTTTGAATATACTAATTATTTTAGTAAATTCAATAATTGAAATCATGAAAACTGCCATTTACCTCCTTTTTACCTTTTTCATTTCAACCGGGTCCTTAATGGCGGGTTTGAATATGAAACACGCATTACCATGCTTTGCCATCTCCTTTGGCATTTGGGCGCTCTTTATCCGGGGTTATATGAAACGTTCAAAAGAAGCGACGCACAAGCGTAACAATGAACGGATATTTCAGGCGCATATGCGCGAATTTTACCACAACCGGCAACGTTATTAGTCATGAACGAATCATTACCGATCCCCATAAATTTCCAGGGCAGTGCACTTCAGTTTGATGCCCGGTTTTTCAATTATGGATACAGCCACCGCGTGGAAGTTAACATCAACGGCATCCCGGTGATCTTTGAACCGGACGAAGAACGTAATTATAGGGCATTGGTCAGCGCCGGGCAACTGGAAGCCAATAGCAGTACGTTAAATATCGGGCTGTTACAGGCAATTGCCGCCAGGTTGGAAGCGGGTCCTTCAAAAAAACATGATTTTAAAGACAGGGATTCAGCCTGTTTTGTATTATTGGGACTTGTTGACCTTCTCCCAGGCCGTTCGATTCGATAACATCATTATTTCCAACGGCATCGGCTTGTATAGGAGCTTATCCTTGCACCTCATCGTCATTGCCGGAAACTCCTGTGGTAATAACACCACAGATCACCATTTGATTGGAACGAAAAAGAGCAGGCAAAAAACAATGCCTGCTCTTTTAATAACCCGTTTAGCTACCTGATCACTTCATGATGGTGATCCTTGCGGGATCAACGATAATGATCTCCGGCTTGCCTTTATAGTCTATCACTGTTCCCTCTACGCGGATGACTTTCCCATCAATCTGCGCCGCCAGGTCTTTCGCTTTACCCTTTAAAGCGATGGTCAGCAACTGCTCAGGGTAAGCTGCACCCAGGTTGACCAATACCATACTCCCGATATCTTTTATAGTAAATACTTTTCCCTTCACACTCACTTCTTTCCCCGTCTGACTTTTAACGTCTTCCAGTTTTACCTCCCGGCCTTTCACTTCAAGTTTGTCTGCCTGTGTAGGTGGTGCGAGCCTGACATCCGTGATGTTCACGTGCTCATTCTCCAGCAATTTATTCAGTTCACCCGCTAAGCGTATACCGGCCTGTTCAATCCGCAGGTGAATAACAGCTATGGATTTTTTATAATAATCTTCATCGATCGTTTCTCCCGGTTTAATATCGGCATATAGCTCACTGCTGATCTGGTAACTTTCCCAAAGCCATTGCATCGGACTGTCGTTCTGCCATTTTTTGATTTGCGCTACATTTGCCCAATCATACTTTTGAGCCATTTCTACATTGTTCAGCCCTTCATGATCGATCATCTTGCTATCCCAAAGACTATGCAGGTTAGTGCCGTTGTTATCATAACGAACCTGAATATCATTCCCTCCTTTATCCTCGGCCCGGCTCACATGCATGGGCTGGTGCGCGTCACCCACCAGGTGGATCAGGAATTTTAGCGCCTCATTCTTCTGATCTGTCGTTAAACCCTGGTCTTTCAGGTTCGCTTCCGCTTTCAGGATGGCAGTGTAAATATTGTCTTTATCCTGCTTTCCAACTGCCTCTACAAACTGGTCTCGGCTTAAACCCAACGGCAGGTTCAGGAAATGCCAGGAGAATGTTTTTCTATACTTTTGGTCCCCCCTTATCTCATCTGCCCAGGAACTGGCATCGGTCATACTTTCACCTTTAAGATAATAGGCAACAACTTTAGACGTATTCGCAGACAAATGCTTTTCCGCTATGGTGGCTACCGCACGGTGGCCTTTTGCTCCCCAGGAGGCCAGGCCGATAACCAGGATAACTAAGGATACAGGTAAAATGTATTTTCTCATAAGGTAAACTTACAAAAGCTGCCCAACTCTACAATGCTAATTTTTATAGTATCCCAAAACAACTTGTATATCAACACCAATATTTCATTCCCTTTCTTCATTCAGATCCCTCCCCTTCTAAAAACATACGTTCCAACCGTACCCGGGGGGGTACCTGGCTCATCCCTTCCGCCCATTCCGGCACCCCACCCTTGCTTTTACCCAACCCGCTCATGATACCCAACACCGGTTCAAAAATAAAACCTGGCCCTCCGGGTGCCGCGCCCGGTACCAAAACCGGGAGGCAGTTCCATTTTTAAACCTTCATTGCTATTGCTTTTGGAAATTTCTTAACACAATCCACAATGGCATTTCATGTTCTGATGGCTGGTTCATTTGACCTTTGTCTGAGGCAAAATTACTCCTCTTCAGCTTGCAAGGCCATGTAAATGCCGCTAAAAAAATCTCCACCCTTGCTGCACTTCAGGTAGTATTTTTTTCGCGTCAGCCTTGTTCGCCCTCCCCCCGCGCAAGTTTTCTGCCTCTATCAAAGGCCAAATGAGGCTTTTGCCGAAATGGCTTAAAAAAGATTAAAAAAGCAAGATCATGAAAAGGGTAGTAGACAAACACACTGTGGCCCACCTTTGGGCTAACCGGTTGCAGACCGATGCAAGAACAGCGACAGGAAACTTTTATTTTGAAAATGAAAAAATCTGGTCCTACGGATCGCATTTCCTGATTGCTTATCACGCACAAAACGACAATGGTGAACATGCTGTGGTGATCACCCGAAATAAATATAGTGTTACGACGTCCGAACAGGTCAGCATCGTACGGGCTGCCTCAAGCCATTTAAATCAACTCATCGTCCCCGACGCAGGAATAAGCAGGGAACCCTTGTTAAAGAAATGGTACAACGAAATAACAGGTATAGCAGCTAACCTGCAAAGGGCGAGGAAACCGGAAAAATATATTTACCAGATAAGAACTGTAATTCATGAAGCCAGGCGATATGCAGATTTCTTTGGTTTTGAATTACCTGCCTGTTTACGGAAAGCGGGCGAAATTCAAAATGCCGCCCAATATGCCGAAGTTTTGGAAAATGAAAACACGTTCCGAAAAAAGGAGGAAGAAAAGAATCGTATAGAAGAACAAAAGATCCATAGGTTGCAGCTTAAGGACTGGCGCGCCTTGAAGTCAGGCTATATCAAAAAAAGAGATGGTTTTGATTATTTACGTTTTGATAAAAGCACCAACCGGGTGCAAACTTCACAGCGCGTGGAAATACCTGCGACTATAGCCAGAAACTTTTACGCGCTCGTTTTAGACAGCCTTACTGATGGAGGATGTAAGAATTGTAAAATGACACTGATGGACAGGTACGAGGTAAACGAAATCAATAAGGATTTTATCAAAGTGGGTTGCCACAAAATAAGCATTAAAGAGATCAAATGAGATAGTCACAATTTAATCTGACAGTTACGATAATTTAAAACACGTAACAGAGATTAGTATTATGACAACCCAAGCAAAGATCATCAAAA
>NZ_JACHCR010000024.1 GCF_014205845.1 Mucilaginibacter cryoferens
CTGGTCAACTTGACCCGGAATGCACTGGTCAATTTCCAGCGGAATCACTTTACTCTTTATCTATGAATTACTGGTCAACTTCCCCGGAATATCCAACCAATAGCTCATCGCGTTTTATTAGCGCTATTTCATTATCCTTTAAATAGATAACGTTTTTGGTATATGCAATAATTGGTGTCGCGTCTGAGGCGATAAAATATTCGCCCTTACCAACCCCAATAACCAGGGGGCTACCCTTTCGTGCCGCAACTAATTGCCCGGGATTTTCTCGGTCTAAAATAACAATAGCATAAGCACCAATTACGGTATTTAAAGCTAAACGCACGGCCTCCATTAGATCGGTTTGTTCAATATTTTGAATCTCTTCAATCAGGTGGATCAGTACCTCAGTATCCGTTTCACTTTTAAAGCGATGCCCCCGGTTAATCAATTCTTCTTTAAGTGTAGCATAGTTTTCGATGATACCATTATGAATAATGTGTAACCGGTTATCATTCGATGTATGCGGATGAGAGTTAACATCAGAGGGCGCACCATGGGTAGCCCAGCGGGTGTGGCCAATGGCTACATGCCCACTTTTATCTTCGGTTTCAGTAAAAGCTTCAAGAGACGATACCTTACCAATCTTTTTATAAATACTAAAACCTACCTGGTTTATAATGGCAATGCCAGTACTATCGTACCCGCGATACTCCAATCTTTTAAGGCCGTTTATTACAATTGGCCAGGCATCACGAAATCCTATATAAGCTACAATTCCACACATAATTTTGAGTTTTATTTTTATACCCTGTAAGTAATCATTTGCAAACTCAAATTTATTTAATTGTATTACAGTGAATTATAAAATGTAAGAATTGAACACCGATTGTAAATTATAGGAAAAATTACACAAAAGGTGTAAATAAAATTATCCTTCAATTTACAACACGCCTGTCTTTGTGTTACTTAAAAACCACATTAGTTTGTTAACCTATTCAACATGCAAACTACTGGCCTAATGATGAAATGATAAGAAATCTGCCGTAAGCATATCGGCTTCATAGTTGCCAATCCACCTGTCACACCCGGCAAAATAATTTCATCGTGTGTGAAAAGGCATTTGTGATTCTTTACAATTTATTTTCAATTAAATGCCTGGATAAATAATTGAATATCTATTGAATACATTTGAGATATCAAAACCCCCAATAACCGAGTGTTTGTTTTTATGATGCAAATACCATTGCAACGAACAAATACTGTTTAGTTTCTTAAGCATGGTTTAATTTATCATGACTGGCTTATGTAACCGGTATTGCGAATGCTATTTGCTGGCATCACCGTTAAATTGTAAAAGAGCCTCAATCTGATGAATATAATTTTTGCCCGATGAAATTGTGAAATCACGGGCACAATGTAAAATGTACCATTTTCGATACCTAATAAAAAACTATAATATGATTAACGAAAACTTTATGGTAAGTGTTAGCTGCACAACTTACAATCAGGATAAATTTATTACTCAAACAATTGAAAGCTTTTTGATGCAGCAAACAAACTTTCCATTTGAAATTGTAGTGGGCGATGATTGTTCTACCGATGGGACTTCAGCCATATTACAATCATTTAAACAACAATACCCCGACAAAATAAAAGTGATTTCAGCAAATAAAAACGGCGGAGCTCATCAAAACACGATCAATACGCTGCATGCCTGTACCGGAAAATACATTGCTCTTTGCGACGGCGATGATTACTGGACCAATCCTTTGAAATTACAGAAACAAGTGGATTTTTTAGAGCAAAACCCCGAATACGTCATTTGTTGCCATTATACCTGTGTAGTTGATACCGACGGGAATACTTTATACGTTGCCCCAAAACCAGTGCCACTAATACACACCTACCATGATTTACTCACAGGCAAGCAAGTTGAAACAAAAACAGCGACTGTAGTTTACCGTAACATCAACAAAATCAGCCTGCTGTTTCAGCAGCCCTGGTATTTTAACTGCTTTGCAGCCGACAAACTTTTTAAAATATTTTCAACATCGGTTACTGGTGGTAAAATATATGTAATGCCCGAAGTAATGAGTTGTTACCGTAATCATGTTGGTGGTATTTGGAGTATGATTAAAACAGAAGCCAGGATGGAAATGGTGATCAGCGATTTTAACCTAATTATTAAGCATTTTAGTTACAGTGGTATCCAGCGCGTAAAACTGCTATTGTTATACATTAACAGATATCTTTTATTTGAATTGAAGAGACACAGATTCCAAAAAATATACAATACAGTTAAACTACTGGTTTAATCCACACGCACTATTACCTATAATATAAGTAGATAACTCGTAATTACCCGTCATACTAAAAGGTGTAAACCTATTATTCCCAGCTAATCATAAAGCCCCAATTACCCAAATCGGGGCCAGATACAATTATATCAACCGAACCGGTTTCATGCTTTATTGTATATTCTGCTATCGCTGTAACGGTAGTCTCTTTATTTAAACAATTTCTAACCAAATCAATTTGGCTTAAATATCGGAGGTTCCTAAATCACCAAACTTCAAATTAAGGTGCAAACGCTTTTCATTATCACCTAACATTTCTATCACCCCCACTCTAACTGCAAATATTATGGATTACAAACAATTTACCGTCCGGGATAAAGATGGCTGGGATGCCTACATTCATCGCGCATTTATTCACGATGTCTTTCATAGCTGGCACTACCACTCCTTAAGCACGGAAGGAGAACAACTTCTTTTTGTTTACGAACAAGAAAATCTTTTTATTGCCCTGCCAGTAATAAAAAGAAAGATAGAAAATTCACCTTTTTTTGACATGACTTCTGTTTATGGCTATGGCGGGCCAATGTCAAATGTTGATCTACGCGCGATACCAGCCAATATAGTAGCTGCTTTTAAACTGGCTTTTATCGATTTCATGAAACATGAAAATGCAATCTGTATATTCTGTCGCCTGCACCCTTTTATGAATCAGCATCATATACTCGAAAGTATTGGCGGCTTAAAACACAATGGCACAACATTATACATCGATTTATCAACATCCATTAATGATCAAAGGGATAAATACAAGAAAAGGCTTTACAGAAAAATCAAAAAAATGCGCGAAAAGGGTTATATAATAAAGGACAATAACAGCCCCGACGAGATAAAATATTTTATAGATATGTACTATAAAAATATGGATCGGGTAAATGCCTCTTCAAATTATTATTTCGACGAAAAATATTTTTCGGACATTATTAACATGGAGGGCTATGAAAATAAGCTTATCCTTATATACAATGGCACAGAACTTATTTGCGGCGCGGTTTTATTACTTTCAGGGAGTATCATCAGAAACCATCTTTCAGCCACTTCGCCCAATTACTTAAAAGAATCGCCGAGTAAATTGCTTACCGACGAAATAAGTATTATAGGGCGAAAGCTTGGCAAAAAAATCTTTCACCTTGGCGGCGGAGTAGGTGGAAAAGAAGATTCGCTTTTTGAGTTCAAAAGTTATTTTTCGGATTTACAAATAACCGACCACATATGGTGTTATGTTAATGACCATGACGCATATAATAATCTCGTAGCAAAAAGTTCGTCGCTGGTCGATTCCGGGTCGAACTACTTTCCATTATATCGCCGCCCGGCTCCTAAAGCCGAAGTAGTAGCCCCAACTATTGATGCAACCAATGCTTAATTCCTTTATAAATCAAATATTATGAGAAATAAATTTAATTATTCTGAAACAGATCTGACAACTTTTGATAATATTATGGCCGAGTACGGTTGGATTGTTTACGAAAATGTATTGGATGCAGATTTTGTTGATGAGATTGCCGATTCGTTGGTTAGGTCTTACGAAGAGCGAAGAAAAATTCAAGTAAAAAATGGTATTGCAGCAGCCATGAACGGCACATTGCACCACCTTGTTGAAAGAGATGCCTTCGCACTCAAGTTTCTTGATAAAAAATATTGCGATAATCAAATGAGGCATTTTTTAGACGGCAATTATATCCTTAACTCACTGGGTGCCGTAATTAATTTAAAAGGAGATAATCCCTATGTTCAAAACGTTCATAGAGATATCAGAAGCTATACCGGCAATTTTAAAATAATGATTCAAATGATGGTTATTTTGGACGACTTTACCCTTGAAAATGGTGCAACACACCTTCTTTCGGGCTCACATCGTTCTAAAGAAAAACCTGAAACCGATTTCTTTTTCAAAAACTCCGACCGTGCAGTAGTAAAAAAAGGAAGCATTGTTTTATTTGACTCCAACCTGTGGCATGCCAGCGGAAAAAATAACACTAATGGCCAAAGGCGTACCCTTACCATGGCCTTTACCCGCCCGTTTTTTAAACAGCAACTTGATTACCCCCGGGCATTAGGCTATACATTTGGTGAGACATTGAACGAAGGCTTAAGGCAGGTTTTAGGTTATAATGCACGTACACCAGAAAACCTGGATGAATATTATCAACCCGTTGAAAAAAGAATGTACCAACCGGGTCAAGGCTAATCAATAAAGTTCAATCAGAATGAACCTGATCACCCCTTATAGCTGTAAACAGTGTGCCGGTAAAGGTGTTTTGCCGCAAAGCTGCCAATAATTAAAGGCACTAAAATGATGGTTCCCCCGCAGAACGTTTACAGCAATGCAAGTGCTGTAAAGGGCGCATGGATACATCCACTCAAAATAGCTGCCATTCCTATTATCATAAAATTAACGGGTATTAAATGGGTGCAAAAAAAATGATTTAATGATAATGCAAATGATAATCCTAAAAATGCACCGATAACCAAACTGGGCGCAGCAAACTTAGATAGCACGCCGATAAATCGTTTTATATAATTCCGTTTAAAATTTAAAGCTTATCAATGGATTTTCGCTTTCGCTGTTCTGTAGCTTTGAACCGGCTGGGAGTTAAACCAGTTATCGTTTTAAACTGCGCAGATAAATGCGCACTGCTACTGTAGCCCATTTTCCAGGTGATCTCATTTAAATTCAATTCGCCATACTCCAGCAGTTCTTTCACCTTTTCGATCTTTTGCTGAATAATAAACTTTTCAATGGTCGTATCTTCCGCATCAGAGAACATCCGGCTGAGATAGGAGTACTCTTTATTCAGCCCCTCTGACAGGTATTGTGAAAAATTCAGGTGCGTATCTGCCAGGTCGCTATGGTGTACCTTTTCAATGATCAGACTTTTTATACGTTCTACAATGCGGTCCTTTTCATTGTCTAACAACTCAAACCCCAGCAATTTAAGCTGCGAAGAGATCAGGCTCAGTTGCTCGCCATCAGGTTCGGGCTGAACGGTTGCGGCCCCTAAACTAACCTCACTAACATCCAGCCCGATATTTTGCAATTGCTGCCTTACCACCATAATGCAGCGGTCACAAACCATATTTTTGATATGCAGTACCATGTGTTTATTTAAATAAAAATACGATTAAATTTTTTCAGCCTGATAGCCTTTGATTTTTAAAGCGCTGATAACCTCGCTTGCGGTTAGTCCCTCTTCGGATTGTAAAGTAAGGATCTTATCAGGGTTCGCGGTATCCACCTCCCATTTATCTATGCCTTTTAAAGTATTTAACACTGGCGTAACGGTTGCAATACAGCCACCACATTTGATATTTGTTTTGAATTTTAAAGTTTCCATTTTATTGTCTTTTTAAATTAGAGATTAAGTTTTGAATATTTTAGCCGGAGGCTATTGCTGACTACCGATACAGAACTCAATGCCATGGCCGCACCAGCAATCATCGGGTTAAGTAAAAAACCATTGATAGGATATAGTAATCCGGCGGCAATAGGTATGCCAATTAAATTGTATATAAAAGCCCAGAACAGGTTTTGTCTAATTGTACGAACGGTTAGTTTAGACAACCTCAATGCTTTGGGTACTTGCCTTAAATCAGATGATACTAAAGTAATTTTAGCAACATCCATGGCAATGTCTGAACCTTTACCCATAGCAATACTAACGTCGGCCTGGGCTAAAGCCTGGCTGTCATTGATACCATCGCCTATCATGGCCACAACCTTACCTTGTGCTTGTAATTCCTTTACAAAGGCTGCTTTATCGGCTGGCAGCGTATCCGCCTGGTAATGTTCAACACCTACCTGTTTTGCAATAGCCGATGCCGTTTGCGCATTATCTCCGGTAAGCATATAAACTGCAATACCTTGCAACTTTAGCTGCTTTACGGCTTCCGCCGAACCGATTTTTATTTGATCCGCTATAGCAGCTATTGCCAGCACTTGTTTATCATCTGCCAGATAGACTACTGTATTGGCCTGTTTTAAAGCGTTTGCTATACTATTTTGTAACTCTTGAGGGATATCGATACCCCTCTCTTCTATTAGCTTATGACTTCCGGCAAAATAAACCTGCCTATCAAACACGGCTTCAACGCCTCTACTGGTAAGACTGTTAAATGATGTATTGCTTATAGCCGTTACATCTGCAGATTTTAAATATGTAACAATAGCGTCTGCCAAAGGATGCTCGGATTGTTGTTCTAACGATAAAAAGACAGCCTGCAAATGGTTTTTGTTTTGTGAAGCTGACCAAACAATGCTATTAACAATGGGTTTCCCCTCAGTTATCGTTCCGGTTTTATCCAGCACCACAGCATTTATTTTATGAGCTAATTCTAACCCTTCTGCATCTTTAATCAGAATGCCATTTTCGGCTCCCTTGCCTATGCCCACCATAATAGCTGTTGGAGTGGCTAATCCTAACGCACATGGGCAGGCAATAACCAAAACAGTTACCATTGCTAATAACCCCTGCGTGAAAGCATGCTGACCGCCAAATAACAGCCATGCAGCTAAACTTAAAAGAGCTATCAGCAGAACCACAGGCACAAAAACACCTGCAATTTTATCCACTAACCTTTGTACAGGTGCTTTTGAGCCTTGCGCATCCTGCACTAACTGAATGATATTGGCCAGCATGGTATCACTGCCTACTTTTTTTGCACTGAAGCGAAAACTGCCTTTTTGGTTTAAAGTACCTGCAAAAACCTTTTCACCAGGCTTTTTTTCTACGGCAATAGGCTCGCCACTAATCATGCTTTCATCCACAAATGAATATCCTTCATAAATTAACCCATCAACCGGAATTTTATCTCCCGGGCGAACTAACAGGCAATCGCCAATTTGTACATCTGCAATGGCCCTTTCTATTTCTCCGTTTGAAGTAATGAGCAATACTGTTTTAGGTTGCAAACCGATCAGTTTTTCAATCGCCGACGAGGTGTTAGATTTGGCTCTTTCTTCCAGAAGTTTACCCAACATAATAAAAACGATCACCACCGATGCCGCTTCAAAGTAAACATGTGGGTGTAATCCCTGACGATACCAAAACGCTGGAAAAAAGGTATTAAACGTGCTGAATAAAAATGCGATGCCGGTACTCATAGCTACCAGTGTATCCATGTTGGCCCTGCCGTGGCGGGCTTGTTTAGCTGCACCGGTAAAAAACTTCCTGCCGAACCAAAACAACACCGGTGCTGTCAATATCAACATCATGTAATTGGCATACGGCACGTTCATAAATATCATCCCGATAATTACCACGGGAACTGTTAAAACAGTTGCCCATATCATGTTCCGTTTAAGCTTTTGGTAATTATTCTGTTGCGCTTCTGCCTGTTTCGTTTTTCCATTGATAGTATCAATGATCAGATCATAACCAATTGCCTGAACAGATCGCGCTAAATCTTCGGGCTTTACAATTTCTGTATGATAAGCAACTTTTACAGATTGGGTTGCGTAGTTAACCTCTGCTTTTTCAACTCCCTTTTGAGCGCCTATCATAGATTCTACGCTCGACGCACAGGATGCACAAGTCATACCGGTAACGGGGAATGTAAGCGTTTCTAATTGCTGTGTTGCCATGGGTGTTTTATTTATAACACAAAAATACGATGCCTGATAGGCTTATGTTTTACATGATTCCCATAAAGATTTATATAATTTAGCGAAACGATGTTATAGAATGTTTGTGAGCAGATACAAAAAAAGCAAGGGGCCCCAGAGAAGATTTACACCAGGACGATAGTAAATTAACAGGAAAGGAAGTATTTATTGGTGTATCCTTTGATTAGTTGGCTGCCACGAACATGGGTTATAGCAAAAACATGATTTGTAGACGTTTTTACGATCATCAATCCGGTCGTTTCTATAAGACCAACTTCGTTATAACATGAAGGTTATTTCCTGGTACTCATACGGGAAAGATACAGCTGTGCAGATTCACTCATGGTGATAATGGCACCGGCAAGAATTACGATATCTTTTATTACCAACCTGCCACGGCCTGATAAGTACGGAAAACCCCACTGGTGATCACTTAGATGGGGTACCCAACTTTCGGGGGTTGTCAGCAAAAAAGACAATGTACCTAATGTCATTAAAAACACAAGGATACTTGCAATCATACTGGGCAACGGAGCCACTTTATATAATGCCACCAAAATACCCAAAGTTATAAGAAATATACCGAGACCGTATGCAAACCCGTAGGTATTATTGGTTTTATTCCATTCATGGTTTACTACATTTAATTCTCCTTCTTTGTTCATATGGGTTTTATATTCTTCAGGGTGATGATAGAAAAACGACATAAAAGGGCTGTTAGCAACAAAGGGTACAATACCATCGGCTTCATAAGTAAAAAACTTGAGGGCACCAATCCATATAAATACAATTACGATGGCGTAACGCACAGTCTTTTTTCCTAAATGATCAAGGCCTGCAATAAATTTTAAGATGGAACTTTTCATTGTGTTTTACTTTTTATAGTTTAATAACAGTTATTTACTAATCAAAGATAGTATCTCTTTCAATCCCATAACATGGACAAATAAGCATAAAGCTTGGACAAATTATCTTCAATGATAATCGAAAACGCGTTTCAGGCTACTTGAAAATACAAAAAAGCTATTGCGGTTATGTATCATCTGTGAGGACTTGCAGTATAAACGGGAGGCTTGTTCTGCAATAATAGATGACTGGAACTAACAGGATCAGGGTTTATACAGGTAAAATGATGCCGCAGGGGTATAATTTATTATGCGCATACCATCCGCATGAAACTACTAAAAGCGAGGAAGTAAGTTGGATTTAAGAATTTGAAAATGAATTTCCGCAGCCTTTAAATAAAGTCGAAATCAAACATTCCCCCAGCCCAAAGCCAGCACATCTGCAAGGTGAATAGTCCTGATTGGCAAACTATTTTTATCAATATAGCTTTGTAATTGCATCAGGCACGAGGCATCTGTAGAGATAATATACTCTGCTCCCGCTGCCAGGGCGTTATCAACCTTTTGTTGCGCCATAGCAGTAGAGATAGCTTCAAACTTAACAGCAAATGTACCGCCGAAACCACAACAAGTTTCATTATCTTTTAATTCCAGAAGTTCAAGGCCCAATACTTTGGAAAGCAATTGTCGTGGTTCGTTCCTGATCTTGCACTCGCGTAAGGCTGCGCAGCTATCGTGGTATACGGCTTTACCGTCCAGCTCTGCGCCGAAGTAGTCGAACTGGAGGATATTTACCAAAAAATCAGATAGTTCGTAAATATTACCCTGTATGGCCCGGCATTTATTATGTACCGCTGTATTGGTAAACAAATCGTTATAGTAATTTTTTACCATACCGGTACATGATGCCGATGGAGTTACAATTACGCTATCTTCCGAAAAATCATTCAGAAATTTACTGCCCACTGCTTTAGCATCATCCCAAAAACCGGCATTAAACGCGGGCTGACCGCAGCAGGTTTGATTTGGATTAAAACTGACCTTGCAGCCGGCCTTTTCCAGCACCTTTACGGTATTGAAAGCAGTATCAGGAAATAGTTGATCAACAAAACACGGTACAAACAGCTCTATCTTCATCGGCACAAATTATTCGACGCTAAAATCTGCATTTTTTTGAATGTTTTTTTCAGCTTTCAGCAAAGAAAACAATAATATCAATCCAACTATAAAAAATAATCCTAAAACCAGTACCGAATTACGCGGACTACCGGTTAATTCTTCAATAAAACCGAAGCTAAAAACCCCGCCAACTATAGCCAGCTTTTCGGTAACATCATAAAAACTAAAAAAGGATGCCGTATCCGGAATATTTTCCGGTAAATATTTTGAATAGGTTGATCTCGACATGGATTGAATACCGCCCATCACCAGCCCCACCACTACAGCCACAAAATAAAACTCTGTATCTGTTTCTGTAAAATACGCGGCAACACAAACAGCTATCCAGATAATAACCGTACCAATGAGAACTTTAACGTTACCGTAGATGCCCGATAACCGCGACATTAAAGTAGCGCCACCAATGGCTACCAGCTGAATAATGAGGATAATAGAGATTAAAGCCGGTGTACCCATATGCAGTACTTTCGCAGCAAAGCCGGTTGCCACCAGCATAACGGTTTGCAAGCCCATGGAGTAAAAGAAAAACGCAGGTAAAAATCGCTTAAGCAAAGGCATCCCTTTAACTTTTTTCCATACGTTACCTAACTCAATAAAACCACCCTTTATAATATTATGCTCATGACTTACCGCATTAGGGCTTCCTTTAGGTAATACTGAAAACGGAATGAGCGCGAACCCTATCCACCATAAACCTACCAGCAGGAATGATAAACGTGCCGGGAAACTTTTATCTACTATACCAAACCAATCTGGTTTTAGCACAAATAAAAAGCAGATGAGCTGTAATAATACGCTTCCTATATAGCCATAAGTAAATCCTTTGGCGCTCACATTGTCCTGCATATCTACCGTGGCGATCTCTGGCAGATAGGAGTTGTAAAAAACAAAGCCGCCACTATAACCAATGGCTGCCAGCGCAAAAGCAATAATGCCCATCTCTAGAGTATCTTTGGTAAAAAAATACAGGCTACAGCAGGACAAAGAACCTATAATGGTAAAAAACTGCATAAATATCTTCTTATTGCCTTTATAATCGGCAATAGACGATAGAATAGGTAAAAGCAATACCATGATCATATAAGCTGCTGCGAGGGCATAATCTGATAGCGCGGTATTTACAAAGCTTTTGCCGAAAAACATTACCCGGTCGCCATTTTTGGAGTTGGCCGTGATAGCTACATAATAAGCCGGAAAAATTGTTGAAGTGATGACCAGGTTATAAGCCGAATTTGCCCAATCGAAAAATGCCCATGCACGGATGGTTTTCTTGTTATTTTTGATTTCCATTGATAACAATAAAAATAGCGAAAAAGAATTAACATGCAAGTGCGGGGGATAGAAACAAGATTGCTCCCCCGATTTATTTTATTGGGTAAACAGGAACAAGTGAACAGTATTTTAAACCTTGCTAGTATCGTGTCATCAATAAACTGACGCTTAGTATTTAGCCCAAAGTTATAAGTTCTAAGTATAGAAAAGAGAACTTATGACTTATGACTAAAGACTGTTGCCTTTACACTGGCCGTTTCTTCTTTTAGCTGTAATACCATTGCAATTATCAAAGCTCCAAAACCTGCAACTATACCAAAGGCCCAGCGTAAGCCGGCTGCCTGGGCAATAAAACCAACAGCAGGTGGGATGATAAGAAAACCAAGGTATCCTACCGTTGAAACTGCCGCGAGGGCCTGACCGGTGTTCATAGTTGGCGATTTACCAGCCATGCTAAATACCAGGGGTACAATACAAGACACCCCCAACCCTACCATCGCATAACCAATATAGGTGCTGTAGGTATAGGGCAATATAACGCAAAATAATAACCCTGCGGTGATGAGTATACCGTTGATGGTTAATACCTTTTTTATGCCGATAAGCTCTACCAGTTTATCGCCGGTGAAACGCCCGATAGTCATGGTTACCATGTAAACTACAAAAGCGGCTATCGCCACAGACTTTGAGGGGTTAACTACCTTTTGGAAATAAATACCGCTCCAATCATACATGGTGTTTTCGCATGCCATAGAGGCAAAACAAATAAGCGCGAATTTGATGAGGTGTTTATCGGGCAGTTTGAAGCCAGATGTTTTTGCAGTAACCACTGGCTTTTCGTAATAAATGTGCGGATAGAAAATGGCTGTAGTAATCAGCATGGCTATGCCCACTATTAATAAATGCCAGGATGCCGCAACGTTATGCGATACCATTAAATACCCAACAGCTGCGCCGGCAAAACCAGCGGTGCTCCAGATGCCATGAAACGTTACCATAATAGATTTATCATAAAACGCCTGTACGCTAACCGCCTGCGAATTGGTTGACAGGTTATAGATATTACGTGCCGAACCAAAGAAAAAAAGGAGGATAACCAACTGCCATACATAAGTAGTAAACCCCGGCAGGCAGAGCAATAAATTAAAAGCAATGGCACCAATAAGCATAATACTTTTACTGCTAAAATGATTAAGCATTTTTGCTGTTATGGGAATGGTAAGCATTAAGCCAATGGGCAGGGCAAATAAAACTGCGCCTAACTGCGCCTCGTTTAAATGTAGATGTTGCTGAATGGATGGGATACGTGATGCCCATGACGAATAACCAAAGCCCGAAATAAAGAAGAAAACCCCGCATGCAAACCTAAGCTTCGATCTGTTGGGGACGGTGGCGTTATCCATGCGCCAAAAGTAAAAATAATTATTTACCTGCCATCTGTTTCCTTACCTTGCCCGGCGCTTTGGCGCGATAGCTCCTTTGGCTATAATTTAACAGCCGGTAACCCAATTATACGCCAATTGCAATATTGGGGTATTTGTTTGTGTTAGCAGCTTTTAAGTTTTATTTTTGAGTGGACAATCTGCTAACCGGCCATATCCGGGCGGCATCACCTTACAATTAATATGGAATCTAGGATTATTACTACCGAACCCACATATAAAGCAGCCCGCAAGATTGCCCCGGCAGTTGAACGGCATTTTAAGCATTTTCACTCACTGGCAGTTGATAACATTGCCGATCTTGGCTTTACGCCAGACATACATACTATTGAAACCATTATTGATATGGCTTTTTGGGCCAGCCTGCGCCGTGAGGAAGGTTACTCGCCAAAGTTTACGCTTGCATTTTTACCACCCGAAAGCGCAGGCCAACCATTGCTATTTGGGCATAAAATTAAGCTGGCTCCCAATATACTTACCAAATTTGCATCGGCTGTACAACAGCCAGGTATACATTTGGGGGTTTGCATTGAAGATGGCGAGCTGTATGTATGGGGAACAACCCTGGCCATACCAGCCTACTGTTTTGTACTGGAAGTAATTGAGCCAGGTTTGCTGGTTATTAAGCACCGCAGGGTTGATGGCTTTGGGAAATTTGTAAACATTGCCATTTTAAAAGGCGACGAGATAAAAGTGGTTGACGAAAATGGCTCTACGCTCTCGGATTGCCCCAACATACTTACCTCCATGCTGGATTTTACCCTTCCATCATCATGGAACGACCCGGTGAATGTACTGGTACAGTTGGCGGCATCTATGCAGGCGCATAAACGTGGTGGTATTTTGCTAGTGGTGCGGTCGGGCAGCGATGATTGGCTCGATTCTATTATCCAGCCCATATCCTACCCTGTTTCTCCTCCATTTTCTGGTCTTACCGATCTGATGATCCACGAGGGGATTGAAATGTACCGTACGCCATGGCAGGAGAAATTGCGCCGTGCGGTTGATACCATTGGCGGCTTAACCTCTATTGATGGAGCTACCGTAATTAACGATAAACACGAACTGCTTGCCTTTGGGGCCAAAATTGGTCGCTCATCTAAAAGTACGCGTGTTGAAGAAATAGTGGTTACCGAACCCGTTGTTGGCTGCTCTACCCGGGTTATTCACCCCGCTCAAAACGGTGGTACCCGGCATTTATCAGCAGCCCAGTTTGTGTTCGATCAGAAGGATGCTATAGCTTTGGTGGCTTCACAGGATGGCCGGTTTACAGTATTTGCATGGTCGCCGGTGGTAAACATGGTGCATGCGCATCAGATAGATATATTATTGTTGTAAAGGCCTCATCCTGCCCTCTCCAAAGGAGAGGGTTCTTGATTTGCGTATTTCACTCTCTTTTACCCTTGATTTTCTTTAAGTCCTCTCCCTTGGAGAGGATTTAGGTGAGGCTGGAGCGGGCAATATGATTTCTAAAATCTTAACCCGATTGATATATAAGGCAATGTCCCCTCTTTAGAAAAACCCACTACACCCTGTATTAATATCAATTGGGCAGGGATAATGTAGATACCGCCACCATAACCATCGTGCCATTGGTCTGATGATTCGCCGGGAACCCAAACGCGGCCCACATCATTAAAGCCGATAATACCCAGCGAACCGGGTAAAAGGTATGATGAAAAATCGAGTACTTTAAGGCGCAAATCGAGATTGTTGTAGGCGATTGATTTGCCTGTGAACCTGTTGGTATGAAAGCCCCGGAAATTTTGCGCTCCGCCCAGTTTCATGAGTTGAAAATAATCCGCATCGCCAACGGTAGTCCCCAAACCTGTCCGGTTGGCTATTACCAATATAGAGTCTTTATCGGGATTAAGGTAAAAACTAAATTCAGACAATATCTGCCCGTAAGTATTATGGTTGCCTCTGCTTAGGCCGGTATATCCACCGATGGTTGTAGTCCATAAAACACCTTTAGTGGGAATGGTGGCCTTATTACGGGTATCCAGCCGGGCGCTGGCTATAACACCAGTGTATAATTTGGTGCCGAATACGTTTTGACCGGGATTAGCCTGGTTATAATCATTTAAAAAACGACTGGTATTATTAGATGCCTTGCTATTGTAATATTGTCCTGCAACGCCCTCGCTAAAACTCCAGTTCTCCTGCGTTTGGCGCAGAGATACATTGGCGTTAATAAAATCGTAACGGTTGCGGTAATAGGTGATCTCTTTATCCCCCTTGTTCACAAAAACTGTATTGTTGCCTATCCCAAAGAAATTACTCAGGTTATCCGGCCCCAAAGAAAGAATGTTGACGGCAAGATCATTGTTGCCAATAGCTTTTCGCCAATCGGCAGTATAGGATAGCATAAATGATTTTCGCCCCAGGTTGTAATTTACCAAAAATTCATCCTTAAAAGCATAAGGTTCTTTGCGGAAGCCATGTTTCTCGAACGACAGACCTGCTATTAATGAAATCCCCAGATCGGGGCTGTAATTGGCCAGTATAATTGGCTCAAACCTATCAAACTTGAAACTTTTTTTATCGTACTCATTTACTGTAGTATCTGTTGAGGTACGAATTTTGGCATCAGCTGATGGCGGGAGTTTATTAGGTTGATCGGACCTATCGTAAACATACAGATTGCCCCTGTTGCGCAGGTTCTTATCAACGTAAAAACTATCTACACCATCGCCACCAACCATGCGTACCCTGATGGGCGACGGATTGCTGCCCGTTACAATAAACTGGTCGTCGCCGGCAAAGCCGTATAGCCGTACTTCCTGGGTAACATTTGGTTTAAATGTGCGCTGGTAGGTTATTTTATCAATATTGCCTCCCTTACTTATTTTGTTTAGGGTAACGGTAAGGTCGCCGTTGGGTTCATTATTAATGTTAAATTTATCTCTTTTATTACTTGCCGGAATCTCTACTTCTTTAGAGATAAAACGATAATATTCCAGCGCCTGTTTTTGTAGTATGTTGCGCCGTGCAATCATTTTACCAATAATTTCGGGGCCCGAAAGCTTGTAGATGGTATCGGGCATTAGTTTTACCGCGCTTTTAATCAGATCATCGGTCAGTTTGCTTTGTACAAAAGCTATCTGCTCTTTCCAATCGTCCTCGCTTAAAGCATTTAGAAAGTAACGGTCAAAATAGCGGGCATTAAAATTCCAGCCGTTAATATCACGGATCTCATTACTATAACCCTGAAATTTTGATTTCAACCACTGATGAGCCACAATCCAGGGAAACAATCCCGAGGTTTTGTAATACACCTGGTCGCGGTCGCGCGGAACGGGTTCATAAATAGTTTCGTTTTTGTCTCCCAGCTTTTCCCAGCGCCACTGGTCTTCGTGCCTGTCCCAATCGCCCAGCAGCATATCCAGCAGGCGGGCACGCAATACTGTTTTTTCGTCAACGCGGTTATCGTTATCGTCCTGTAGTTTGCGCTGTACTTTATCAGTATTGTCTGTTTTATCGGCATCCAATGGCTCGCGTTCTTCAAACAGGAAAACCTGGTTGGCAAAATCTTTCCGGTAATCGCCCAATGCAGGATCATCGGGCACATAAACTATTTGAGGATTGGAATGCGGGATACCCAGCGCGGTTGCCAGCGGCGGTACCGTTAGCGCCGAGAATGGATGGGCCGCCGATACCTGGTCCTGCAAAATGTCTTTGGCCACGGTAGGTCTTAAATCTGGCGGTAAACCTTTTTCGGGATATTTTTGGATGGTTCTTAAAACCCATTGCTGCCCTGTTGGATCTTGCAGGCGCAGAGATTTGGTTTGCTGGCCTCCACCCTTTTGCAGTATTTTTAAACCACCTTTTTCTGTCGATAAATGAAAGATCCGGAATTTAACCGGGGCGGCCCAAAGCTTGCGATAGCTTTCACCAAGGAAAAAACGATGGGTGCTGCTTACTTTATTATACTCCGGTTCAATGGCCAGTTTAATACTGTCGCCGGTTACCTGAGCTTGCAGATTTATGGAAGATGCTATCCCCAGTAAAAACAGGAATGTAAGTTTTAGCAGTTTAATGTTAAGGTATGTGTGTTTCAAGGCAAGAAAGCTAATAATGCATATTACACAATAGTTTTAATACATAGTTTTATTTTTATGATTTAAATTCATAATTAACCCCAACCCTAAGCGCTTTTAAACCGGTAACACCTTGTAATTCTTCCAGTTCAAGGTATTCCAAATCGTTATTTAAAATGTGGCGTTCCTGCAGGTATTTGATGTATTCATAGTATTCAACAGCTTCACTCTGGTTAAAATATACCAATGCTATTTTACCAGGTTGAGTAAGGCGCTCACCAGTACCGGCAATCAGTACTTTATCAATACGTTTTTTCACTATTTCGTACCGTATGTTGTAGGCGCCTTCCACATCAAAGCGGCGTTCGTCATTCCTGAAACTGATATCAATAGCATTTGAATGGATAAAAATCAGCTGTGTGGTTTCAAGCGGCCGGGATATCTGATCTACTAAGCTATTGGTAAGCCTGGCTATCTCGGCCATCGACCGTAGTTGCCACAGGCGGATATTTTTTAGATATAGCAGATCGAAAACACGGTTGGGCGCAATAGATTGACCTATGTAAATATCATATTCAACCCCATCCGTTCTGAACTTTTCAAAATAACACGGAAACGAATCCTGTACCTCATCCTGTGCAACCTCTAAATAGTGGTTAATGCTGGTATTGATGAGCTGCATAGAGTTTTCCAGGTTGCGGCGATTGGTAAATATAATCCCGGTTTCTTCTGACAGGGCATCAAAATACTTATCAATCACCGGCTTTTCCTCGGGGTAATTTTGCCTGAAATGATTAAGAAAAGGGTTCATCTCATCCCGTAGAAAACTATCTAGCGTTAGCTCATCATTGGTGGTTATAAAACCACTCACTTTTTGCTGCCACTCCTCGCATTTAAATATCAGGTTATCAATAAGCCGCAAATGGATATGTTTTTTTAAGGTCGACAGCGTTTTCATTACCAGGGTAAGCAAAGCCTTCAGGTCATCCTGCAATGCGCTGTTACGCTCAATGGTAGAGTTGCGAATATCAACCGCGCCAAACAGGGGGTATACATTATTAAAAACAACGGTTTGTATTTCCTTGTTCTTACGTTTTTTATCACCACGTTGAAGATATTGCCAGGCCACCTCATTAAATTTCCATTGAACAGAGGGTTGTAACGAAGTAAATTTATCCTTAATTATTTTCTCAATACGCTCATCAAACTGATCAATACTGTTTTGCAGTAATTGCGCTACTAATGGGATGGCGTTTTGAAGCTTGGATAATAACCTTTCGTAAATGGCAATTTCTTTATAGGAGTAAACCTCCATTATACCTACATTCTTCTTATTGTAATACACCGGAAAAATACCGTACGATTTGATCCCTGCCTGTTTTAGCACTTTAAGAAATGGAAATTTTATAACCTTTTCTTCGGTGATAGAATTAAAAAAAACAGGTTTAGGGTTTAAGTTGTATTCGCCGGCCATTGTGGTAAAAGTTTCCTCGGCCAGGCTAAATTTACGGGCGGTAGATATCAGGATACTTTGCGAACACTCATCATTATCAAATACAGGCTTGTTGTTAATGGTTAAAAACGGCATCAAACCAAATTCAACAGACGAATCTTCGGTTAATGTTTTTAAAGACCTAACAATGTTTTCATATTGCTCGGTCTCATTGTTTGAGTGGTTAACCAGTTCGTCCCTGATGCTTTCCATAGCGTGCGCCAGGGTTACATCGGTTAAGGTAATTACGGTAAAACCTTCAAACTTAAAATTGCTGAGTGGTAAAATACGCTCTAATATCTCTATCCCTGCAAAATCGTTCAAATAGGGTTCAATATCTTCAAAAGTTAACGGCGGCAGTTCGCCTGTTAGCTTAATTTTTATAAAATCGGTACTGGTATGAATGTTATAAAACCGGGAAAGGTTTGTTTCCGGGTCTATGTAGCTGTATAATAGTTCGTTTTTAAGAATTGTGCTAAAACCATACATACGCTCCAGTATCAGGTTAAATATAAACCTCCTTTGCCGCTGGTCAAACAACTCCTTGTTAGGCATATTTACAGCATACAATCCAGAATGATGGCTGGAATGGAAATCGAAAAACGCATCAGTACTAAAAAATATCTTTTCGGGCACAGGCGTGCTCAGTGCCCAAAAAAACTCTTTCTCGTTAAGTATAGGTGGCGTAAGTATACTGTATATCAATTCGAGCATGCTCCTGTATCGTTCGGCATATTCGGGATGAATTTCCAGGTCAATACATACATCTGTTTCAAACTTATTGAGCACGTATTTGTAGAACTCGGTTTTAAGGGTTTTTTCGGTTTTTACACGTTCCTGTAAATGCTCCACGAAAGGATCAAATGAAAGACAGGAATCTACCTGGCAAACATCACAATCGTTTTTACTTATATTGATTACTTCGGTATGCATTTTTTTATTATTAATCTCCCTTTTTTAAAACCTGAAAGCTGTTGAAAGGTAAGGGTACCATCCTTCTTCAGAGTATCCGGCCACTATTTTTATTACCGCAATTTTTGCCGGTGCTATATAAAGGCCGGCACCTGTGCCATTATGCCATTTATCAGAGTGTTCGCCATTTTCCCAAACACGGCCAATGTCATAAAAACCAAGCAAACCGGCCTGGCCTGGTACAATATAGCTTGCAAAATCAAACAATTTAAGGCGCAGCTCCAGGTTGTTATAAAAACTATATTGCCCGGCAAAACGGTAAAGTCTGTATCCTAACAAGTTATCCTGCCCACCCAAAAATAGCGATTGATAAAAAGCCGTTTTGCCAATGGTGATGCCGCCTCCTATTCTATCTGCCAGCACAATGGTACCCTGGGTATTTAAACTTTTATACAATGCTACTTGTGGTACAAGCTGTGTAAAGGTATTTGAATTGCTATTTAAGCCTTTATAGCCTAATAGTTTAACATTTACATAGCTTCCCCAGGCAGGCAAAACTTTATTGTTACGCTTATCGCTGGTGAAGTTTAAAATTACACCGGCAAAAAGCTTTCGCTTATCAAAGGTATAACTATCAGGGCTATTAGTAAGTGATGGATCGGTAATTAAGCGCCCCGTGTTATCAGCATCATTCAAATTATAATATTGTAATGACGGACCGACCTTAAACGTGACTCCCGATTTGTTATGCCAACTTAAAGCCGGGTCGAACTGAACAGTGATAAACCGGGTACGGTAAAATCTTTTGTAATCGCCCACTTTATCAAATACAGTTTGGTTACCCCTGCCAAAAAAGTTCTGATTCTCTGGCGAATTAGCCTGAAATTGCAATAACAGGCTGGCATCCCCTACTGCTTTTATCCACTCGCCGCTGTAGCTTGCCCTAAATGCTTTGGTAGAAAACGAATGGCTTAAAAACACCTGCTGCACATCATTATATGGAAACTTGCGAAAACTATCCTGGTGGATGTATTTAAACCCAAGCCCTAATAAAAAACCCTCATCGGGGTTTATTTCGATGTTGGCAAGCGGCATGGTTATGTTTGACAGGTTTGTTGCCATGTAAGATATATTGGCACTATCTGCCGAAAAGTACTTACGCACTTTTGAGCTATCGCCACTTAGTTTTATTGTACCGGGATCATATATCTGGATCTTATTTCTTGATTTTACAATATTATAATCCTTTACATCAACGCTATCAACAAACCGGAGCTTTATGGGCGATGTGGCATTATTTAAAACTACCTTATCGGCCCCCGCACCAACGTAAATGCGAATCTCCTTAGTAATATCGGGCATAAAATTGATATTCATCAGGGTATCTTTTATCTTACCTCCGTTGGTGATTTTGTTGATGGTAATATTGAGCCCCCTACCCGGTATATCATTAATGTTCAGTAGTTCGTTTTTGCGGGAGGTGTGGATCTCTACAATTTTATTGGTGATCTTGTAAAACTCTTCCATTGCTGCGGGGATATTTGCACGGCGTTCTTTTAACTGCTTCAGCAATTTATCGTGCCCTAATTTATAGGCCGATTCGGGCATCCGGCGCAATCCGGCTTCTAAAACATCATCAGTTTCGGCGGCAACAAAATCGTTTACAATTTTGGTCCAACGCTCGTGGTTATATTTCACATCGGGCAGCAGATCGGCAAACATACTGCTCCACATGGAGTAGTAAACATTCAATATCTTTCCATCAAAACCCTGCAGATCGGGTTTAGCCCATTCCCTGGAAGCTACGTAAGGCAATACCCCTTGGTTGGTATAAAATACCTGGTCACGATCTCGCGGTACCCCGGTATAATAAACGCCTTTATCGGTTTTGGTGCCTTGCCAGCGCCACTGATCGCCGCGCCTGTCCCAATCGCCAATAAGCAGATCGAGCAAGCGTCCACGCAAAAAGGCATCGCCATCTAAATGATTATCATTATCCTTTAACATCACGGCCAGCATTTTGGCTGTAGCGTCCGACTTTCCGGTAGGTTCCCGTTCTTCGAGCAACATTACCTTATTCTCAAATTCCTTATTGTATTTACCCAGCTTTTCGTCGGGCGAAAGTACCCCTATCTGCGGGTTGGTATGAGGTACATGAGCAGCCTCGGCCAGTGGCGGAACAATCAATGCCGAAAATGGATGTTGAGCGCTCATGGCATCGTTTACCCAATCTTTGGCAAAAGTTTCACGAAACTCTTCGGGTAGTACCTTTTCAGGGCTTTTTTCAACGCTGCGGACAACCCATTCCTTACCGGTGTTATCAATCAATCGTAAAGAATGTGTCTGAAAACCACCGCCTAGTTTCTCTGGAGTTAAACCACCTCTAAATTGGGAAATATGGATAACCGGTAATTTGGTATCGGCGGCCCACTCCTTCCTGTAATTCTCGCCAAACATGGTACGGTGAAAATTGCTTACCGCATCATAAGATGGATGTACTTTAACCACCACACTGTCGGTAGTAATAGGCTTAACAACCGCATCAACCTCTTCTTTAACAGGCGTATAAGGTTGGGTATAGCTAAAAGCCTGCCTCACTCCCGTTTCGCTATCAACATAGTACGTAAAACGGATGCTGTTATTTACCAGCAGATCGGCAGTTACATAACCTTGCGTGGCATCGGCAAAAAGGGAGTTTTTACCTTTTATGGCATAGGTATGTTTGGCACCCGCCCCGCTTACTACCTGCACCTGCGCATCTTTTATAAACTGAAGACCATGCTCGTGCCCGGCCACGTGGATCATGTTGGGGAAGCCCTTAAAAACACCGTCTATCCTCGATATCATTTCCTTATATAAAGGGTGGTTCAAATCTTCCGGATTTGGGAAAGATGAACGTAAAAACGGATACAACGACCCCACTACCGGCAAAGGAATGAGTAAATTGCTGTTAAGCGCAGTAAAGGGAAAAATATGATCTTTAAGCGAAAAATAGCCGCCATGCGTACCATAACTCTGAAACGGATGGTGCGACGCCAGCAGGATAACTTTATTGCGGTTACGGCTCAGAATCTGCTCAAACTGATCAATAATATCATCCTTGGTTTTGCAATTGCACTCGGCGTCATCATTGGCTTTACTGTACGGATATAACCACCACTCGCTATCAAAGGCAATAACGGTTAAATTATCGCCCAGGTTTATCTCAACAGGGTCAGGACAGCCATTTGCCGGGATCATTTTAAGCAGGCTATCCTGTTGCTCTTCTAAAAAGGCCCATTGCCGTTTTATTTTGGCTAATCCCTGCGGGCCCATTTTATCCCAATCGTGATTGCCGGGCACAAAATATACAGGTGCACCGTTTGCCCGCATGGGCTGGTATTGCGATTGGAGGATCTTTTTGGTTTGCTCTTCTTCCTTACTACCTGGTAAGCCCATCCCTGTTGGATAAATATTATCGCCCAGGTACATTACAATGGTTTTATTTTTGATAATACTTGCGGCAGCATGTTTTAAAACTGCACTTTGCTGGGTATCCATTTCACCGGCATCACCAATCAATATCACCCGGTATTTTACCGAATCCTGGGCCATAGCCACAAAGCTGCCCAATACTAAAATGAATAAAGAGAGTAGTTTTTTAATCATGATTCGGTGTGGTTACGATGTGCTTTTTAAATAGTTTTTGATTAAGCCAGTGGCCCGCATACGCTGTACCAATGCCAATAGCGGCACCTGCCAATACATCAGATGGGTAATGCTTGCCCAAATAAATACGCGAATACCCAACCGATGAGGCCCATAAATATGCCGGTACAGTAACGTACCATTTATGGTATTGAATAGATAGTGTAGCTGCCGTTGCAAAAGCCAAACTGCTATGCCCCGACGGAAAAGACTGGCCATGCGTTGGCGAAGTAACAAATACATCGTTTGGATACCTATCAGCCGGCCGGGTGCGGTTTACACCTATTTTAACTACGTAGGTAAAAAATTCTGTCGCTCCTATGTTGATGACTGCTTCAAGGCCGTTACGCTTAGCCGTTTCATTATTACTTGCCAACCCATATATTAATGTACCAAAAGAGGCCGCGCCGGCAACATAATATGCCGAAGTACTGGTGGTACGCCAGTATAACGAGTTTGGATTTTGCGGATTGATACTTTTTAAAATATCGATATCGGCATTTTGGGCAAAGCAATTATTGTAACCGGTAAAGGCAATAAATGTAATAAGTAATAAGATCAGTTTTTTGCCTTTGGTCATATAGCTATTATTTGGTGTAGTTGAATTTTAAAATATTACCCTCGCTTAGCTTGCCGCCTTCGTTAGATATGTAAAGGTTATGTTGCGCGTCAAATGCCACCCCCTCCGGCTGGTTATAAATTGATGAATTTAAGGGATAAACGGCCTTTATTTTCCAGTTTACATCGGCAACAACCAATATTTTATTAACCGACGACAAGATGTACCACTCATTGGTGTTATTATTTTTGGCTAACGCCGATGGATGGAAACTGATCTTCTTTTTATCTGTTAGTTTTTGAATAGCAGTTACATCTACATTAAAGGCACCGCTTTGTTTCAGTGTACCGTTGGGCTGTAAAGCCAGGATATAACCGCTGCTGTTTTTTGTAGTTTTATCGTCGGCACAATGTTTACAAAGCACGTATAGTAAACCTGTTTTTTCATCGGCATACATTCCCTCATATTCTCCGGTAGGCAAAAGATTATTCAGTTTTTGTACGCCTGCTGCCTCCCTGCTACGCACCTGGTTAAACGGAAAGCTGAACAATACGCCATCGCTGCGCAGCACAATTACCTGGTTACGGCAAATGGCAATATCTTCATAGTCGCCCTTTTTACCGAATGTTGTGTAGTTAACCTTCTTTTCGCCCAATTTTAAATAATACACCTTGCCATCTTCATCCTGCTCGGCGTATACCGAATCGCCTTTGCCATCTTTAAATGCAATACCCGATATTTCTAAAAGTTCATCTGGCATATAATATTTTACGGGCTTATTTAAATCGTAACCTTTAGGGCTGCCGCTAATACCAACCGTTGTTTTATCGGCACACGAAATCCCCGAAAGTACGCCTGCCGAAACAAGTGCTATGGCGATATAGGCTAATGCTTTACTCTTCATCTCAATTATCTGATTTTGCCTTTAAAAACTCATAAATACCCCGCTGCGCTTGTATCAGCGGTGGTTTTGGTTCGATGCGAATATTTTGCAATGCGGTATCAAGATTTACAGCCTGTACATTATCCTGCAGTTGCAAACTAATGAGCTGCATAACCTCGGCCTTTATCTTCTCATCATACACAGGAAAACAAACCTCTATCCGCCTGTAAATATTACGGTTCATCCAATCGGCCGATCCCATGAACACTTTCTGATCGCCATTGTTCTCAAAAACAAAAATACGGCCATGCTCAAGGTAACGGTCTACAATACGCCTGATGTTGATATGCTCACTCATGCCCTTTACACCAGGTATCAGGCAGCAAATACTACGCACTATCATATTTATTTTTACCCCGGCCTGTGAGGCTTCGTATAGTTTGCCTATCAGCTTACGCTCTTCCAGGTTATTGAGTTTTATGGTGATAGCGGCGGGTAAACCTTGTTTCGCGTTAGCAATTTCCTGGTCTATCAACTCCATAAAACGACTTTGCAGGTTAAATTGCGCTACCAGCAAATGTTTAAAATCAACCGGATAACCTTCGGCCGATTTTTTTCCTTTAGCTAAAAACATAAACAGCAGTTCCATTTCGCGCAGCAGCAATGGATTGGCCGTCATCATAATATGATCGGTATAAAAGGCCGCAGTACTTTCATTGAAATTCCCGGTTGCCAGCAAGCCCGAATATTTATCACGGCCATTAACCTGCCTTTTTACCAATGCAATCTTGGCATGTACCTTCAGGGCTTTGTCGCTGTAGATAATATCTACCCCGGCGGCTTTCATCTTTTTAGCCCATTTAATGTTATTAGCCTCGTCAAAGCGTGCCTTTAGCTCAACCATTACCCGCACCTTTTTGCCGTTGTTGGCGGCACTGATAAGCGCGTTCACAATGCGCGAATCGCTGGCCACGCGGTACAGGGTTACCGAAATTTCGTCGACACTTGCATCTGTTGCGGCCTCATTGAAAAACCGCAGGATAGTATTGTAAGATTGATATGGTGCATGAAAAATATAATCCTGCTTTTCTATGTGATCAAACAACGAACCTTCATCTGTTACATGATAACTGTTGATAGGCGCCCAGCGCGTATAACGCAATAATGGGTTATTAACCGGCAGGCTCATTAGATCTTTTAGATTGTGGTAAATACCGCCCTCAACCACGCTGGAACTTTGCAGGCCAAATTTATCGGTTATAAAATGCAGCGTACGCAAAGGGATACCCGGTTGATGTAAAAAGCGGGTGGCAATGCCCATATCGCGTTTTAACAGTTGTTTTTCTATCTGCTCAGATAAATCGCCGTGATACTCGTCTTTCAGATCAAGCTCGGCATCGCGGGTAATTTTAAAGCTGTAGCAACCAGTAACCACCTCGTTTTTAAACAGCTTATTAAGGTTATGCCTGATGATATCATCCAAAAACAAAATATATTGCTCATCGGCCACGCTAACGCTGTAAAAACGGGGTAACTGATTTGATGGTATGGCCAATATCACATTACGTTCCAGGTCATTGGCTGTGCGTAAACTGATAAAAAAGTAAAGCCTGTTATTTTCCGGGAAAAAGCTTTTTTTAGTATCAGCCAAATCAATCGGCTGTAAAAACGACATTACCTGGCTGTAAAAGTAATCCATCACTTTATCGGCAATGTTATTGGGGATAGGCTCGTTAAACAACAAATTAACTTTGTGCTGCTTTAGCAAAGGGATTAGCTGCCCCGTAAATATCTTTCCGAATTTTTGTTGCTGATAGCCTATCAACGCCTGAGCTTCCAGCAGTACATCTTCCTTTTCGCTACTGCCCCGTTTGGCCAGCTTATGCACAGCTAATAAAACGGGTATCCTTACCCGGTAAAACTCATCTAAGTTTGAAGAAAATATCGACAGAAAATTAACCCGTTCCAATACCGGGAGGGTTTCCTTCTCGGCTTCCATCAAAATACGCTCATTAAAAAGTAACCAACTGAGATCCCTGTCAAAAAATGAGTAATGATCCATAAATAGCAATATATGTTTAGCGATACGAGACCGCTTATATCAATGTTGAAATAATGAAAGCGACTACCGAAATAATAAGCCCAAACATGAATATATTGTATGATGCCCGTAACAGACGGTACTTTTTGCCCAGTACAACACCCTGCGAATAATTATCGCGGATAAGGCTGCCGTACAAAAAGTCGCTATCGTCCATCATTTTAAGCATGCCTTCCCGGTAATCTTCAAGTGGCATGCGGTAAAAATTTCCAAAGAATAGTAGGTTAACTGTTTTATCCTCAATATCCTGGCGCGTAAATATACCTTTGGGGATAGATGGCCGCGTTGCAAGTATCGAAAACGTCATGGTTAACAAACTAACACTCAGCAATATAAATGTTGGTATAAGTTGATTTGAGTGCTCATCTAGTTTTCTTAATACCAAACTAATAATAGCCGATAAAATGATGGAGTTTACAGTGATCATGATATGGGCTTTATTATCGGCCATATCGCTCAATCGCTGATGATTGGCCGAGCTGATCCTGAACATGGTTTCTATACCCTTTTCGGGCTTATCGCTTTTGTGTTTCTTCCCGTGCTTGTCGTGATCTTCTTTTTCGGCGTGGTCTTCTTCACCTGCAACAACACTACTATCTGTCTCAACTTCACTTTCTACAGATTCCTCTTTTATGTCGACTTGTTTTTCTAGCAGTCTATCCAGGTTCTTTTGTTGCTGATCGCCTAGCAACAGGCGACAATAATCGGTAAAGTAGCGATGCTCTTGCAATAGTTCGATGCTTTTTTCGCGCCATACATCTTTATCAAGTGTAATGTTCTTCACCTTTTCAATTTCTTTACGAACCATTTTACTGCGTTCTCTGAAATCGTCGGTGCCTAAATGAAAAAGGTCGGCATCGCAAATGATTTCCTGTAACAAGCCTACAGGTTTCTGAGGCATTTCTGTGGCCAGTATGCAGCCTTTTATCTTGTCAATTACTTCTGAGGATACTTTTAATTGTTGCAGCTCGTGCTCGGCTATGCTGATGCTTTTTGCTTCGTGCTCGGCCTTATCGGTAAAGTAGCCGGTATCATGAAACCAGGAGGCAGCCACAACGGCAAAAAAATCTTCGTCGCTCAGTTGGTAATGGTTGGCTATTTTGGTGGCAGCGGCTACTACATCTTTAGTATGCCCAAGGTTATGGTATATCAGGTCTGGGTCCTGGTAGGCATCAAAATAAGATACCACGTATTGCCTTACATCTTCTAGTAACTGTTGAAATTTCATTTGGGCCAGTGTAAATGTTTTAATCAAATTTATTCTAAAAATCCCGATTTAAAGCTGAATTAATATTATAAGCAATATTAATAGTTCTCAATCACAGGTGAACGGCATCAATCCAATGGCTATGGGAACTTTCCCATTTATATGCTAATACATAAACCAACTATTGATCTTTATGATCATTGGGTCCTTCGTAACTATAATTATAAGGCGGATAAGGTACTATAAAAGTATCCTCCACCCTATGTGATCTTTTAAAATATGGAATACCAACGCCTGCAGCTATCAACGCATATACTAAAACATACGGATGCGGCTGTACAATCTTATTATGCTTTAATAACAACGTGCATATAAAATCTACAAGCACAAAACCTGCTGTATATAATAAATAGGCGGTTATTACTTTAGGCAAAATATCGCGCTTGTTTAGCAATAGTACAAGACAGTAAACAGAGTATATCATCAAAACTATAAAGCAACCCACTTCCATTATTACAAATAGTTTATAACCAATTGCTGTGCCTAAATTCCAGGTGGTAATACTAAAATAGTCGCCGCTGCCTAGTACAGCTAAAGAGAAGAACGCGGTTAAAAACAATATAACGGCCACCAATACAAGCCAGCCGCCAACGGGTGTAAATGTTGAACCATAGCTAAAAACAATACCCGGCGTTTCGCGCTGATAAAACCATACGCCTAAAAAGATAAGCCCTACGGTAAGGAAACCGGCGAACATTACCATAAAACCATTTACGGTTGCAGGTTGCTCGTTCCCTGTGTTATAACTGAAGCTGTAGCCTAAACCATTGTACTTAAGTTTCGTAATATCAGCTTTAAACTCGGCCAGTTTATTTACGGGCACGTTATCTTTAAGGTACGATAGCTTATAGTTAAGCAACAGGGTATCGCCGGATACAGAATAATCGGACGAAAATTTATAATAATCCCGGCTGATGCTGTTGCTGCGTTTCTCAATATCCCAACCACCAGGTAATATTACCGTGGCTGTATAATCGTAATTAAGCGGATAACTAATTGCCACCGGAGTTTTTGTTTGCCCATTGATGGAGGGAAACTGTTGCGATATATAACTGGCATACAGATCGGCGGATCGTTTATTGGTTTCAGAATCTGTTTTAAAAAAATCTTTAATGGTATAAGTTTCTATAGTGGTAAGTACATTTTTTTCCAGGTTATCTATCACCGTTACAGAATCCTTCTGCTCTATCTTAGCGTATGTTTTTGAATAATACTCCAGGTAGCTTTTTTCGGTTTCGGCCATGCCGGAAGAGGCCAGCCGGCTGCGGATATCATCGGCCTCGTTAAGGGTATAGGTAGTTTTTACCTTAAACTCCACCGGGGCTTTATCATTTTTTATTTTATAAATATCGTTTAAGATCACTTTACCAGCTTTTGATTGCGGGATAGTAGTAAGCCCGGTATTACCGGCCTTTAATACCAAACCCAGCCCATAATTGGGAAAGTAAATATCGGTACCTGTGCCGCCCTGGTAACTGATGGTAGCATCAACCCAAACCTGTTTACCCTGTACATTGGCGGTAACCACAGCATGGTCGAAAGCATAATAAGTTGGCAGGTAGCTGGCAATATGCTCCCTGATCCCTGAGTTAACCAGCACCATAGCGGCATCAATGCCATCGGCCTTTAACATAGATACCAATAACAACGATTTATCTTTACAATCGCCGTAGCGCTGTTTAAATACCTTCTCTGGGTTATTGGCGCGATGCGAATACTGACCAATTTCGATACCCATATACCGCACTTCATCCTGAACAGTTTTTACGGCCTCTCTAAAATATTTTTCCTGGTTGCTGCCGGTTTTGGCTTTTATCTGGGCTATGCGCTCGGCAAGTTCGCCTTTAATATTGGTGGCAGGCGGGTTAATCCTTAAAGCCCAGTTGGTAACGCCGGCCCAATTATCAAATTCGCTTACCTGCAAGCGTGGCCGGCTCTCGTACCATGCCGGTTGGCTATCATCATCCCGGGTAGCAGCCACCTGGAAAGCCTCATACGCGTAGCGTTTTAACCCCTCGCCTTCGGTAATGGCAACTTTGGGCACGTTGTTGATTGATTTGAAGTTTAATTTTTTTTGTGCCGATGTGATGAGCGCCGTATATTGATGCGCTATGGGCTGAGACCACTGAAAAGCAATGTCATCACAAAACCGACCGTTAAATATAGGGTTACGACCGGTAAGCGTATATGAATATTCAATCCGGTCGCCTTTACGGATATCATCGAGAATAAGCAAAGCCGAATAGCTGCCCTGATAAATAAAGTTCGATAGATCCTGCTCATCGGCTATCACTTTAAAGGCTGATACATTTAAACGGTTAATGGGTTTATTGTTACGCCAAACAATGATCTCATGAAAATCGAGCCGCTGAAAACTGGGGTCGAACCCAACATTTATTTGTGACGCGTTCTGGATACCCGTTTCAGAAACTATCTCCTTTATCACATGGTGATAATCGGCCTGTTTTTCTATATGCTCCTGTTGCTCTATAAGCGCGTAAAAATATCCTCTTTCGATTGTACGTGCCGATGGCCGTTGATTGTAGGGCTTACAGGTGCTTAACCACGTGGGTTTAGGTGTTACGTGTACTACAGGAGTCCCCGCCTTAACAACCTTATAGTTACTCAATAAAATTAAACCACCAACTACAAGGGTAAAATATATTTTAAAACGTTTTTGCATGCCGCTATGAAAATAAATAAACAACCCGACTTTATGATTATTTATTTAATAATCATAAAGTCGGGCCATCCATTAAAACAACAAAAGGATATTTCCATCTGGAAATATCCCTTTGTGAATATGCAATTAAGTAAGGTTACTGTTGCTGGTTGCCCAATATTGGTGCAAACTTTTTAACGTAATCTTTCAATTGGCCATCAAACTTTTTAAATAAAACTGTTTGATTGTTTTCTTTCATAAAATCAGTTATGCCATTTAATATCTGTAAGCCTATTTGCACATCACGTGTGTTTAAGGTATTACTGTTATCGGTTAATAAATGATAGTTATAATCAAGCTGATCTGTTACGTAATCATCCAGGTGGTTTACCATTTTGGTACCCAATACCACATCATTTAACTGAAAAGCCATCTGCACTAAAAATATTTTACGACCAGCTATATCAATATACGGATTAATATCCGGCATTTCCTGATCGTATTTATGCAGGGCTTTTAAAGCCAGATCTTTGTGCCCTTCTTTCATCAGGTTTTGGATCAGATCTGTAAAAGTGGTGGTCATTACCGGGTAGAACATCGATGTAGACTCATGATCAAGATATTTGGCAGTTTTAAAATTACCAAATTTAAACTTGTTCATTACGTTATCATACATTACCAATGTATTGGTTTTGCTTAGCTGATCGCGGATGGTTGTGTCTTTCTGAAAAGGGATTAAATGGTAAGTGAAACCTTCTTTATAAAGATATGGTTGTAAACCTATCAGGTTTTCGTTACCGATGGTTGTTGTAAAGCAAATAGGCCTTTTCCAGTTATTATGCGCCAGGATATCAAGCATAGCCAAATTTTCTTTAGTTACATAGTTTGGCGGAAATTTCCAATCCATAATGGTAGCAAGCCTGCTTTTTTGCTCTGGCGTAACAACACCCATTTTTACAACTTCATCAGGGTTTATGGTTATCTTTAAGTTTTTGGTTGGCATGTAATTACCATAATCGCCGCTTTGGTATTCAACCTGGGCTGCTTTATCATCAGATGTAATAAAATCAAAAACCTCTTTCACCTCCTGGGGGCCATCCAGTTTACGGTCGTTGTAATAAATGGCATCCCTCACTCCTTCTTTGTATTTATCAAAAGGCATGGTGATAGGCAATGGTTCCGACTCGTTCATTTTCTTTTGCATCTGGCGTATATACCAATCGCCGGTAAACAAGCTCAGGTTAACGATGCGCACATCAGGCCTGATGCCTTCTACTTCCTGATCGTACCATAATGAGTAGGTATCATTATCGCCGTAGGTAAATAAAATAGCATCTTTAGGGCACGATATCAGGTAGTTGTAAGCCATATCATGCGGTGTCATTTTGGTCGATCTATCATGATTGCCCCATTCTTTACTAGCCAATAATACCGGTGCAGCCAATAAACATATAGCGGTTGAAGCAATGGCAGCAGTTTTGCCATCAATAAATTTACGGGCACCCTCGGCTATGGCTATAACGCCCAAACCAATCCAAATAGCAAACGCATAAAACGAGCCCACATAAGAGTAATCACGCTCTCGCGGCTGCACGTTGGCCTGGTTTACATATAAAACAATAGCTAAACCTGTAAAAAAGAAAAGCAGCAGCACAATAAGCGCATCCTTTTGTTTACGGGTAAAATGATAAGCGGCGCCTATTAAACCAATAATAAGTGGCAATGCATATAATGGTGTATAGGTAACTGCCGTTGTAACCGATTTTGGCAAATGCTTGCCGCCATCAAAAATACCGGTTGTCCAGTTACCATCAATATTTTCGGTGCTTTGCTGCCCATCGGCATCGTTGTAACGGCCAACAAAATTCCACATAAAGTAACGCCAGTACATCTGGTACATTTGCCAGCTGAGCATCCATTTCATGTTATCACCAAAAGTCGGCGCCTGTCCGTCTGGTATTCGTAACCATTCTTTATAAAATTGTACATCCTGTGCGTCAGAACTGTACATACGTGGTAATATGGTGGTGTGGCTATACTCGTAATCAACTTTATGGCCGGCATTTTCGTAGTTGGTTTTTCCTTTACGGTAAATAATGTTTCCATCTTTTTGATCGGTAACCTGCGCATCGTAATACTGACCAAACAACAATGGGTTTTCGCCATACTGAATACGGTTTAAGTAACCGTACAGTGTAAATGCATTATCCGGGTGCGAGTTGTTCAAATCGGGGTTTGCACTTGCCCTGATAGGTATATAAGCAAATGAACCGTAGCCTAAATAAATAAAGGCAAGGCACAATAAAGCAAGGTTTAACACCGGCTTTTTGGCACGTATGCTGTACACAATACCCAATACCAATGCGGCTACAATTAAGAGTAGAAAGAAGAAGGCACCACTGCCAAAACCCATTCCCAATGTATTTACAAAGAAAAGATCAAAGTAGGCGGCAAATTTTATAGTATATCCCCTAACACCGTACTGCACCAGGCCCAGGATAACAACACCTGCCAAAAATGCCAGTATTCCGTTACCTAAAGTTATTTTTTTACTGCGACGGAAGAAATATACAATAGCTAAAGCAGGGATAGTTAATAAGTTAAGCAGGTGAATACCAATTGATAAACCAATAACATAGGCAATAAAAATGAGCCATTTATCGGCGCCTTTTTCATCGGCGTGGGCATCCCACTTTAATATGGCCCAAAATACAATAGCGGTACATAACGATGATAAAGCGAATACAATGGTTTCAACAGCAGAGAACCAAAAGGTATCGGTATAAGTAAATGCCAATGCGCCAACAAGGCCCGCTCCCATAATAAGTATCAGGTTGGTATCGCTAACAACATCATCGCGTTTGCTGAGCAGCATTTTTTTAGCCAAAGCAGTAATTGTCCAAAACAAAAACATAATGGTTGCGCCACTTGCAATTGCCGAACCCATATTGGTAAAGTATGGAACCTTGGTATTATCGCCAAAAGAAAGTAACGAAAATACTTTGCCCAACATGGCAAAAACCGGGTAACCTGGCTGGTGAGCTACCTGTAAACGGTAGGCACATGAAATAAACTCGCCGCAATCCCAAAAACTAACTGAGGGCTCTAAAGTTAAAATGTAGGTGATTGAGGCTATAACAAAGCAAAGCCAGCCTAAAAGATTATTGATTTTTTTGTACTGCATTTATATAAATAGTAATGGTTTTTACGCGCGGGCAAATATCATGATTTTTATAACTTATTTAAAAAAAAGCTATCTACCCCGTCAAATTTAACATTTATTAACTTTTTTGAGGAATTGATTTTGGGACTTTTGGACAAAGGACTATCGGACAAAAGATATTTATTGTAGCGTCCTTATATCTTCTCCTAAAGTATTTACAATACCCCGTTTGTCTCATTGTCAAAAAAGCCTCTCCCCAAAAAACTTTGTCTGATAGTCTTTGTTACCTACTCTAAAAATCTTTCGTCCGATAGTCCGAAAATCCTTTGTCCAAAAATCAATTAATAATGAAATTTTTTTCTTACCATAAATAATACTTATTTTGTTGCGATGCAAAAACTTTACTTTTTCAGTTTCAGAAAATCTTTTTTGTTAGCCGGAATTATCCTTTTTTCGGTGCAATTAAGTAAGGCTCAGTCTACTTACCTACCCGACTCGTACCAGCTATATCAAAAGTTCAACGCCGATATTTATTCAACAAAAACGGCGTTTCATACTTCCATGCGCCCTTTTTTAATTGATAGCTTAATTCAGCACAGCTATGATTCGTTGATGAACGTGGGTGTAAGCGACAAATATAAAAGCTGGTTTAACCGCAAATTATTCAACGAACACCTGTTTGATGTTAAAAGGCCCGATTATACCTTTTATGGCGATGTTATACTGGATTTAACGGCGGGAAAAGATTTCACCGGCAAAAAATCGACTTATTTAAATACCCGCGGTTACCAGTTTGGTGGCACAGTAGGCAAAAACTTTTCGTTTTTTACCAGCGGCTTCGAAAATGCAGCAAAGTTTCCTACTTACTACAATAATGTAGTAAACGCCAATCAATTTATACCAGGGCAGGCATATTTAAGAAACTATGTAGGCATACCAAAAAACTCGGCAGATTGGTCGTACGTTACCGCTATTTTATCCTATAATGTAACCAAAAACATTAATGTTACCTTGGGCGAGGATAAAATGTTTATAGGCGATGGCTACAGGTCATTATTACTATCAGATTATGCAGCAAACATGCCGCTGTTAAGGATTACCGCCAATTTAGGTAAACATGTACAATACATGGCAACCTGGGCTTATATTGAAGACACGCACGAAACTAAATTTGATGTATTTGGCAGCAATCGCCGTAAATGGGCATTTTTTCATTATGTAGACTGGAACGTAAGCAACCGGGTTTCCTTCGGCTTCTTTAATGCGCTTATATCGCCGGAGGCTGATGCAAATGGTAACCGGCGCGGTTTTGATGTCAACTTCATTAACCCTCTATTGTTTTCGAGCTCATTAGGCCCGTCTCAACAACCTAAAGACAATACATTGGTAGGCTTTACTGCCAAATACAAAATACTGGATAAAACGGCTTTATATGCCCAATTGTTATTGGACAGATTTAAAGCCAGCGACTTTTTCTCGGGCAATAATGCCGATAATACCAACGGCGTGCAGGTGGGTATCCGAGGTGCCGACTTGCTTGCGGTTAAACATTTCAACTACTTGTTTGAGTTTAATACCGTTAAGCCATACACTTATCAAAACTCCAATACCATCAGTAGCTATAATTTTTATGGCGATCCTTTAGCTCATCCTCTGGGTGCAAACTTCAGAGAGGTTTTGGGTATTCTGAACTACTCTATCGGCAGGATTGACTTACAAGGTCAGGTAAATTATGCCAAATACGGTCTGGATAATTTAATAACAGACAACAATGGTAAAACGGTAAATAAGCCCTTTGTACCAACAGATAACACCACAACAACTATTGGCCAGGGAATAAGCACACAGCTTTATTATGCAGAAGGTACGATATCATTTTTATTAAACCCTAAATACAACTTGCGTTTTGAGTTAAGCGGGCTGTACCGTAAAGAAAGCAATGCATTAGCAGACAACAAAACAACGATGCTTACTTTTGGGTTGAGGAGCTCGTTCAGGAATTTGTATCATGATTTTTAAACAGATTTTTTAGCTGTTAAGCGATACTTTGCTTTTAAAATATAAAAACGTGATACTTAAACTATCACGTTTTTTTGTTCATCGCTATTTTAAACTATAGCTGTTTTTTGGGAGCGCCAAAAACGAGCCCAAGCGAAACTCCCAGGGCTATACCTATAGCAAGGTTATTGAAAGCGAGGCCAAGTACTACTCCAAGAGCTATCCCGATAGCTAAATACGATTGGTTAAGGTTTTTCATTTAGGTATATATTTTTTCTGCTGACAGGCAGTTGTCATTGTTATCAGATAAATTTACAATATAATACTATTATGAAAGACAATTATATAGCTTCCCTGCGCATATTTAATCAACATATAAGCAATCCGCAATTTACAAGGCCCCAGGATATTGTAAAAAACATGGTAGCCATGCAGGCCCAGGATTATGCCGGCGCCAAGTGGGCAATTGGTTTACGCATGCAAAATGCAAATGATACCTTAATTGAAACGGCCTTTACCGAGGGCAAAATACTGCGTACCCATTTGTTAAGGCCTACCTGGCATTTTGTTTCTCCGGATGATATACGTTGGATTTTGGCGCTCACAGCCCCCCGCATTAATACGATGAACGCGGGTACTTATAAAAAATTTGAATTAGATGCTGCTACCCTAAGTAAAAGCAATGATGTGTTTGTTAAAGCCCTTGGCGGAAATAAACAGCTTACCCGTGCCCAACTTACAGCAGTATTAACACAAAACAGCATACCCACTGATGATTTGCGGTTTACTTTACTGCTGATGCATGCCGAACTGGACGGTATTATTTGCAGCGGTGCACGTGTTGGCAAACAATTTACCTATGCCTTGCTTGATGACCGTGTACCGGCTACTCCGGCGTTGAGTTATGATGAAGCCTTAAGCAAACTGGCTGCCGGTTATTTTAATACCCGTGGCCCGGCTACAGTGCATGATTTCGCCAATTGGTCGGGCTTAACCGTTACTGATGCGGGGATTGGCCTGGAGCATGTAAGACGCCAATTGATTAGCGAAACGATTGAGGGAAAAACTTATTGGATGCCCCAACATACAGACGTAAGTCCCCAACCAAAGAAAGCATATTTATTGCCGGCTTATGATGAATTTGCCATAGCCTATAAAGATCGTGCTGCTTTGGTTAAGCCCGAATATAGGGAGCCGGCACGCCATGTAATATTTGACCCCGTAATTGTAATTGATAACCAGGTTGTAGGTAATTGGAAACGGGCTATTAAAACCAACACGGTTGATATTGATTTGAGACTTTACGGCAAACTCAATAAATCGCAACAAACTACTGTTCAAGTTGAAGCCAACAGATACAGAAATTTTGTGGTATAACATTATGATATCACTCGGATACTTTTGTTTTAACGCCCTTGGGCAAAGCATTCATACGGCAGGGAAAATTGTCCATGTACTAACGAAATTCATCCATGTTGTAGCTTGGTAGCTGTGTGCACATTTGTACTGTCAATAACGACAAACAAAAAACATACTACAATGACACGTTTAACAGCATTAAATCCCGACGAAGCAACAGGCAAAACAAAAGAATTATTTACAGCCATAAAAGGCAAACTGGGGGTAGTACCTAATATGATGCGCACCATGGGCAACTCACCTGCCCTATTAGAAGGTTACCTTAATTTTAGTGGTGCATTGGCACACGGTTCTCTTGGCGCAAAAACAGGCGAACTATTGGCCCTTGCCATATCCGAAAAAAACAATTGTGACTATTGCTTATCAGCCCATACCTATATCGGCGAAAAACTGGTACACATTGATAGCGAAACTTTAACCAATGCCCGCAACGCAAATAGCACCGATGCCAAAACCGCAGCTGCCTTAAAATTTGCCGCTGTATTAACAGCCAAACAAGGATTAGTGAACAATGCCGATGTTGAAGCCGTAAAAGCTGCCGGCTTTACAGATGGCGAAATTGGTGAAATAGTTGGCCATGTAGCGCTAAACGTATTAACCAACTACTTTAACAATACCGCTAAAACCGAAATTGATTTCCCCGTGATAAAAGCATATAATACTGTTGAAGCTTAACTTATGAGCAAGGATTTGAGGAACAAGGATTGTAGTAACAAAGAGTAAGGAGTAAGGATTATTCATTGCTCCTTATTCCTCCGGCAGAAAAAGACTATAATATGATGTTTTCTTTCTTTCCTGTCCTTTATCTTTGATCCTTAATCCTTCCATCTAAAAAACACATCATGGAAAACAAACGTTATCCCCTCCCTCCCTTTAATATGGAAACTGCCCAGCAAAAAGTGCAGGCTGCCGAGGATGCCTGGAATACCCGCGACCCGGAAAAAGTTTGCCTGGCTTATACCATCGATACCGAGTGGCGCAACCGTACCGACTTTATAAACGGCCGCGAGGAGGTTAAACAATTTTTAAAAGGCAAGTGGGAAAAAGAACTCGATTATAAGCTAAAGAAAGAACTTTGGGGCTTTCGCGAAAACCGCATGGCGGTAAGGTTTGAGTACGAATGGCATGACCATAGCGGCCAATGGTTTCGTAGTTATGGTAACGAACTTTGGGAGTTTGATGAAAATGGTTACATGCAAAAGAGATTTGCCAGTATTAACGATATGCCCATCGCCGAAACCGACCGTAAACTATTTTAAACTCAATTAACAACAAATAAATGACCGAACCTTTAAATACATTTACCCTTGTAGACCCTATTACCGGTAACCTGGCTTTCAAACTATTCTTGTTTGATAACAATGGTTATTTCGATCACTTACAGCGTAATAATTATTTTTCGGTTATCTGGATAAAAGAAGGTTCGGGGAAGTTGAAGTCTGATTTTTCGGAATACGATTTTGAAAAGAATAACCTGCTGGCCTTTACGCCATATCAGCCCTTTATACTCTCTACAGAGCACCCGATAAGTGGCGTGGCTATCCAGTTTCACCCTGATTTTTTTTGTATCCACAAGCATCATAAAGAAGTATCGTGTAGCGGTATTTTGTTTGATAATATTTATCATCCACCCTACGTACGGATTGACGAAGTTAGCGCAGCAACGTTTGATGTGGTGATAAATCAGATAAGGGCCGAAATGCAAAATAAGGGCATGGCTCAGTTTGAGATACTGGTATCGTACCTCAAAATTTTCCTGATCACTGCCTCCCGGTTAAAAGCTGAACAACAGGCGTTGGGCAGAGATCCCGATAAGGTAAATAAAGAACCCTTTATCCTCCAAAACCTACAGGAGGCCATAGAGGTACACTATAAAACCAAGCATAGCGCAAGTGATTATGCCGATATACTTAATATTTCGGCCAAGGCATTGGCCCGTATCACCAAGGTGCATTTCAATAAAACAATTAGTAACCTGATAGCCGGGCGTATTATTATTGAAGCCAAACGCGAGCTGTATTTAACCAATAAACCGGTAAAGGAAATTGCCTGGGAGTTGGGTTATGAAGATGAATACTACTTTAGCCGCTTTTTTAAAAACAATGCCGATGTTTCGCCGCAACTATACCGGGATACCGTAGGCTTTGGCCGGGCGAGTGAAAATCAGCTTGTAAACTAAAACTTTAAGCGTTTATATTTGGGTATATTTTATAAACCAAAAATACAATGCCCGAATTACCAGATCTTCAGGTTTTCAGTCATAACCTCGACAAAAAACTTGCCGGCAAAATCGTTAAAGAAGTTATTATAGTTAATGCTAAAAAGCTAAACGTAACCCATCAGGAGCTAAAAGATACCCTCGAAGGCCAAAAACTGGATAAGGTATATCGCGAGGGAAAAGAGCTTTACTTCAAATTTGCCAAAGGTGATATCCTCGCCTTGCACCTGATGCTGCACGGCAAGTTATTTTTATTTGAGGGTAAAAGCGAAAACAAATATCCCATCATCGAACTGCATTTTACCGATGGTACCGGCTTGGTACTTACCGATTTTCAAGGCATTGCCAATCCAACCTTAAATCCCGCAGAAAAAGAATCGCCGGATGCCATGGCTATCGATACTGATTTTCTGAAAAACAGGCTGGTTAAAACAAAAACTAATATTAAAACCGTGCTGCTCGATCAAAAGATCATCCGGGGCATAGGTAACGCTTATGCCGATGAGATTCTTTGGCATGCCGGCATCTCCCCCTTTTCGATAAGTAACAAAATCCCGGCTGATAGGCTAAATGATCTTGTTAAATCAATAGCAATCGTTTTAACCGATGCCGAAAAAGTTATTCTTAAAGCAAATCCGGATATCATCAACGGCGAGGTGAGGGACTTTATGCTTATCCACAACGCAAAGAAAACCCATAGTCCCAAAGGTGCAGAGATCAAAATAAAAGAAGCCTCCAGAAAGACCTATTATACCGACGAGCAGCAGTTATTTGTATAAGTAACAGCTACATTAACAAAAGGTGCCATGCCGATATAATCGACATGACGCTTCTTGTTTTACTTCAACTTTTTCACCAATACGTTAAAATCGGCACCAACAACAGGGATCTTTTTCCATTTCGCGGTGTCGGTATCTTTGTGGAAAGTACCTCCGTTTAATAATCCGCAGGCAAAGCTAATGTCGGCACCACTTTTGGTAGTCAAAAACTCAATAGACACCAGGATATCTCCCGATATCACCACATTATAGGGCGATAAATCAACACTCACCAGTTGGTGCTCTCCGTTTTTGTACTTAGGAATAATACCTTTTATTATGGCAGAAACAAGGTTGCTGTCTACCGGCAACTTGCCATTCATTTTGTACACATTAACTTTAAAGGCCACACTATCGTTTGCATGATTAGCCACATGGAAATTGAGCTTCAACAATTGCACATGCTTATGCCCGGCATTCATCTGTATACCTACCTGTTCTCCCTTAACAGCCGAAAATGAGGTATTACTTGAACCCTCACGAGATTTATTACCAATTGTTTTTGTTTTATCCTGGGCAAAAACACTTAAGGCAACAATGCAAAGTACACAAGTAAAAAATGATTTTAGAAAAGAAGATCTTACGGAAAGGTAAACAGGTGTTTTCATAATAGTTATTTAAAATGCGTAATTTAAATGGAAGACGACACCATGCCGAAATTGGTTGCAAGGCAGAGTGATAATTTTCAATTAAAATATTTCTTATAACTAACTACAAGGGAGATTGGGACGAAAATAACGAGCCGGAGAAAACCTTACGAAGGTAAGTTTGGAGTTACTCAGTAAAAGCTTACTTTTTTACCATTTTATAGTGTCTAATTCCCGCTTCTTCAAACTCGGGGCCTATTTGTTCAAAGTCGAATTTCTTGTATAAAGCAACGGCCTGTACCTGGGCATGCAGATAAACATAAGTAGCATCAGTTGGCAAATCATCCAGTAACTTTTTTACCAAAGCCTGGCCTACGCCAAATCCTCTAAATTTAGCAAGTACGGCAAAGCGCTCCAGCTTGAAGCCTTTATCGGTTTTTCTCCACCTACAGGCACCGGCGGCTTCTCCGTTAACGGTGGCTAAAAAATGGGTTGATTCATCATCAAACTCCCACTCTAATTCTGGCGGGCAGCCCTGTTCAATAACAAATACTTCTCTCCTAACCGCAAATGCCCTATCCAGATCGGGTTGTTCACTTACTCGTTTTACTTCTATTTTTGAGGGCATTGGCATAATGAGGTTTTGATTTAAGATGCGCTAATTTACTGTTATGATTTTCTTCAGCAGCATCAATAGAGTGTGTGCAGGTAATATCATCCTCTAATTCGGCAAGCTCCGATAACTGTACATAAAATTTGTGCAGCTGGTCAAGCTCCTTCTCATTAAGATCTTCAATATCTACCATGCGATTACTTGCACCCTGGTGCGATGCCAATATCTCATTCAGCTTTAAATGTATCGCTTTTGAATCTTTATTTTGCGATTTTTGGATCAAAAAAACCATCAAAAAAGTAACTATAGTAGTACCTGTATTAATAATAAGCTGCCAGGTATCCGAATATTTAAATATAGGCCCGGTTACTCCCCAAACTACAATTATACCGATAGCTATTAAAAACGCGGCCGAACTGCCGGTTGCAATAGTTGCCCAGTTGGCAAATCTTTCAAATAAATTCTTTTTCTTTTTAGCGATCCTGGCCATTTTCTGATTTTTTAATATGTGGGCCGCTTTGCTTAAAACAACAAAGCGCCAATACAACAAGTGTACCGGCGCTTTGTTAGACCTTAATGAATATTATAATTTGCTGTTAACGTCGATACAGTTAAGATCTTCGAAAGCGGCAGAAAGTCTTTTAACAAAGGTTTCTTCGCCTTTACGCAACCAAACACGTGGATCGTAATATTTTTTGTTCGGAGAATCCTCGCCTTCAGGGTTACCAATCTGGTGTTGCAGGTAAGCTTCTTTTGAAATGTAGTAATCTTTAATACCTTCCCAGTAAGCCCATTGCATATCGGTATCAATGTTCATTTTGATAGCACCGTATGAAATTGCTTCGCGAATTTCTTCCTGGCTCGAGCCACTACCACCGTGGAATACAAAGTTGATAGGTTTATCGGCAGTTAAACCAAATTTTTGTTTTACATACTCTTGTGAATTATGTAAAATAACAGGCTGTAATTTTACGTTACCTGGTTTGTAAACACCATGCACGTTACCAAAAGCAGCAGCTATGGTAAAACGCGGGCTAACTTTTAACAAGTGCTCGTAAGAGTATGAAACCTCTTCTGGCTGCGTATATAAACGTGAGCTGTCAACATCTGAGTTGTCAACACCATCTTCTTCTCCACCGGTAACACCTAATTCAATTTCAAGTGTCATACCCATTTTAGCCATACGCTCCAGGTATTTGGCACTTATCTCAATGTTTTCTTCCAAAGGTTCTTCAGAAAGATCGAGCATGTGTGATGAAAATAATGGTTTACCTGTTTCGGCAAAAAACTTCTCGCCATATTCTAACAAGCCGTCAATCCATGGTAATAATTTTTTAGCGGCATGGTCTGTATGTAAAATAACAGCAACACCATAATGCTCGGCTAATAAGTGAACATGTTTTGCAGCAGATACACCACCTAAAATACAGGCCTGTAGTTTTGAATTATCTAATGATTTGCCGGCGTAAAACTGTGCACCGCCATGTGATAGCTGAATAATAACTGGAGAATTTACCAGCTTAGCTGTTTCCATAACTGCATTAATGGTATTTGTACCAATAACATTAACTGCCGGTAAAGCAAACTGATGTTTTTTAGCTGCTTCAAATAGTTCCTGCACCTGATCGCCGTGCAGAACACCTTTATAATTTTTTAAATCCATGACTCTTATTTGGGCCTCGAAGTTATGAATTTTCTTGGTTTTAGCTAAAAAAATGAATGTATATTGACATTTTGTTCAACTAAATAAGCAAAGTATATTAAAACGATAGTTTTAAGGGAATAAACCTGCAATAAAGGGGTATAATTACTCTAAATCCTACCCTTTTATTACAAATTTGTTAACATCAGCTTTATAAAAATCGTATCCAACTAATCAACTGGCATAGTCGTTATCGGGCTCCAAACCGCTAAAATCCTTGTCTAAAGGCATTGGTCCATCATAAGAAATCAGACTAAAAACATCTTTGCTTACAACACGCTGCAAACAGATATCAATAAGTGTGGTACAATTAGGCCTGATAACTTTTTGCAAGAAATCTTCATCGGCAGCTATCTCAAACGGCACATATTTAATAAAACCGCTATCCGGCCTGGGGTTTACTTTAAGCCCTAATTTTTGAGCCCCCGGGAGCGACGGGCGTAATTCATTTCCTTCATATGTTACGCCCGCGTCGCCATTCATAATATCGTAATTAATAAAATAAGTTACCGTTTGTGGCGATATACTGTTTTGCTGTCTATCGGCAAAGAAACCTTCCGGTAGGTGATTAGGATCAGCGTTGTCGCCCGCGGTAAAAATCAAATCATAATCTGTTATTGGATAACCCTCAGAATCGTGAATCCTGAAAATTACCATCGAAAATTTGTCGTGAATAAAATACCTGTCATGCAGAAAAAAACCTGCCGATACCTTTTCTACCAATTCTAATTGTTGCACAGCTTCGGTCTCTGCATCGAAGGTGGCCGAGAGCGCGCTGTATTCATCTACATTACTAACTTTAATACAATTTAAAATGGCTTCTACCAATTGAACGCTCTCGGGCGTATCACCGGCAGCGCTTTCCTTCGGACTAGCCATAATGCCCATAGTTGTACCCGAATGAGACTTCCATTTAACAATCCGGAAGGCTGTTTTAGGTGCAATACTAAAATCTACGGTCATCGCCTGCGGTACATTTTCTCCTTGCGTGTAAACAACCGGCCCTTGTTTCACACTAACATAAGTAGCATTTAAATTTGCCGCCGCCGATCTAACAACGCCATCCGAGCCTAACTCGCCTGTGTAAGTATTAAGATTATCATAAAATGCGCGATCTATAGCCTGCCCTATTATACTAAACGGAAAAATACCGTTTCCCCCTATCTCTCCTCCTTCCCCATTTATCCATTTTTTATTTAAATCCCAGGCTTTATCGCTACCAAGCTCCAGCCAGTTAAGTACGCCTTGCCCGGGTTCTACTTTCTCAAACCATGATTTTAGTCTGCTTATTTTACTCTTCCCTAATTGTGCTAATGCCGAACCGAAGTTGGCTGGTGCAAGCATAATTAAATGGCTCATGGGGCATACCGATGCACCAGGCTTATTGTAATAAAAATCAAACCATTCCCTTACAACGGGCCCGCCGGTTGAGTGGGTAATGCAAACAAAACGGTTATCATCTGCTATTTCTGCAGCTAATTGTTCGTGAATGGCCGTTTCAAAAGCCCGCGAAATATCATGCAGTTGCACTTCATCGTGAAAGCTAACATATTGGCCGAGATAAATATCTTTAACAGTTACAGTTGGGGCAATGGCTGCGGCTTCGGCCTTTAAACGAAGCGGCAGTTGTCCGTAGGTATTAAGGTTGGTAACACTCCAGCCGTGAACAAAAACAAGTACCAGGTTATCTGAGATCATAACATAGGGGCTTAGGTAAATAATAGATAATATTAGAACTTTAAAAGCATATTTGCAAAACTTAATTGTCTTATTTTAAGTAAATTATAACAGCTTTTATTTAATTAATAATTGCATCTGCAAGCAAAAGTAACGGCGTAATTTATAAGGTAGTTTGTAGTGTGCCATGGTTGTATATGTTTGCCCCATGAGCTGGAATTTCACGGTAATATTTTTTATCAACTTATTAGTATTCCATTTTTAAACAGTTTCTAATATTTTTCGTTTCTTTGCAGTCAATTGAAAGAGTTAGACATAGATATGGCGTGGTTTAAACGAGAGTTGAAAGGGATAATTACGACTACTGAGGAAAAGAAGGAAGCCCCTGATGGGATCTGGAATAAATGCCCTAATTGTAAGAAACCTTTACACTATTCTGAGCAGGTTGAAAATCAATATGTTTGCCATTATTGTGGCTTTCATCTGCGTATAGGTTCAAAAGAATATTTTTCGGTACTGTTTGATAATAACGAGTTTACAGAACTGTTTGAGAACCTTACCTCTGGCGATCCTTTACATTTTGAGGACACCAAAAAATATGCCGACCGGTTGGTTGAAACCCAGGCAAAAACTGGTTTAAAGGATGCTATCCGTGCTGCTGTTGGTAAAATTGACGAACAAGACATTGTAATTGCCTGTATGGATTTTAATTTCATAGGTGGTTCGATGGGATCTGTGGTAGGTGAAAAGATAGCACGTTCTATAGATCATAGCATTGCTAACAAGATCCCTTTTCTGATGATCTCCAAATCTGGTGGTGCAAGGATGATGGAAGCTGCGTTTTCGTTAATGCAAATGGCTAAAACATCGGCTAAACTAGCTTTATTATCACAGGCTAAAATTCCTTATATATCTTTACTAACTGATCCTACCACAGGTGGTGTAACTGCTTCTTATGCGATGCTGGGCGATATCAACATTGCCGAGCCTGGTTCACTGATAGGTTTCGCAGGCCCAAGGGTTATTAAAGAAACTATTAAAAAAGATTTGCCAAAAGGATTCCAAACTGCCGAATTTGTACAGGAACATGGTTTCCTTGATTTTATAGTCGACCGTAGGGAAATGAAAGAGAAACTGGCATCATTTTTAAAAATGATGAAAAATTAAGCTTCTTTAATTCGATATAACAACAAAGGCTATCCGTTTTGGATAACCTTTGTTATTATATCGAAACGAAATTTATTTTGTTATACAACCCGCGAGCGCACCAGCCCCAGGTATATCCCTATCAGGAAGATCGGCAAAACTGCCATCCTGATGCAAAACTTTCAAGTTTTTTCTATTGGGGCCAAACCTTTCAAGGTTATTGTTACCTAGGTTAGCAGCGTCCATTTCCCTGTTTGCTCCCCTTATCCACATACCGTTGTCCGGGTTTCTGCCTGGTTCTACATAATTGTTCATGATGTTATCCTCCTGTATATTTTAGGTTAAAATATTAGTAATACTAAACATTTATTCAGCACAGAGTTCATGACATTTATTTGTCGGTGGTAAGTTAAGATGAGCCGGCCATGGGCGGTATTCCTGTTTGTGTCACAAACCTTATATAGTATATTAACTTATTATTATTCAATTTATTATCTACGATCACCCCTTCCAAGGCGTTATTATTGACCAGGGAAAAATGAAGGATTGCCGCAGTTGATAAGAATGGCTATCCAATAGTATAGCCATTCTTATTTTCAAGCAGCGAGTTTTATTCGGTTATGGAAGCCGATTGTGCGCCAGCCCCATTTATCTCCTTATCCGGAAGATCCGCGAAACTTCCATCATCATTTAAAATCTTCAAATTTTTCTTGCTGGGGCCTTGGCTTTCTAAGTTGTTTTTACTTTGGTTGGTGTTAGTAGCCTGGTTGCTTTCCTTTACTTTCTTATTATTTTGCTGATTTATAACAGCATCTTTATATTCACTCATGATCTTTATATTCACTCATGATCTTTATATTCACTCATGATCTTGCCCCCTTATGTTTTAAGTCCTTAATCGGTAGTCCTAAGTCGCATTTTTTCTATACTTAGACCTTAAGACTTTCGACTAAAGACTAAGCGTCAATTTATCTATGACACGACATTAGGTTATCGGTTAACAAACAGTGAAATTGATTTAGACTAAAATTATATCCCTTCGGTGCCTGGCTCATGTCCTACCATTCTGCCTGTAGTTCTCCCCTGAGGCCTGCTTGCAAAATCTGTTTTGGATGGCCCTACCGATGGAAACTCCTTTTTATTGGGTGGGGTTACATCAGTTTGCTCACTGTATGAGGTATCAGCCCCCCTATCCGGTTGATCAACCTCAGCCTGGCTATGGTAGCCTGAGCCTTCCTTATTAGTTTCATGCTCTTCGGGTATCTCATCCGGGGCTTCTCCACTTTTTTTCAAATGGTCGTGTTTTTGTCCGGGAAATGAGTTGTTGTTATTGTCGAAATCATTACGATTTTTATCCCGGTTGTTTTGGGATTGTTCACTATTCTTATTCATAGGTTTTAATTTTAGTGTTGATTAATAAACCCACGGAAATAGATTATTGTTTCCAAATAAGAAAATAATTTTCCATTAAGTGTACCGAAATATAAATTTCAGATGAGAAATTCAGTTTATGTCGTCATTGACAGAAGGCGAAGTAATAACAGGCTATGGGTGAAAAACTCACGAAGTTTTGAAAACTTCATGAGTTTTTTCGGCGTATGAGTTTACGCGTTTACCAAACAAAGTTCTTTTACCTTGGCCACGGTAAAATCAACTTCTTCTTTGGTGTTATATTTTGAGAATGAGAATCTTACAGATGGCCTTGACGAACTTGCACCAATGGCGGTAAGTACATGTGAACCAATATCGGTACCAGAGCTGCACGCGCTGCCGCCGGACGCAGATATTCCGCTGATATCTAAATTAAACAGCAACATATCGGCCATTTCCATTTCAGGGAAGGCTACGTTAAGCACGGTATATAAACTTTTTTCAGCATCAGTTTCACCGTTAAAGTTCACACCCGGAATCTCGCTGCTTAGTTTGCCTAACATGTACGATTTTAATCCCTGTATGTGTGCCTGGTGCTGCTCCATTTCGCTGTAAGCTAATTCCAAAGCTTTGGCCAGGCCAACTATACCGTAAATATTTTCGGTACCGCCACGCATGTTGCGCTCCTGGGAGCCGCCGTATATTAAAGGCTTTATTTTAATACGATGATTGATATGTAAAAAACCTACACCTTTAGGGCCGTGCAATTTGTGACCGGCACAAACCAAAAAATGCGTTTTAAGTTTGCTTAAATCATGTTGGTAATGCCCCATCGTTTGCACGGTATCGCAGTGATAGATAGCGTTATAAGCCTCGCAAAGATCGCCAATACGGTTCATGTCCGACAACGTACCTATTTCGTTATTGGCGTGCATTATAGATACCAGGCTGCGGGCATTATCTTTCAATAATGTTTCCAGGTGGTCGTAATCAATATTCCCTTTGCCATCTATATTAACAAAACTCAATTTAATAACTCCAGCTTTTTGCATGGCCTCCAGTGTATGCAGCACCGCATGATGTTCAATATGGCTGGTAATGGCATGGGTAAGATTATGATCAACAATACTACAGCGTATGGCAGTATTATCAGCTTCGGTACCGCTTGAGGTAAAAAATATCTCGGCCGGTGAGGTATGCAACAGATTAGCAATGGTTTTGCGCGATCTTTCGATCAAAGTTCGTGCCTCACGACCATGAGAATGAATAGACGATGGATTACCATAATGGTTTTCCATCACTTTATACATTTCTTTTAAAACTTCAGGGTCAAGCGGCGTAGTAGCTGCATTGTCGAAATAAACACGCATCGTTATAGCAATTAATGATTTATTAAATAATTGAGTTATTGAATAAAAACTGATTTCTCAATCAATAATTCAGTAAATCAATAATTCAACAAATGGGTCAGTTAACTTGTAAAATCTCTTTAATATCTGCGATTATCTTATTTGCCAAACCGTTTGCAACCGTTTCAGAATTGCCCTCGGAGTAAATGCGAATAATCGGTTCAGTATTTGAACGACGCAAATGTACCCATTCTTTATCAAATTCTATTTTCAAACCGTCAATTGTTGAATGCGGCTGATTCATGTATTTCTGCTCTACCTTGCTCAAAAGGGCATCTATGTCCATTTCGGGCGTTAAAGTTATTTTGTTTTTTGAGATAAAATAACCTGGATATGACCTACGCAGGTTTGATACCGACTTACCATATTTAGCCAGATGGGTTAAAAACAAAGCAATTCCAACCAAAGCGTCGCGGCCGTAGTGGATCTCAGGATAGATGATACCACCATTACCTTCGCCGCCAATAACCGCATTAACTTCTTTCATTTTGTTAACTACGTTCACCTCTCCTACTGCCGATGCGTGATATTCGCCGCCGGCTTGTTCGGTAACATCGCGTAGCGCACGGGTCGACGACAGGTTTGATACGGTATTGCCCAGGTTGTTTTGCAGCACGTAATCGGCCACAGCAACCAGCGTATATTCTTCGCCAAACATGTTACCATCTTCGCAAACAAAGCAAAGGCGATCAACATCGGGATCAACAGCGATACCTAAGTGTGCCCTTTTGTTTAAAACCTCTTTAGATAGCGCGGTAAGGTTCTCTGGCAATGGTTCGGGGTTGTGCGGAAAGTTACCGTCGGGCTCGCAATATAATTCGTGCACCGTGTTTACGCCTAAAGCTTTCAACAAAGCAGGTACAAAAATGCCGCCGGTCGAATTTACACAATCAATAACAACGCTAAAATCGGCCTTTTTAATGGCTTCTACATCAACAAGTGGCAAATCTAATACCAGATCTATATGTTTTTGTAACCAGGTATCATCTTGTGTTACTTTACCCAGATCGTTTACATCGGCATATGTAAAATCACTACTCTCGGCAATATCCAATACTTCTTTACCATCGGCATCACTTATAAACTCACCATTGGCATTAAGTAATTTAAGTGCGTTCCATTGTTTGGGATTATGGCTTGCGGTAAGGATAATACCACCTGCGGCTTGCTCGCCGGTAACAGCAACCTCAACAGTTGGAGTGGTTGATAAGCCAAGGTCTATCACATCAATACCCAACCCTTGCAAAGTGCCAATTACCAGGTTATTAACCATAGCACCCGATAAACGGGCATCACGGCCAATCACAATTTTTTTAATGCCCGACTTTTTAACGGCCCAGGCACCATAAGCAGAAGTGAACTTTACAATATCCAGCGGTGTTAAACCATCGCCAACAGCACCGCCAATGGTGCCGCGTATTCCCGAAATTGATTTTATGAGTGTCAAAATTGTAGTTGTTTTTTGTGGAACAAAAGTAAAATATTTAACCGATAGCCGGGTACAATTTATATTTTTCTGCAAACGTTTGTTCAGTAAAAAACGCCCTAAATTACTCCGAGAGCTAGTTTATAGCTTGTAATAACGCTGTATTGTTAACGCAGGTTATGGCTGCGGCATATTTCCAAGGCGAATTAAATGTCTATTTTAAAAGTTTATACCAGCCTGCTATAAAACTTGTTTTAAAGTATTTGATAACTTTGAAGCAAAACCCTAACATATATAGCAGCACCGATGCCTGATTACATACTACAACTCGACCGGCATTTATTTTATTTTATTAATCACGATCTGACGAATCCATTCTTTGATCTGGTGATGCCCTGGTTGCGTAACCCCAAATTTTGGATTCCACTGTATATTTTCATTATCGCTTTCTCTTTATGGAAATACAGAAAGGTTGGCGCTATTATTATAGTTTTATTGGCCGCAACCGCTGGCTTTGCCGATTTCACCAGCGGCATACTCATCAAACACCAGGTACAAAGGCTTCGCCCCTGCCGCGATCCTGTAGTTGCGCAAACCGATATTAGCCGCGTTCCCTGCGGGTCTGGCTATAGCTTTCCATCAACGCATGCTACAGATCATTTTGCGATGGCCATATTTTTGTGTTTGGTTTTTGGTAAAAAATGGCGTTGGATATGGTTTTGGGCCATACTTTGGGCTGGCCTTATCTCATTTGCCCAGGTATACGTGGGCCTGCACTTCCCTGTTGATGTTGTTTGCGGGGCAATTTATGGCTCGTTAACGGGCATACTATTCGCTTATATTTTCAAAAAAATACAACCCTCCTTTTAATGGAAATCTGGAAAGTACTGATCTTATTTTTAAGCGCCTCTTGCGGGGGCTTATCCGTTTTTCTGTTTAAAGGCGATAACCATAAAATGCTGAAACTGGTATTATCCTTTAGCGGAGCGTACCTGTTTGGCATTACCGTTTTACACCTGATACCAGATGCCTACCACGGCAATGATAATTATGTTGGGGTATTTATATTGATAGGTTTTTTATTCCAGATAGTTTTAGAACAATTTTCGGACGGGATAGAGCATGGCCATATGCACAAACACGTAGGCAATATACCTGCGTTTCCGATAGGCATAATGGTAAGCCTTTGCCTGCACGCTTTTTTAGAGGGAATGCCACTGGCACAAGGCAACCAGGATCAGTTGGTTTATGGGATAGCTTTGCACCATATTCCGGCTGCCTTCGCTTTGGGTACGGTGTTGCTTACCAATAAACAAGGTAAAAACAAAACAGCATTTTTTATATTGTTATTTGCTATAATGGCGCCGGCTGGCTATTTTTTCAGCAATACTTTAAGCACCAGCAATATTGGTAACCTGCAACATTACTTTAACCGGATAATGGGTGTGGTTATTGGTATATTTTTACATATCTCAACTACCATCCTTTTTGAATCAAGTGCCGATCATAAATTTAATTTGAGGAAAATGGTTGCTGTACTATTAGGTGTATCAATTGCTTTGCTTGGCTTTTTGAGTGAATTGTAACGCTGCTCCACTTTCTAAATTTTACTATCTTTAATGTACGATAAAGGCGGCTATCTTTCGGGTAACCGCCTTTATTTATTTTTGAAGGAGTAGTGTTAAGTGTTTTATCGCGGAGCATCAAAACATTAATTAATACTCTCCAACATCTTAATATACAACTCAATACCTTCTCTTATCTCATCCACATATACAAATTCATCGGCAGTATGTGAGCGTGCCGAATCGCCGGGACCAACTTTGATAGACGGAATATCCAGTAACGACTGATCTGATGTTGTTGGCGAGCCATAAGTTGTACGGCCTAACGCAATGCCAGCCTGCACAATAGCATGTTCTTTAGGGATAGATGACGGCTTTAAACGAATTGAACGCGGCACAACATCGCAGCTCACATGCTGGCGGATGATCTCCAACACTTCTTCGTTACGATAGGCATCTGTAACGCGTACATCAACAGTAAACACACAGCTTGCAGGTACCACATTATGCTGCGAGCCTGCGTTGATAATAGTAACCGACATCTTTATCGGCCCAAATACTTCAGATTCATTTGGAAATTTAAAGCTGTGGAACCATTCAATATCTGTGAGCGCTTTATAAATAGCGTTGTCGCCTTCTTCGCGGGCAGCATGGCCGGCACGCCCGTGGGCTGTACAATCCAATACCATTAAGCCACGCTCGGCAATGGCCAGTTGCATGAGAGTTGGCTCACCTACTATACCAAAATCAAGCTGACCAAGTTCTGGTATAATAAGCTCCAGTCCGTTAACGCCAGAGATCTCCTCCTCGGCCGTAGTGGCCAGGCAAAAGTTATACTTTAGGTTTTCCTTATCGTGAAAATGCAGAAATACGGCAATTAGCGATACCAGGCAACCGCCGGCGTCATTACTGCCCAAACCAAAGAGTTTGCCATCCTCAATTTTGGCATCAAAAGGATCGCGGGTATAGCCCGAGTTTGGTTTTACCGTATCATGGTGCGAATTAAGCAGGATAGTTGGTTTGGCAGCATCAAAATGCTTGTTCCACGCCCAGATATTGTTGAGCTTGCGATGGGTGGTTACACCATGTTGCTGTAAAAACTCATTGATCAGATCGGCGGTGCGGTCTTCCTCTTTGCTAAAAGATGGTATTGATATTAATTGTTGCAGTAAAGTAACTGCCAATTGAAATAGATTGTTGCTATCGGTCATAATATTGGGATAATTCCCATGAATGTTCAGGAGGCAAAATTAATAACTTTTTATGTAACGATGCGGATCTGAAAACAGTATAAATATATACCTGAATCACAGCGTGCTAGATGTGCAGGTTTTAGATTTAAGATGTGCAGGTTATAGATTGCAGATGTGGGCAATATAAATAAACCTTATGCAAGCAAATCATTTGCATATCTAAAATCTGCACATCTATCACTCGTCCTCTATCTTCGAATGTTTCCGGGTATCATTCATCGTAATATAAAGTACCAACGACAGGGCTATACAAATAGTTACATACCAATAAAACCATTGGGGGTGATGATGATTTTTAAATAATAATGCTATGTATTCGGCTGTACCGCCAAACATAGATACGGCAATAGCATAGGGGAAACCAACACCCAGTGCACGTATATTGGCGGGGAAAAGCTCGGCCTTAACTACCGCGTTAATGGATGTGTAACCACTTACGATGATGAGTGCGCAAAGTATTAAGGCAAAAGCTACCCAAACATCTTTTGTATGGCTTAAAAGCGTTAAAATTGGAATGGTACTTATAGTGCCCAATACCCCAAAACCAATAAGCAATGGCTTTCGACCTATTTTATCTGATAACAAGCCAAACACAGGTTGTATCAGCATAAAAACCACCAGCGTAAGTGTTGATATTAAAGTGGCGCTGGCTTTACTGAAACCAGAGCTATTTACCAAAAACTTTTGCATGTAGGTAGTAAATGTGTAAAATGCCAGTGTACCGCCTATTGTTAAACCTATAACCGTAAAAACTGCTTTAGGATGTTTGGCCAGGGCACTTAAAGTACCATGCGTAGAATTAGCATGACCTTTTTCTTTGGCAAATGACGCCGATTCCTGCAAACTGCGGCGTAGGTACATGGTTATAACCGCCAGGAAAGCGCCAATACCGAATGGAATACGCCAGCCCCAGTCATGCAGTTGATGCTCGGTTAAAAATACCCGTTGCAACAATACCAACACACCCAAAGCAAGTAACTGCCCCATAATAAGGGTTACATACTGAAAGCTGGAATAAAAGCCCCGGTGCTTATGGCCGGCCATTTCGCTCAGGTAAGTGGCGCTGGTACCATATTCGCCCCCTACACTCAAACCCTGAATGATACGGGCAATCACCAAAAATATAGGGGCCGCTACACCAATAGATTTATATCCCGGCGTAACGGCAATTATAAGCGAACCAACGCTCATTAATAATACGGAGGTGGTTAATGCTTTTTTTCGGCCATGCTTATCGGCAAAGGTTCCCATTAGCCAGCCGCCTATTGGTCGCATTAAAAAGCCAATAGCAAAAATGCCGGCTGTGTTTAAAAGCTGCACAGTTTCGTTTTCTTTGGGAAAAAAGGCATCGGAAAAGTAAAGAGAAAAAGCGGTGTATACATACCAATCGTACCACTCTACCAAATTACCCAATGAGCCACCTACTATCGATTTTATGCGGCCGCCTGTTGTTGTAGGATTAGATGATATTAAATTTGCCATAACTTGGTTTGGGTGCAGATTAGAATCTAAATGTACTATAATCAAACTATCGGTCAAAAAAACTTAATCAACCTAATCCAATTAAATCAACTACTCCCTATATTAGTGGATGCTTTTTACCGAAGACTTTTTGCACTATGTATGGAAATTCAGGCTATTTGATCGTGCCGATCTGCAAACTGAGGATGGTGAAACCTTAGAGATATTCTACACCGGGATACAAAACACCGATGCCGGCCCCGATTTTCATAACGGCCGTGTTAAAATTGGCGAAACGCTTTGGGCCGGTAATGTGGAAGTACATTTATCTGCATCTGACTGGCAAAAGCATGGCCATACAGCCGATAATGCCTACAACAATGTAATACTGCATGTAGTTTACAATAACGATGTGCCGCTGGTATTAGCCAACGGTCGTAATGTGCCCACACTCCAATTAAAGGATCGTATCCCTGCCGAATTGTACACCCGCTATCACCAGATGGTATTTGGCAATCAAACTATAATTCCATGCGAAGCCAGCATAGGCACCATCGACGGGCTTATTATGCAGAACTGGCTTACCCGGGTTTTGGTTGAACGGTTGGAAAAGAAATCAACAGCAGTTATAGCAGCCCTCACCATTAATCGTGGCGACTGGGAGGAAACCTTCTACCAGTTTTTGGCCGCCAACTTTGGGTTTAAAACCAACGCATTGCCTTTTGAGTTGCTGGCAAAATCGTTACCGCAGCTTACCCTGGCAAAAAACAAAAACAACCCTATGCAAATTGAAGCCCTGATATTTGGGCAAGCGGGTTTCTTAGACGGAGAGTTAAAGGATGAATACCCTATCAAACTAAAAAAGGAATATGAGTACCTGCAAAAAAAGTATAACCTTAAGCCAATAGAAAATCATTTATGGAAATTTATGCGCTTACGACCGCAAAATTTCCCTACCGTGAGGCTGGCGCAATTTGCCGCGCTGATTGTAAACGCCGACCACTTATTTTCGAAAATATTAGAGATAAAAGATATTGATGCTCTGCGAAACCTGTTTGCTTCTATCAAAACAAACTCCTACTGGGATGAGCACTACAGGTTTGATGTTCCAGCAAAATCATCGCCTAAAACTATGGGAGCAGCTTCGGTTGATATTTTGCTCATCAATACCATGGCCTTGTTTCTTTTTAGCTATGGGAGGCATCACCAACAACAGTATTATATTAGTCGCAGCCTAAAGCTCTTAGAAAATTTACCGGCCGAAAAAAACAACATTACCGCAGATTTTGTTAACTTAGGGCTGAAAATTACAAACGCGTTTGAATCGCAGGCACTGCTGGAACTAAAAAATAACTACTGTAATTACAAAAAATGCCTGCAATGCGGCGTTGGTAATAAAATATTAAAGCTCACCTAACATGCTACAGAAAATACTTACTTTTTTTGAACGGTACTCCTTTGGTGTATGCACCTACCTGGGCGAAAGGTTTAATATTTCGATAGCTAAAATTCGCTTGTTTTTTATTTATTCTTCATTTTTAGCTGTGGGTTTCCCGCTCATATTTTACTTCTTCGCAGGTATTGTGCTCGATATCCGTAACTACGTAAAACGTAATCATACCAAGGTTACAGATTTGTGGTAGATGTTGATAAGGCATACTTAACCGGTACAGGGCACGCTACACCAGCATCCCCGTAATAACGGCATCCTGCAAATTGCGAACTTTAAACTTAGGTTTGTAACAGTAGTGGGCCAATTGCTTTACCCAGGTATTGTTATATCCAAATACCATTTTTATCATCTTTACCCGGGTTGATCCTTTTGGATAGCCGTATTTGTACCAGGTGAATTTTGATTGGTCGATATTAAACTGGTCGGCAAAATCAGCGAGGAACAGATCTATTTCAATGTCGAAAATGTCTAGATCAAGATCAAGGCTGGTATCCAGGCACAAACTCGCTGCATCCACACTTTGAATTTTGTAACGGCTGCAATAATCAACAATAAATTCTTTTAAAGGGGGCAATATTTCTTCCATTAATTGAATAGTTTTGATCATGTTGGTTATAGGACGTTGTTTTAAAAACAAAGGTTGCATCATAGAGACCTCTTTTTTGAAAAAAGGTTACCGAAAATTTTAAACGGATGAATGATGTGCCCAATGAGCTTTTTAATGGATAATTAAAGTGGTATTGCTATTATTGCAGTTCGTTTACTACAAACCATGAAATTAAAAGTTATTGCGTTTGATGCCGATGATACCCTTTGGGTTAATGAGCCTTATTTTCAGAATACCGAAAAGAAGTTTTGTAGCCTGTTGGAAGACTTTTTACCCGGACAAGACATCTCAAAAGAACTTTTTAAGGTTGAGGTTGATAACCTGCCGCTTTACGGCTATGGCATAAAGGGTTATATCCTCAGCATGATTGAGGCTGCATTAAAAATTTCGGATAATAAGATCAGTGTTGAAACCATCAACATCATTTTACAATATGGCAGGGAAATGCTGAACGAGCCTATTGAGCTGTTGGCCGGCGTTGAAGAAGTGTTATCGACCTTAAAAACAGATTTCCGCCTCGTTGTAGCCACCAAAGGTGACTTACTTGACCAGGAACGCAAGCTAAAAAAATCGGGCCTGGCCCATTATTTTCACCATATCGAGATCATGAGCGATAAACGGGAGGACGATTATATTAAGCTGATAAAACACCTCGATATAAACCCGGAGGAGTTTATGATGGTTGGTAACTCGCTTAAATCGGATGTGATGCCCGTTTTAAATATTGGCGGTTACGCCATCCATGTACCCTACCATACCACCTGGGCGCATGAGCACGTGGAAACCAGTTTGAGCCACGAAAAATTTAAACAGGCGGATACACTTGCAGATATTTTAGCGCAGATACAGGCATGAAACATAAACTAGATATTGATACCTGGGCGCGTAAAGAACATTTTCTTTTTTTTAAGCAGTTTGATGAACCTTTTTATGGCGTAACTGTAACGATGGATTGTACCGCCGCCTACGCTTTTGCCAAAGAAAAAAAAGTATCGTTTTTTTTGTACACCATGCATTGCGCTTTAACTGCAGCCCAGCGAATACCTGCATTTACATATCGTATTGAAGGCGATGATGTGTATATACATAGCAAGATAGATGGAGGATCTACCGTAGGCCGTAGTAACGGGACTTTTGGTTTCGGCTCATTCCCATATGCTACCTCATTTGACGATTTTATAATAGAGGCCAATAAAGAGGTAGAGAGCGTTCAAAACTCTACCGAACTTATTCGCTCTTCGGCAACCAACATCATTCGCTTCTCATCATTACCGTGGATTGATTTTACCAGTATCTCGCATGTCCGCATGTTTGGAATCGAGGACAGCTGCCCAAGGATCTCTTTTGGTAAAATGACCCCAAGCGATGGCAAAAGATCAATGCCTGTATCTATCCACGTACACCATGCACTTGTGGATGGCTTACATATTGGGCAATTTATAGATTGCTTTCAACAATTGATGAACGGCGGAGCTTAAACCGCTTTTTCCATCACTATCAACTCAATTAATTCTTTTGGCGAACCAAACCTGCCATGTTCATGAAACGGCTGTATTTCGCCGGTAAAAGTGTACCCTCTGCGCTCGTACCAGCCAACAAGTTCTTTGCGGCTGCGAATAACTGTCATGCTGATAGTATGCAACCCCAACTGTTTCGCAACAACTTCGGCCTCCTCAATTAAAGCACGACCCACTCCCCCATTTTGTAATGTGGGAGATACGCTAAACATACCCAGATACAATTTATCACCCTTTACTTCCAGGTATATGGTGCCAATTATTTGGGCATTACCGGTGGTATATTTTAATATGGTGATGGCATCGTTATTAAGATAGTCTACCAGCATTGGTTCATCTATCCTGATGCCACCCACCAGGTCGGTTTCGGTAGTCCAGCCTTTTTTAGATTCCTCGCCACGGTAGGCACCGTTAATTAATACATTTAGTTGGGGTACGTCGGCAAGGGTTGCTTTGGTGATAGCCATATTGCGTTTTTTGGGAGGGCAAACTTACGATTTAGCGGATTAAATTCCGAGCAAAATTAAAAACTTACAAGTTCATGTAATCTTCGCGTGCAGGGCTAAAAACATCAATCAGCTTGCTATCTGTAACCGCAGTGCCACTATGTAAAACGTTTGACGGAATAATAGCATACATTCCAGAATCTAAAATCTGTGGTACCCCATCAACAGTGAGTTCAAACCGGCCCTCAATAACAAAGGAATATTGCTCATGTATATGCTTGTGTAACGGCAGCGAAATACCTGCTTTTACTTCAATAAAATTGACAGTGTTGCTGCTTGTATGTATCAATTTAGAAAAAAAACCTGGGGCAATCTCCCTGGTCTCGATATCGGTGAAATGATTAAATACTTTATTTTCCATGATGCAATTTACAGTACAACTTTAAACTTTTTTGCCTTTTGTTTTTATTATGATCAACAGAAAGCGTGTAGTTTAAGCTATAAACCAATTTATAAGCGAACCGCGTGCTACTTCGCACTAAAATAATTGACATTTTTAAATATGACCACATGATTGCCATTTATATTGCTTTACTTTTTTAAAACCATGTTATCTTTATACGGTTATAAATAAGTTACAGCAACTACCATGGCTTTTATTGATTATTATAAAACATTAGGCTTAGATAAAAAAGCTACGGAAAAAGACGTTAAAAATGCTTACCGTAAGCAAGCCCGCAAATATCACCCAGATCTTAACCCTAACAATACCGAAGCAAACAAAAAATTTCAGGAGATAAATGAAGCCAACGAAGTTTTAAGCGACCCCGAGAAACGCAAGAAGTACGATAAATATGGCGAAAACTGGCAACACGGCGAAGCTTATGAGCAACAAACCCGGCAACAGCAAAGCCGGCAAAGCAGTTACGGCGGAAACCCAGGAGGTTTTGGCGGCGGAGAGGATTTTTCTGACTTTTTTCAATCGATGTTTGGTGGTACGGGTAGTGCAGGCGGCGGCAGGCGTACCGGCTACCGTGGGCAGGATCTTAACGCCGAATTTCAACTGAACCTTCAGGATACCCTGCAAACCCATAAACAAACGTTAACCGTTAACGGCAAAAATATCCGTATTACTATACCTGCGGGTATTGAGAACGGGCAAACCATAAAAATTGCCGGGCATGGTGGTGCTGGTGCAAATGGTGGCCCTGCCGGCGATCTGTTTATTAAATTTAACATCCCTGCCGACCCTCGTTTTAAACGTGACGGCGCCAATTTATATAACACTATAGATCTTGATTTGTATACTGCGGTATTGGGCGGCGAAATCATGGCCGAAACCCCAACAGGAAAAGTAAAGGTTAAGGTGAAGGCAGAAACCCAAAACGGAACCAAGGTTAAACTAAAAGGTAAAGGCATGCCGGTTTATAAAAAAGAGAATGAGTTTGGCGATCTATACCTTACTTACGACATAAAAATACCAACCAACCTTACCGATAAACAAAAACAACTGTTTGAAGAACTATCAAAATCCTGACAGACTATGAAAGCAGCCACGTTAATAACCGTAAGCGAATTGTGTGTATACCACAATGTTGACCCAAACTTTATGAACTCATTGCGTAAAGCCGGGTTGGTTGAAGTAACAGTAAAAGATGATATTCAATTTGTACGCGTGGCCGAATTGAAAAAGTTAGAAAAAGTGATCAGTTTACACCGGTTGGATATTAATATAGCTGGTATAGAAGCCATTATCCACCTGCTTAACAGATTTGAGCAAATGCAGGAAAACATACGAGGGCTGCATAACAAATTAAAGATGTACGAAGAGGAATAGCATTAAATTACTATTCCATATATTTTAGCATCATTCGTTCGCTCACAATATGGGCGTCTTCTATTACAGATTCGGGATAGCCCATAGAAGCCAATATGGCTATGCCGTTTTTGCTTTTTAGCAACCCTTCTTTCAATTTGTAATCAAATACTAATGTTTTGCCCGATTTAGAATCTTCGAACGAATAGATAGCAAAATCCTCATCCAGTAATTCGGCCAGTTCAAGATCATGGGTTGATACAAACACAAAATTATCGTTAGCAGTAATGTACGATAATACAGATTTTGCTGCTGCTATCCGTTCTATAGTGTTGGTACCTCTAAAAATTTCATCAATAATAACCAGGCTCTTTACATCCTCTTCACTGCTGCTGCTATCAACTATGTTTAATATAGCTGATGCCTGTGCCTGAAAAAAGCTTTGCTGTTCTTCAATACTATCGGTTATTTTTATGCTGGTTTTTATTTTAAGGAAAGGTGCTTTATAAGCTTTGGCGCAACTGGTAAAAAGTGTTTGAGCCAGCAACGTGTTAACTGCTATACCTTTAATAAACGTTGTTTTGCCAGCCATGTTTGATCCCGTGATTAAAGCACCTTTATCCGCACGGGTATACAATGAGTTAGTAACACATCTATCTACCAGCGGGTGGTACAGATCCGTAATTTCCATTTTGGCATTGTGATCAATAAACTCGGGCTTATTGTAAAAAGGCAAACCTTCCCTTACCGACTGTATAGCTATGGCTAAATCAATTTCGCCCACAAAATTATATACCCTTTCAATATCCCCCCTGTATTTACCAATATGCTTTATAGAGTTTGTGTAAATATGCGGTTCGAGCAAAAACAGGATCTTAAATAATTGAAAAATAGCATACCTCGGCGAACCAGCATCTACTACCAGTTCACTTTCAAAGTTTACGATGCTCAACAGCCGCTTAAGGCCGGCAAGATGTATCAAGCTCTTTTTAATATCTTCAGTATCGTTGGTTTTGGCATTTTTAACCAGCCAAACTGCAACCTTATGCATTATCAACAATTGCGGCAACGAATTTGAATAACCGGCAATTTTTTTCTTACTCGCAAAATGGAAAATGATATTGTAGCCAAATAATACAGCCAATACAATTAAGCTTGCCGGATTAGGGATAACAATCAATGAGATTATCGCCGCAAATATTAAATAGGATACTATTTTAATATAAACAGCCATCACCGGAGCAAACAACGGTATGTGATCTTTTAAAAACAGGTTAGGGATCTGATAGGCGTTGCTATGGTTAAGCTTCGATAGCTCTAACTCAATAAGTTGGCGGTTAGAGGCATCGGCATTGATGGCTTCAACTTTTGCATCAAGCTGCAATAGGCTATCAATTGATGTTTCAGGAAAATGTAGTTTCTTATAAAGTAGTTGCTTTCCCGGTTTTGAGTTGGTTCTGTCTATATAATTAAAAACGCTTTTCAGATCAAGATCATCGGCAGTTACAGCGCTCAGCTTTTCTTTGTTATCATCGGCATCCAGGTAAATTTTTATCAAATCGAAATTACGCCTCGAACTTATAGGTTTAGCCCATTTATTTTTCACTTTCTCCAGGTTCTTTTCCCTGGCATGTACTTTTCCAAAGTAAGATACTATGTATGCAATCGCTAACATAATGGCCAAAACTATCAGTGTAAATAAGAAGTAGTACATAGTTAAAAGTATAAAATCCGTTTAAACCCGTGGGTTATTTTACAGTCAATAAATACGAAGAACAAAGTTTTTAACTAAAATTTTTTAAGCGATGAAACTGATTAAAATTTCAATTATAGCATTTGTAATGTTATTTTCATTTCAGCATGCAAAAGCACAAAGTATCTCCATTGGTGCTTCATTCGGCTATCGTTATCCTCATCACCGGATAATAGTTGCCGACAATTATCCGGCTTATGGTTATTATAACCGCCCGGTTTATTACAGACAACCACGCTATTGTGTTACTCATAATTACTACAGGCCAGCCTATCACAGGGGCTATTACCGTCCATACGGTTACCATCGTCGTTGGTAATATTTAAAAGCCCATCTTATAAATATGGGCTCTTTAATTAACCGTTTCACATACGTTCACTTGTTAATTCTCATGAATAACAGCATCGTTAGCCATTTCAATTATTCCGGTATCTAAACGATCGAGCTCAGCAAGCATGTAGTCTAGCGCTACTATATCGCCAGGGTGGTCTTTTAACATGGCGGCAAGCCTTTTTAAGTTAGCAACCTGACTACAAATAAAGTGAGATTGTTTCCATGCTTTGTTTTTGATATTATTTATCTGGCTATTAATCTGCTCATAAGCTGCCTTTAAGTGCTCTTCGGCATTTTTACGTTCGGTAATATCAATCATTGATCCTATTATTGTTGGCTCACCATCAATAATCACCCTGCTGCCATAATACTCAACTGAGTTTAACGTACCATCGCGTTTGTGGCCAACAACTTCGTAATGTATGTTATCAACCTCTCCGTTCAAACGGCCCTTAACATGTTCTAAAGTAGTACCTTTAAAATCCTTACTTATTACAATTTCTACGGATGGGGCATTAACCAGTTCATCCTGGCTGTATCCAAAAATGTTGGCAAAACGTGGGTTTACATAGATAAATTTATCTTTTTGAACAATGTAAACACCCACCATCGATTTTTCTGCAAGCATTCTGAATTTTAGCTCAGCAAATTTCAATTCGGTTTCCGTGGCTTTGCGGGTAGTAATATCGCGCGCAATAACCAGCACTCTGTCTTCAGAAAATTTCTTTACGTTAATTTCCACATCAAACACGGTTCCATCTTTTTTCATAAACCTGAGTTCCTTAATGGTAGCATTGCCCAAATCATCCAGCCCTAATATTATCGGGGCCATCCTCAAATGTTCTGGCTCCAATAAATTCACAACCTTTAGCTGCAAAAGTTCTTCGTGTGTGTAACCCGTCATTTTACACATGCTGGCGTTTACTTCAGTAAAGTTATTATCCAGGTCCAATACATAAATAGCATCTGAGGCGTGCTCAATAAGCAACCTGTATCTTCGCTCATTTTCGCCCAGCTTTTCAATCATACTCACCAATTCGGCAGATCGCTCCTCTACCCTTTTCTCCAGTGAATTATTTATAGCGATCACTTCATTTTCGGCATTTAACCGTTTTTCATCTATGCGATTGAGCCAGACTGCCATAATGGTAACAATAGCAAGGCAAATGACTAGCATTATAACTGTAAGCAGATACATGCTGATCTCCAGCGTAGTTAAATGATTGTATTGCGTTTTAAACCTAATGAAACCCAGTACAATAAATATAAATTCTAATGGTAAAAATAATTTGCGGGCCATTTGATTACCTACCTTATTGCCGGTAAACAAATTGGTAAAACCGTACTGTGGATACAAAAGCGAAGCAGCTATTGAAATGACTAAGAAAAACAAAGCCGTATGTACCGGTATAGAGCTTACATAGCTAAAATTATAAAACAGGGACAACCCATACAAGTAACCAATTATAGCAACCGTAGAAATAAGTGTAACAACATGAAGCATGTACTGCCCCACTAAATGAAAACTTTTTTGTTTGGCAGCTAACAGTAAAAATGCAATCCCAAACAGCAGAATACAAATTGAAGTATTGATGGTTGAATAACCATTATAGGTATATTTTATACCTGTTATTGCATCATCGCTGTTAACAAACAGTTGGTCTATAATGGTATGAAACTGTAGCAGGTATTGCAGCACTCCAAGCAAGCCTAATAAAGCAATAGCAATTGATAAAGCTATAAATGCAGACCGGGTATAATTGTTGGATGGTACCTGGGTTAGCCATGTTGCCACACCTAAAAAAAACATGCAGAGTGCTATATTAAATTTAATAGCCACGTATTGCGGTACCAGGGTTTCCAGTGCATCAATATTCAAAAGCCAGCCGCAAATGACCAATACACCCGCCAATATGGTGATAAGGCCTACTATAGTAATAAATTTATTTTTTTTGGGGTAATACATTTAACAAACTATTCCTGTAGGCTATATTTCCGCAATATTAGTTTATTTTTATTCGGATAGGGCCTGGTTACAAAATTTCGTAATAAAGTTATAACAAAAAGGCACAAAACTATTTTTTTTATTAGCCGTCGCGATAATTTTTATCCCATTAAAGAAATCGACAAAAGCACTTATAAACCAGCTTATTTTTTTTCATAAACAACTAAAGATAAAATTACCTTTTGCCGCTCAAAAAGCCTTGCAGAGCCTGTTGCGTAAATTCGGACAATACCAATTTGCCACTTGTAGCTGCGCGTTCGCTCAATAACAAATCCCAATCATCGGTACCTTCCCATAGTATTTGTTTAAGGCCATTTAAAGCCCCGGGATTATAAGATGCCAGCTTTTTTGCCAACTCGTTAAGCGCATTATCAAGCGTGGCTATATCGTCGTAAACTTCGTTATACAAACCTTTTTCTTTTGCCCATTGCGCGGTTTGAAAATCGGCTGCGCGGATGGTAAGTTGCGAAAAAGCAGGCAGCCCAACTTTACGGGTAACTACAGGGGATATCACAAACGGACCAATACCTATAGCCAATTCGCTTAATTTAATAGCAGCAAATTGTGTAGCCAGGCAATAATCGGCAGCAGCGGCCAAACCTACCCCACCACCCACAGCTTTTCCCTGTACCCGGGCTATAATTATTTTAGGCGATTTACGGCAGGCGTTGATCACATTGGCGAAACCCGAGAAAAACGCCGCACCCTGTTCTTTATTTTTTATCTGCAGTAACTCATCAAAACTGGCGCCGGCACAAAACGTGCGATCACCCTCACTTTTCAATACTATGAGTTTAACATCGGGATCATCACCTGCCTCATTTATACTTTCGGTAAGTTTTTGCAGCAAATTTGCAGGCAAAGCATTTTGCGCAGGGTGATAAAAACTAATGGTTATAATGCCATCGGCGCCTTTTATAGCTGATACAGTTCCGTTATCGGTGGTTGACATGGCCAGTTGATATAATTATAAAATCAATATCTGCTCAATATCCGAAGTATTTAACTTACCTGCAATTTTTCGTCAACATAGTTAAGTAAAACCATTGTTATGATACGCTCAAAGATAATTCAATTTAAAAGTAACCACTTTGCCCGGTTCGCTAAAAAACAATCAACTCTATTAACAAATAATTTATTAGACCAAACAAACCTTACCTTGTTTTTTAGTTTACTACCATATTAATTAAAGGCCTATATTTATACACTTGACCAGTTAAATGACCAACGCTACAGAACAAAGTTTCCTTAACAACGAAAATATTTTCCGCACCCTTATAGAAGAGTCGCCGAGCCCGGTTGGCCTTTATGTAGGGAGTGAAATGCGGATAAAAATTGCCAATAAAGCTATTGTCAACATTTTTGGCAAAGGCGACGATGTTATTGATAAACTATACTTTGAACTTTTACCCGAGTTAAAAACCCAGTTTATTTTTGAGATCCTTAACAATGTATATAATACAGGTATTGCCTACGAGGCCCGCGAAGCACAGGTTAACCTGGTTATTAATGGCCTGCTAACAACATTTTACTTCAATTTTGTGTTTACGCCTATAAGAAATGAGCAGGGCAATGTCTGGGGGGTATTAAACACAGCTGCTGATGTTACCGAACTGGTACTCATCCGTTTGAAGCTAAAGGAAAGTGAAGAGCGCAAACAGTTTACTTTAGAGGCCGCTGAAATTGGTACCTGGGACCTTTATCCCCCACAAAGAATAGTGATCTGGGACGATCGCTGCAAAGAGCTATGCGGCTTTGCCAGAGTAGAAGAAATAACATATAATGATATTTTCAGATACATTCACCCTGAGGACGAATCGCGGGTAAAAGAAGCGGTTCAAAACACCTATAATCCACAATCGGGAGGCAATTACGATGTTACATTCAGAATAATTACAGTTAATGGAGATCTGAAATATTGGATTCAATGCAAAGGGCGGGCTTATTTTGATTTGAATAATCAATTGTGGCGTTTTGCAGGCATTGTAAGAGATGTAACACGAGAACAATCAGACCGCCTCGAACAGCAAAAACTAATAGCGCTTGTTGAAAATACCGCCGATGCTATTGCATTAGGCAGTACCGGCGTGGGCGTTACCTACCTTAATAAATCGGGTTATAATTTGCTTGGTATAGATGATCCGGCAGAGGCATTAACATCGGGCTTTAATTATTTTTATGATGCCGACAGGCAACTTGTGGCAGATAAGATACTCCCCGAGATATTGCAAAATGGCAAGTGGAGCGGCGAAATAAGATATCGGGATTTTAAAACCGGCGAGCCGATACCTGTCTATATTAATTCGTTCCGTATTAACGATGACTTCTCTGATGAAGCTATAGGACTAGCCACTGTAGCCCGCGACCTACGACCGGAGAAGAAAGCACATAACGAACAATATAAATTATTAACGCTTATTGATCATAGCTCAGATTTTGTAAGCCTGTCTGATCTGGACGGTAATGTGAGTTACGTAAATGCTGCCGGAAGAATAATGTTGGGAATAAAGAATCAACAGGATCTGGAACGGCATAACACCGAGTATGTAATGCCCGCCGAACTTAGCAAAGTAGCTAATAAAGTTACCAAAGGCTTAATGCAGGATGGCAAATGGAGCGGCGAGATTAATTATCGCCATTTTTTGACTGGTGAAGCTATACCTGTATTTGGCACAACTATGCTGGTATATGATTCGGCAACAGGCAAGCCGCAAGGCCGTGCAACAATAGCACGGGATATGCGCCGCGAGATAGCCGACACACAAAAACTAAACGACCAGATAAAACAATTTGAATTTGTAACCGATTTTATGCCCGTACAGTTGTGGACGGCCCGTACAGATGGACAACTTGATTACGCAAATAAAAGAGCTGTTGACTATTTTGGCTTACCTCAAAATGAGATTATTGGCCCCGAATGGATAACGCGGGTACATCCGGAAGATCAGGACGGCTGCATAGCCGCGTGGACAAATTCGATAGAAACAGGAGCCCCCTATCAATACGAGTTTAAGCTGAGAAATAAAGAAGGTATTTATAAATGGCATCTTGCACAGGCATTACCGTTTATAAATGATGGTAAAATAATTAAATGGTTTGGCACCAATACTGATATTGACGAGCAAAAACAACTACAACGCCAAAAGGACGACTTTTTAGGCATAGCCAGTCATGAATTAAAAACCCCGGTAACCAGTATTAAAGCTTATGCGCAAGTATTGGGCGCAATGCTTACCAAAGAAGGTGACACCAGGAAGGCCGGGATGGTGACAAGGATGGATGCCCAGGTAAACCGCCTTACCAACTTAATTGGCGATTTGCTGGATGTGACGAAGATCAACTCGGGCAGACTACAGTTTAATAAAATCTGGTTCGATTTTAACCAGGTAATAAAAGAAACCGTTGATGATTTGCAACATACCACCCAAAAACACATGCTGATAGAGGATTTTACCGAGACTGGCCAAATATACTCCGACAAAGACCGCATAAGCCAGGTAATTACCAATCTGATAACCAATGCTATAAAATATTCGCCGCATACAGATAAAATTATAGTAAGTACCCGGTTGAAAGATAATGAGGCAACAGTATGCGTACAGGATTTCGGCATTGGCATACCTGAGGATAAAAAAGACAGGGTGTTTGAGCAATTTTATAGGGTGAGTGGCGATAAACAGCATACCTTCCCTGGTTTGGGATTGGGATTATACATATCATCTGAAATAATAAAGCGCGAAGGAGGCAGAATGTGGGTGAATAGCATTGAGGGGAAAGGGTCTACTTTTTGCTTTGCATTACCCGTAAACGGCAATGATGATTAGATATCCCGTAGCACATAATAAATGCTTGTTTTTTAAATGCCACGGGCTTAATTTAGCCAATACCAATTTATGAACCCAAAAGCTAAGAAGATCATGATCGCGGATGATGATCCGGGTATTATTGATGCTGTTGAGATGCTACTTGAATTTGAAGGCTACGAGGTAACATCTACCGTGGATGGAAGTGCTGTGCTCAATATGAAAGAGAAACTTCCCGACCTTTTGCTTCTTGATATTTGGATGAGTGGCGAAGATGGTAGAGACATTTGCAAAAAACTAAAGCACGAACTGACCACCAAAAATATGCCTGTAATCATGATATCAGCAAGCCGGGATGTGAAAGCCTCGGCACTGGCAGCCGGCGCCGATGACTTTTTAGCCAAGCCCTTTGAAATGGATGAATTATTGAAAAAAATAGCTCTTTTAGTATCGGACAGGTAGTGCCCGAACCGCCGCATGATTGTGCATTGGTACTGCCCGGCGATAAAGCCGATCATTTATTTTAAGGCGTAACCGGACTTACGGGCTTGGCAGATATTATACTGTCTACAACAAATACGCTAACACCTCTCCAGGGCAGGGCATGCAGGTATTCTTTATAATGCAGTTCCAGATATGAGCCAGCGTTATTGTTCAATTGCTGTGCTATTTTCTCGTCGGTAACAGAAAACATAAACTCATTTGAAGCTATGTTGCCCTGCACTTGTGTACGGATTCCATTTTGTATCAACCGCCCTTCATATGTTTTAAATACATATCCTTTTTTTACAAAGTAGTTCATGGTACCCGCCTTTGCGCCTTCGCCAAAAATAAAATAAAAACGATAGTAAAAAAAGCCGGCAAATAATAATAGTACTATCAGCAAAAGAATTAATCTGGTTTTGGTTTTCATGGATGATATTTAATTATTTAAAGCTACAAAAACTTAAGTTGAGCCTAATGATATAAAAATAATAAAAGTATTTGGCAAATATCCATCCAATCACTTTCTTAAAGGTTAATGTAAAATTTCTTATTAATAACTACTCATTTAAAGTTTTAACCATAACTTTAGCACAAAACACCTAAAATCTGCTGAATGTCTACCCAATTAACTCCCGCTTTGCCCGATGAAATTTTCAAAATAATTTTTGAAAAATCCCCTGGTTCGCTATTGGTTAAAGCAGACACTCCCTATTTTACCATATTGGCTGCAAGTGATGCTTACCTTGCTATCACTAACGCAACACGCGAATTGATTATCGGTAAAAGTTTTTTCCAGGTTTTTCCGGATGATGATAATGATCCCAGGGATGAAACCGGTATCCGTAAGATATTTAACAAGGTGGTACAAACGGGACAAAAATTGGATATTCCGAGCTATCGTTATGATACCCGCGATCCAGAAACTGGTAATTATAAAGTAAGGTACTGGTCGTGCAGTAATGTTCCTTTTAATTGTAACGATGGCAAAGTGAATTACATTTTAAATACCATTGTAGAGATCACGGGCGAAGTAAACGCCAAACAAGCGGCCATTGAAAGCGAAAACCGGTTTCGCATGGCCGCCGAAGCCACAGGCTTTGCCACCTTTGATTGGGACTTTACGGATCAGATACGCTTATGCCCTCCTCCATTGGTGCAATTGTTCGGTCACCCGGCACATACATTTTTGCCCTCCGGAGATGCCTTTAGAAATCAGATATTGCCCGAGGATCAACAAGTTGTGCTGGATGCTTTTAAAGTATCGTTAACTACTGGTATTTACGCTTATGATGTACGAGTTGCCTGGCCAGATGGCAGTATCCATTGGTTGAGTATTAAGGGAAAACTGGTAGTTGATATAGGGCAAAAACCAGTGCGCATACTGGGTACCGTAATTGACATTACCGAAAGCAAGCGCGACGAGATCCGGAAAAACGACTTTATAGCAATGGCAAGCCATGAGTTAAAAACACCGCTTACCTCTATCAAATCGCACATACAGATATTATCAAAAAAATTGGCACCGGGCAATGATGCCTTTGTAAACAATGCACTTGCGAAAGCCAATAACCAGGTTAATAAAATGACCGACCTTATCCATGGTTTTCTTGATCTCTCGAAGCTCGAATCAGGTAAATTGCAACTTAAGCCCGAATTGTTTGATATAAACAGGTTAATTGCCGATTGTATTACCGAATTAACTCAATCTCCCCTCAGCCATATGGTAGCTTTTGATGGTGGTACTATTTTAAACGTAACTGCGGACAGGGAGAAGATTAGCCAGGTGATCAATAATTTTTTAAGTAACGCTGTAAAATACTCCACCAAAGGAAGCAATATAATTGTAAAAAGCGTACTTGCAGATGGGAATGTAGAGGTAGCCATAACAGATGAGGGTGTAGGCATTAAACCCAAAGACCACAAAAAAATATTCCAGCGCTTTTATAGAGTGGATAATGATAAAATAAGGAATGTATCGGGTTTTGGCATCGGTCTTTATCTTTCGAGCGAGATCATCCAATGCCATAACGGCAAAATATGGGTTGAAAGTGACGAAACTGTTGGCTCAACCTTTTACTTCAGCCTGCCAACTTCCTGAAACGCTATTTGACTGCTGCCAGACTAACTTTTTTATATGATGACACCATAAACTCTACCAGATCTGTAATATTCATTGGGGGCTCGTTTGTGGTGATACTCAATTTCTTTTTACTGTTTTCGAAATCAATTTCAAAATAGTAATTGGGCGCATCGGCTACCTGGTTACCTTGCTCCCAATTGTACATTTTTTTTAGCTCGCTGTGTTTTAACCAATAATTTAAGGTATCAAGCTGCGCGGCTGATAGTTTACCGGCAAACTCTCCCTTGTAGGGGTCTGCATATTCGCCACCCCTTAAATGATAGTCGCCATTAGCTAAAACGGTGATCTCCAGTTGGGGGCAATCACCATGGCAGGTAGACGATAAAAAACGGATCTCTGAAAACTGAATATTCTTATCGTAACTGTTTTTAAAGTTAGTAAACTCGTATGTTAAATTACCGGCCAACTTAACCGCATTTGAATCAATTGCCTTTATATAAAGGTGGCTAGCCGTAAAGTTTCTGATCAAAAATTTAAAATCAGTTGTATGTTTTACTTTAAAGTTATCTGCACTTGATGTGTAGATATCCGTCATAATCAGGGTATCTTTTACAATAGCGTAGTGGCTTTTAAACTTATCGTACCCAACAAAATTAAAGTTAACCTGGCCTTTATAAAAAAATAAATGCCCAAGGTCTTTATTAATCCACCTAATAGAATCCAGCTTTACCCGTTGAGCATATCCTGTACTAAACATCAGCACAAACATCAATATCGAAAGACCACGTTTTACCATTTATTTTATTTTATGAAGCAGAAAGTAATCTACAAACCCATGTAGTAAGATGTTAACGATTCAAAATCATTAAACTTATGTTCATAGTCGTCTGTTTTTCCAAAACCATAGCTCACAAATATAAAAGGTATACCAGCCATGCGTGTCTGCTCCGCGTCACCTTGTGTATCACCCACGTATACGGCACTTTTAAGCTGGTGTTTATCTATCAGTAATTGTATATTGTGGTGCTTGGGCATATAGTTTTCACCGTAGGCTATGTAATCTGTAATACTGTCGCCAATACCAGCCCAGGCAATAAATAACGGGATGATACCTACAGCGCAGTTGCTCAAGATAAATACTTTGTATTTACTGGCTAACAACCTCATTCCCTCAGTAACGCCACTGTACATATTGCCACCACTTATTGGCAGTATTTGCCGCCGGGTTTCATTTACATCCATGTAAATTTCCTGTGCCCGGTTTTCATCAAAATCGGGCATTAATGCCTTGGTAAGTTTTTTACCCTCCATTCCCATAAGGCCCATCAACTCATCTCGACCGATGATTCTGTTTATCGCCAATTTTTCAAAAATGAGGTTCCACGAACTGGCGTAAGTATCAACGGCATCCCAAAGGGTTCCATCCATATCAAAAATGAGGCTATCGGGTTTCTGCATACCGGTTATTTATCTTTTTTTGCTAAGATGTAAAATTAACCTAACGTGTAAAAGCGAAGTTCATACTTTCTTCATTATTAATCTACACTTTTGAAGTGTGATAAGGTTAATGTGGGCCAGCTTAGCAGGAGGTTGGTTCCATAGAGGTCTCCGCTGTAAGAAGCGGGGACTTTTTTTGTTTTATGCAAAATTATAGCTATCAAATAGTTATACTATCTCCAACTTTATAAACCTCGTGAAATTTTATTCCTTGTTTATCAAAGTGCTTTACATAGGCGGCATAACGCTGTTTAATAAAAAATCCTTTAGCGTAACCATCATGAACCGGCAATATTTGTTTAGGCTGCAATTTATCGGCAAAGCCAGCAATTGTAACCTCATTGGCAAAGGGCGCCATGGTTACCATCAATAAAAGCTCAATTCCTTTATAATCCAGCAATTTATCTTCCATAGAATCAACGGGATGCAGCACTTTACCGTTGATGATAAAGCCCGTCATTTGTGGTAATGGATTATCCATAATCAACTCATGCGTTACGGGGATTGCTTTTAATATAAACGGACCAAAATTTTGAGTACCCTCTTCAAACAAAGTATATACTATCCCTGCTTTATCCAGATCGGCACCAATTTGACCGTTGGTGATAACAATTGCGCCGCTTAAACTGAGGATACTTTTTAATATCTCCAGTTCGTAATGATCGGGATGAATGTGCGTGATCACTATTGCGTTTACATCTGCAAACATTTCTGGCTTAACGTCCCCTTCAACAAAAGAGAATTTACCCGGATCGAATAATAGTTTGTAATCATCCAACTCAAATACAAGGCAGGAATGGAGGTATTTCGAAATCTTCATATACAATTTTATTTATCGCGATTAATGAACCACGCTTAAAATGGAACAATGGCAGTTATAATAAAGTTTTAAGAAATAAGAGAGCTCATCAACGCAGCAGATTTACGTAAAGAGTTGCACAACAAGTTCAATAACCAAAAACTTTATGAAGTTTTACAGTAACTCTGTTGCCAAATTGGCCAGTTCGCTTCGCTCCCCTTTTTGCAGGGTGATATGTGCATAAAGCGGGTGCCCTTTTGCCTTATCTATTAAATAGGATAAGCCATTACTTTCTGCATCCAGATATGGTGTATCAATCTGGTAGATATCTCCCGTGAACACAAATTTGCTGTTTTCGCCGGCCCGGGATATAATGGTTTTTACTTCGTGTGGGGTGAGATTTTGGGCTTCGTCTACTATAAAAAAGATCTTACTTAGCGTACGTCCGCGAATAAATGCCAATGGTGCTATAGATATTTTATCGTTGCTTACCAATTCGTCTATTTTAGCCTGCATTTTATCATCATCGGCAAACTGATCTTTGATAAATTTAAGGTTATCCCATATAGGGGCCATGTACGGGTCTATTTTGGATTTGATGTCGCCAGGCAAAAAGCCAATATCTTTGTTGCTTAACGGCACTATAGGGCGGGTAACAAATATTTGCCTGTAGTATTTGCGCTGCTCCAACGCACTGGCCAGCGCCAGTAGGGTTTTACCTGTACCAGCATTCCCTTGAATAGTTACCAGTTTAATATCGGGGTGCAACAAGGCGTGAATAGCAAAGGCCTGCTCTATATTACGGGGCGAAATGTTAAATACCGGTTGTTCGGTAACTTTCTCCAACTGCTGGGTTTGGGCATTGTAAAAGCCAGATACATCGCCCTTTTTACCTTTTAGTATATAAAAGTGATTGTTGGTGTATTGAGGTACGCTCAAACTTTCGGCCGGCAGGTTTTCTTGTTTATTGAGTTGGGTGATGAGTTTTTCTGTTACCTTCTCTACATCAGTTTTGCCGGTGTACAGCTCGGCAAGGTTTTTAATTTTACCGGTTTCGTAATCCTCGGCGTGTAAATTAAGAGCCTTAGCCTTCAGCCGCAGGCAAATATCTTTAGATACTAACACCACTTTTTTGTTAGGGTATTCTTCCTGTAAGCCTAAAGCTACGTTTAATATCCTGTGGTCTATTTTATCGGAGCCAAAAACAGCTTCAGCATCGGTAGTAGTGGTTTTAACATCCATGGCTACCTTAAAACTGCCTTTACTTTTGCCATTTAACGGCACCCACTCGTTTACAAGGCTGTTTTTAGACAGGTCGTCTATGAGGCGGATAAAGCTTCGGGCCTCGAAATTACGGGTATCGTTACCATTCTTTTTATTATCCAATTCTTCCAATACCTGGATGGGTATGGCTACATCATGCTCCTGGAAGTTTTGAAAGGCATTGTGATCGTAGAGGATCACTGAGGTATCTAAAACGAATATCTTCTTCTGGTTACGCTGGCCGTCCTTATTCATATCCTACTAAATTAGGTTTTTTAAGATTTGTTCAAAACAAAAAGATAGCACATGAACAAAAAAACCTTGTAAAAGCGAAAACGGGAGCCTCCTCTTTCGATTTGAACTCCCGTTTCCAAACCCCTGTTTAACCGTAGTTGCCCAGTGGCATCAAGTTTTGTGTATTTCTGACCGATATGCCCTCCTCAGTTGTTCTTGCGAACGGTTGATTTACTGCAATATCACTGATTCTGTTTTTGAGTCTCCGTGAAGCCTCGCAACGTTTTCAGTACCTCCTTTAATCACAATCTTTTTTCAAAGACTTTCGTATTTTTCATTTTTTCATGTGACTCAGTGAACTTCCCTTGATCTTTAGTTTCTCCGAAGATTAACCCGATTCAACTTCTGCTTTCCTGAAAGGCTGTCAAAGTACGTCGTTCTTGATGATTACAATATAGGGATTAAAAGGCACCTTTGTCAAGCAAAAAATAAATTTGTTATAAACAGGTTGTTAACATTGCAATGTTAATTTAAACATGAATATACTGTACTGATTTATAATTAATTATATCATTATAGCTAATAAAAACTACAGGTTATTAACATTTAAGTTATTCACAAAAAACCTTAAAAAGCAGATTTTACGCAATAGACAAAATGCGTAAAATCATAAAAACTTTAAATTTTCTCTGTTAAATGCCGCCAATAACGTTTAGGAATATGCCTTAAATGGAGTTTGGTGTTTTTGCGTGCTGCAATGTTTACGCTGGTAAAATAGTTTTTCCAAAGATGCTGGTATATCGTTTCATCTTCAGTATAAGCACTGATCACATCTGAGTGTTTATTAACTTCCGAAAAATCTAAGGAGATGTATTGCGTATCGTGCAGATTATAATGGATGCCATACTTACGTTTAATATCGTAGATGATCCATTTTTGGTCGGCATACCTGTTTTTAAAATGCCTGATAAGTAAAGGCAATACATTAAAATCTGGCTCAACGGCGGCATAAAAAGTTTCGTCCTTTAACTTTTGAAAACGAATAAAGGCCTCCATTCTATGTTTTTCGCGCCTAACCATTTTTAATATCTCAGATAAGCGCATTACATATTTGTTGCCATAGTCTTCCTCTACATTTATATCGCTATCAAAAACATAACGAATAAAGCCTACTATCGCGCTTTCTTCATTCTCCATTTCGGCCATGTGCGCAATGTATAACCTCTGAATACTTGCCGAAGAAAGTTTTTTACGCAATCCACGCAATACCCTGGTGGCCCGGTTTTCATCAGTAATAATCTGTACCACTTCCTCAAACATAGCACTGCTGAGCCACTCTCCTTTTATCAACTTTACGTGAAACAGCTTCCTATCGTATATTTCAAATACAGCTGTCAGTAAACCTTCAAATGTTCCATCGTAAACAAGTGTATACATTATCAAAACAAGTTAAGTTGTGTTTGGGTATTTTTAATGTATTTGCTTTGCGATTCGGCTAAAATAAACTGCTTAATGTTATTACCCGTTAAATCACGGCGCTCAAATTCGTTGCTCTTACAGGTAATAAAGTACCGGGCCCGGTTAAGGGCCACACCTATTTTTCTCAGTTGTTCCCAACTCAGTTTAGCAAACTTGCGTGCACTCACTATTTTATGTGCCGATAGCAGGCCGATACCAGGCACGCGCAATATCATCTGCAGATCGGCTTTATTAATATCAACCGGAAAAGCCTGCATATTACGAATAGCCCAGCCCAGTTTCGGGTCGATATCCAGGTCGAGCAGCGGTTGTTGCTCATTCACGATCTCGTTTACCTCGAAACCATAAAAGCGCATCAGCCAATCGGCCTGGTAAAGGCGGTTCTCGCGCACCATGGGCACTGAGGTGTTTAGGGCAGGCAAGCGCTTATCGGCCAAAACGGGTACATAGCCAGAATAATAAACCCGCTTTAAGTTAAAGTTTTTGTAAAAGTAATTAGCAGATTGCAGTACCTGCTGGTCGCTCTCTGGCGTAGCGCCGATGATTACCTGTGTACTTTGCCCGGCCGGCGCAAATAAGGGCGCATTTTTGAACAACTTCTTTTCTTCTTTACGTAGGATGATCTCGTTCTTCAAAAATTCCATCGGGTCTATCATGTCCTGCCGGTTCTTGTCAGGCGCTAATAGTTTCAAGCCCGCCTCAGTTGGCATCTCCAGGTTAACACTTAGTCTATCGGCATATAAACCTGCTTCGCGCATCAATTCATCGCTTGCGCCCGGGATAGATTTGAGATGGATGTATCCGTTAAAATTATGTTCGGTACGAAGTTTCTTGGCAACCCGCACCAGTCGTTCCATGGTATAATCAGCATCTTTAAAAATGCCGGAGCTTAAAAAAAGTCCTTCGATATAATTACGGCGATAAAAATTGATGGTAAGATCAACCACTTCCTGAACGGTAAATGCAGCCCGTTTAATATCATTATTTTTACGGGATACGCAGTATGCGCAATCAAAAATACAGTGGTTGGTAAGCAGTATTTTAAGCAACGAAACGCACCGGCCATCTTCGGTATAACTATGGCAAATACCATTACTGGCATTTCCCAGCCCCTTATTTTCGTTTTTGCGCTTACTGCCGCTTGACGCGCATGACACATCGTATTTAGCGGCATCTGCCAAAATATTCAACTTCTCTGTTATTCGCTCTGCATTCATATCAAATCAAAAATACTAATTTTATTAGTAATGTGTATTAATTAAAAATTAATTTTTTTTACCAAACATAAACAGCTGTTCCCCGTTGATTTTAAAACAAACTTTTAACCATGGAAAAAATATATACCGCTGTAGTTACAGCAAAAGGCGGCCGGGATGGCCACATAAAATCTGAAGACGGTGTAATAGATATGGAGTTAAAGGCTCCGGCCGCTATGGGCGGAGAAGATGGCTATCCTAATCCCGAGTTGCTATTTGCAGGCGCCTGGGGCGCTTGCTACCTGGGAGCGCTAGGTTCTGTAGGCACCCGGGATGGTGTTAATGTTACGCAGGCAACAGTTGATGTACACATCAGCTTTAACAAAGAGGGTTCATCATCCTATGCCCTATCTGCCGAATTGCATGTGCATATTCCCGGTGTTGATTGGGCCGTAGCGCAAAAGCTGGCTGATGCAGCGCATAAAGGCTGCCCGTACTCAAAAGCTACCAGGGGGAATATAGAGGTGAAAGTAGTAGCTGATTAGTTTGCAGTTATCAGTTTGCAGTGGGCGGCAGCTCTTGATATCTAACTGCAACCCGCTTACTGCAAACTGATAACTACTTTTTACTCACTACCACACTCCATTCACTGCCGCTGTTAATTTTATAGGTATCGGCAAAGCTGCCTTGGTTTAGTGCAAACGATAGTTGCATTAAACTGTTCATATAGGCCAACGGCTTACCTTTTGCAACTTCGCCAAATGTATCGCTATAGGGAGCATCGCCTTCATATTTTTTCTCCCCCTTTTTATAGATGGCAAAATGCAGCATATCTCCTACTTTAACATGCAGCTGCTTTACCAGGTCGTCGCCAATATTTGTCCATAAATTACCATATTGAATATCAAGGATATCTATGGTTCCTTTTAGCTTTCCATCTTCTAATACCGCTTTCTGATATGGAATTTTCACTACTTCTTTAGGCAACTCGGGGCCAACCTGTTCGTAAGTAATTACACCTGCAGCCAAACGTGCGGCCGTATAGGCATAAACATCTCTACCATGAAACGTGTAAGATTTTTCGGACCCTTTACGGCGATTGAGCACCTCATCTATCTGCCTGATCTCGGCTATGCCCAAAGATTCGGAGATCAGCGTAAGCGTACCGTTATCCGGCGTAACAATATATTGGCCGGTTTTGGTTTTTAACACCACCGATTTACGGGTAGTGCCCACCCCCGGGTCAACTACCGAAACAAACACGGTACCAGCAGGCCAGTAATTTACCGTTTGATATAAGCGGTACGATGCTTCCCAGATATTGTAAGCTGGAATTTCGTGCGTAAGATCATAAAGCTTTAAATCGGCTGATACCCCGGTAGCAACACCCTTCATGGCCGATACCGCGCCGTCCTTCACACCAAAATCTGATTGAAAAACCACAATTTTGTTTTGGGCCTGAGAGAAACTGGCAATAGAGACTAAAATAATGGTAAGTAGTTTTTTGATCATATTTTTTTGAGTTATTGTTTACATACAGCTAATTTAAAATTCTGCCAAGCACATCTGTAAAGTAGCAGCCCCACAGCGTAAAATACGATAAAAACACTAAGAAATGGAACTCTCTTATATATTAATATGGATTGTGAAACGCCCATTTAAACGTACCTGGGCTAAAGCAAAAAAAGACCGCCCCAAATTGGAGCGGCCTTCAAACCAAACTAACTACTTTATGAAAACACTCTTAAATTATTTTACAGCTATTTCTCTTGATTGAAATTTAGCTTCTTCTTTTTTTGTGATGGTTAAAGTAAGGATACCATCGGTGTAATCGGCTTCAATTTTTGAATGATCAGCACTTTCTGGCAAAGTGAATGATCTGCTGAATGAGTTGTAGCTATATTCGCGCTTGCTGAATTTTTTGCCTTCTTCAACATGCTCAGCTTTCTTTTCGGCCGAAACGGTTAATACGTTTTTATCTAAATTGATCTTGAAATCTTCTTTCTTTAAGCCCGGCACAGCTAATTCAACATGAAACTCATTTTCAGTTTCGGCGATGTTTACAGCAGGTATACGTGCTACCAATTTGTCGCCAAGGAATGAATCGTTCAAAATTGAATCAAATACATCGTTAAAGAATGGGCCCCTTGCGTTATTTTTTAATCCGTTGTTAAATTTTACTAAAGTCATGATATGTATCTTTCTAAGTTTTTGTTTTTGTTAACTTCGTGAAGTATTAATCAACTGTTATACCAATGTATAAAATCATTAATACGCACGACACTTTGTCGCTATTAATGATTACATACAGACAAATTGACACAAATGGCCGAAAAACTAACCGATTACAAATTCAAAACTGACATACCTATCCGTTTTTCGGATATAGATTCACTGGGGCATGTTAACAACGCGGTATATTTAACTTATTTTGAAATTGCGCGTACCAACTATTGGAAAGATGCCATAGGTTGGAATTGGAATAATGCTGGCATCATTATAGGCCGGTCGGAGATCAATTACCTTAAGCAAATTACGGTTCAGGATAAAATAGCTTGTTACGTGCGCACTATTCGCATAGGCAACAGCAGCTTTGATGTAATGCACGTTCTGGTAAAAGTAACCCCACAGGGCGAAGAGATTGTAACCACCGGGAAAACGGTTTGTATCAGCTATGATTACAGCGCCAACAAATCGGTATCAATCCCGCCAGACGAACGAAGAAGCATGATAGCGTTTGACGAACCGAGATTGATATTGAATACTAATTGATTGATGTGCAGATTATAGATTTCAGATGTGCAGATAAAAACCCAATATCTATTTCAGTTTAAAAAGGCAATTGCAATAAAATCACACTTGAGACAGCCATCATCTGCACATTTGAAATCTGCACATCTTAAAATATCTTCCCTGGGTTTAAAATTCCCTGGGGATCAAAAACCTGTTTTATTCCTCTCCAAAGTGCAAAATGAACCTCTGAGTATTTTATCGGCATAAAATCTTTTTGCACCAGTCCGATACCGTGTTCGCCTGATAAAGTGCCGCCCAACCCTACTGTTAGTTCAAATATCTCTTTAATACCAAATTTCAGTTTACTATTCCAATCCTCATCGCTCATATTGGCTTTAATGATATTTACGTGCAGATTACCATCGCCTGCATGGCCATAGCATACTGATTCAAAGCCATATTTGCCGCCTATTTCCTTTATTCCTTTTATTAATTGAGGTAATTCTGCACGGGGTACAACGGTATCTTCCTCTTTATAAACCGAATTTGATTTTACTGATACAGCCATCGTTCTGCGCAATCGCCAAAGTTCTTCCTTTTGTGCCGATGAATCGGCAAACAGCACATCCTTACAATCAAACTCCTCCAAAACAGCATTGATCTTTTCGCAATCGGTAAAAATCACATCCTGGTTATTACCATCAACTTCAATCAACAAAAATGCCTGTATACCATCCTGTAAATCAAAGGCAATATCATCGTGCTCTTTTACCCACTCCACGCCCCTGCGCTCCATAAACTCCAATGCCGATGGCACAATACCTGCGCGAAATATTGCTGATACAGCCGCACAGGCGGCCTCGTTAGTGGCAAACGAGGCCAGCATTAACGCATCTAACGTTGGCAGGGGAATTAGCTTCACCACAATTTTGGTAATGATACCCAATGTACCTTCCGACCCGATAAATAACTGGGTTAAATTATACCCTGATGCATATTTAAGAGTATTAGCACCCGTCCAGATAATATCGCCGGATGGCAGCACTACCTGTAGGTTTAATACGTACTCACGAATGGTTCCGTATTTTACAACCCTTGGGCCGCCAGAGCCGTGGGATACATTACCACCAATAAAGCAACTCCCTTTACTGGCCGGATCAACCGGGTAAAACAGACCTTTGGCTGCTACCTGGTTCATAAATTCTTCGGTAACAACCCCGGGCTCCACAGTAGCCTGTAAATTTGCCTCATCAATGGCTAACACTTTGTTAAACCGCTCCATGGCTATAAGCAGGCCGCCTTTAATTGCCAAAGCGCCGCCACTTAAACCGGTGCCTGCGCCACGTGGCGTAACGGGTATTAGGTTTTCGGTGCAAAGCTTCATCAGCGCGGCAACTTCTTCGGGAGTTTGTGGCCGGGCCACCACTTCAGGGTAATATACCAGGTCTTCAGTTTCATCATGGCTATATTTTTCCAGCTCCGAATGTTGGGTTATAACATTACCGGCGCCCACAATAGCTGTAATGGTGTCTAATATGACTGGTGTTATTTTATTGTATTCCATTTTACTGCTTACTGTAGTTAACTGTAACTGCCGAATGAGCAACCCTACCTAATAACGGCGGATTTAATTTCTTTATTTCCACGCTGATGGTTTCTACATACGGGTATTTAGTTTTTATCCTGTCTAATATAGCCTGTGCTACGGTTTCTATGAGTTTGCGGGGATGTTTCATTTCCTCACAAGCCATGTAGTATACCTTTTCGTAGTCAACAGTATGTTTAAGCTCATCATCAGGCTCGGTTTGAGGCACAAAATCAACGGCTATATTTACCAGAAAACGGCAGCCTATTTTTTGTTCTTCGGGGTAAAATCCATGGTATGCAAAAAATTCTGCACCCTGCAGGGCAATAGTTATCATACTTCAAAAGTAGTGGTTTTGGATGGGTTATCAAGTTTTGACTTAGCTTTCTTGCTTTTGATTTCACCTATTGCTCCGCCTGTTTTTATTTACCTGTTGCAGGTGTTGCGTAGTGTGTCACTGCTGCGCAACACTACAGTATTATTTTTTTTAAAAAAAATAAAAAGCAAAAACCATGTTTAAACAATCTAAACATAGTTTTTGATATAAAGTGGCTTCCGGTATCCAAAAACACTGTTTTTGATTGAAATAAGTCCACTTTAAATGCTATATATTTGCCCACCAAGTATAACATTATGGCCAAAACAGATCTGTACGAGTCGCCCGATTATTATCAGTTAGATGAATTGCTTACCGAAGAACATAAGCTCATCCGCTCGTCGGTACGCGACTGGGTAAAAAAGGAATTAAGTCCAATAATTGAAGATTATGCTCAGAAAGCAGAGTTTCCGATGCAGTTGGTAAAAGGCCTTGCCGAGATTGGCGCCTTTGGTCCAACCATCCCGGTTGAATATGGTGGTGCGGGGTTAGACTACATGGCTTACGGCATTATCATGCAGGAAATTGAGCGCGGCGATTCGGGTATCCGCTCGGCATCGTCTGTGCAAGGTTCGCTGGTAATGTATCCTATTTATGCTTACGGATCTGAAGAGCAGCGCAAAAAGTACCTTCCACGCTTAGCATCAGGCGAGATAATGGGTTGCTTCGGTTTAACAGAGCCAGATCACGGCTCGAACCCCGGCGGTATGACCACTAATATTAAAGATGCCGGCGATCATTATGTTTTGAATGGCGCCAAAATGTGGATCTCCAACGCTCCATTTGCCGATATTGCCGTTGTTTGGGCCCGTGATGAAAACAAGAAAGTACGCGGATTGATAGTTGAACGAGGCATGGTGGGCTTTAGCACCCCTACCACACATAACAAGTGGTCGTTAAGGGCATCCGCCACCGGCGAGCTTGTTTTTGATAATGTTAAGGTACCTAAAGAAAACCTGCTACCAAATGCCATTGGGTTAAAAGGTCCGTTGGGATGTCTTAACCAGGCCCGTTATGGTATAGCCTGGGGCGCGCTTGGTGCAGCTATGGATTGTTATGATACTGCCTTAAGGTACTCCAAAGAGCGTGTTCAGTTTGGTAAACCTATAGCCGCTTTTCAGCTACAACAAAAAAAACTGGCCGAGATGATCACCGAGATCACCAAAGCGCAACTGTTGGTTTGGCGATTAGGTGTGCTTAAAAATGAAAACAGGGCTACTGCTGCTCAAATTTCGATGGCCAAACGTAATAGCGTTGAAACCGCCATCAATATAGCCCGCGAGGCCCGTCAAATACTGGGCGGTATGGGCATTACCGGCGAATATCCTATTATGCGACATATGATGAACCTCGAATCTGTAATAACCTACGAAGGCACGCACGATATTCACCTGTTAATTACCGGAATGGATATTACCGGTGAAGACGCTTTTAAATAGAAAACATGGCATAACTATTAAGCAATTATTACGTGTAAAGGTATAGTATTGGTGTTTTACAAATGCTATATTTGTTGCTGCTTAACAGTTAATGCCTTTAATCACACCTATTCTTTTTTACTTTAAAAATCACCAATACAGCTTTGGGGTATGTATTGCATTTTTTTTCTCTTTATTTTTCTACTCCTGTAATCAAAACAATAAAGACAACGGAGATTATTCGAAAGGGTTTAAACCCATCTACGATACCGTTAACAACTATTATCACCTAAAAAAACACCAGCCGCAAGGCGTACGATACCTTGATTCGGCTTTTAAAAAGCTTAAGCATCCTTTCGTACATGATAGATTTCGCTTTTACAGCTTTCATTTTGTATACGAAAGAAAAACAGCCCACAACATTAAAAAAGCTTTGGCTTATGCCGATAGTATGCTCGCCGTTGCTAAGCAAAGTGTAACCCGGCACCAATTTCAGGTTAATTATGCAGAGGCAAACTTTGCGCTTGGCGATGCTTATTTTGACCTTTCACAGTTCAGCAACGCATATAAGTGTTTTTACCAGGGCTATGCCATTGGTAAAAGTGAGCTTAATAATGAGATACTGGCCGAATACACCTACCGGATGGGCATGGTAATGTTTAAGCAAGCGCATTACCTGGAGGCAGCCAACTATTTTAAAACCAGTTTTAACCAAAGCCGGGCTTATAAAGACGACTTTAGGGCCTTTTACCAAAGACAGGAATTATTGGATAATATTGGTGAGAGTTATAAAAACGCTGGCAAAACAGATAGTGCGTCTGTTTATTTAAAAAAGGCGCTTAACTATATAGATGCCAACAATGCCCGATTTAACGACGTACCCAACCAGTTGCAAATTGCCCGTGGCGTAATTTACGGCAACCAGGGCGATGTGGCATTGCTCACCAATAACTACAATGATGCAGAGCAATTACTTAAACAAAGCATCGCCATTAACCTTAAAAAAGGTAACGATAATAAAGATGCGGAGTTAACAGAAATAAAGCTTGCCAGCTTATATTTTAAATTAAACAAACGAGCCGATCTTTTAAGCCTGCTTAAAAATTTGCGTATACAGTTAGATAGCATCCCCAACAACGAAGCAGAAACCAGTTGGAATTATTTGATGAGCAAGTATTTTGAACAAGAAAAAGATAATGACAGCGCGCTTATCTATCTAAAAAAATACTCAATCTTAAAAGATTCGGTTATAAAACTAGCTAACTCACTTAAACGCACCGATGTAACTACACAGCAGGCCAATTATGATAAACAGAGCGAGATTGACAACTTAAAAAATTACAATAAAAAACAGCTGATTTACATTTACCTCGCCGTATTGCTATCCATAATGGCTGTAATAATAGTATCGCTGGTTTTAAGAAACTTAAAACGTTCAAAACGGGATATAAAGGCAGTTAAGGCATTAAACGACCAGGTAGTTCACCAAAAAGAAAGCCTGGTGCATACCCTTGAAGAGCTAAATAAAGGCGGCCGCGAGAAAGACAGGATACTTAGAGCAGTGGCGCATGACCTCAGAAACCCGCTTGGCGGGATAGCTTCACTTTCGGGCGCCATGGCCGATGACGATTATACACCAGAGCAATTGGATATGATCAACCTTATTAAAGATACTTCATACAATTCGCTGGAGCTTATTAATGAGATACTGGAAGCTGCTAATACGACAGCCACTACGTTTAGCAAAGAATTAGTTGATATTAACGCCCTGGTTAGCAATAGTGTAGAGTTACTACGGTTTAAAGCTGCAGATAAACAGCAGACAATCATCCTCGATTTGCCCGAAAGGCCATCGCAATTATTGATAAGCCGCGAAAAAATATGGCGGGTTATCAGTAACCTTATCACCAATGCCATTAAATTTAGTCACAACGGTTGCAATATTAATGTGAGCGTAAAAAACTACGAGAATGGTGTTGAAATTGCTGTAAAGGATAATGGGATTGGCATTCCGGATAAATTAAAACAACAGGTTTTTAATATGTTTACCGATGCAAAACGTACAGGTACGGCCGGAGAAAAATCATTTGGCCTGGGTCTTTCCATTTGCCAACAGATAGTTGAAAAACATAACGGCAAAATTTGGCTGCAAAGCGATTTGGAAAAAGGCACAACCTTTTATGTTTTTCTGCCTTTTGCAGCAGAAGAGGTTGATTTATCACCCCAATTATAAAATAAAACAACACATGTTTATTTAGCTTAATAATTGATAAAATTATGCCTCTCCCTCGCTAATATATTTTATTTATGTTTAGGGAGTTTTTTAATAACTAGTTCAACCTACCGATCGCGACCAAATTTAATGTTTAAGTATAAAGGTATATACCATAAAAGGCTTTACAGTAACCTGCTGAAAAAGCTATTCTTTGCCTGTATCTATATTGTTTTTTTTTCATGCAACAGAACGCCAGCTCCGTTTTTATCGCCGGCAGGATTCAATAAGGTACTTGATACGGCCAACAGTATAAATGACAATGGCAAAAAAGACCAGGCGATGCATTACCTGGATTTGGCATATCAGCGCTCAAAAAACTTAAATATGCTGCAAACCTATAGCTATTACAGGTTTAGCTACAATTATTTCTATTACGCAAAAGCAGATAAAAACACCGCGATGCTATACGCCGATAGCATGCTTAACCTTTTTGATTCGCCTGATAAAAAGCTTAAATACACAACAGAATATGGGCAGGCCTATTTTTACAAGGGCGATATTCTATTTGATGAGGATAAATATAACGAAGCATATGAAGCTTTTTACCACGGCAAAGTAATCGGGAGCAACGGGCTCGATGAATGTGTTTTAAGCGACTACAGCTACCGCATGGGCATGATCCTTTACAAACAAGAGCACTACCAGCTTGCAGCCTCAAACTTTAAAAACAGCTTTAAGGAAAGTGTAACCTGTACGTTTAACTTTAGTGCCTTTTATCGCGGGCAGGAGCTAATAAATAATACCGGCCTAAGTTATAGTAAAATAAATATGCAGGATAGCGCACTATATTTTTACGATAAGGCCCTCAGATATATTGATGATCATAAAAAACAATACAGTGACAGACGCGAGTTACTTGATGTAGCCCGGGGAGTAGTTTACGGCAACCAGGCAGATATTTATATCGATCAAAAAAACTACGATCAGGCCAAAACACTACTTAAAAAAAGTATCGGCATTAATTTACAAAAAGGAAACGACAACCAGGACGCGCAATACTCCGAGCTAAAACTGGCAGCCTTATATAATATTCAAAATCAGGCAGATTCTTTACTCAATACCCTAAATGTAATAAATAAGCAGTTTGAGCACCTAAATGAGGTTGAAGCAAAATCTGACTGGAACAACTTAATGGCCGAATATCTCATCAAAAAAAACAAACCTGATGAGGCCATCAAATACTTTAAACAGTACGACGCCCTAAAAGATTCTATCAACAAAAAAAACAAAACCCTCAAAGAAGCCGATATAGCCGAACAAATAAAACGCCTCGAAAAAGACAATGAGTTTGATAGACTAAAGAAAAACAATCAGCAACAAAATGTATACCTGAATGTAACCGTTGTTTTTGTGGTGATGCTGATCATGATCATTTCGCTGGTGTTTTTAAACTGGCAAAAATCAAAAAAGAACATTAAAACTTTAGGTGGTTTAAACCAACAGATAAATGACCAAAATACGCACCTGGAAGACGCCCTTGACGAACTTAAACTCAATAGCCAGGAAAAAGACAGAATATTACGCACAGTAGCTCACGATTTACGCAACCCCATTGGCGGTATTGCCTCATTAACCACGGTAATGAGCGAGGACGATTATACAGACGAACAAAAAGAAATGTTGAACCTGATAAAAGAAACCTCTTTTAACTCCCTCGAATTGATCAATGAAATATTGGAAGCTACCAATTCGTCAAATGCGGGGCTAAATAAGGAGCAGGTTGAAATTAACGGCTTATTAAACAATAGTGTAGAATTACTGCGCTTTAAAGCTGCCGAAAAACACCAGGTTATAAATCTCCATTTATTAGATACACCGCAGGAATTGATGATTAGCCGCGAAAAAATATGGCGCGTGATAAGTAACCTTATAAGTAATGCCATAAAATTCAGTCCGGCCGGCGCGGTAATCTTAGTAAAGGTCGAAGATTTGGAGCGCGAGATAAAAATCCTGGTAAAAGACCATGGCATTGGCATCCCGGATAAGCTGAAAGGACAGGTTTTTAATATGTTTACTGATGCCAAGCGCCCCGGCACTGAAGGTGAAAAATCCTTCGGACTTGGGCTTTCCATCTGCCAACAAATTATAGAAAAACATAACGGCCGTATTTGGTTTGATAGTGATACCCAAACTGGAACTACATTTTACCTTTCTCTTCCAAAGTAAATTCTGGCGCTATCACTTCTTTCTTCAAAAAGCCGGCAAACCATTTTCCAGATGCTTTTACAATTCTATGTTGCGTTGTATGATCCACATGGATTAAACCAAAACGCGGATGATATCCCTCGGCCCACTCAAAATTATCGGTCAACGTCCAAACAAAGTAGCCGTTAACATTACAGCCTTCATTTTTGGCTTTCAACACCTGGCCCAGGTAATCTTGCAAATACTGTAAGCGATTAGGGTCATTCACCTCGCCATCAATAACATGATCTGGAAAAGCCGATCCGTTTTCGGTAATAATGATACTTTTTATCTGCGGATAGGCTGCAAACTTCTTTATCATATAATAGATAGATGGCGGATGCACCTCCCAGCGCATAGCCGTTAATTCAACCTTCCTGTTTTCGGCCTTAATAATGCGGGCGCTTATATATGGTGTAAAAAAAGAGTATTTAACAATCTCGCGGGTATAATTCTGTACGCCAATAAAATCAAAATCAAAATGCATATTATCCTCATCGCCGGGTAAAATGTATTTTTGGATTCCTTTTAAAATAGGCAAATCTTTAACCGGGTAACCCATTCCCAAAATTGGTTCAATAAACAGCCTGTTTATTAATGCATCAACTCTTACCGCTGCAGCCACATCGCGGGGCTTATCTGTTAAAGGCTCAACCTGCGAACAGGAAAAAGTAGTACCAATTTGTACACCCGGCAAAAGTGTCCTCAATATTTTAGCTCCGGCAACTATACTCAAAACAACATGATGAATTACCGATGTAAAACTCCTGATGCCGCTACGGCCAGGTGCATGTATGCCAAAAAAGTAACCAGCCCCCGTAAATACCACAGGCTCGTTCATCACCATCCAGTGCTTAACCCGGTCGCCAAAGCTCTGCGCACATAAAGTAGCAAATTCGCTAAACCAATTAATCACTTCCCTATTTGCCCATCCCCCTTTTTGTTCAAGTATTAGCGGCAGATCCCAATGATAAATTGTAACCCAGGGCTCTATCCCCTGCTCAAGGCAATAATCGATAACGCGATTGTAATAGTTAATTCCGGCCTGGTTAACTTTACCGGTACCATCGGGCAGTAATCGTGTCCAGGATATGGAAAAACGAAAATTGGGAATATTGAGTTGTTTAATGAGGTCTATATCCTCTTCATATCGATTATAAAAATCACATGCGTCACGGGCGTGATCGGCATTCAATATTTTACCTTTTTTTGCGGTAAAATTATCCCAAACAGATTCGCCCTTGCCATCGGCATCGTGAGCACCTTCAATTTGAAAGGCAGCGGTTGACACGCCCCAGGCAAAAGCGGGGCCAAAAAGTTCTCTGTTCAGAGCTGTATGCTGATGGGTGGATTTCATTAAATGGACTACGAGGGTCCAAAATTGCAATAATATTTACGAAAGAAGAATATAAAAAATGTAATATTAATGTATGAAAGACGATTTCATACTTTTTAACATCATCCATTCGCGAAAATTACCGATAAACCTTGCAAACACATTGATAAATTTCATAACCTTATTTTTTTGATTAACTAAAGGTAATATCACAGTGTGACCTAATTGTAACAGCTATATTATCAAATCATTAAGTGTAACTAATACCAAGATAGCTAATTAGTTTCAGCTTTCAATAAGCAGCAACAAATTCACCGGTAGATAAGTAGCATTAGGTACATCATTTTCATAAAAATTTGTGAGATTAGTATTCATGAAAACGCACTTCATTAAATTATTTAACTACAACCAGTTTGCAAACCATACTTTGCTGCAGGTTATGGCCCAATCGTACATACAGCACAGGCCACTGCAATTGATGGCCCATTTGCTAACAGCCGAGCGGGTTTGGCTGGATAGGATAAATACCATTGGTTAATCTTTGGCCCAGGGATTTTACAATTGAACATTGCACACGGTTGGCAAATGAATATCACGAAGAGTGGCTTACTTATTTAGAAAGATTACCCGATGCTGATTTTGACAAAATGGTGAGTTATCAAAACTCATTGGGCGAAAGTTACCAATGCACCGTAAGTGATATTTTAACACATGTAATAAACCACGGTACACATACAAGAGCACAAGCGGGGCAGCAACTAAAACTAGCAGGTACCGAAAATTTACCTGTTACTGATTATAATTACTACATAAGGAGATCAAAATAGTTAACATTAACCCGTTTATTTGCAATATTTGCCATTGTCAGTAAATTTCAAAAAAAGATCATGAAAAAATATATCGGAGTTATTTTGGCAGCAACAGTTTTACTTGGCTGTTCTGACACCAAAAAGCAGGAAAAATTGCTTTTAGACAGTGTTATTTCTGTACATGATAAGGTGATGGCCAACGATGAAAGCTTAATGAAAAATAAAATGCTTTTGGATAGCCTGGTTAAAAATGTGCCCACTGTTAAAGATTCGGCAAAAGTATATTTGAAACTGGTTGACGATGCTGATAGCGCCATGAGCGATTGGATGCATAAATTTGATGTGGAGAACAAAGGCAAATCGCATAAAGAGGTGATAGATTACCTAAGCGATCAAAAGAAAAAGATTACTGCCATCGACGCGCAAATAAATACTGCCGTTACACAATCTACCAAATACCTCAGTCAAACTAAAAAGTAATGCGGAAACTACTTCCCGGTATCATATTGTTGATATTTTTAAGTGCTTGCGCTCCAAAGCAGGCTGCGCTCCCTATTTTAGGTAACCGCGAGCCAATTACCAAAACAGTTGATGGAAAAACTGTTACAGATACCGCGTATGCCACCATACCCGATTTTAAATTTGTGAATCAATACGCCGATACAATAACCGCTAAAAACCTTAACGGTAAAATATATGTGGCCGATTTCTTTTTCACCACCTGCCCTTCTATTTGCCCGGTTATGCATCGTAATATGCTTAACGTATATAAGGAGTTTAAGGATGATGATAATTTCCGCATCATATCACATACTATCGACCCAAAATACGACACCATACCTGTTTTAAAACGCTATGCCGATAAAATGGGAATTACCGGCAATAGTTGGTGGCTTTTACATGGCAATAAAGGCGACACCTATAATATTGCTAAAAGCTACCTGCAAACTGTACAGGAAAAAAACCCGGCCGGGCAATTTATTCATGATGGCTTTTTTATATTGATAGATAAACAAAAGCGTATCCGCGGCACCTACGAAGGCACAGATCCTAAGGAGGTTGAAAAACTAATTGCCGATATCAAAATATTAAAAGCCGAACCAGAACAAGCTGCGTCGAAATGAAACTGAAGCTGATAAGTGGTATTTTGTTATTGATTATTGTTTTCGCAGTATCGTGCCAGAGCGATAAGCAAGTTGAGTTTAATCGCTATTACTCGGGAGGAAGCGCCATTTACCAGGCTCATTGCGAAAACTGCCATGGAGCGAAAGGTGAAGGTTTACAAGCATTGATTCCGCCACTTACAGATTCCATCTATCTAAAAAACAACAAGGCATCATTAAGCTGTTATATTAAAAAAGGCCTTAAAGGCAAAATAATTATCCATGAGCGGGAGTTTGAGGGCGAGATGCCCGTTGATGACCTTGCTCCCATTGAAATTGCCAAAGTGCTTACTTATGTAACCAATTCCTTTGGCAATAAAATGGGAACAATTGATTTGCAACGCGTTCAGGCCGATCTGGAAAAGTGCCGTTGATCTGGTTCGGGTAGTTTTCAAAATGAATAAACTTTTTGTTTAATATCCAACCCGCAACACGAACCCCGCAACCAAACCCACAACCCGAACCAGAAAAATTCCCTACCTTTACCCCTGCAAAACGTTCTATCGCTGCTAACTTGTTTAGCGGAGGAAAGTCCGGGCAACACAGAGCATCCTGCTTCCTAACGGGAAGGCACCGGCAGCCGGTGACAGCAAAGTGCCACAGAGAAAATACCGCCGCAATTTATTGCGGTAAGGGTGAAAACGTGAGGTAAGAGCTCACGACATTGCCGGGCGACCGGCGATGATGGTAAACCTCAGGAGTTGAAAAACCAAATAGGTCTTGAAAGTGGGGCTGCTCGCTCCCGCTCACCAACTTGTTGGTGACGTTAAGATGGGTAGGTTGTTTAAACCTGTCAGCAATGGCAGGGCCAGATTAATGATAGAAGTTGCCTTTACCGGCAATACAGAACCCGGCTTACAGATTTGCTGCTGAATTATATAACCCTTTCCTGCAAACAGGAAGGGGTTATTTTTGTTAGAAGCAAAAGTGTTTGTTTTTCTATACAAAGAGCATATATTAGCAATTGAACAGTTACTACCTATTACAGATATAAAACATGGCAAAAATTTTAATTATTGATGATGAACGGGCAATACGCAGTACTTTACGCGAGATTCTGGAATACGAGGATTACGAAGTTGAAGATGTAGATAATGGCGTTGATGGTTTACAGCTTATAGAAAAAAAAGACTTTGACCTGGTGTTGTGCGATATAAAAATGAATCGCATGGATGGAATGGAGGTGCTCACCGAAGGCCTGGCGTTGAAACCAGATCTGCCCTTCATTATGATAAGCGGCCATGGAACTGTAGAAACAGCTATTGAAGCCAGCAAAAAAGGAGCATTTGACTTTATATCAAAACCACCGGATCTTAACCGCCTGCTTATCACTGTGCGTAACGCCCTGGATAGAGGGAGCTTAGTTGTTGAGGCAAAAGTATTAAAGCGCAAAGTATCTAAAGTACGTCCTATCCTGGGCGAATCTCAGGCTATTTTAAAAATAAAGGAAACTATCGATCGTGTGGCCCCTACCGATGCCCGTGTATTGGTTACTGGTGCCAACGGCAGCGGTAAAGAGCTTGTGGCCCGCTGGCTGCACGAAAAATCGCACCGTTCCAACGCCCCTATTATTGAGGTTAACTGTGCGGCTATCCCTTCAGAATTAATTGAGAGCGAACTGTTTGGACACGAAAAAGGCTCGTTTACATCAGCCATTAAGCAACGTATTGGTAAGTTTGAATCGGCAAATGGCGGCACACTTTTCCTCGACGAAATTGGCGATATGAGCCAATCGGCACAGGCTAAAGTATTACGCGCTTTGCAGGAAAGTAAAATCACCCGCGTAGGTGGCGAAAAGGAAATTGATGTTGATGTACGTGTTGTTGCGGCAACCAACAAAGATCTGCTTAAAGAGATTGAAGCCGGTAATTTCAGGATGGACCTTTACCATCGCCTGAGCGTTATCCTCATACACGTACCGCCATTGGTTGACCGTAAAGACGACATCAGCCTGCTTACCCAAAGCTTTCTTGATGAGATATGTAACGAATACGGGATGCCGGTTAAAAAGATCTCAGATGCCGCACTGGAGGCCCTTAAAGCGTTACCATGGACCGGCAACATTCGCGAACTAAGGAACATGGTTGAACGTTTGATAATTTTAAGCGATAAAACCATCACCGATAATGATGTGCGTGCTTTTGCCAATCCTTCGGCTCCTGTAACTGCATCAGCAGATAATAACGCGACTCCACAAACCGATTTTGATCAATTCAATAACTTCCAGGAGTATAAGGATTTTGCCGAACGCGAATACATTAAATTTAAACTGGAAAAAAACAACTGGAATGTATCAAAAACAGCTGATGATATTGATATCCAGCGAAGTCACCTGTATAGTAAGATCGAAAAATTTGGTTTAAAAAGAGGAGAATAAAACATTTGAAAATATTTAAAAAAGAGGCAATCCGCAAGGGTTTGCCTCTTTTTTATTGCAGGTTAAATTGCTAACATTGTGCAAACCAATCATAAACATGAAACTAAACCATTTTACTTTTATCTGCGCAATTGTACTGGCATCCTGTACACCTAAAGAAAACAAAACCGAGCCAAAAGCAGAACAGCCGCTTATTGGCACCTGGCATTTAATATCGAGTAAAAGCATTACCAACAAAGACACAGCGATAACTACCCCGTCGAAAGACGAAGAGATGGTTAAAATTTTTAACGGAACAAATTTCGCGTTCTTTACCCATGATCTGCTACATGGCAAAACGGCCAAGCCTGTTTACAGTTCTGGTAGTGGCACTTATACCTTATCGGGAGATGATTACACAGAGCATTTGGCCTATTGCGATGCCCGTGACTGGGAAAACAGGGATTTTAAATTTAAGGTAAAATTTAGCGGCGACACATTGGTACAAACAGGCATTGAAAAGATAGATAGTTTAAAGGTTGATCATATTATTATCGAAACCTATATCAAATTAAAATAAAACCATCCATAGTTTTATTGTGATCATTAAGCCGGGAGATCTTCCGGCTTTTTTATTAAAGTACAGGCGATGGCAGACTGCTATTTTTAAACCGCCGTTTTATTTATTTTAAACATTATTAATGAGTAGCTTATCGGCAAAAAAACAACCAAGGATGAACATTATCTTTCATTATAAATCACTCACGTTCGTTGCCATTTTCGCGTCTTTTTTTAATAACTGCCGGCATGGTAAATTACAAGCCGGCAATAGTATCGGTAATGTGAAAGATACTGTAATCATTAGCGATACAAAACCAAGTGATACTACAGCGATTGCAAATGCCACACCTCTAAAAAACATGTTTGGCATAAACACCTACGAATGGAATTTTCTGCAAGACCCTGCCAATCCTAATCTTCACCATACCATTTATGAGGCCAATATGGCTATCATTAAATCATTTAGTTCGGTAAGACATTACATGAACTGGAATAAGCTGGAGAATACAAAGGGAAATTACACCTACAACCCTACCAATAACGGAGGCTGGGATTACGATTTTATGTATACCCGTTGCAAGCAGGACGGCATTTTGGTTTTAGCCGACCTTAAAAATTGCCCAACCTGGCTGGAAGCCACCTACCCTTCTGATATGCAAGGTAATGAAAATGTACCTGCACCTTATGAGCTAAACAAAAACGATCCCGCAAGCTATGCAGACCAGGCCCGCACAGCATTCCAGTTTACCGCGAGATATGGCTATAACAACGCAGTAGATAAATCATTAGTAAAGGTTGATACCCGCCCCCGCTGGACTAACGACCAGGTAAACGAGGTTAAGATTGGCTTGGGGTTAATAAAGTACATAGAGTGCGATAACGAACGCGATAAATGGTGGAAAGGCCCGGAAACTCAACAAACAGCCGAAGAGTATGCAGCTAACATGTCGGCATTTTATGATGGTAATATGGGCAAGCTGGGCAAAAATGCAGGTGTAAAAACTGCAGATCCTGCCATGCAGGTTGTGATGGGTGGTTTGGCTACCGCTAATATACAATTTGTAAAAAAGATGATAGCCTGGTGCAAAGCAAACCGCGGATACCGTGCCGATGGCAGTATCAACTTATGTTTTGATGTGATCAATTACCACTATTATAATAACAATGGTAACATATTAACCCACGAAAAGGCAACTACAGGCGTAGCGCCAGAATTATCAATGGCCGGCCAAATAGCCGATTCATTTGTAAAACTGGCTAATTTGTTAACCAAATCGCCTGAAGTATGGGTAACCGAATCTGGCTATGATATTAACCAGGGCAGCTATCAAAAGGCGGTATACGTGAGCAGCAAATCGCCTATGGAAACCCAGGGCGATTGGATACTGCGTACTTCGTTACTTTATATAAGACACGGCATTAAACACGTATTTTATTACCAGCTGCAAGATGATACCCCAAATGCCGACGTGCAATATGCCACTTCTGGTGTATCAGAAAATGGTAAACCAAGGCCCGCTGCCAGCTATATTTTACAGGTGAACAAGTTAATGGGCAACTACACCTACAAATCAACCATTAACGCAAATCCGCTGGTTGATAAATATGTTTCAGATAATAAAGCGATGTATATACTAACCATCCCCGATCAAAAGGGACTTACAGCTACTTATTCACTTAATTTGGGCACTCCAAATGCAAACATATATACATTAAAAGCGGGCGCTACATCTGCAACCAAAACGCAGGTGGCCACTGTAGCCGGCAAACTATCGGTAAAAGTTTCTGAAACTCCGTTATTGGTTGAAGGTGCGCAGTAATGTAGTTAGCTGCTTACAACGATAAACCTTGATTATACTGCCACCGCTAACAGAATTAATATCGGTTACAATAATTGATAGCTTATTTTCTATTTCATCAATCGGTTTTTTCTGCTCCCTGTATTTATTTCAGGGTAATTAATTTATCAACGTAAACAGTTAATTTATTAGCGTTATACAATTATCGGTTTAAAAAGTTATTTTTGCGGTTCAATGGAGCATATTCGTAATTTTTGTATCATAGCACATATCGACCACGGTAAGAGCACTCTTGCCGATAGGTTATTAGAATACACTAACACTATAACCCAACGCGAATCGCAGGCGCAATTGCTTGACGATATGGATCTGGAACGCGAGCGGGGTATCACCATAAAAAGCCATGCCATACAAATGGACTATGAGCTTGATGGGCAGAAATACATCCTTAACCTCATAGACACACCAGGACACGTGGATTTCTCATACGAAGTATCACGTTCTATAGCTGCCTGCGAAGGCGCTTTGCTTATTGTTGATGCGGCGCAAGGTATCCAGGCGCAAACTATATCAAACCTTTACCTGGCTTTAGAAAACGATTTGGAGATAATTCCGGTACTTAACAAAATGGACCTGCCCGGCGCTATGCCCGAGGAAGTTAAAGACCAGATTGTTGAGCTTATTGGCTGCAAACGCGAAGAGATACTTGCGGCATCCGGTAAAACAGGCATGGGTGTTCATGATATTTTACGTGCCATTGTTGAACGTGTACCTGCCCCGGTTGGCGATCCTGAAGCTCCATTGCAAGCTTTGATATTCGATTCGGTTTATAACTCCTTCCGAGGTATTGTTGCCTACTTTAAAGTAGTGAACGGCGAGATCCGCAAGAATGATAAAGTGAAATTTTTTGCTACAGAAAAGCAATACATTGCCGATGAGGTTGGTACTTTAAAATTAAAACAATCGCCCCGCGATGTGATCAGAACGGGCGATGTAGGTTATATTATATCGGGCATTAAAGAAGCCCGCGAAGTTAAAGTTGGTGATACCATAACCCGCGTTGATCGCCCTTGCGAGAGTGGCATTCAGGGTTTTGAAGAGGTTAAGCCGATGGTATTTGCCGGTATTTACCCCGTAGATACGGATGAGTACGAAGAATTGCGCGAATCGATGGCCAAGCTACAGCTAAACGATGCATCCCTGGTTTTCGAACCAGAGTCATCTGCTGCATTAGGCTTTGGTTTCCGTTGCGGTTTTCTTGGTATGTTGCACATGGAGATCATCCAGGAACGTTTAGAGCGTGAGTTTGATATGACGGTGATCACCACTGTTCCCAACGTGTCGTACATCGCTTATACCACCAAAGGAGAGCCTATCATTGTAAACAATCCGTCTGATTTACCAGACCCAAGCAAGATTGACTTTGTTGAGGAGCCATACATTAAAGCTACCATCATTACCAAATCCGACTATGTGGGTCCGGTAATGTCGCTTTGTATCCAAAAACGCGGTAGTATTGTCAATCAATCATACCTCACATCAGATCGCGTAGAATTGATATTTGAATTGCCAATGGGCGAGATTGTATTTGATTTTTACGATAAGCTTAAAACCATATCAAAAGGTTATGCATCCTTTGATTATCACCAGATAGGTTACCGCCGGTCGGATCTGGTGCGTTTAGATATCCGTTTAAATGCCGAACCTGTTGATGCGTTATCGTCACTGATATTTAGGGGTAACTCTTTTGATTTTGGTAAAAAGATCTGCGAAAAATTGAAAGAACTTATTCCGCGTCAGCAATTTGAAATCATTGTACAAGCCTCTATCGGTGCCAAGATCATCGCCCGCGAAACAGTTAAAGCTTTACGTAAAGATGTTACCGCCAAATGTTATGGTGGTGATATTTCCCGTAAACGTAAACTATTGGAAAAACAGAAAAAAGGTAAAAAACGCATGCGCCAGGTAGGTAACGTAGAGATACCACAATCGGCGTTTATGGCAGTTTTAAAATTAGATTAAGCCCCCCGGCTCCCTGAAGGGGGAGTAAACGAAGGGTTATTAATATTATTACAAATCAAAAAGTTACTCCGTTAGCTAACGGAGGTTAGGGGGCTATACATGAGACTTCTCGACGGAAAATACGTATCAGAAAAACTTAAGGTTGAAATAGCTGAAGCAGCAGCTAAAATATTGGCAGACACCGGCAGGCAGCCACATTTGGTTGCCGTATTGGTTGGCCACGATGGCGGCAGCGAAACCTACGTAGCCAGCAAGATCAAAAACTGCGAAAAGGTAGGTTTCAAATCTACATTGGTACGTTTTGAAGACACGGTTACCGAGGACGAGCTACTTAAAAAAGTAGAAGAACTAAATGCCGATGCTGATATAGACGGCATTATTGTGCAGCTTCCCCTACCCAAACATATCGACCCCGAAAAAGTAACCGAGCGTATAGATCACCGCAAAGATGTGGATGGTTTTCACCCGGTAAACCTTGGTCGTATGCAACGTAACCTGCCATCATTTATACCGGCTACCCCTTACGGCATTACGCTGATGCTTAAAGAATATGGTATTGAAACCGCAGGTAAACATTGCGTAGTAGTTGGCCGCAGCAATATAGTAGGTTCGCCAATGAGCATTTTGATGGCCCGCAATACCACACCAGGCAACTGCACAGTTACTATTTGCCACAGCCGCACACCAGATATTAAAAAATTCACGCTCGATGCCGATATCCTGATAGTAGCCATAGGTAAAAAGAATTTTATTACTGCCGATATGGTTAAAGATGGCGTTGTAGTTATTGATGTAGGTATGAATCGCGAAACATCAGCGCTGACAAAATCTGGCTTTAAGCTTTATGGCGACGTTGATTTTGAAAACGTAGGTCCTAAAGCCTCATGGATAACTCCTGTACCGGGCGGTGTTGGATTGATGACCATTATTGGGCTGTTAAAGAATACTTTGGCTTCGGCTAATAAAGAAGTTTATTCCTAAAGATATACGCGTTCTATTTGTTAGAACTACACTTACGAAGTTTTATAAACTTCGTAAGTGTCTCCTCCATACACCTATTGATTAGTATTCTTTATCTACTTAAATACCCGCCTTACCTTATCCCAAAAAGAACTGATCCCCACATAAATATCATTATCGTTTATAGTTACGGGGTAAGTTTGCAAGAAATCATTTTGCCCTTCCCCACCCTTGCCGGTAGTTAAACTGTAAGTATATCGATGATACGGGCAAATGATCTTTCCCTTAACGCATAATCCCTGGCTCAGATCGAACCCCGCATGAGGGCAGGCTACAGCAGTAGCGTAAATTTCTCCTTCGAAGCCAACAAGACAGATGCTTTTTTTACCCGCTTTTACTTTTTTTATAAAAGGCTCGCCGGTATTTTTTACGCCATCAATTTTGTACCATTTCATGGCTTCAAAAATCGATCTTCAAATTCATTACCGATGGATTTTTGATCACCTCATCCATATTGGTAATTAGTGTTACGCTACGCCTGTCGGCAGATAGTATAGCTTTAGGGTTGCTGAGTTTTTTTATGGGTTTTGCAAAATTCAGGATCACTTTGTAGGGCATATCAATCAGCATGGCCTTCGCCATCATAAAAGTAGACTGCGTTTTTTTTAAAAAAGCGTTAAACTTGGTTTTGTCAACAATACGGTAAAATTTATGAGGAGTGATTTCGTACGAATAATAATCCTGCCCGGCTACCATTTGCTTTGCATCCATTTCCTTACTGTTTTTGGCCCCGTTAGTAAAAGCACTTATCTGGCTGCTCAATGCAATCTTTGAAACATTTTGAAGATAGTATTTCAGGTCGGCTGCATCTTTCGCGGTGTGATTAATGGCCACTTTCATGATACTTTTTTTAAGATTCATGTGTACGGTAAGATCACTGCTTTGGGCCAACTCTATTTCGGGGGTGCTCATTTTTCGCTGTGAACTATCGGGAATAGCGCTGTAAAAATTGAGCGTAGTATCCTTTACCAGGTTAAATTGAGGGGTTTGTTTTACAGAATCAGAAACCAGGTTTACCAGTACCGAAACAGCTTTACTCATATCAAAACCGTAGGCTACCGTACAGCTGCCGTCGCTTTTAAAATCGTAATGCTCTTCAATATCAACGCAGGAGCTAAAACATACCATGGCAAAAAAAATAATCAAGAAGTAAAGCTTTTTCATGCCAGTATATTTTTTTAAAGGTCGGTTACGGTTTCATCCTGCTAATTTACAATTCAAAACCTATTATTACAGATACTTAAGTATAAATTATTAGCAATAATTTATACAGCACTGTTGCTAAAAGCAAAATACGTTAACGTTTTACCTTGCGCTTACCATTCAGCTTTATGCTTTCGGCTTATTTAGGTACTTTTGCAAAATATTATGGCACATCAGATTCCAGACGACGGCACGCTTCTTCCTTTAATGGAAGAGTTTTACACCATACAAGGCGAAGGATACAATACAGGTAAAGCAGCTTATTTTATTCGCCTGGGCGGCTGTGATGTAGGCTGCCACTGGTGCGATGTAAAAGAAAGCTGGGATGCCGAATTGCACCCGCTTACTACTGCCGACCAAATAGTTGCCAACGCATCCACGCACCCATCCAAAGCGGTGGTAGTAACAGGCGGAGAGCCTTTAATATACAATTTGGATTATTTAACCGCGCAGCTGCATGAGCGTGGCATCAAAACTTTTATTGAAACTTCCGGGGCCTATCCACTTTCGGGCGATTGGGACTGGATTTGCCTGTCGCCCAAAAAATTTAAAGCGCCTATACCGCACGTAGCCGAACACGCGCATGAATTGAAAGTGATCGTTTTTAATAAATCGGATTTTGAATGGGCAGAGTACCATGCAAAAATGGTTTCGCCCGATTGCAAATTGTATTTGCAGCCCGAATGGTCTAAATCAAAAGATATGATCCCTTTGATTGTTGATTATGTGATGAATAATCCCCAATGGGAAATATCCCTGCAAACACATAAATATTTGAATATCCCGTAATATTTGTAACTTAAGAGATAAATTAACGTATCAAAACAGATGAGAATTGCATTCGTCTCGATACTCTTATTTTTCTTTTCCGTTGCTGTTGCTTGGGGGCAGCAAAGGCAATATTCTACCAAAAACAGCGAAGCTATAAAGTATTTTGCCCAGGCCAATCAAAGCCTGGACGAGCATTATTACGACGAAGCTATTGATGATCTTCAAAAAGCCATAGCCGAAGATTCGAAATTTGTAGAGGCACATGCCCAACTGGGCGATGTTTTACGGATGCGGCATATGTATAAGCCGGCTATTGAGCAGTACCTTAAAGTTATTGAACTAAGTCCCGATTTTAACCGGTCTATTTATCTCAAAATTGGAGAAACAGAAATTTACCAGGCTAAATACCCCGAGGCACAAAAGTACATTGAAAAATATCTCACCTACCCCGATATTTCTGCACAAAACAATGCTTTTGCCCAAAAGTTAATGGCTGATGCTAGGTTTAGTATCCAGGCCATACAACATCCGGTTCCGTTTAAACCCATTAATATGGGTCCCAATATTAATACGGCCAACGATGAATACCTACCCGTTGCCACTGCAGACGAGAGCATGTTGATATTTACCCGTAAAATTGATAAAAATGAAGATTTTTATAAAAGCCTTAAAGTAAACGGCAAATGGGATACCGCTACTTACCTGAGCGACCGGATCAATACAGAACAATATAACGAAGGTGCACAATCGATATCGCAGGATGGTAAATACCTGTTTTTTACCGGCTGTAACCGCCCGGATGGCCGTGGTCGTTGTGATATCTACATATCACAAAAAAAAGGCGACGATTGGGGTAAGCCGCTTGATCTAAGTCCGCCAATAAATACTGCCGGATGGGAATCGCAACCATCTATCAGTGCCGACGGCAGAACCCTTTATTTTGTAAGCAACAAAAAAGGAGGCTATGGCGGTTACGATATCTGGAAATCGTCATTAACAGATAAAGGCTGGGGCGAGCCTGAAAACATGGGGCCCAATATTAATACCGCCTATGACGAACAGTCGCCTTTTATTCATGCCGATGACAGCACATTTTATTTTTGCTCCAACGGCTGGCCAGGCTTGGGCAACAAGGATTTATTTGTTAGCCGATTGGGAAAAGATGGCAAGTGGCAAAAGCCAGAAAATCTGGGCTACCCCATTAATACCAATGGCGACGAAAACGGGCTCACACTTACCGCCTACGGCAACTACGCCTTTTTTGCATCAGACAACCTTAATGGTTTTGGGGGATACGATATCTATACGTTTGAATTGCCTGCCAACCTGAGACCGCATATTGTAACCTATGTAAAAGGTAACGTAAACGACGCTAAAACCAAAGAGCCGCTGGAGGCTGCCGTAGAGATCATCGACCTGCAAAGCAACCTGCCCGTTTACCAGGATTACAGTAGTACCGATGAGGGCGACTTTTTGGCTACCATTACGTCGGGCAAAAACTACGGCCTAAATATTTCAAAAAGCGGATACCTGTTTTATTCAGAAAACTTTTCGTTAGTTGGATATAAAGAACAGAAACCATTCCATATCAAAGCCTTGCTATCGCCTATAGAAATAGGCAATAAAGTAATATTGAAAAACATATTCTTCAATACCAATAAGTTTGATTTGCAACCCGAATCGAAAGCGGAATTATTAAAGTTGATAGAGTTTTTGAATGTAAACCCAACCATCCGTATAGAAATATCCGGCCATACAGATAATGTGGGCACTAATCAGTTTAACCAAACCCTATCCGAAAACCGGGCCAGATCTGTTTATCAATACCTGATTACCAATGGTATCTCTGCAGCCCGCCTGGTGTACAAAGGCTACGGCGAAACACAACCCATAGCTCCTAATATAACTGATGAGGGTAAAGCCCAAAACAGGCGCACGGAGTTTATGATCATCGCCAAATAAGGAAGTATTTGAGTAGAAAGATTTGATGTTGGTTGTTGTGAGTAGAAAAGCTATTACAAAAGAAATCCCCAACTACAGACAGCTATCTGCAAATTGGGGATTTATTTTATACCTCTAATAACGAGGCAAATAGCACAGGGCTAATTAATTCCCCATTTCTGATAGAAATTTGATCCTCATCAATTGTACTTCTTCGCGGGTATAATCATCATTACCTAACTCGGCAAGAGCATCATCAATAGAATCGGCCTCGGCAGTGCGGAAATAATCAAATACTTCATCCTGTTTATCCTCATCCATCACCTCATCAATATAATAGTTGAGGTTAAGCTTTGTTCCTGAGTTAACTATAGTTTCAACCTCTTTCAATATCTCCTCGTAGGTAATCCCTTTTGAGGCTGCAATGTCATCCAGATTTAAATGACGATCTATATTCTGGATAATAAACACCTTTAGGGCCGATTTATTAGCGGCACTCTTAATCACCATATCAACAGGGCGATCAATATCGTTATCCTCAACGTATTTCTGGATGAGGTCTGTAAATGGTTTACCAAACTTTAAGGCCTTACCTGCACCAACGCCCGAGATCTGTTTCAGTTCTTCGGTGTTGATAGGATAATGCGTACACATTTCTTCCAGTGATGGGTCCTGAAAGATAACAAACGGCGGTAAACCTTTTTGCTTTGCCAGCTTTTTACGCAGGTCCTTCAGCATTTGTAACAACTGGGTATCCAATGCGCCGCCACCTTGTTTAGGGCCGTCTGCATCATCATCATCATCGGTACCTTCAATAACCTGATTCATCACAAAACGGATGCTGTGAGGGTTATCTATAAATGAATTACCCAATTTAGTTAACCTCAGTAAACCATACTGGTCAATATCTTTTGATAAATAATTATTTAGTAACGCCTGGCGCAACAGCGAGTTCCAGAGATTTTTACCCTGCTCTTTGCCCGAGCCGTAATAATCAAGTGCATCGTGCTCATAGTTTTTGATCTGCGCATTATCCTCGCCCATCAAAATACCGATGATGTAATGATCATCAAACTTCTCGCCTATGTGCCTTATCAGGCTCAATGCTTTATGCAGGTGCTCTTCGCCATCAAAATGCTCTTTATGACCGCAGCAGTTATCGCACATGTTATTACAGCCGGCCTCATTAAAGTTTTCGCCAAAATAATGCAGCAGCTGCTTACGCCTACAAACCGACGATTCGCAATAATCAATAACTTCTTTTAATATCTGGGTGCCTATCTCGCGTTCTGCAACCGGCTTATCTTTCATAAACTTCTGCAGCTTATCAATATCCTTTTCAGAATAAAAAGCCACACAAACACCTTCGCCGCCATCACGGCCGGCCCTACCGGTTTCCTGGTAATAGCCTTCCATGCTTTTAGGCACATCGTGGTGAATTACATACCTAACATCTGGCTTATCAATACCCATTCCAAAGGCAATGGTTGCCACAATAACATCAACATCTTCCATCAGGAATTGGTCCTGCGTATCGGCACGCACCTTAGGGTCTAAACCTGCATGGTATGGCAGGGCTTTTACACCGTTAAGTTTAAGCGCTTCAGCAACCTCTTCTACCTTTTTACGGCTCAGGCAATAAATAATGCCCGATTTGCCCTGATTTTGTTTTACAAATTTTACTATTTCTTTAATCACATTACGTTTGGCACGTACTTCGTAAAAAAGGTTAGAGCGGTTAAATGACGATTTGTAGATGGTTGCATTGTTCATCTGCAGGTTTTTTTGAATATCCTGCTGAACTTTTGGTGTGGCGGTAGCGGTTAAGGCAATGATGGGTATATTATCGCCAATATTGCTGATCACTTGGCGTATCTTACGATATTCCGGACGGAAATCGTGTCCCCATTCCGAGATACAATGCGCTTCATCTACTGCTACAAATGACACCTGATTAAGGCGCAAAAAATCAATATTTTCTTGTTTAGTTAATGATTCGGGAGCAACATATAAGAGTTTGGTTTTGCCCGCCAACACATCTTCTTTAACCCGGCCGATATCTGCTTTAGTAAGCGATGAATTTAAAAAGTGGGCTATACTATCCGAGCCTCCAAAGGCCCTTAGTTGATCTACCTGATTTTTCATCAGGGCGATTAGTGGAGAAATTACAATTGCAGTGCCTTCGCTCATTAAAGCAGGTAACTGATAACACATGGATTTACCGCCACCTGTAGGCATGATAACAAAGGTATCATTACCGCTCAGGATGTTAGTGATTATCGCTTCCTGCTCCCCTTTAAAGTTGTCGAATCCGAAAAAATTCTGGAGGTTATCAAATAGCGACTTCTTAGTTTCTATCATTATCTTAAATAATCTTAAAGTCCGATTTAAAAGTTTAAAGTAACAAAAATTTATGAATAAACGATGGATTTACTTTTTAATTTTATACTAATATGATTATTAAATGAAAAACATTTTGTTTACTTACCGTGTTCAAATTGTTAACAAATTATTTAGTTTTCCTTACTCCATAAATATCAGATTATCCTCCATTTTTGCCCCCGCCAAACCAAATTAAAATTTTAAAAATCCTCCATCAACAAAAACCATGTCTATTATTCCCAAAAGCCGGCAATTGTCTTTTTTTTGACGACATATTGAACAGCAGGAATAACACAATTGGATAATATTAAAAAATGAGGTCAAAAACTAAAACTCAAAACACACGTACCTGCACGGTAGTTCACGTTTTGCTGGAATGCATAGGAATTTATTTACAACCTTACAGCTAAAAATGCCGTTATTTCTTTGGGGGAAGCAGGCTGATTAATATCCATCAACCGATGGGTAGCAGATCTGATGGATAAGTTAGAGGCAGAACATATATGTATCAATTTAATTAGGTGAATAGCTGATTTAACAACAACTATCCACCTAATTAAATACCTACTTGGTTAACCCGCGTTGCCTTATCGCCTCGTATAGGATAACGCCTGTTGATACCGAAACATTCAAAGACTCTATCTCGCCAAACATGGGGATTTTTGCCAGATGATCGGATATCCGGATGATCTCATTACGGATACCATCCTCCTCAGATCCCATGATGATAGCTGTTGGGGCAGTATAATCGGGCACGTAAATATCTTCTTGGGTTTTTTCTGTACAGCAAACCAGCTGCAGGCCCGATTCCTGTAAAAATTTTACCGTTTGCATAAAATTATCATGGCGGCAAACAGGTATCTTATACAAGGCCCCCGCCGATGTTTTGATGGCATCCGGGTTTATTTGTGCCGACCCTTTTGCGGGAATAATAATTGCATGCACACCCGCGCACTCTGCCGTACGGGCAATAGCCCCCATATTGCGCACATCTGTAATGGAGTCTAAAACCAATATTAGCGGCACCTCACCCTTTTCAAAAACCTCGGGAATAATGTTTTCTATTTTTTGATAAACTATTGGCGAAATAAACGCGACCGCCCCCTGGTGGTTCTTCGCGGTTAATCGGTTAAGCTTTTCAACAGGTACTTGCTGCGCTGTAATATTATATTCGGTAAGCAGAGCCTTTAGCTCATGCGATAAGCCACCGCCTGCTCCTCTTTGTATGTATAATGCCTCAATTTCTTTTCCCGAAGTAATTGCTTCCATAATGGCTCTGATGCCAAAAACCATCTGGTTACTTTCGCGCTGAGGTCTTGAATTAAATGTCATTTTTACTTTTTAAATATATGGCAAAAGTAGCTATATTAATTGATTTTGCGGTTATTGAACTCAATTGCCATTTTGGTTCAATCATAATACCTAACAATTTCAAACTTTATCAACACCGTGTTAATACATTGTAAATCAATAGCAGATATTTATTACCAACAACTTACCAACAATTAGATGTTAATTTCGTACCTTTTTACAACCGCAAATTATTGAACTGAGAATGATTACTTTAAAAGCTCAATACACTATGTGGATGGAATAGTATTTTGGTAACCCTTTTTTTGTATATTTTTGTACCCTTATGAGTTTTGAGAACGAGAATCAGTACAAACCTAACACAAACGAACGCCGTAGCCGGATCACCAACCCAACGCCATACAGTGGAATGGGTAAATTGCCGCCGCAGGCAACAGACCTGGAAGAAGCTGTGTTAGGTGCGCTGATGTTGGAAAAAGACGCACTTTCATCTGTAATTGATGTTTTAAAATCCGAGGTTTTTTATCGTGACAATCATCAGAAAATATTTACAGCGATAAAAGATCTTTTCGAAAAATCGCAGCCCATAGATATTCTTACCGTTACTGCCCAGCTACGTAAACAGGGCGAACTGGAAATGATTGGTGGCGCATACTACATAACCGAACTTACAAGCCGTGTGGCATCTGCCGCAAATATTGAGTTTCACTCCCGTATCATTATACAAAAGTATATACAGCGCGAGTTGATCCGGATTTCAACAGAAACAATCAACTCTGCCTATGAGGATACCAGTGATGTGCTCGACCTGCTTGATAAAGCTGAGAAAAACCTGTTTGAGATAGCACAAAGCAACCTGCGACGGGATGCCCGTAAAATGGACGACCTGGTACAGGAAGCGTTACGTGATATTGAATCGCTGAAAGATAAAAAAGATGGTTTAACGGGTGTACCAACTGGCTTTACCGGTCTCGACCGTATGACTTCGGGTTGGCAAAAATCAGATCTGGTAATCATCGCGGCGCGTCCGGCGATGGGTAAAACAGCTTTTGTGTTAACCTGTGCCCGTAATGCCGCGGTTGATTTTGATAAGCCAACCGTTGTATTCTCCCTGGAGATGTCGTCGGTACAGTTGGTTAATCGTTTAATTTCTGGTGAAGCAGAAATAGAGCAGGAGAAAATCCGTAAGGGAACGCTTGAAGAGTGGGAATGGCAGCAGATACACTCCAAAATAAGCAGGCTCGAAAAAGCAACCCTGATTATTGATGATACCCCGGCGCTAAATATATTTGAGTTTAGAGCAAAATGTCGTCGTTTAAAATCACAACACGATATCCAGTTAATCATCATTGACTACTTGCAATTGATGCATGGTAAATCATCAGATGGTAAAGGTGGTGGTAACCGTGAGCAGGAAATTGGTAGTATCTCCCGTGCCCTTAAATCGGTAGCCAAAGAATTAAACGTTCCGGTAATCGCGCTGTCACAATTAAGTCGTGCGGTAGAAACCAGGCCGGGTAATGCCAAAAGGCCAATGCTTTCGGATTTACGTGAATCTGGATCTATTGAGCAGGATGCGGATATGGTATTGTTCCTTTACCGCCCCGAATATTACGGTTTAACAGAAGATGAAGACGGTAACCCAACCCAAGGCGTAGGTGAGGTAATTATAGCCAAACACCGTAACGGTGAAACCGGTACCGTAAGGCTTAAATTTGTTGGTAAGTATGTAAAATTCACCAACCTTGAAGAAGGTATGGATGGCTTCCCTCCTGCTGCGGGCAACGCTTTCGCCGGCCTTGCACCATCACAGGATTTCGAGAAACAAAGCAATTTCATCATCCGCCCGTCAAGAATGGATGATATTGATGATGAGCCGCCGTTTTAGCCCCCTGGCCCCCTGAAGGGGGAACTTTTGATTTGCAATTAACTAATGAAGATATTTTTTGAAGCCCTGTTTTAGACGGGGCTTTTTCGTTGAATATCTTTCAAGATACGATCTGCATAAGATAAAACCCAGGGAGTCATTTTTTTTACGAAAAACCAAAGTGCTAGCTTTTTGTCAATCCAGATCAGAACAAGTCAAAACACTACAGTTTTAGATAACATCAAAAATCTATGAGATGTGCGCACTCACTAACGCTTTGCGAATCTTAAACAATCAATCCTAAAATTACGCCCATTACAATAATTAAGGGTGCCTTTATCCGGGTAAACTTCAGCAACAGGAAAGTGATGGCCATTAGCAGGTAAGCTATCCAGTTACCACCAAACGGGCGTACCAACAAAATAAAGGCGGTGGCCATAAACCCTACAGCTACAGCGTTAATACCGCTTAAGGAGTTTTTAATTCGGGTTATTTTTTTGAGGTCTTCCCAAAAAGGAACTATAAAGAGAATCAATATAAGCCCTGGGGTATTAACTCCTACTACAGCAACCAGGCTGCCAATAATTTGCCCACCTATGCCATACCCTTTGTTACCCAAAGTTATACCACCCAAAAAGGAAGTAAATGAAAACGTAGGGCCCGGTAAAGCTTGTTGCAAAGCATATCCCGAGAGGAACTCCGAATTGGTAAGATAATGCTTTACCTCAACAAACTCGGTATAAAGCAAGGGTACCATCACCTGCCCGCCACCAAATGTGAGGATGCCGTTACGGTAAAAATTCTCGAACAAACGAATAGGTAAACTAAAGGGCGAAGTTTGATTGATTACCGCACCCAAAGCGGCAAACAACAGCAAAATACCTATAAAATAAGCTACTTTATTAGGGTTTACATTTGCGTACAGCTTTACCCGAAGTTCGTTTTCCTGTTGTTGAGTTTCTTTGGCAGATGATATAATGCCGCCCAATAGTATCAATATTGGAAAGGCATATGCATTTTGTAATATCAAAGTAGCAATAAGCGATGCTATAGCCAACATAGTGCTTACCCTTGTTTTTAAAAATTTATTTGCAAAACTATAGGTAGCGTAGGCTACAATACCTACAGCAACTGGCTGTACATAACTTATCACATGGTTAAACTTTGCCTGATCGGCAAACATCTTGTAGCTTATGGCTGCCATCGCCATAATTGCGGCCGAAGGTAGTATCCAGATGATAAAAGTAATTAAGGCCAACTGCAACCCGCCTACCTTCCAGGCTATCCCCACCAAAGTTTGGGTTGACGATGGGCCGGGTAACACTTGCGATAATGCATTAAGCTCCATTAATTCCTCTTCGGTTACATAACGACGTTTCTGCACAAATTCGCGCAGCAAAACGGCAATATGCGCCTGCGGACCGCCAAAGGCCGTAAACGTATATATCAAAACATCGCGCAAAAAAAGTAAGTGCCGCTTGGTAATGTTCATTGGTTCATTTAATGAAAGTTAATGGTTGGTAGTTCATCGTTCATGGACTGAACTTTCGAAGTTGCAAATAGTTATTCAAAAACTAATGAAACTTCTATGAACTATGAACCATCACCTATGAACTAAAATCAATAATCGTCATCATCTTCCTCAATCCCCATCGCCTGTTTGTAAACAGCCTGCAACTCGGAGAAAGCGTGATTGTCGCGCTTCGCTTTGGTGATTTTCATGCCGTTTTCATAGGTTGCTATGGCATCCTCCTTACGATTCAGCGCTTCGTATAGCTTACCAAGATGATAGTAAGTGCCGGTATAATCGGGGTGGTTATTTACCAGGTCTTCGTAATAAAACAACGACTTATCTACCTGATTAAGACGCAGATATTCTGTGGCGAGCGCGTATTTTAAAAACTCGTCATCAGGTTCATTTTTTATAAATTCCAGTAGCTTATCTAATCTGCTCAACTCCATTTTAAACTCTATCTTTTTTAGTTAAATTTGCCAAAACCTATTGTTATGAAGATTTTGGTATGTATAAGTAATGTTCCGGATACCACCACAAAAATAACTTTTACTGATAACAACACCCAATTTAATACCAGCGGTGTTCAATTTATATTAAATCCTTACGATGAGATAGCACTTTCACGCGCTATTGAGTTAACCGATGGAGATAAAGGTACAGTAACAGTTATTAATGTTGGCGAAGTAAATACAGAGGCTACCATCCGCAAGGCTTTGGCCATTGGTGCCACAGATGCGGTGCGGATAAATGCTAAACCCCATGATGCATGGTATGTGGCTTACCAAATTGCAGCTTATATAAAAGCTAATCCTGTCGACCTGATCCTGACCGGTCGCGAATCTATTGATTATAACGGATCGAAGGTTGCGGGGATGCTTGGCGAGTTATTGGATCTGCCCTCAGTATCTATCATTAAAAAGCTTGATGCCGGGGATAACGAAGCAACTGTTGAACGCGAGATAGAGGGCGGTAAAGAAACATTAACCATTCCCTACCCTTTTGTAGCTGGCGCAGCCGAAGGTGTTGCAGAGCCAAAGATACCTAACATGCGTGGCATTATGTCGGCACGTACCAAACCGTTAACCGTTGTGGAGCCTGTAGAGGTAAAAACATTTTCGGAGATCATCAGTTATGAAACACTTGCCCCTCGCGGCCAGGTGAAACTGGTTGATGCCGGTGATACAGCCAAACTGGTTGAGCTTTTGCATACCGAAGCGCGCGTTATATAATCCAATGTCAAATAGATTTTCACGAAACACATAATATATGTCAGTTTTAATATATGCGGAAAATGCAGGCGGTACATTCAAAAAATCGATTTTTGAAGCTGTAAGCTATGCCAAAGCCATTGCCGATCAAAACAATACCAACCTTGTAGCAATTTCAATTGGCGATGTTAGTGCCGGCGAGTTAGCCTCATTAGGTAAATATGGTGCCCAAAAAGTGCTTAATGTTTCTGGCGATAAGCTAAAAAACTTTGTTAACCAGGCCTATGCAGCTGTTATAGCCGAAGCGGCAAAAAAAGAAGGTGCTGATATTGTTATTCTTTCAAATACTTTCTCCGGTCGTGGGTTAGCGCCGCGCTTAGGGGTAAAATTAGAGGCAGGCGTGGCCGATGGCGCTGTCGCGCTGCCAGAGCAAAACGGAGGTAAATTCACCGTTAAAAAAACTGCTTTCTCGGGCAAGGCCTTCGCCATAGTTGAATTAACGTCGGCAAATAAGGTGATCGCCCTTGTTCCTAACTCTTATAAGGTTGTAGAAACAGGCGGTAGCGCACAGGTAGAAGACTTCAGTGTAGTAACTAAAGAATCTGATTTTAAGGCAACTATCAAAGAGATCGTTCGCTCTGCAAACAAAGTTTCGTTACCTGATGCAGAGATCGTTGTATCAGCCGGGCGCGGATTAAAAGGCCCCGAAAACTGGGGTATGATTGAAGAATTAGCCAGCTTACTTGGCGCTGCCACTGCATGCTCAAAACCGGTATCGGATGCCGGCTGGAGGCCACATAGCGAACATGTTGGACAAACTGGTATAGCTGTCAGTCCAAATTTGTATATTGCGATAGGAATTTCAGGGGCTATTCAGCATCTGGCAGGTATCAGTTCTTCAAAGGTTATTGTGGTTATCAATAAAGACCCGGAGGCTCCATTTTTTAAGGTGGCAGATTACGGCATAGTTGGTGATGCATTTGAAGTGGTGCCTCAATTAATAGCGGCGGTAAAAGAATACAAAGCTTCAGCATAAATAATAGGTGCGATGGGTAATAACATGAAAAAAATTAAGCTGGATATTGTTGGCCTCTCATACAGCCAAACGCAATCTGGTGCTTATGCTTTAGTTTTAGGCGAGGTTAGCGGCAGGCGCAGGCTGCCTATTATTATAGGCAGTTTTGAGGCTCAGGCTATTGCGATAGAAATTGAAAAAATGACGCCAAGCCGCCCGCTTACACACGATCTTTTTAAAAGTTTTGCGCAGGCGTACCAGATAGAGGTACAGGAGATAATTATTTACAACCTGGTTGATGGTATTTTTTATTCAAAGCTGATTTGTAGCGATGGTAAGCGTACGGTTGAAATAGATGCCCGTACATCTGATGCTATTGCGATAGCGGTAAGGTTTGACTGCCCTATTTTTACTTATGAGTTTATACTATCAACTGCGGGTATTGTGATAGAGGGAAACGATTTTGTTTACCTCGAGAACATCAACGAAACCCAGGAAGAAAAATCGGTGAGCACATCGGTAGGCAGTGGCTTTGCCTCACTAAGTGTTGATGAGTTAAAAACAAAATTACAGGAAGCACTCGCAGAAGAATCATACGAAAAGGCGGCTAAAATCCGCGACGAGCTTAACAAGCGGAAAGCTTCCTGATTTTGGAATTGGGAATTTCGATTTCGGATTTAAGTAAATCTAAGATCATTTCCTGATTCATACAGATCTATTGTATGCACAAAGCAATCTTACATTAAGGTGAACTTTAATGCAATTGAAACATTTCCAAATTGTCCTGTATTCCTGATTGTATCGTTTTTTGATTTGCATTTATTTCATTACTTTCCGTTTTTTATTTTAACACTGACTTTACTTATTAAAACCCCGGTACCATATGAATATTAAGTTTCGCTTAATACTGATGAATTTTATGCAGTTTTTTGTGTGGGGGGCATGGTTGCTTACTATCGGAGCATATTGGTTTCAAAACAAACACTGGTCAGGGGCTCAGTTTGGTGCTATTTTTTCAACCATGGGCATTTCATCTATTTTTATGCCTGCCATTACCGGCATTATTTCAGACAGGTTTATCAATGCCGAAAAGCTATATGGTATTATGCATATTCTGGGTGCGCTAACCTTATTTAGCTTACCCCTTGTAACTAATCCCTCCACTTTTTTTTGGGTAATATTGTTAAACATGATGTTTTATATGCCTACGTTATCACTATCCATCACCGTTGCATATTCGGCATTAAAGAAAAATAATTTGGATGTGGTAAAAGATTATCCTCCAATACGCATCTGGGGTACAATAGGCTTTATAGTTGCATTATGGACTGTAAGTCTAACTCACAATGAAACTTCTGTTAATCAATTTTACATTGCCTCGGCGGTTGCTTTAATGCTTGGTATCTATTCCTTCTCCTTGCCAAAATGCCCTCCGCTTTCTAATAAAACTACCAACAAATCATTTGCAAGTTCATTGGGATTAAATGCGTTTGCCTTGTTCAAAACGCCCAAATTTGCGATCTTCTTTGCTTTCTCGTTACTGTTGGGCGCCGCCTTGCAATTAACAAATGCCTATGGCGATACTTACATTCATGATTTCGCGTCAATAGCTCAGTATAAAGGCTCTATCGCGGTGAAATACCCCGCAATTATCATGTCTATATCTCAGATCTCCGAAACGCTTTTCATTTTAGCTATTCCTTTCTTCCTTCGCAAATTTGGGATTAAGTATGTAATGCTGTTCAGTATGCTTGCCTGGGTATTGCGTTTTGGCCTGTTTGCATTTGGCGATCCTGCGGGAGGATTGTGGATGATCATATTGTCATGCATTGTTTACGGCATGGCCTTCGATTTCTTTAACATTTCGGGTTCGTTATTTGTAGAAACGCAAACTACACCAGAGATCAGAGGTAGCGCCCAGGGTTTATTTATGATGATGGTAAACGGGTTTGGTGCCTGGTTTGGAAGTAAAGCAAGTGGAATACTTATCGATAAATTCTTCACACTTCCAGATCAAAGCAAAGACTGGCATGGTATCTGGCTAACTTTTGCGGCTTATGCTTTAGTAATAGCTATTATATTTCCTTTTGTGTTTCGCTATAAACATAACATAGCGCTTGAGCGGGCTATTCAACACGCTTAATGTATGAATCAGAATTTACAGAATTTTTAAATTTACAGAATTGCATTTATTCTGAATATTCTCAAATTCTGTAAATTCTGATTCAAACAATTATTTCTTCCCTATCGCGTACTGAATGCCACCCAATAAATGTTTCAGATACAATGGGTCTGCATATGATTCATCTGTGTGCCCCAATTCGGTATAAAAAGCGCGACCGCCATCAAAGCTGTGGTACCACGCCATAGGATGATTATCGCCGTTTTCGCCACCGGTGTAGCTCTTTTCGTCTATCTTGATCAATACATGCAGATCATCGCCTATCCATTTATAATTATACCATTCATCAAATCTTTTCCACTCGGCCGGCAGGTGTTTGGTTGCGATAAAATTGCGATCAACAACATCCAGCGTTGCTTCCTGTTGTTTGGGATGGCTTTTAAAATAAGCACCTACCAATTTGCCATACCATGGCCAATCGTATTCGGTATCGGTAGCAGCATGTACACCCACAAAACCGCCACCTGCTTTAATGTATTGCTCAAATGCAGTCTGTTGGGTATCATTCAAGACATCCCCCGTTGTGCTTAAAAATATTACCGCCGCGTACTGTTTTAAATTGGCAGCAGTAAATTTATCGGCGTTGGTAGTACTATCCACATCAAAACCGTTCTCGGCCCCCAGCTTCATTATAGCAGGCACACCCACCGCTATAGAGTTATGATGAAAGCCCGCAGTTTTACAAAACACCAGTACTTTTGTTTTGGCCATCACATTAACCATAGACGAGCCTATTAGTAAGCAAATAATAATTAGTTTTTTCATAATTTCAATATCAAGTAGTTAGTATAGTAGCAATACATAGCGTTGAATACAGGATTTACTTCATAATATAAATTCCCCTATTCAAATTTTCAAGTCCTCAAATTTTCAAATCAGGTATTACAAATTCCCCTTCTTCAACTCATCCGCAGCAAAATTAGCGGCACGGGCAGTTAAGGCCATGTACGTTAACGACGGGTTCTGGCATGCTGATGAAGTCATCGCTGCACCATCAGTAACAAAAACGTTTTTGGCATCCCAAACCTGGTTATGCTCGTTCAGTACCGAAGTTTTGGGATCTCGCCCCATGCGCGCAGTACCCATCTCATGTATACCATCGCCTATGTTGTGGCCTTTATCATGGGTCTCAACGTTTTTAACGCCGGCACTTTCCAGCATTGCTTTTGCTTCTTTAACAATATCAACGCGCATCTTCATCTCGTTATCCCGTATTACAGCATCCATCGACAAAATTGGCAGCCCCCATTTATCCTTCAGGGTTTTGTTAAGGGTAATCTTATTATCGTGATAAGGCAATAGCTCGCCAAAACCACCTATGCCTATCTGCCAGCCACCGGGCTCGGCTATGGCATCTTTATACTGACCGCCAATGTTCATTTCGGCAATTTCGCGGCTCCAGCCTGTGCGGCTGGCGGCTCCCTGGTAACCAAAACCACGCAAATAATCGCGCTTATCGCCAAACAAGTTAGCAAACCTTACCACGTAAATGCCATTAGCCCTGCGGCCGTAGTAATATTTATCCTCAAAACCATCTACCGCGCCAGATGCACCCAGGTTATAATGATGATCCATAATATTATGGCCCAATTCGCCGCTGCTGCTGCCCAATCCATCAGGCCAGATATCGGTAGCCGAGTTCATCAATACCCACGCGCTATTCAACGCCGAAGCATTCACAAATACTATTTTAGCGTAATATTCATAGGTTTGGTTGGTTTCGGCATCCAGTATCTCTACTCCTTTTGCCTTTTGAGTATCCTTATCGTAAATTATTTTAGTTACAATAGAGTACGGCCTAACCGTTAAATTGCCTGTTGCCAAAGCCGCGGGCAGGGTTGATGATTGCGTGCTAAAATATCCACCAAAAGGGCATCCCTCCCAGCACCTGTTTCTGAACTCGCATTTGGTGCGGCCCGGTATAGCAGCAGTAAGGTTGGCAACACGACCGATCACCATGTGCCTTGTACCGCCATAATTTTTTTTAATGCGGGCAGCTACATCCTTCTCTACCCAGTTCATATCCATTGGTGGCAGGTAATGGCCATCGGGCAGCTGAGGCAAGCCTTCTAATGAACCACTTATACCCGCAAATTTCTCTACATGATCATACCACGGTGCCAGGTCTTTATACCTAATCGGCCAGTCAATTGCCCAGCCATCTTTCGCATTTGCCTCAAAATCAAAATCACTCCAACGGTAGCTTTGGCGTCCCCATAAAATAGAGCGCCCCCCCAATTGGTATGATCGCCACCAGTTAAAAGGTTTAACCTCATGGTATGGGGCCTCCTGCTCATTTACCCAGTAATCCATAATAGCTTCCTGAGCACCCCAATTACGTGAAATAACCGGCCGTACTTTGCGTTGCTCCTGTGTTACGGCACCACGGTGCTCAAAATCCCAGGGATCTTTGCCTGCAGTTTTATAATCTTTAATATGTTCAAAGTTTCTGCCACGTTCGAGCATAATAGTTTTAAGTCCTCTCCCGGTTAATTCTTTAGCAGCCCAGCCGCCGCTGATACCCGAGCCGATAACAATAGCATCATAGGTGTTTCCGGCTTTAGCATTGCCGCTTACGTTGTTTAATGGCATGTTTTTACTATTGGTTTTAAGTAAATTAAGAAATGGTTTTGCAATTGGATAAACAATATTATCAAATAAAATTAACTAAAGCAATCATATACCAATAAAGATACAATCGATTGTTGACACGGTTTAAAGGCTGTGCTGAATTAGGTTTTGAGGACCGTTTTTATTACGATTACAAGATACTGTCTCCAAATTTCATATTTTTGTTTTAGTCACAATTCATACCATGCTTCAAATCAGTCAACTATTTATTTACCCCATTAAATCTTTAGGCGGTATTTCGGTTAGCAGTGCCGAAGTTACCTCCCGTGGCTTTAAATACGATAGGCGCTGGATGCTGGTTGATGAACAAAACAGGTTCCTCACCCAGCGCGAACACATGCAGATGGCATTAATGAAAGTGCAGATTGCGGGCGACGGTTTACTGGTTAGTCACCATTTAAACGGAGCTATTAAAATACCGTTTTTTACTGGCGATGATGTTAAACAGAATGTAGCCATCTGGGACGACGTTACTGCCGGCGTATATGTTGGTAATGATATTGACAATTGGTTTAGCACGGTTTTGGGTATAAAATGCCGTTTGGTGTACATGCCCGATGATACCGAACGCGAGGTTGACCAGCGCTACGCCTTGCCCGGAATGATCACTTCTTTTGCCGATGCCTATCCTTTTCTGTTGATTGGACAGGCCTCACTTGACGACCTCAACAGCAGGCTAACAGAAGCTTTGCCAATAGATAGGTTTAGGCCAAACATTGTTTTTACAGGTGGCGATTCTTTCGGCGAAGATCTGATGAACCACATAGTAATTTCGGGAATTAACTTTTACGGCGCAAAATTATGCGCCCGCTGTATTATGACAACTATTAACCAGCAAACAGGTGTTAAAGCAAAAGAGCCATTAAAAACCTTAGCCAAATATCGCTTTAAAAACAACAAGATACTTTTTGGGCAAAATTTGGTGCACCAGGGCGAGGGAATTGTTACCGTAGGTGATGTACTTACGGTATTGAGCAGGCACAACGAAGAGCGTTTTATAGTAGAGAAAAAAGCATGAGAACAATGAAACCTACCATTACTATAGAATATTGCCCCAAATGTAACTGGATGATGCGGGCCGCCTATATGGCTCAGGAGTTACTTACTACTTTTTCTGATGAGCTTTATGGTGTAACCCTGCACCCAAGCGAAATAAGCGGCAAATATGCAATAAGCGTTGATGATGAATTACTATTTGACCGCAAAACCGAGGGGCGTTTTCCGGAGATCAAAGAATTAAAGCAATTGGTGCGGGATAAAGTTAATCCCGAAAAAAACCTGGGTCATTCTGATAAGAAATAAAATTTCGGCAATAAAAAGTTAATTTCATTGCCATTTTAATCACTTAAAATACATTTAAAAGCATTAAAAGCAATAAACTAACTATTACAAGGCTGTTTTACCCATTAAAAAACACTCTGTTTTTCTATTTTTTATATAATTAATATTTTCCTGTCCGTAAAAAATGACAAATTAGATAGTATCGTTGTACTCTATAGTATTAGTGGATATTTTTATTTAATATTGTTTAACTTTGTAAGTTTTATTTTAGAAAATGCTTTCCAAAAAAACTAAGTACGCTATTAAAGCATTGGTGATCCTGGGCAAAAACATGGATCAGCCACCTATGCAAATTTCGAGAATCGCCGAGGCCGAACGCATTCCCAAAAAATTTCTGGAGCAAATCCTGCTCGACCTTCGCAACGCGGGTTTTCTGTACAGCAAAAAAGGTGCGGGCGGTGGCTATAGCTTAAACCGCGACCCAAAAGAAATTTTCCTGGTAAGTATTATGCGCATTACCGATGGCCCTATAGCCATGGTACCTTGTGCAAGCCTAAACTTTTATCATAAATGTGATGAATGTCACCAGGAAACAACCTGCGGTATACGCGATGTTTTTGTTGATGTAAGGGATGCTACTTTAAAGATATTGAGTGAAACCAGCATAGCTGATATCATCAATCGCGAGCAAACTTTAATCAACGTTTAATCTCATAAAACTGTCAAATGGCAGTTTTTTTGAAATTAAATTCTACCATTTCTCTATACTATGTATATATTTGGATTATAAAACATAATGAGCACCATTAATACACATTTTTATATGCATCTGTATTGCTGTTTAAGCGGCGATACAGTAAGGCTATAATTTGTATTACCCACATACGCCTCTTTAGCCACAGCCAAAGGGGCTTTTTTATAACTGATTAAAATAGAGCATATGCAGAGCTTCAGAACAGAACTGGAGAATCCGATAGTTGAGCAGGACATTATAGATCTTGAAAAAAAGATCAGGGCTTTTCGTGAAGGTAAAATACATGATGAGAAATTTCGCAGCCTTCGTTTGGCACGTGGTGTTTATGGCCAGCGCCAGCCCGGTGTACAAATGGTACGTATAAAACTACCGTTTGGTAAAGTTACGTTTAAGCAACTGCTTAAAATTGCCGATATCTCTGACGAGTACGGTAGTCGTAACCTGCACTTAACTACCCGCCAGGATATCCAGATCCATTACGTAAGTCTCGATCGTACGCCCGAGCTTTGGGCCAAGCTGGAACAGGATGATATTACCCTGCGCGAAGCTTGCGGTAATACGGTAAGAAACGTTACCGCCTCTCCTACTGCCGGCATCGATCCGTTGGAGCCCTTTGATGTATCGCCGTACGCGCATGCTACTTTCGAATACTTTTTGCGTAACCCGGTATGCCAGGAAATGGGCCGCAAGTTTAAGATCTCGTTTTCGTCAAGCGATGAGGATACAGCTTTCTCTTACATTCATGATATTGGCGCTATTCCTAAAGTAAATGCCAATGGCGAGCGTGGTTTCAAAATCCTGTTAGGTGGTGGCTTAGGCGCACAACCTTTACTTGCCAGCATTGTTGAAGAGTTTTTACCCGAAGATCAGTTGATCCCGTACATTGAAGCCATCATCCGGGTGTTCGATCGCTATGGCGAACGCAACAACCGCAACAAGGCCCGCTTAAAATACCTGATAGCCAAATTAGGGTTAGAGGAGGTTTTACGCCTTGCCCAAATTGAAAGAACGGCTATCAAAGTTAAAAGCTATCCCATAAACCGCGATACCATAGCTTTACCTCAACTACCGGCACAAACAACATACGCAGAGGTAGAGATTAGCAACCCATTCCGCTACGAGCAATGGCTAACTACCAACGTATTTGAACAAAAGCAGCAAGGTTTTTACGGTGTATATATAAAAGTACCGGTTGGCGATATCCCATCTGATACCGCGCGTAAACTGGTTGATGTTTTAACACCATTGGTGGCCGATGAAATTCGCATCACACAAAACCAGGGTTTATTATTAAAGTTTGTACGTAAAGAAGCCTTACCTGCTTTGTATGAAGGTTTGGCTAAGTTAGAACTTGCCGCTCCCGGTTTTGATACCGTGGCCGATGTTACCACCTGCCCTGGTACCGATACCTGTAACCTGGGCATCAGCAACAGCATGACCATGGCGCGTGTACTGGAAGACCTCATTTACAACGAATACGAAGAGTTTATCTTCAACCGCGAGATAAAAATAAAAATAAGTGGATGTATGAACTCCTGCGGTCAGCATGGCTTAGCACACATTGGTTTTCATGGCAGCTCGCTTAAAGCCGGCACAAAGGTATTGCCCTCTGTACAGGTAATGTTGGGCGGCGGTACCGTTGGCGATGGCGTAGGCCGTGCAGCCGAACGCGTTATTAAAGTACCATCTAAAAGAGCCACCGATGTTTTACGGGCTGTATTGAATGACTATAAAGCATTTTCGCCCGAAGGTGAAACTTTCCACGCTTATTACGACCGCCAGGGTAAAGACTATTTTTATCGCCTGTTGAAGCCACTTGCCGATTTAACCACCCTTACCGATGATGAATTTGTTGACTGGGGACACCAGGAAACTTATGTATCGGCTATTGGTGTTGGTGAATGCGCCGGTGTAATAATTGATTTAGTGGCTACTCTTCTTTTCGAATCTGAAGAAAAAATGGGATGGGCTAACGGATCATTTAGTCAGGGCGCTTGGTCTGATGCTATCTACCACTCTTACAATGTATTCATCAGTTCGGCCAAAGCCTTGTTACTGGATAAAGGAGTAAACTGTAGCACACAATCTGGTGTAATTAAAGAATTTGATGCACAGTATGTTGCCACTGGCGAATTTGATCTGCAAGGATCATTTAACGATCTGGTATTACAAATTAACCAAAACGAGCCATCGTTACAATTTGCTACCGCATATTTAGCACAGGCCGAAGAATTTTTAGGAAAAAGCAAAGCGCAGAGAGAGGCATTGGTACAATAATGACTAATAATATAAAAGAACCTCAAATAACTTTAGTGGGTGCAGGGCCGGGTGATGCCGATCTGATAACCGTTAAAGCCATCAAAGCATTAAAAACAGCCGATGTTGTTTTGTATGATGCCCTGGTGAACGAAGAATTATTGAATTATGCCCCGGAAACATCTGTAAAGGTGTATGTAGGGAAACGCTCTGGCGATCATACCTATTCGCAGGAAGCTGTAAATAAACTGATGGTTGATTATGCCACCAATTACGGCCATGTGGTAAGGTTAAAAGGCGGCGATCCGTTTGTCTTCGGTCGCGGATTTGAGGAATTGGATTTTGCAGCTTCTTACAACATCCCTGCTACGGTAATACCAGGCATATCAAGTTCAATAGCTGTTGCCGAGCTGCAAAACATCCCGGTAACACACCGCGGCCTAAGCGAAAGCTTTTGGGTTATCACCGGTACTATATCAAACGGAAAAATATCTCCAGACTTGTACGATGCCGCAAAAAGCAAAGCAACCATTGTTGTGCTTATGGGCATCAATAAACTGGCCGAAATTGCAGAAATATTTAAAAGCGAAGGCAAAAGCAAACTGCCTGTAGCGGTAATTCAAAGCGGCACCACGGTTGATGAAAAAGTGGCCATTGCTACTGTTGATACCATTGTTAATGCGGTAAAAGACCAAAACATCGGTTCGCCGGCTATTATTGTTTTGGGCGAAGTGGTTTCATTACACCCCAAATTTCAGTTGATTAAAGAAATTTATGACGTTGTTGCCAAAGGATAAAAGTTTAACGCCAATTGAGCACGAAGAAATAGGTGGCAACCAGTTGTTCCCGGTTTTTTTGAAGCTTAATAACCTGCATACGGTATTGGTAGGCGGTGGTAATGTAGGTTTAGAAAAGCTTACGGCCATTGTTAACAATAGTAAGGCAGCAAAAGTAACCGTGATCTCCAAAACATTTTTGCCTGAGATTCACGAGTTGGCTGCTAAGTTTGCTGGTTTAACCATCATCCAGAAATCATTTACAGATGATGACCTCAACACTGCCGAAGTTGTTATAGCAGCAACCAACGATAGCGAATTGAACAAATACGTTCGGCAATCGGCCCACGACCGCAAGCTACTCATCAACGTTGCCGACAAACCCGATCTTTGTGATTTTTACTTAGGTTCTATAGTGCAAAAAGGCGACCTTAAACTGGCCATATCTACCAATGGCAAATCGCCTACGGTTGCCAAACGCCTCAAGGAAGTTTTAAACGAAAGTTTGCCTGAAGAATTAGACGCCACATTACAACAGATGAGTGAGCTAAGAAACACCCTAAGCGGCGATTTTGCAGATAAGGTTAAACAATTAAACAGCGTAACAGCAGTATTGGTTGAGCCAAAATCAGTTGTGGTTAAAAACTTCATCTGGCTTATCTGGTCAACCATTATTGTTTCGCTGGCCATTGTTGTTACAGCGTTGTATTTCAGAGAGCCCGCATTTAAAACCTTTATAGAAGGAGTAAATCCGCAATTCTATTACTTTTTAGGTGCCGGATTTGTGTTTGCCATGATAGATGGCGCCATCGGTATGAGTTATGGTGTTACATCTACTACTTTTTCGCTTTCAATGGGCATCCCTCCTGCCTCGGCCAGCATGGGTGTTCACCTGTCTGAGATTATGAGTTGTGGTATTGCCGGCTGGATGCATTACCGCATGGGTAATATCAACTGGAAACTATTTTGGCTACTGGTGTTACCGGGTATTGTTGGTGCAATTACAGGGGCTTATATTTTGTCGTCACTGGAGCATTACAGTATGTATACTAAGCCGGTGGTTTCTATATATACTTTAATATTAGGCTTTATTATTCTTTCTAAAGCCTTCAATATCAAGAAAAAGAAATCGGCCGATAAGGTAAAACGCATTTCGCTGCTTGGTTTAGGTGGCGGCTTTATTGATGCTGTTGGCGGCGGCGGTTGGGGTTCTATCGTATTATCAACACTGATAGCCGGTGGCCGTAGTCCTATATTTTCTTTGGGTACTGTAAAATTATCACGCTTTTTTGTCGCGATAGCTGGATCTATTACCTTCATAACGATGGTAAGCAGCAGTCATTGGCAGGCAGTAGCCGGCTTAGTAATGGGCAGTGCCCTGGCATCGCCGATAGCGGCCAAAATTTCTAACAAGATCTCTACCAAAACCATCATGGTATCGGTAGGTATCATTGTTATTTTGGTAAGTATTAAATCAATTGTTGCCTTTATTACAAAGGTTATTTAACATGAACACAGAATTTGAACATATAAACAACATTACAACAGGCCTTGATCCTGTTGAAGCGTTGACCAAACTGGCCGGGCTATATCCGGGCGAAATCACGTTTTCAACCAGCTTTGGCTGGGAAGACCAGGTGATTAGCCACATGATATTTACCAACAAACTGCCTATTAAAGTTTTCACATTAGAAACAGGCCGGCTTTTCCGCGAAACCTATTCGGTTTGGAGCAGCACGATGGATAGGTATAAACAGCCCATCCATGCCTATTACCCCAACCAGGAGCTATTGGAGCAAATGGTAAGCGCCAAAGGTCCAAACAGCTTTTACGAATCGGTAGAGAACCGGAAGGAGTGCTGCGGCATCCGCAAAATAGAACCGTTAAAGCGGGCGTTAAAAGGCAATAAAGTATGGATTACCGGCATCCGTGCCGATCAGTCTGTTAACCGCCACGATATGCACGATGTGGAGTATGATGAGCAAAACCAACTGGTAAAATACCACCCTATTTTCCACTGGACTTTAGATGATGTTAAGGCTTATATTAAACAATACAACATTCCTTACAATTCACTGCACGATAAGGGTTTCCCAAGCATAGGCTGTATGCCTTGTACCCGTGCCGTAGCCGAAGGCGAAGATTTCCGCGCCGGCCGCTGGTGGTGGGAAGATCAATCCAAAAAGGAATGCGGGTTGCATGAGGTGACGGCCAAATAAAAGACATTTTTTTATAACTTAAGCCAATTGATCTGATGATTGATTGGCTTTTTTGTTGATGCCCAAATTGCTATTATGAAATTCTGAAGGGGAAATGACATTACTCCAACTTTGTCATACTGAGGTACGAAGGATCTATTCATAAACTGTACGGGGCGAAGAAGCATGGCGGATAATAGATTCTTTGTAATCAGAATGACAAGCGTTTTTTAACATGTAATAGGTAGTTGTAAAATCCGGTGACTCTGAATGAGAAATGACATTATTTAAGTTTGTCATCCTATGTTTGTGGGAGATTGTGAAAAGAGATAAATAAGGAATAATTTTAAATCAGAAGAAAAGGGTAAAGAGAAAGATCATGGTCT